>JAZUJW010000023.1:0-36042 GCA_045642925.1 Oscillospiraceae bacterium
GTGTATTGACGATGTCAACCTCCGCGAGAAAGCACTCTGTCAGAGTATTGCAGGTGAGCTGCATGGCAGAGGAAACTGCCGCACAGAGGATCTTTCCCTTTAGACTTCTGCTGGTTTCGCCGCCGTGTCCGCTGACGGTACACGCCGTGAAGAATTCTCCGACTGTTTCAAAATGCGCTCGAATCATGGGTAAAATTATTTGCTGATGGATTCAATCTGAATCTGGGTGTAGGGCTGTCTGTGACCCTGCGCCTTCTTCTGTCCGCACTTCGGCTTGTAGGTCAGAATGTGGATTTTCTTGCCCTTGCCGTTGCCCAGAACCTTTGCGGTTACGGTTGCGCCCTTGACGATCGGAGTACCGATGGTCAGACCGCTCTCGTCGCCGACAGCAGCGATCTGGTCAAAAGTAACGGTTTCGCCTGCTGCGACATCCAGCTTTTCGATGCGGAGAACATTGCCCTCCTCGACACGAACCTGCTTGCCGCCAGTAAGAATGACTGCGTACATGAATATGCACCTGCCTTTTCATAAAAACTCGCTGCGGATGGTGCGGAGCGCTGCCATGATGACACACTTCGACTTAGACCATACACAAGCGGCTTTATTATTATACCTGAATTTCCGTGATTTGTCAAGAGAATGCGAAATCCGCCGATGCTGTTTTTTCGGCGGATTTCGATTTTATTTTTGGTGATTTTCCCGAAATCATGGGGAAGCAGCGGGTTATTTGCCGCTTTCGAACTGTTCTTTGGTCAGCAGCATTGCGACATATTCGATGATACGCACGATATCATCAGCCGCAACTTTCTCGTCAAAGGTGCAGTCTGCATTGGCAATGCCTGTTTCGGTGACGGTCACTTTGTCCTCTGCGACATAGCGGCTGAGGAGAATGACATCGTTGACATTGACTTCGCCGTTTTCATCGACATCGCCCAGCAGGGAAACACCGCTTGTTTTTTTCGCGGTGGTGGCGGAAGAGGTTGTTGTGGTTTTTGCGGCGGTCGTGGATGCGGGAGTGCTGCCGGCCTTGTAGTTATCCCAGTCGGGGAGTTCGTCCAGCGTGATGCAGTAGTCGCTGGTGTAGAGTTCTTTCAGTGTTTCCTTGTCATTGAGGTCGGTCAGGTAATTTTTATACCACGGGCAGAAGTACAGCCAGCCAGCGGCGGCTTCCTGCAAATTTTTCAGGGAAGGCACGGTGTCGCATTCGGAAAGCGCTGCCATTTTCTGTCCGTTGGTCGATGCGACAAGCGTATAGAAGGTTGCGGCATTGGCACTTTCGTTTGGCTGATAGTTGACAGCGTTGTACTTATCACAGCCGATGAGGTCAACGTATTCATCGCCCGGATACCATTCCGCGCCTGTGATGTAGGAACTGGAAGTCCATTCCCAGATGATGTTGTTCAGACCATATTCTTTGGTGAACAGATTCCACATGAGGTGATAGAGTTCCTTGCAGGGTTCTGCGCCCTCTGCGCCCCACCAGAACCAACCGCCTTCGGCTTCATGCAGTGGGCGGAAAATGACGGGAACATCCGCATCAGCAAGCTTTTTGAATTGCTGTGCGAGCAAATCGAGGTCTTTCATGAGAATCTCATGTTCCCATGTATCTTCTTTCAGCGCGTTGGTGATGCTGAATGTGGTGAATGGCGTATTGCCTGTGGATTCCACATAGAATGCGCCGTGCGTACTGCCTTCTTCGAGCGGAACATTCCAGTGGAAGGTGACTGTCGGGATGCCGCCTTTTTCTTTGTACCATGCAATGGCACGTTCGGGGGCATCATCAAAGTATGGTTCGGTGTTGTTATAGAACAGGAAGTCGATGCCGCGGACGGCAGGTTCTTTGCCTGTATTTTTGAGGAGATACTCGAATTCCTCCTCATTGCTCTCAAAGTAGTTGATGGGCTGACCTGTGGTTTCGTAGGCGTTTTTGTTGTAGCAGTGCGAACCGCAGTATTCCTGCTGTCCTGCAAGAATGTGTTCGCCGTAGACACTGCACAGGTAGTCGTAGACATTTTTCGCCGCCTGTGATGCATTCGGATTGCAAAGCGACGAAGTCGGATTCAGCTTGGAGATGTATGCGGGGGCATCTTCAATTAAAAGGTAGTCAAGGAAGGTGTAGCCCCAATAGCTGACGATTTTGATTTCATTTTTGCCCTTGTTGAGATGGGCATAGCCTGCCTCCATCAATGTCCAGCCATCTCTGCCGTTGAACGGGAAATTGACCTCGCCCTGACTTTCGCCGTTGATGTAGAGGTATTGAATCTTGTGGGGAATGCCGAGGCATTGGAGGTAGTTGATTTTCAGGGTATAGAAGCCGTCTGCGGGAACGTCAACCGTCAGGGTGATGGCGGAATCCTTGTCGTCGATGTAGGCATAGCCGTCACCCGACCAGCCTGTCATGTCGCAGGGTTTGCCGTCTGCGGCTTCGTCAATTTGTTCCCATGCAATGCCCTGATTGTTTTCGCAGTCGAAGAATTCGCCGTCCTCAAATTCATATTTCAGAGAGGTCGCGGCGGTGGTGGGTACGGCGGCAAACTGACATGGAATGCACGTCAGCGCCGTCAAAAATGCCGTCATTGCGGCAAATGTTTTTCTCTTTTTCATATTTCTGGTAACCTCTTTCTCTCTAACCGATGGCGGGGGACAGGTGCTTATTTTTCGAGTGCCATCATCATGTCAACTCTGCGCTGGTGTCTGCCGCCTTCAAATTCCGTATGCAAAAATGCATTCAGAATGGTTTCTGCAAGACCTGCGCCGACAACGCGCTCACCCATGCACAGGACATTGGCATCATTGTGCAGACGGGTAAACTTTGCGCAGTATTCATCCGAACAGACTGCTGCGCGGATGCCCTTGCATTTGTTTGCGGTCATGGACATTCCGATGCCTGTACCGCAAAGCAGAATGCCCATATCTGCCTTGCCTTGCTGAATCTGTTCACAGACCTTGATGGCAACGACAGGGTAGTCGCTGGGGGCTTCATCGGTACCGCAGTCGATGTACGGAATCTGCTGTTTGTCCAGAATCTCCTTGACGATGGTGCGCAGACGTGCTGCGGCGTGGTCGCTTCCGATTGCGAGCATTTCTCTTTCCTCCTTTTTTCACGCGAATGCGTTCTGTATTCCGCTTGCATTCAGCCGATTTTGACTTCCTGCAAGTAGTTGACTGTTAATTCTGCTGGGGAACATGGTGTTTTTTGCAGTGCTGCCATGCAGATGCCGCACGCGGACTGATGGCAGAGGTGCATCGGGGCGGGCAGAATGCTGCTGCAAAGCGGTGTCAGCAATGAAATGCCGTCGCCGATGACTGTGACAGGTGCGTCATATGCCGCGATCTGCTTGGCAATGGCATCATCGCTGCATACGGCATCGTCGGTCAGGCGTGTGACCGTTCTGCCGTCGCTTTCGAAGAATGCGCAGTAGCAAAGGTGCTGTCTTGCGGTCAGGCAGGCACAGAGAATGCCTTTCGTACCGCAGAGATTCCATGCCAGACCTTCCAGCGTAGAAACGCCGACACACTGTTTGCCGCCGGCATATGCCATAGACTGAACTGCTGCGATGCCGATGCGCAGACCGGTATACGAACCCGGCCCGACTGCCACGGCAAAGGTGTCAACATCCTGCACGGTATGTCCCGTATCTGAAAGCAGAGATTTGACCATGGGCAGTAAAATCTGCGAATGGGCGCGGGCGGTGTAGATCATGCGCTGTCCGAGTAAAATGCCGTTATCGGCAACTGCCGCAGATGCGGTCTTTCCGGAAGTATCAACCGCTAAAATCATGCAAAAGCTCCTCTCCCGTCAGGGTAATGGTGCGCGGTGCATCGCCCATGCCGTCAATGCGGATCTCGATGCGCTGCTGCGGCAGGCTGTCCGTGATGTTCTCCGCCCATTCGATGACGAACACCGCTTCTTCCAATGGATAATCCCAGAAACCCGTTGTTTCGAGCGCTTCAGGGGAGGTGACGCGGTACATATCGAAATGGTAGAGCGAGGTGCAGCCATCGCCGTGATATTCATTGACCAGTGCAAATGTGGGGGAACTGACCACATCGGGCAATCCCATGCCTTTTGCAAGGCCGTGTGTAAACGTGGTTTTTCCTGCGCCCAGACCGCCGAAAAAGGCGATGCAGGTATTGGGGCGGACGGCTTTGCCGATGCGCTCCGCGAATGCCTGTGTCTGTGCAGGAGATTCAGAAATAAACGAAATCATGCAGTTTCCTCTTTGATAGAAAGTACCAGTACGCAGCGCTGTTGTTGTTCCTCACGCTGAAGGGTGACGGAGACTGTCTGCGTGTTGGTTTTGGCAAGTTCCGGAATTTGTTTGCAAAGGCAGAGTGCCATGCCGCAGATTTCATTGTCCCAAAGCAGCGGGTACATTTCTGCTGCATGGTAGGGCAGTGTCCAGCTATCCGATGAAATGGAATCCTTTTCAACGTAGATGTGTGCCTGATAGCTGATGCCGTCTTTGCCGAATAACCGTTCCGTGCGCATTTCACAGCGCAGGAGGTTCTTTTGCAGCTTTTGCAGCAGCGTATCCATTTGCGGCTTCCATTGTGTTTCGAGCAGTTTGCAGAAGCCGATACCGCTGTGTTCTGTTGCAAATTCTTCCGAAATCGTCAGAACGGCTTCGCCGCGCACGATGCGTCTTGCAGTATTGCTGCTATTTTCTTCGGTGCGTTCATCGCGGAGGACGGTTTGCGGAAAGGCGGCTGTCCATGCAGGATATTTTTTCAGCGTATCATGAACGACCATCGTTGCGGACTGAAGCCTCTCCAGACCTTCTGTTGTCTGTGCCTGCCAGCCGCCGTTTTCTGTTTTGCAGAAAAACTGTGTATAATCGGACATCAGAATGCGGACGGTAAACGCATTGCCTTCTGCGGTTCTGCACATGGAAAAGACAGCGGCTTCCAATTCTGTTGCATTGCGCGGATATTCCAGTGAAAATTCCAAAGGATGACACCTCCTTCAATGCTTGCAATTACATTTATTATAGCAGAAACCGCAGGAAATTGCAAGGGAAGCGCCTGCTTTTCGGAATTTTCATGAATCCGTGGAAAAATCATAGAATCTGCCTGAGAAATTTTGCCCGATTGTGAGATGATAAAGTTTAGGCAACAACGCACAGAAACGATGCAGCATTTATCAAAAGAAAAAAGCGTCGTTTCTGCGGATAACGTGTTCCGACAGAAATGGCGCTGTGTGTACCGCAGTTATTCTGCGGCGATGTATTCCCGAATGGCGATGAGAAAATCTTCGCCGTACTTGTCCAGTTTATATTTGCCGACACCCGAAACTGCCAGCAGGGCATCTTCATCGGTCGGTCGCTTGATACACATATCCCGCAGTGTGGTATCCGAAAAGACGATATAAGCAGGAACGTGTTCACGGTTGGCAAGCTTCTGCCGCACGGATTTCAGGCGGGTGAACAATGCCGTATCCATGTCGTAGTCAGGCATTTGTGCCAGACGGCGTTCGCGGATGGTCTGCTGAATGTCCTCTTTTGGAAGCTGCATCATGACCTTTTCCTGTCCGCGCAGAACAGCATTGGCTTTCGGTGTGAGGTTGAGCGATTGGTATATGTCGGTATCCATGGAAAGATACCCGCGGGACAGCAGGATCTCTGCCATATGCTGAACTTGTTTGTGGTTGGTGTCTTTCATGATGCCGAAGGTGGAAAGCGTCTGGTAGCCGTGGTCTGTCACTGCCTTGACATCCTTGCCGCAGAGAATGTACGCGATCAGGCGGGATGTGCCGTGCCGCCCACGCTGTGCCAGACGATAGACGCAGGAGAGGATTTTTTGTGCATCTACGGTCGCATCGACTTCTTCGCCATCGTTGATGCAGCTTCCGCAGTTGCCGCAGAACCCCGGTGCGGTTTCCCCGAAATATTGCAGGATGAACTGCCGCAGACAGTCAGAAAGATTGCAGTAGCGAATCATTGCCTGCAAGCGTTCATGTTCTTTCTTTTTGACGGCGCAGCGCTGTTCTTCTGTCAGCAGTTCGTTCTCGTAGCCGTCATCAATGAACATCATGTTAACGCGGATATCCTGTTTGCTGAACAGCAGAACGCATTCGGCGGGCATTCCGTCGCGTCCTGCGCGTCCCGCCTCCTGATAATATGCTTCCATGCTTTTGGGCATATTGTAGTGGATGACGAACGATACATTGGACTTGTCGATGCCCATGCCGAATGCATTGGTGGCGGTGATGATGGGGATTTCGTCGCGGATGAACGCTTCCTGATTGGTACTGCGTTCCGAAGCCGAAAGACCTGCATGATAGCGCGTGACGTTGTAGCCGTCCGCATTGAGTTTGGTGCAGAGTTCTTCGGTCAGGCGGCGGGAGATGCAGTAAATGATGCCGCTTTTGCCGCGGTTGCGTTCCAGAATTTCCAGCAGTGTTTCATATTTTTTCGTGGGGGAGGCGAATCGTTCCACACTCCACCGCAGATTCGGTCTGTCGAAGCCGGTGACGATTTCCAGCGGTTCCTGCATTTTCAGCAATCGCTTGATATCCTCGCGCACGGTATCGGTTGCCGTGGCGGTGAATGCTGCGACTACGGGACGGCGGGGGAGTGCCTCCAGAAATTCCGCCACTTGCAGATAACTGGGGCGGAAATCCTGTCCCCACTGCGAAAGACAATGCGCTTCATCCACTGCGACCATGGCAATGGCAACGGTATCGGTCAGCGCAAGAAACGCTTCTGTCAGCAGACGTTCCGGTGCGGCATACAGCAGACGGATGTCACCCGCCCGCACCGCATCCAGTGCGTCAAAATATTCCACGGAGGACATATTGCTGTGCAGACAAGCCGCAGGAATCCCCGCATCGCGCAAAGCGGTCACTTGGTCTTGCATCAGCGAAATCAGCGGAGATACGACAATGGTCATGCCGTGCAGCAGCATCGCGGGGACTTGGTAGCAGATGGATTTTCCCGCACCGGTCGGCATGATGCCGAGGGCATCGCCGCCGCTGAGAATGCGGTCGATCAGTGCTTCCTGTCCCGCACGAAACTGCGTATATCCGAAATATTCTTTGAGTATCGCGTATTTATCCATGCATTTCCTCACGGCTGCAAAAACCGCAGTGCGCCGGTCGGACAGGCATCCACGCATTTATGGCAGTCTTTGCAGTCTGCAATGGCGGAATCGTCTGTAAAGGCGGGTTGCACGACCGTTGGGAAGCCTCTGCCGACCAGACCGAGAATGCCTTTGCCTGCGGCTTCTTCACAGACGCGCACGCACAGGGCACAGAGAATGCATTTGTCGTTGTTGCGTTCGATGGAAACAAGTTTGCGTTCGGTCGGGTGGGAATTTTTCACGCCAGCCAAGCGTTCAGGATGGATCTCCTGCATATTTGCATAGCGAATCAGCTTGCAGTTGTCATAATCATGACAGCCGCATTCCAGACAGCGTTTTGCTTCCCGACGCGCCGTTTCTTCGCTGAGTCCCAGATTGACTTCCTTGAAATCGTGGCGGCGTTCTGCCGCAGGGCGTGTCGGCATGGCACAGCGCGGCTGTTTTTCGCGGTCAGCAAAATCTTCTGCCGTGACGTTTTCGCGTTTGGAAACAAATGGCGCACGGTATGGTTTGCATTCGCCGCGCAGGGTGCTGTCAACGACTTCCGCACAGCGGTTGGCTTCACCGATGGCGGCAATGGCGATTCCCGCGCCGCGGTTGGTGGCATCACCGATGGCAAAGACATTCGGCAGATTGGTCAGGAAGGTGGCTTCATCGGCTTCCACCGTGCCTTTTTTGGTCAGTGCAACGTCTGTCAGTCCGGCTGCATCCAGTTTTTGACCGATTGCCATAATGACCATATCCACAGGCAGTTCCTCAAATTTGCCCTCAACAGGCACAGGTGCGCGTCTGCCCGATGCATCGGGTTCACCAAGTTCCATCACTTGCAGACGGATGCCTGTGACATGACCGTTTTCGCTGAGAATCTCGTCAGGGTTCGTGAGAAATTTATACTGTACGCCTTCTTCGATGGATTCTTCGATTTCGAGCGCTTCTGCGGGCATTTCCTCACGGGTACGGCGGTAGATGACATAGACATTTTCCGCACCGCAGCGAATGGCTGTGCGGCAGGCATCCATTGCGGTATTGCCGCCGCCGCAGACAGCAACATTTTTGCCCGTCAAATCGGGAATGCTGCCCTCGCCCGAAGAAATATCGTGCAGAAATTCGATGCCGCCGATGACACCCTGTAAATCTTCGCCTTTGCAGCGCATTTTCATGGATGACCATGCGCCGACTGCAAGAATCACGGCATCATAATCGCTTTGCAGGTCGGTGAGTGCGATGTCTTTGCCAAGGCACACGCCGTTTTTCATGGGGATGCCGAGTGCGGCGATTTCGGCAATTTCGCGGTCGAGAATGTCTTTCGGGAGTCGGTATGCCGGAATGCCGTAGCGAAGCATACCGCCCATTTTCTGCGAAGCATCGAAAATGGTAACGTCATGTCCTTTCAGACGCAGGAAATATGCTGCCGTCAAGCCGGCAGGGCCGCCGCCGACAATTGCCACACGCTTGCCCGTATCTGCCGCAGGAACAGCACGGAAAGGCGTATCGGCAAGGTCTTTGTCTGCCGCAAATGCTTTCAGATAGGCGATGGAAAGCGGTTGTTCGACGAGTGCGCGGCGGCAGTGCGATTCGCACGGATGCGGACATACTCTGCCGATCGCGGCGGGAAGCGGAAGTTTCTCCTTGATAAGCTGTACCGCGCCGTGGTAGTCACCCTCTGCAATTTTCTTGACATAGCCCTGACAGTTCGTACCCGCAGGGCAGTTGAGGCGGCAAGGCCCCTGACAGTCGCCTGTGTGGTCAGACATCAGGAGTTCCAGTGCGATTTTGCGCGACTGGTTGACGCGGGCGGTATCGAAAGATACGACATAACCATCCATTGCCTTTGCGGAACAAGCACGCAGCAGCTTCGGAATCGGTTTGCCGCTGCCGTCATCGGTCACTTCGACTGCACAGAGTCCGCACGCGCCATAGACACGGACAGATTCGTCATTGCAGAGATTGGGAATCTCGATGCCGTTTGCTTTTGCCGCCTGTAAAATGGAAGCACCTGCTTCACATTTACATGGAATGCCGTTTATGGTAAGCTGAATTTGGTTCATGATGTTCGTTCCTTTCAGCGTAAGTTTCAGAGAATATGCGCCGTTATTGTACGGTGACGGCACCGAATTTGCAGACGGCTTTGCACTGTCCGCATTTCAGGCATTTGTCGGAATCAATGACGTGTGCCGTTTTGACACTGCCTGTGATTGCGCCGACAGGACATTTTTTCGCGCACATGGTGCAGCCTTTGCATTTGTCAGCATCAATTGCATAGTGCAGCAGCGCACTGCATGAACCCGCAGGGCAGCGCTTTTCACGGATATGCGCTTCAAATTCGTCACGGAAATAGCGAATGGCGGTCAGGACAGGATTCGGTGCCGTCTGTCCCAAGCCGCAGAGTGCGCCGTCTTTGATGGCACTGCACAGTTCTTCCAGCAGTTCGATATCGCCTTCTTTGCCTTCACCGTTGACGATTCTGCCGAGAATTTCCTGCATACGCTTTGTGCCGATGCGGCAGTGGACGCATTTGCCGCAGGATTCTTTTGCGGTGAAGTCGAGGAAGAATTTTGCCATGCTGACCATACAGGTGGTTTCGTCCATGACGACCATGCCGCCTGAACCCATGATTGCACCTGTTGCGCCGAGTTTTTTGTAGTCAATGACCGTATCCAGCAGCGAAGCGGGAACGCAGCCGCCCGAAGGCCCGCCCATTTGTACCGCTTTGAATGCCTTGCCGTCACGGATGCCGCCGCCGATGCCGAAAATGACATCGCGCAGTGTCATGCCCATCGGAATCTCCACCAGACCGCCGCGCTGAATTTTTCCTGTCAGTGCGAATACTTTCGTACCTTTGGAGTCAGGTGTGCCCATTGCGGCAAATGCTTCGCCGCCGTTGTTGAGAATCCATGCGACATTCGCATAAGTTTCAACATTGTTGATATTGGATGGTTTGTACCAATAGCCTGCCGCTGCGGGAAACGGCGGTTTCAGGCGCGGCATTCCACGCTGTCCCTGCAAGGATTCGATGAGCGCAGTTTCTTCGCCGCAGACGAATGCGCCTGCGCCTGCCTTAATGCGGAATTCGCAGGAGAAGTCACTGCCCATGATATTTTTGCCGAGATAGCCTGCTGCTTTTGCTTCTGCGATTGCCGCAGTCAGACGTTTGATTGCCAGCGGATATTCCGCACGGACGTATACAATGGCTTCCTGTGCGCCAATGGCATATGCGCCAATGAGCATTCCTTCAATGAGTGTATGCGGGTCAGATTCGATGACGGCTCTGTCCATGAATGCGCCGGGGTCGCCCTCATCGGCATTGCAGATGAGGTATTTTTCGTCACCTGCCGCCTGACGTGCGGCGTTCCACTTGAACCATGTCGGGAAGCCTGCGCCGCCTCTGCCTGCGAGTCCTGACACTTTGATGCAGTCGATGACCGCTTCGGGCGTCATGCCGCCGTTTTTCTGCAAGATTTTTGTGATGGCACGGTATGCGCCTGCTTTGACGGCACTTTCGAGATTGGTCGGGTCGATGATGCCGCAGTTGCGGAGGGCGATGCGTGTTTGCTGACGCAGGAAGTTGCTGTCATCATCCGAAATCTGCAAATCTGCAATCAGTGAAATATCTCCTGATTTGCAAAAGTCTGCAATTTTCTGTGCATCATTTTCCTGCACGCGGACGAGCCGTGCTTTCAGGGTATCATTTTCGTAGATATCGACGATGGGTTCGAGCCAGCACATACCGATACAGCCCACGACACCGAGTGTGGTATCGGAATGTTGCAGGAGTGGCAAAAGGGCGTCATAGACTTTGCCTGCGCCTGCTGCGATGCCGCAGCTACCCTGACCGACAGCAATGCGGTAACTCATGCTTCTGCCGCCTCCTTTTCCTGAATTTTCTGAATAATATCGAGTGCTTTGGCAGGCGTGAGCGAGCCATAGGTGTCTTCGTTGATCATCATGACGGGGGAGAGGGAACAGCATCCGAGGCAAGCGGCGATGCTTAGGGAGAACAGACCGTCCGCGGAGGTTTCGCCGTTGGAGATGCCGAGATATTCGGAGATTGCCGCGGCGATGCGTTCGCTGCCGTTGACGTGGCAGGCGGTGCCGTCGCAGAGGAGGATGAGGTATTTGCCGATTGGCTGAAAGCGGAATTGTGCATAAAACGTGGCGACACCGAGGACTTTGGCGATGGTATTGCCTGTTGCATCGGCGATGGCGCAGAGAACGTCCATAGGCAGGTAGCCGTAGAGTTCCTGAGCGTGTTGAAGAATGGTGATGAGACTGCCTTTGACAGCGGCGTATTCGGAAAGGATCGGTTGCAGGAGGGAAAGGTCGCTGTGTTGTTTTGTGCATTCACACTGCATGAGAACGCCTCCAATTCAAATAGATAAATCTATTATAGCATGGGAATGGCGGGCTGTCAACAGCGGTGTGACGGAAAACTGTCGTGAATTTATCAGGGCATCAAGAGGGAGATTCAATCGAACCGCAGTCGGCGAAATCCCCCTATTTCGTCCAAACGAATCAGGAGGGGTTCCCCCGGTGCAGTTCGTGAATGGTGTGCTATATGTTGGGAGTTGTTTTGCATATTCCTCTGCACATCGTTCATTCCTCGGCGGAACCGGAGTGGAAACCACAGGAGAGGGGAAGAAGCTCTGGGTAAATTGGTCGCATTCTCCCCCTCTCCTAAGGTTTCCCTCCAGACTTCCCCTTCCTTATCTCACCCTCTTTTATTTTGCGCTATTTTTTGTCAGGTGGCTATTTTATTGAGGATTCCAAAGGAAATCAGGCAGTCTGTTTGCGTAACCGCAAAAAAGTGCCCCCGACATCGTCAGGGGCTTTATGTGAGGTTGAGTTGTCAGCAATTAGTAATAGATAAATCCATATGACCAGCCGTCTGCATGATATTCCTTTTCCAGACTTGCAATATCAGGCATTCCGCCGCAGAACCCGCTTGTTCCGTTTGCATTTTGATAATACAGCCGAAATTGCCCCAGCTCCAAAAGCTGCTGCGGCGTGATGCGATTGCTCTGTAACGCTTCCTTCAGCGTGTATTCCTGCGGCTTCAGCTTGATTCTGCATTCATCCGACCGCATCGAGGAAAGATAATATGTCGTTCCGTTCAGCGTGAATAACTCCTCCAGCGCATCGTTAAACGAAAGCCCACTGTCAGCATCATACATCGGATCATAACAGCCTACTGTATATCCGTTGACACTGCGGTTTTCTGCCGCACGAATCAAATACACGAAATCTGCATCGGAAATGTACCCATTGCAGTCCGTGTCCAATGCAGCACGCTGCCGTATCGTTTCTGCACTGCTGTCAGATTTTCCTTTGACAGCAAGTGCCAGCGCCAGATCTTTTGCATTGATGCAGCCGTCATTGTTGATATCACCATTCTGAATCGGGAGCACTTCCGCCTGAATGGTGCCGCTTGCATTTTTCTTCGCAGACACAGTATAATGCATTGTTTTTGCCGCATTGCCGCTTGCATCAATATATCGGCAGGTGAAAGACATTGCCCCCACACTTTTTGCACGGTAAACATGAATAATACTGCTTTCCCCATCAATATACTGTCCTGTTGTGTAATTGTTGACGGCAATGGTTTCTTTCCAGACTTCCTCCCAGTCGTTTGGCAGGGACACTTTCTCCTCCCAATGACTGCCGTCGATGCCCTCAGCATTGCTTTGCGATACGATAATATAATCATTGGCGGTATAAATACTATCGCCCAGGGAGTGCGTGGCATTCAGCGGATACTGCGGGAATATTTTCAGCGTATCGTCAAACGTCACGCCACTTGCGGCAGGGTTGATTGCAAAATCAATCTGGGTGATGTCTGTTGCATTGATGCGTCCGCTGTTCGGGTAAGAAAGAAAATGGAATGTGCCCATTTGAGTGCCTGTGACCTGATAAACGCGCCGCCATGCGGATTTGTTGCTATTGTAATAATCTTTGTAGGTGACATTATATTTGCCCGTGCCGCTGAATTGCAGATTCATACCGGAAAGCGGCGTGGCGGATGTACCGCCGCAGATGATGCAGAGAACGCCATTGCAGACAAAAGACGCACTCGGCGGATATGAGAACGCTTCTTCTGTTGAGGTCGGAATGATTTGGACAGGTGTGAAAAATTCTGCAGTGGGCGCAGTCTGAATGGAAATAGAGCCATCGGATTTTTTGCTGGCGTGTGCAGAGAAAACAGCGCTTTTTGCAATCATATTGTCTGAAGTGCGTTTCAGTGTTGCATTGACAAGGAAGGAAGCTTCCGTTGTGGCTTCATATGCCGTTATGAGCGCCGCAGAAGTTCCGCCTGCGGAATCCGTCAGTGTTTCCTGCCAAAGCTCATGGAAGCCGACTGTCAGAGAAATTTCGTTGCGCCAACTGCATTTATTGGCGGTGTCGTACGGTTCTACGAGAAAGAGGTATTTTCCGTTTGCGTACAGACCGATTTCGGGAATTTGCTGAACTGTCAGGGGATACTGTTTCCAGATATTGAGTGTGTCATCGAAGGTAAAGGAACCGTCTGCGGCTTGATTGATTGCAAAATCAAGGAACAGCGGTGCTTCTTTGCCTGCGGAATCTGTGGCGGAGAAATGGAACGAACCGATTTTTTCTGGGGTAAAGGCATAATATTTCCAGTATTTTCCACCGCCGTCCAGTGAAATGTTCTGATTGTCGCATTTGACTTTGGCAGAGCCGGAATAATGAACAGTGGTGGTGTCAGTGGTGCAATAGGTGATGATATATAGAATGCCGTTTTCAATGTACCAAGTCGTTTTGTTGATTTTCATGATGTCACTGCCAAAGTTGGGACTGGTGACATCGAGCGATGATGCGGGGAGGGAAGTCATGCCTGCCAGGAGCGTAACAGCCGTTAAAATGGCTATGATTTTTTGCGGTTTCATGCAATGCACATCCTTTCCGAAACAGTATAGTACATTATGCAAAGAAAGTCAAGTGGAAAAATGGCATTTATTGCACAATTTAGTGAAAAATGTAACGATATAGACGACAAACTTCATATTTTGTTGCATTGCACAATCGAAAGTCGAGATATTTGTACATATTGCATCAATGAAAATCCAAATGCACGTAAATGCTTTGAAATTGAAAAATGTGAAATGTGGGGTGTGACACTTTGCTCATGAAATTATTCTGAAAACCATGCTAATTTGTGAATTGTGATTAGATAAGTTTGAACAAATGTCGAATACAAAAAGGAAGCTTTTACACAAAAAATTACAGATTGTAATTTTTACACTTCTAGTAAAATATTGTATCAAATGCATCTTTCTCTATAAATTTTTCAACGTATACGCGTTTTTTTTACAATGGTTAAAAGTGTAGAAAATGTTATAGGATTATTGACAACTTATGAATAATGTGTTATACTATGAAACAGAACGAAATGTGTCAAGAATATGAACAGCTTTGTGGCAATATGCACAATGAGAAAAAGAGTATATTGTGATATTGCCCGAAATATTGCCGCATGATATTCCATATCACACATGAAACGATTTTGAATAGATGATTTACCACAAATTCTTCCCTGTGTAGAACATTGGAGTATTTCGAAAAGTTCCAGTCTGAGAGAAAAACAGATGCGAACCATTAGATGGTAAAGGAGGCTATTCAGTATGTTTAGAAACACCAAAGGAATGAAAAAACTTGCCGCAATGGCAGCAGGACTTGCTTGCGCAGTATCTTCCATTTGTATGATCCCGTTTTCTAAGATGACCGTTTCCGCCGATATGCTCCGTGCAGCAGACGGCGTTTCGTATGAACATTCTGCCGCCCTTACCGCCTTGGTAATGGAAACACAGGCAGGCAATGTCAATCTCTACCTCGACAAAGAATGCACCGAACCGGCAATTCTTCCGATGGATACTGAGCTGGATAACGACGTGAAGTATTATGCCTGCTGTTCCACCGGTTATCCGACCTACGGCTGGCAGTGCTACATCTATTCGCAGGGTGCATTTGCGCACGTTTTCGATGAACTTCCGATGAATGGTCTGGGAAACGGCTATTCTTACAATCATTGCGTTTCTGTCATGAGCACGACACCGACCGTCAGCTACGACCAGTTCCTTGACAGCCATGTGATGCCGTTCGCATATATGCGCACAACGGCAAACAGCGATGGTTCTTATAACGGCAGCAATGGTCATTCCCTGATCATCCTTGCATATGACAAGGAAACCGTTACCGTACAGGAAGGCAACGCACTGGGACACGGCGAAATCCGCTGCACCACAAAAACATGGGATGCCTTTAATACCAGTTACCTGACTCGTTCCGGCAGATTTGTTTCGCATATCGTTCAGCCGCGTGACGATTACTACGAAAGCCAGTTTGGTCTTTCTTACGACTTTACGCCTGAAATGAAGTATGAAAGTGCAGCGTTTGACGTTCATCGTCTTGACAACGAATGCAGACTTCCGATTCCGGAAGATACCTATAATTACAGCAGCAGCGATGATTCCATTGCTTCTGTTACCAGCGAAGGCAGACTCATTGCAAAAGGCAACGGCGATGCGGTCGTGACAGCAGTCAGCAAGCGCTTCACTTATACCATTGCAGTTCATGTGGCATCGGTCGCATGGGATGCTGTTGGTGATACAGATGGGAATGGCATCGTGAATACTGATGATGCGGTTTCCGTTCTGCGCTTCTACGCAGCAAGCATCATGGGTGATAATGACGATGTGGACGAGCTTCAGAAAGTCTGCTTCGATGTTGATGACAACAATCAGGTCGATTCCGCAGATGCCAGCAGCATTTTGCAATATTTCGCCTGCAAGAATCTGCTGCAAATGGAAGGCACTGCACAGGAGGTCTGGCAGTTTGTTCTGAAATAATGAGAATATAAAACAACACAGCGGGAGAATGAAGATTCGCCCGCTGTGTTTTGCATTTATGAGAGTTTTTCGTATTCGTGCGTTTTCGGTCTGCCCATGAGGTTTTGCAGCGATTCCTTGACATTGCCGCCTTCATAGAGTACCCGATAGAGTTCCTGTGTGATCGGCATTTCGACATCGTAGCGTTCTGCCAGACCATACGCCGCTTTGCAGCAGTAGTATCCTTCGACCGTGCCGACCTGTTTGACGGCGTCTTCCGGCGAAACGCCCTGTCCGATCAGAATGCCTGCGCGGCGGTTGCGGCTGTGCATACTCGTGCAGGTCACGATCAAATCGCCAATGCCGGTCAGTCCTGCAAAGGTGCTGGGACGCGAACCGAGTGCCAGTCCCAGACGGGTAATTTCGTGCAGACCGCGTGTCATCAGGGCGGCTTTGGTGTTGTCGCCATAGCCCAGACCATCACAAATCCCTGCGCAAAGTGCAATGACGTTTTTCACAGCGCCGCCCAGTTCACAGCCTGTGACATCATCGTTGATGTAGACACGGAATTTCGGGGAAGAAAGCCATTCCTGTACAAAATATGCGGCGGCGGCACTTGCAGATGCCGCCACGACCGTTGTCGGAATGCCTCTGCCAACTTCTTCCGCATGAGAAGGGCCTGTCAGTACGACATATACGCCCTGCGGGATTTCCTCTGCAAAAACGGTGCTTTGCAGTTTCAGCGAGCCGTCCTCAACGCCTTTGCCGGCGTTGCAGATGATCGTTCCCGCCTTGATGTAAGGCGCGGCACGCTTGGCGGTCTGTCTGACAAAGGAAGACGGAATGACAAACAGCACCATGTCGCAGTCCGCAACCACGGAAATATCTGTTGTCAGCTTGATTTCCTTTGGAATTTTGACGCCGGGGAGTTTTTCTTTTTGTTCGCCGTCGCGTTCGATCGCTTCGATTTCTGCGGGGAGCGCACTCCAAAGGGTAACATCATGGTTCATGCTGTGGAGATGGACGGCGAGGGCAGAGCCGAATCCGCCGCCGAGAACAATGATTTTTGCCATAGTGATTACGTCCTTTCACAAACAGATTTTTGGATGAAATGTCATGCTTTTTTTTCGTCAATACGACGTTCTGTGCCTTCCTTCAGGCGCTTGATGTTCTCGCGGTGGCTGAACACGATGAGGAATGCCATCACGGTGACAGCGGCGGTGTAGAACAACACCATCGGCATTGCCGTGCCGCGCATGAAACGCTCAAGACAGAAGGTTGTCGGAATGACGCAGACCGTTGCGATGCAGGAAGAAAGGGAAACGTACTTGGAACGCCAGAGAATTACGCCGAAAATTGCCATCAGAATGCAGAAAATCAGCGGATTAATGACCAGAAAGACACTGACACCGACCAGTACACCCTTGCCGCCGTGGAAGCGGTGCCAGAGGGGGAAAACATGACCGACAATCACGAACATTGCGGCAACGTAACAGAGCCAGCGAAAGTCTTTATTGGCGGCATTGCCTTCCGAAATCGGTGCAAGGTTCATGAGTTTGCCGAGCGTCTGTGCAAGTGCCATGGCGGCTGCACCTTTGCCGAGGTCGATGATGAGTGTGAGAATGCCGCAGCCCTTGCCGAAACAGCGGATGGTATTGGTCAGCCCCGCATTGTGACTGCCGTAGTCGCGCACGTCAACGTGTTTCAGGAGGCGGACAGAGGTGATTGCGCCATTAAAGCTGCCCAGCAGATAGCCGCAGAGAATCGCCACCAGAATGCTCAGGAGAAAGCCGATAAAAGTTCCTGCCACAAAAAAGCCTCCTCTGTTCAGGACTTGCTGCCGTTATCGTTGCCGCGTTCACGGACGATAAAGCGGACAGGTGTGCCTTCCAGTCCGAATGTTTCACGAATCTGGTTTTCGAGATAGCGCTGGTAAGAGAAATGAAACAAGTCGGAACGGTTGACGAAAAAGACGAACGTAGGCGGTTTTGTGCTTGCTTGTGTGAGGTAGTAGATTTTCAGTCGTCTGCCCTTATCGGTCGGCGGCTGCACACGGGCGGTGGCATAGGCAAGGACATCGTTGAGTCTGCCTGTGGTGATGCGCATAGCGTTGTTGGCAGCAGCAGACTGAATCATCGGGAACAATTGCTGAACACGCTGACCTGTCTTTGCACTGATGAACAGGAATTGCACATAGGACATGAAGCTGAAATCATTTTCGAGCTTCTTGGTGAATTCCTGCATGGTTTTGCCGTCTTTTTCAACAAGATCCCATTTGTTGACAACAACGATGGAAGCTTTGCCCTGCTGATGTGCATAGCCTGCGACTTTGCTGTCCTGTTCGGTGAAGCCTGTGGTGGCATCAATGACGATGACGCAAACATCGGCGCGGTCGACTGCCATGAACGCACGCAGGACGCTGTAATGCTCAATATTTTCGGTGACTTTGGATTTTTTGCGGATGCCTGCGGTGTCGATAAAGAGGAATTTGCCGCAGTCGAGGTCAACAGGAAGGTCGATGGCATCGCGGGTGGTGCCTGCTTCATTTGCAACGATGCTGCGTTCTTCGCCTGCGATGTAGTTGATGAGGGAGGATTTGCCGACATTCGGTTTGCCGATGACAGCAACGGCGATGCGGTCAGTTTCGTCCGAGGTTTCGGCATCGTCAGGGAAGTGTGCAATGACGGCATCGAGGAGGTCGCCTGTGCCCGAACCATGCAAGGAGGAAACGGCGAACGGGTCACCAAGACCGAGATTGTAGAACTCGTAGAACTCCATAGGCGGTTCACCGATGCTGTCGCATTTGTTGACGCAAAGCACGATGGGTTTGCCGGATTTCTGGAGCATATTTGCAACGTCGATGTCGTTGGCGGTGACACCTGCGCGGACATCGGTCACAAGAATGATGACATCGGCTTTTTCGATGGCAAGTTCTGCCTGACGGCGCATCTGGGCGAGGAGGTGGTCGTCGGTGTTTGGCTCGATACCGCCTGTGTCGACGACCATGAATTGTCGTGCGCACCATTCGGCTTTGGCGTAGATGCGGTCGCGGGTGACACCGGGGGTATCTTCCACGATGGAAAGACGCTGACCGCAAAGTTTATTGAAAAGGGTTGACTTGCCGACGTTTGGTCTGCCGACAACGGCAACGATGGGTAATGCCATGGAAACATCTCCTTTATAAAATCAAAACGGGTTGCTGTGCGGGTCGGGTGCCTGCGGCGCGTTATAATGGGGCGCTGCCCCATGTTCAATTCCCCAGAACGGCATCGAGCAGTTCGTAGCCGTCTACTTTTGTTTTGCGGACGGGAATGCCGAGCGCCTGTTCGAGTGTTTCGCGGCTCATGTCGTCGAGAAAAACGTCATCATGCCGCAGACAGGTTTCGGAAAGCAGTACTTCGCTGCCGAGGGATTTTCCCTTCAATTGTGCCAGTAAATCCTGACCGACCAGCAAGCCCGCCACGGTCACGGTTTCGCCGTAGAACTGATTATGTATCGGGAGAACCTGACAGTGGACATCGGGACATTTTGCTTGTAAGTCCGTCATCATTTGCTGTAAGAAGGGTGCGGCGGCGGTGCCTGTTGCGATGGTGAGAAAGCGCGGTGCGCCGTGATATTCAGCAGTTTCGAGCGCATCGTAGAATTCGTCTGTCAGATAGCGGAGCATTCCCACGCCGTTTTCGTACTGCGGATAATCTTCATAGGCTTCGGTGGGCGGGAGCGGCAAATCCGCCAACAGATAAAGTTCATCTGCTGCGTAGACGATACGGCTGCCGTTTTCGCGGAGGCTCCACGCCTGTACTGCTTCGATTTGTTCGATGGCAGCGCGGGCGGTTTCGGTCGTAAATCCGCTGATGGGGCAGAGGTGTTCGCGGTGTTGGGTCATGCCGAAGGGCACGACAGCGATGCTTTGCACGGCGGGCAGCAGCTTGAACAAATCTGCGAGGGTGCGATGGAGTTCGTCTCCGTCATTCCATTGGGGACAGAGGACAATCTGACAGTTCATGGAAACGCCTGCTTCTGCCATGCGATAGAGGTGGCGCAGGGAATCGCCGCCTTTGACATTGCCGAGCATTTTGGAGCGCAGTGTGGGATTGGTCGTCTGCACGGATACATTGACGGTCATATGCATCCGAATGATGCGGTCAACGTCCTCATCCGAGAGATTGGTGAGGGTGATATAGCTTCCCTGCAAAAACGAAAGGCGCGAATCATCGTCCTTAAAGTAGATGGAATCCCGCATTCCCTTTGGGTTTTGGTCGATGAAGCAGAAGATGCAGTGATTGCCGCAGGTACGCTTTTCGTCCATGAGCGCAGTTTCGAAGGAAAGCCCAAGGTCTTGGTATTCGCCCTTGCGGAGCGAAACCGTATATTCCTGTCCATTGCGGCAGCAGCAGATGGTCAGCGCGGTATCCATGACGGCAAAGCGGTAGTCAAGGACATCATGAATGACTGTACCGTTGATGGAAACAAGCGCATCTTCACATAAAATTCCTGCTTTATCGGCAGGGGAATTTTTCTCGACACTGATAATTCTGACCATTTGCACAGATACCTCCGAAAGATATACACAGACAGAAAAGAAGGAGAGCAGGCAAAAAACCGTCCACTCTCCTCCATTTTTCGTGCTTATGCGTCATGCGGTGAATGGGGATTATTCCTCATCCATTTTCAGCACTGCAACGCCCTTGTAGAAGCCGCAGTTCTTGCAAACCTTATGGGGCGCTTTGATCGCACCGCAGTTGGTGCAAGTGCTCATTGCGGGCATATCGAGCTTCCAGACAGCAGAGCGGCGGGTATTGCGTCTTGCTTTAGACACTTTTGCCTTTGGTACAGCCATGTTGGCACCTCCTTCATTGAATTGCGTGATTTTGATAATCCGACTCGCGGCTGCTCAGAAATCCTGAGAGAAAGTAATATCCTCAGAATCACAGCTGCACTCCGATTCGTTGCGGTTACAGCCGCAGACGGGACAAAGTCCTTTACAATCGGGGCTGCAAAGCGTTTTGGATGGAAGGGACAGACGGATGTCCGTCATCACAACCTCCGCCAAATCAAGCATAGCGTCTGATGCCAACAGATATTCGGAGTCGTTTTCTTCTGATGCAGTTTCTGTGACGACAACGTGCTCGAAGTCTTCCTCAAGGGTTGTCTGCACAGAGGAAAGGCAGCGAGCGCATTCCGCAAGGGGGATGCAGCGCACATGATAGCGCAGGAACAGCACACCTGCCTGATTCTCCAGTTTTCCGCTGATGCATGGGAGTTCCGTACAGGGCAGACCGTAATCGGCAGCGGTATTGCCGTCGATGGTGAGGTCAAGCTGTTTGGTTTCGCCAACGCGGTAAAGCAGCGGTTTGACGGAAATGCGGTAATCCGCAGCGGGCTGTGTGGGGTTCATAGAATCATCCTGCCTTTCGGTGGGGGAATTCGCAGAGCATCACGAAATTATTATAGCGAATCCTCAGCGATTTGTCAATTCCTTTGCGGAAAATGCGGCTAGTTTGCCTAAAATTTTGCTTATTCCTTGTTCGGAATCAGGTATTTGAGTACAGATTCCGGCAGGTTTTCGCTGTCCTCAGAAACGGTGAAGATCATAGAAATGTCATCGCCGGTGAGAATGTCGAGCTTTTCGAGCAGAGCGCCGAGTTCATCGTAGTTTCTGCCGCCGATTTTCAGGATACCGTCAACAAAGACTTCCTTGATATCGTAGTTGCCTGCGAGTACGCCTGCGGCAAAGCCGTAGAACATATCGAAACCGCTGATGTTATAGCGTTCAGCATCCACCAGACGAACTTTGTGATTGATGCTGTATGTCAGCTTCATGCACTTTTCGATGCAGATAATATCGCCGTTCGAAACCTTGACAGCTTCATCGATCATACCGAGCAGAATCTTGGTCTTGCCGGAGCCCTTTTTACCTGTGATAATTTGAATCATGTGAATTTCTCCCTTCGTAAATAAAATTTTGCATTCCGCAGGATCGCGGACGGCTTGGGGGATTGCTGTGGGAATTGCAGAGTTTAGTGCAGCTTTGCCTCAAGGGCAGCCTTCATGTCCTCATAGCCGGGTTTGCCGAGCAATGCGAACATATTCTTCTTGTAGCTTTCGACACCGGGCTGATTGAAGGGGTTAACACCCAGCAGATAGCCCGAAACAGCGCAAGCCTTCTCGAAGAAGTAGATCAGCCAGCCGAGAGACTCCTCAGAGGTGTCGTCCAGTTCCAATACGATGTTCGGAACGCCGCCCTCTGTGTGTGCCAGAATCGTACCTTCCAGTGCACGGCGGTTGACAACGCTCATGTTCTGGTTGGTGAGGAAGTTCAGACCGTCAGCATTTTCAGCATCGGGCTGGAGGAACAAGTCCTGTTTCGGCTGCTTGATATCGACAACCGTTTCGAACAGAACACGTCTGCCTTCCTGAATATACTGTCCCATCGAGTGGAGGTCAGTGGAGAAAATAGCGGAGGATGGGAACAGACCTTTGTTGTTTTTGCCTTCGGATTCGCCAAAGAGCTGCTTGTACCACTCATTCATGAGTGCGAATGCGGGATCATAGCTGACCACCATTTCGACCTGCTTGCCCTTGCGGTAGAAGATGTTGCGGAGGGCAGCGTACTGGTAGCAGTCATTCTCTGCAAACGGAGCGGTGTAAGCATCCTGTGCAGCCTTTGCGCCAGCCATCAGCTTTGCGATGTCGCAGCCTGCTGCGGCGATCGGAAGCAGACCGACAGCGGTCAGGACAGAAAAACGACCACCGACATCATCCGGAATGACGAAGCTCTCATAGCCTTCTGCGTCTGCCAAATTCTTCAGAGTACCGCGTGCCTTATCCGTGGTGCAATAGATGCGTTCTTTTGCGCCTTCTTTGCCATAGCGGTCTTCGAGAAGCTGCTTGAAGATACGGAAAGCGAGTGCAGGTTCTGTGGTCGTACCGGACTTCGAAATGACGTTGACAGCCAGTTCTCTGCCTTCGCAGATGGACAGAACCTCATTCAGGTATGTCGGTGAGATATTGTTGCCCACATAGTAAATGTCGGGCGTATTCTTTTTCATGTTGTTATAGAACGGCGACTTCAGGAACTCGATTGCCGCACGCGCACCGAGGTACGAACCGCCGATACCAATTACGATCAGCACATCAGCCTGCTTCTGAATGCGGGCAGCAGCAGCCTGAATGCGGGCAAACTCCTCCTTATCATAATCCGTCGGCAAAGTCAGCCAGCCAAGAAAATCGTTGCCAAGACCGTTTTTGTCATGCAGTGTCTTTGCAGCAAGTTCTGTCTGTGCCTTGATGCCGTCCAGTTCCTCAGCGCCGAGGTACTGTGCAAGATAGCTTTTGTTCAACTTCAAAGCCATATCAAAACATCCTCCAGTTCAAATTCGCGGGCAGTTTCGTGATGTCTGTAAGCCACGCGGTGAAAGGGTACTGTCCGGAATAGACAGTGCCACTTATACAAGTATATTTTACTATATCTTGACGGAGAATGCAAGTGTTTTACGTTTTTTTGGAATTTTTGCCAAATTTCCTATCCCTAATTGAACAGATTCGCTAAAAGCATTGCAAAGCAGTCGCGGAAGGTGCGCTTGGGGACAGATACAGCAGCCCGCAGGGAAACTTCATAGATCAGGGCATCTTCGCAGTAGAATGCGGCTTCGCCGAGGCGCTGTCCTGCGTTCACGGGTGCCTGCACATACTGCGGCAGAATGAGGACACAGGAGAGGCTTTTTCCGTTTGGTACTGCTGCACAAAGCAGTTCATCCGCATAGATGGATACCGCACCCGTCAGACCGCCCTGCACAGTGATGGGGCGCAGAAATTCGGTATCGAAATCGGGCGTGACTACATGATAATCGGAAAAGCCGATGGCAAGGAGGTTCTTCGCGTAGGTGAATCGTTCAAATTCATCATCACAGCCGAGAATCACAGTAATGCAGCGCATTTTTCCCTGTTGTGCAGCGGCACAGAGCGTATAGCCGCAGGGTTCGCCGTGTCCTGCTTTCAGACCAAGACAGCCTTCATATGTGCGGGTGAGCGTGTTTTCGTTGACGAGTTCGGTCTGTTCGCCGCGCAGAAAGGTGCGCCAAGTGGACAAAATGGGCGGGAGAAAAGGACATTGCAGTACAGCGCGGCAGAGAATTGCCATATCGCGGACGGTGCTGATATTATCAGGTGAAAGCCCTGTAGCATCGGCAAAGCGGGTATTGCGCATTCCGAGGGAAAAGGCGGCGGCATTCATTTTCTCTGTAAATGCCGATTCTGTTCCTGCAAGTTCAGCGGCAAGTGTGACGGCGGCATCATTTGCATTGCCGATGAGCAAGCCTTTCAGCAGATCCTCCACGGACATTTTCTCTCCTGACAGCAGCCAGATGACTGCGCCTTTTTGTTCCTGTGCGGCAGGCGGTGCGGAAAGCATCGTGTTCAGTGCGAGGTCACCGACTGTGACGGCTTGTGCGGTCAGCAAAGCGGTCATGAGCTTGGTCAGTGTGCCGATGGGAAGCGGCGTGTCAGGATTGGTGGCTTTGAGGACGGTGCCGCTGTCTGCTTCAGTGAGAATGCTTGCGTAGGTGTGGGCGGAAGCGGCAGGCGTTTCGGCAAGGACGCGCAGCGGCGGCAGAATGCAGAGCATACAGCAGACAGTAAGAACGGCAGTCAGAAAACGAATGCAGCGCATAGAAACCTCCTGAAATATCAGATGGTATATCATATGCGCCGCACAAAAAGAAAATCACCGCTGTGTTTGCACACAGACGGTGATTTCGTAGCAGGATCATCAGTCGTAGCGGAGTGCTTCGATCGGGTCCATCTTTGCGGCTTTGCCCGCAGGATACAGACCAAAGAACACACCCGTCAGGGTAGAGAACAAAAGCGAAATGAGAATTGCAGCCATCGAAGGCTCTACGACAATGGAGCTGAACAGCATACTGTAATCTTCGTTGTTCTTGACGAGATTGCCTGCGACCATAGCGATGATGTCGCCGTTGAGGATGCCGAGTCCGATGCCGATGCCGCCGCCGATCAGGCAGATCATGATGGCTTCGATCAGGAACTGTGTCTTGATGTTGCTGCGCTTTGCACCGAGTGCCTTGCGGATACCGATTTCTCTGGTACGCTCCGTGACGCTGACCAGCATGATGTTCATAAGGCCGACACCGCCGACCAGCAGCGAGATGGCAGCGATAACGGAAATGACGATCGTGATGAGGTTAATGGCGGTAGAGATGATGTCGAGTTCTTCGAAGCCGCTGTAGATGTTGACTTCAACTTCCGGTGTTTCTTTGAATTCTTCATTGAAGAAATTCTGGAGATCGTTGATTGCCTTTTCATCATCCGTTTCTCCGGCAACGACAAAGGAAGCGTAGTTGGAACTATAGTCCGTGTCCCCATAAATCAGGCGGCTTGCTGTGGTGAAGGGGACGATCAGGAATGTGGTCATGGTATCTTCGGTATCGGTTCGCATCAGTGCCTTCTTGTACACTTCGCTGAATTTATAAATACCGACGATCGTAAATTCCAGAGCAGGGCCACTTTCCGATTCAAAGGAAAGTGTCTGACCAAGCGGTTCTTCGCCATGCGTGAAGTATTGCTTTACAAAGATATCGGAAACCAGACAAGGTGTGCGTTTTTCCTGATTATCACGCGTTGTGAGGTTTCTGCCTGCCACCAGTTCGAAGCTCTGATATTTCAGATAGCCTTCAAATGCACCCTGCAAGATCAGCTTACAGCTTTTCTTGTCGCGGTTGAGAACCGTAGCAGAGCCGTAAGATTCCGATTGTGCGTTCATAAAGCGGCCGGGATATTGTTTGTTCAGGTCTTCCAGCATATCCAGTGTGATGGCAATATCTTTTCCCTGAAGACTATCCATATCGTAGGTATAATAACCGTTTTCTTCATCAAAAATAAGCGGCGGTTCGATATAGACGTCAACGTAGTTGCCGCCGAGCAGAGAAAATGCGTTTTCGATGGTCGCACTCAAAGAAGAACCGAGTGTGGTGATGGTGATAACGGCGCTGATACCGATGATGATACCGAGCATCGTCAGCAGAGAACGCATTTTATTGGAAAGAATGGAGGAAAACGCAGATTTAAAGCATTCGCCAAGATTCATTTCTGCACCTCCCAGTTATGTTTTTTGAAATCCGGATTCATTTCATCTTTGGTAATAGCACCGTCATGGATGGAAATGATTCGTTCCGTTTCAGCGGCAAGTTCGGGACTGTGCGTAATGAGGATGATGGTTTTGCCCTCTTGTTCATGCAGGCGGTGGAAGATATCCATGACGAGGTGACCTGTTTTACTGTCCAGAGCGCCGGTCGGTTCGTCTGCGAGGATGATGGAGGGATCGTTTGCCATAGCGCGTGCGATTGCCACACGCTGTTTCTGACCGCCGGAGAGTTCATTCGGCTTGTGCGTCACACGGTCGCCCATGCCGACCAGTTCCAGCAGTTCCTTTGCGCGTTCCGTGCGTTCCTTCTTGGATTTTCCTGCATAAAGCATCGGCAGTTCGACGTTTTTGAGCGCATTGGAACGGGAAAGCAGATTGAATGTCTGGAATACGAATCCGATCTCCTTGTTGCGGATCTCGGAAAGCTTCTTGTCGTTCAGCTTACTGATGTCCACGCCGTTGAGGGAATATTCGCCTTCCGTGGGACGGTCAAGTGCGCCGATCATGTTCATGAGCGTGGATTTGCCTGAACCTGACGGGCCGATGATGGCTACAAACTCTCCTTCATGGACATCGAATGAAATACCGTTGAGAATTTGCAGTTCATTGGGCTGTCCGATGAAGTAGCGTTTGATAATGCCACGCATTTCAATAATCGTTTTTTTACTCATGCTGTTATATGCTCCTCCCTGAATCAGAAGTCTGCATCTTCAGCGTCTTCTTTTGAATCTTTGGAACCGATCTCCACGTCGTCGATTACATCGCCGTCAGAAATACCGTCGATTTCGGTGATGACGATATCGCCTTCGGAAAGTACCTTAGACTTGACTTCCGTGAAGTAGCTGGTTTCCAGACCGACTTCCACAGGAATTTCATTGACCTTGTACTTGCTGCCTTCCTGTTCTGCGAGGAAGATGGTGTGCTTTCCGTCCTCATCCTCTTTGATGGCATCATACGGAACAGCAAAAACGTCTTTTTCTTCGTCCAGAATCAGCTTGACCTTGGCGTTCATGCCAATCAGCAGTGTCGCTTCATTCTTGTCGATGGTGATTTCTGCGGAGTAGCCGCCGCTGACACCGCTGTACGGGTCACTGCTTTGGCTGAGGATATTGACAACATGAGAAACTTCGCCGGTGAATTCGGTTTCGCCTGTTGCGTTGGTATGGATGATGGCTTTCTGTCCCTCATGGACATTCAGAATATCGCTTTCGGAAATGCTGACGTTAATACGGAGAACATCTGTATCTTCGATGGTCATGAGGGAATTAGTGGTTGCAAAGCTGCCCTCTGCGATATTGAGTGCGGTAATGACACCGCTGCACGTTGCCTTGACAACGCAGGAATCAATTTGCTTCTGGAGTTCTTTGAGTTCTTTCTGGGTATCATCTTCTTCGAGGAAGTCTTCGTTATCGAGTGCTTCCTGTGCCGATTCGATGCTTGCATCGCAGCTTCTGATAGTCTGGTCATATGCGTTTCTTGCATCTTCTACGGCTGCATCCAGATCATAGACACTTTCCTGAAGTTCAGCGATTACTTCACCGAGTTTGTTGTGCTGTTCGACAGCAGCATCATAAGCTTCGGAAAGTGTATCATCGCCGGCAGCGATCGCGTTATACATACTGTCAATGGAGGAAGAAAGCTGATTGAGTTCCGAACGGTAGCCATCGAGTTGGGACTGTGCATTATCGCGTGCGGAAACGGCACGGTCAACGGCATTCTGTGCTCTTGCAATGGCGCTGTTTTTGTCTGCGTTGGCTTCGTTGAGGGCTTTCAGGTTCTTGGTGTGCTGGCGGGATTTCTGGGATTCTGTTTTTTCGGCAGCAGCAGCGAGCTTGTCGTACTGTTCCTGCAAATCGGTGCTGTCAAAGGTGCAGAGAATATCGCCTTCTTTGACCTTGCTGCCGAGTTCAACATTGACGGAAGCGACTTTTGCGGTCAGTTCGGTTGTGACATGGACGATATTCGAACCTTCCACAGAGCCTGAAACACTGATGTAATTTTCGAGGTCTTTTTTCTCCAGTTCGGTTGCCAGGAGAGAATTATTATCTTCTACAATGGCTTGACCGCCGCAGCCTGTGAGAAGCGCAGACGGAAGCGCGATCAGGGATAACGAAGCCAAGAGGGCGGCTACAGAATGTCTTTTCATAATCGGACTCCATTCATTTTGGTATTTTTTTGTGTTGGAAAAATCTGAAAAAAAGCATTTAATCAGACCATTCCATGCTAACTACTATATTATAAAACAAACCTGAATGCTTTGCAAGGGGTTTCGCTTCAAATTCATGAAGCTTTTCAAAAATCTTAAGAAATCCCATCTGAACCTGAACATTCTGCCCAGAATAGAGCAATATAGTACATAATAACAAAAATCAAACAAAACGGCGAAACTGCTAAAAACTGGAATGTTCATTTGTTCATAACATAGAATCAATAAAATGTACTTGCATTGTACAAATATTTTGGGTATAATATATATTACAATGATGAAACCAAACAGGTGTCATCGAGAGGGGAAGTGGTTCTTGTGAAGCAGAATGGAAAGAAGGCAGCGGCATTTTTCGCCGCAGGGATGATGATGAACGCAGTTGGCTATGCTGTGGGAATGAATGCGGCGGCTGCGGATGCAATTGTGATTCAGGGAATCGAGCAGCTGGTCGACATTGGCGAGAGTGTGGCATTTCCTGTATCGGTTGAGAATAACAGCGGGATCTGTAATGCTGGAATTGTGTTGAATTATGATCCTGCGCTGACACCTGTGCTGGATGCAAACGGACTTCTTGTATATGATCTGGGTGACATTGCAGAGAGCCGAAAGTCAACGGTTGCACTGGCTGTCAATAAAGAAGAACACATGATTTCTTTCACGATGGCAGGGTCAAAAAATGATACCCGCAATGGAATGCTGTTCACGGTATATTTTGACATTCCGGAGGATGCAGAGCCGCGGACGAGCTATGGCGTGGGTGTGAGTGCGCCGCTGCTGTCGAATGAAAAGTGTGTGAACTTCACGGATGTCAAAGCGCAGGGTGGAAGCATTACGGTTGCAGATCTGCCGGAATTGCCGGAACATCGAGTTTCTGACTCGGAAAAGGCATCGCTTTATTTTGATACGATCAGCGGAAAGGCTGGCGAGGAAGTGCAGATCCCGATCAAAATCAAGCATAATATTGGGTTCGCTGGCTGTGGCATTCGCATAAAGTATGATGAGCGTTTAAATCCCGCACGCGGTGACAAGTGCATTGAACTTGGCGAAGCGGCAATGGGACTGAATATTAACGGGCATCTGGAAAAGGGCGAGTGCATCATCAGTTTGCAGACGTATGGCGACAAAGAAGTGACTGTGGACGGTACGGTATTTTATCTTTATCTGACGCTGCCGAAGGAAGCAAAGACGAGTGATCGGTATTCGCTTTTGATGGAGATGGATTATTTTGAGAATGCAGCGCATGAAAACATGATGGAATACGTAACGCTGACGGCGGGCGAAGTGCTGGTCAAGGGAAATCTGCGCGGAGATGTTGACTGTAATCAGAATGTTGATATCAGTGATGCGATCTTGTTGAGCCGATATGTGACGGAAGACAAAGTTGAGATCAGCGAACAAGGATTTGTGAATGCAGATGTGACGAATGATGACATTCACACAGTGGATGATGTGACATTGATTATTATGATTATTGCGCATCTTGCAGAATAATCGACAACGAGGCAAAAGGATGGTATTATGCCTTCCTTTTGCCTCATTTTGTTGCTTCGGGTGCTGCACTGGGTAGGTTTCCTGACAAAGATGGTTATGCACGCGAAGCGAAATTAAAGTTTTACTCGATTTTTTTCAAAAAATCGCAGAGTCCGGAGGAAATCAATTCCCTCTGGACTCCTCAAGAAAATAACCATACAAAAAGCGCCGCACTCCGAAAAGTGCGGCACTCGTTCGCTTGATAGAAATTATTTCTTAACAGGCAGTGTGCAAAGCTTTGCAATGGACTCGATGATAGCAGTAACGTCAGCTGCGTTCAGTGCATCATCATCAGGATTGCAGCAGTTTGCATTTGCTGCGCCCTGTTCAGTTACATCAGACTTAACAGCTGCATCTTCATTGACGTAACGAGAAAGCAGGATAACGTCATTGATGTTTACATCACCATCATTGTTGACATCACCATACAGCGTTGCTTTGATTTCAGAAGCAGCCTTGCCGATGGTAACAGAACCCTTCGTAGCAGAGCAGCCATAATCGGTAGAACCTGCTGCGGAAAGAACGATGTCGCTGTTCTTGTCGTTGGAGCCGGGATATGCAGCACGCTTAACAGCTTCAACAGTCAGATCGGTAGAAGAACCAGCTTCGCCGATTGCAGTACCTTCGATGGTAACAAATGTACCGTCTTTGGTGATCCAGTTAGAAGCGGAATCTACGCCGGTTGCCCAGATGAGAACCAGCTGGCTGCCGGTATCATAGTAGCTGAATACGGTGTCACCGAGTTCGCTGCCTTCAGCAGCAGCAGCACCGGTATTTGCAGCGTCACCAACGCTAACCTTGGAAATTTTGATTACGGAAGAATCGTAACCGATTGCAAAGTCAACAGCGTTGATACCGCTGGACGGAACGGAAGCGAGGTCAACAGTAACCTTAAAGGATTCGCCAGCTTCAACAGAAGCGGAACCGACTTTGACCTGCACATCAGCTGCATTTGCAACGACAGACATAGAAGCAACTGCCATTGCCATAGCCATCAGGCTAGAAACAATTTTCGTAATTTTCATTGTTCATACTCCTCCAAAGTATATTTTCTGTGAGTGCATGGTGACAATGGACATTCCACTTTCCAAAGTCACGAGGGCTGCAGAAGATCCCCTTCATCCTTCCGCATCCACATTATGCTACTATTATCTTAACTGAATCTGAAAGAAATAGCAATGACTAATTGTATCATCTTTATGATACATCATGCACTATTATGCAAATTCAGATAAGATATTCAACAGAATGGGCATTGCTGCGGAAAATTTTATACACAGCCATTATTTCATTCGAAAGGACTGTGAAACCACAGCTTTCCAACTTTGCTTTATTCTACCACAAATCGCAGCCACCGTCAATGATATTTCCTGCAATAATCATGTCAAATAAAGCTTTTCTTATGCGGCAAGTGTTCTCTCATTCACACAATAACTGCAATTTCGACATATACTGTTTGCGGCAGTATGATTATTTCTGCACATTGCGGGCAAGCTATCAACAGGCGGAGTGCAGACGATGCCTGTTCAGCTAAAAGAGTTTTTCCTGAAAGGAAGCGGAAAACGATGATTACAGTCAAACGCGGCGAAATTTATTACGCCGATTTAAGTCCCGTGGTCGGTTCGGAACAGGGCGGCATCCGACCTGTGCTGATTATTCAGAATGATGTCGGAAACCGTTACAGCCCGACGGTGATCGCTGCGGCGATTACGAGCCAGCGTGAAAAAGCCAAACTTCCGACGCATATTTCGCTGATTGCAGAAAGCTGCGGTCTGACGAAAGACAGCGTGATTCTGTTGGAACAGATACGTACTATTGATAAACGCCGTCTGAAGGAACGCATGGGGCTGATTCCCGTGGATGCGATGAAGCAGGTTGACCATGCGCTGGAAATCAGTTTTGGACTGATTCCGCGGACGCATCGCAGTAAATCAATAGGGGAGCGCACGGTGGCCATGCCGACCGCCTGAAATTTTGTCATATATTTGTACGTGATGCCGCATGAAGTTTGTCAATATCGCCATCTTGCAATTTTGCCGTATTTCCATTATAATAAACACTGTATTGAGTATCATAGGACAGAGAGCGAGGACTGCATTTTATGTACTATTGCTGTGGTATCACCGAAAAGGGCGTGATGTCCCATAATGAAGATGCGCTGCTGCTGCATCACAGTGTGCTGACGGACGGCAATCGGCAGTATGGATTGGAAGCGCCGTTTCTGATAGCTGTTTGTGATGGGGTATCGGGTGAAGAGGCGGGAGAACTTGCTTCTAAGAGCTGTCTGTTGCAGATGGCGCAGATTAAATATAGTAAAAAGGTGAATCTCAAGCGGAGAATTCTGGAAATTCACAGACAGATCGCGGAGGAAAGCCGTGGCAAGGAATGTGAAAATATGCAGACGACGCTTTGCGGCATTGCGATAGATGAAGAACATGGGGCACACTGTTTTAATGTTGGTGATTCGAGGATTTATCGTTATCGCGGCGGAATTCTGGAGCAATTGAGCCGTGACCAGACGCTTGTGCAGATGCTTTATGAGGAAGGCACGATCACGAGTGAGGAGAAGAAAAGTCACACACACCGCAATATTATACTGCCTGTGATTGGAAATCAGGGGGAGGAGCCGAAGCCGGAACAGACGGTATATCCGGACGGGCTGCTTTGCGGGGATGTTATTTTGTTGTGTTCGGATGGTTTGACGGATTATGTGTCGAATCCGGAGATGGAAGGGATTCTGGCGCAGCCGCGGGCGCTGCCGAAGCGATTGGAAGCGCTGGTGCAGCTTGCGCTGAAAAAGGGTGGAAAAGATAATATTACGATTGCGGCAGTTGTGAGATATCCTGATGGGATTGCGCTGCCGGAGTGTCAGGCGGTCACATAAAGTGGCTCACGCAATGTGAAGGGCTTTTTTATTGAAGATTCCAAAGGAAATGATTCCCTTTGGAATCTTCATGATGGGGCACGGATGCGCTTTCAATTCTCTCCGTATTCCTCAATAAACAAGCGGGCATTGATACTTCAATGCCCGCTCTCGTTTTTTTGCTCCGCCTTGCCGTCGCCCGACCTATAAAACCCGCACATGGCAGGTGGGTATCCGCCTGAATATTTCGCGCTCCCTTCTTCCGCTTCGCGGGAGGTCTGCAATCCATACCCAGAGCTAAGATTCCCTGAATAGAAGTGTTGGATTATATCACATCGGGCTTGCTCGCACAAGGCAGATTGATTTGTGCTTTTTAACTTATCCTAATGATATTATATCATATATTTCAGCAAAAATCAATAGGAAAATATTGCTATTTGGTGAACTTCTTGCGATTCTTATTCGCAGTCACATTCATGGTCATGATGACAGCAGCCACAGTCACAGTCATCATCTTCACAGTCACAGTCTTCTTCAATCCGCTCAATGAATGCATTTGCAATGCGCTCGTATTCCTCATCACTCTCAATCGGTGCGAGAATCTCATTGCCCTGGTCATCATTCGTCACGGACAGCACAACCAGTTCACAGTCATCCAGCAGGTCTTCGGGATTCTCTGCATGAGGAATCAGCGCGAAGTAGACTTTCTGGTTTTCTTCCAGCACATCAATCAGCTCAAAGACTTTCTCGTTGCCGTCTTCATCCACCAGTGTATAAAGCTCAGGCTCGTAGTCTTCTTCCATCATTTCATCCTGTGCATTGTCATTATGATCCAGCATATATATGTTACTCCGTTCTGCCGAAGCGCAGCTTCGGTCATAATTTTACGAACCATCCGTTCGTATGCATCTATTGTAACCGATTTTTCTGAAAATGTCAAGCCCCGTAAGATTTTAAAAATACTCACAAAAAAGTTCACAAAATGTACAAGAAAACTATTGACAAAATGAGTTCTGTGTGCTATAATATAATCACAAGGTAAAGAACAGCGAAGATTCTTAGGGTTCGTCAGAACTGCACCGGCGTTTGATGTGCAGCTCTTTCGGATGAATGTAGCTGCAAAACGATGGGTTTGTGTTCTGGTACCTTGGTTTTCATGCGGCGGTTTCTCACGGAGACGGTATTTATCGTGCTTCGTCCGACAGTAGATCCTGCTGCAAATCAGAAAGGAAAGGTTGTGTGAGTTCCCATGGAAAGTGAGACAAGCGTCCCGTCCATTGATGCCGGCTCCGCAGCAGTGCTGACTGTGTAATCATACAGGGCTTCGACGAAGGAAAATCCTTTTTCCTGTTCGCAACCTGTGTTCCAATAAGGAAAGCGCACGGTCTTGCCCACGGATTAACGAATCTGTGTACGCGCAGAGCCATCAAGGTGTGCCGCGGCGGCAGAAATTTGCTTCGCCGCATCATAAATGACCTCCTCCGTCAATGGCGTAAGGGATAAAATACAAAAGAGATAGCGGAATGCCCTTCTGACGCAGAGCGGATTGTGCATTTTGCTTCGGAGCAATGCTCCTTTACGACCCACTGCGGTCTGTTATATAGAGTCATTTCGGGCGCTTAATACTACAATTGAATACAAAACAGAGGGGACTTCATTCAGAAAGTCCCCTTGTTTGTTTTATCAGCGATTTTTTGCTTGACATTTGCCGCAAAGAGGTCTATAATAGGATAGACTAATCATGAAAGGCGGTTTTCAAATGAAAAATACCGAAAAAAAGATGGACCAGCTCGTGGCACTTTGTCAGGGACGCGGCTTTGTGTATGCAGGCTCCGAAATTTACGGCGGTCTGGCAAATACCTGGGATTATGGCCCGCTTGGCGTAGAGCTGAAGAACAATATCAAAAAAGCATGGTGGAAGCGCTTTGTACAGGAATGCCCGTATAATGTCGGCCTGGACAGTGCCATCCTCATGAACCCGCAGACATGGGTCGCTTCCGGTCATCTCGGCGGCTTTTCTGACCCTCTGATGGACTGCAAGGAGTGCAAAACACGTCATCGTGCGGACAACCTGATTGAGGATTTCGATGGTACGAATGTTGCAGGCTGGACAAATGCGCAGATGATTGATTATATCCGCGAAAAAGGCATCACCTGCCCGAACTGCGGCAAGTCGAATTTCACTGATATTCGTCAGTTTAACCTGATGTTCAAGACATTCCAGGGCGTTACGGAGGACAGCAAGGCAGAACTTTATCTGCGTCCGGAAACGGCACAGGGCATTTTCGTTAACTTTGCGAACATTCAGCGTACCACACGTAAGAAGGTACCGTTTGGCGTTGGTCAGATCGGTAAATCGTTCCCTAATGAGATCACACCCGGCAACTTTATTTTCCGTGTTCGTGAATTCGAACAGATGGAACTGGAATTTTTCTGCAAGCCCGGTACTGACCTTGAATGGTTCCAGACATGGCGTTCCAACTGCCGTCAATTCCTGCTTGACCTTGGTCTGAAGGAAGAAAACATTCGTCTGCGCGACCATTCGCCGGAGGAACTGTGCTTCTATTCGAAGGCAACAACGGACTTTGAGTATTTGTTCCCGTTTGGCTGGGGTGAACTTTGGGGTGTCGCAGACCGTACTGATTACGATTTGACACAGCATCAGAATACATCGCACAAGCCGCTTGATTATTTTGATCCTGAAACGAATGAAAGATACATTCCGTATGTGATCGAGCCGTCTTTGGGCGTAGAGCGTTTGTTCCTGTCCGTATTGACGGAGGCATATGATGAAGAAGCGCTGACGAGTGCGGATGGCAAGGAAGATACTCGTACGGTCATGCATTTCCATCCTGCGCTGGCACCGTTCAAGTGTGCGGTGCTGCCGCTTTCGAAGAAGCTTTCGGAGAAGGCAAAGACGGAATTGTTTGATGAACTTTCGAAGCATTTCATGGTTGATTTTGATGATACGGGTTCGATCGGCAAACGTTATCGTCGTGAAGATGAGATTGGCACGCCGTTCTGCATCACGTATGATTTTGATACAGCGGAGAAGGATGGCTGTGTGACGGTACGTGATCGTGACACGATGGAACAGGTACGTATGCCGATTTCGGAGGTACTTGGATACATTCAGTCGAAAATCAATTTTTGACATAAGAAAAGCGGCTATGCACGCGAAGCGAAATTAAGGCAACACCGCACAAAGCACGCCTGACGGCTTGGCGGCACATCTGCTTGCAGATTTTCCGCCATCTTGCACAGAAATTCTTTGCTGGGCGTCAGCCCAGCGGCATCATTTCTGTACAATCTGACGAAAAATCTGACTGCGTATCTGCACCACCAGCTCTGTGCGGTGTTG
>JAZUJW010000024.1:0-5201 GCA_045642925.1 Oscillospiraceae bacterium
TTTTGATTTAGATTAAGGCAACACCGCACAGAGCTGGTGGTGCAGGATGCGTATGGTCAAACGAGTTTGACCAGTCAGATTTTTCGTCAGATTGTACAGAAATGATACCGCTGGGCTGAGGCCCAGCAAAGAATTTCTGTGCAAGATGGCGGAAAATCTGCAAGTAGATGTGCCGCCAAGCCATCAGGCGTGCTTTGTGCGGTGTTGCCTTAGACTTATTTCAGCAATTTTCTTTTCATCAAGCACAGGTCACAAACATCCAAAACATTGTCATTGCAGAAATCCACAGCTTTCCAGTCGGCAAGATGCGTGTCTGGTACGGTAAGAAGCCATTTTTGCAGCAAAACAGCATCAGCAATATTGAATGCTCCGTCTGCATTGACATCACCGACAACTGTATCTGTCGGCACAAGATGCAGTCTGTTGGTGGATAGCGTGTTTTTGTTATCAAATCGAACTGTCGGATCCTTCCCCGCCGCAAGCGAATTATCGCAGTCATACATGGCAAGGCAAATCACTGCATTTTCATCGAGTGTGCCGTCATATTCAAACAGGAAAGCTTTTTCATCTTCATCATGGAAAGTGCCTTTTTCTATCAGAACAGGCTTACCGAAGTTTTCCGGTTTATTTCCATTACTGTCTGTAATTTCAGCACATAAACTGATATTGAAAAATGCAGGTGCAAGACCTGTATTTTTTATGGTGACTTTCAGCTTGTTTCCGTTCCTTTTGGCTGATGTCACTGTGAAGTTATAGCCTAATCGGTTTGCCATTTCATCAATGACGTCTTTCTGCTCACGGTAAAAATCATAACTTGCCTGTCCGTCCTGATCAAGTGCAAATATGGATAAATGTGCAATTTCTATGCATTCGCGGAAATGTTCAGGTGTCCATTTCAGATAGCTTACATTATCCTGTTTCAGCATATTCTTATATGTATTATGATTATCAGCCATTGTCGGAAGATTTGCCTTGTATGCAGGTCGTAAATCCCATTCTGCATTTTTTGCCATAATCAAGCCGTTATTTCGTTTGGTAATGCCGATGGAAATTGCATAGTCATAAATTTCACCTACAGCATCTGACAGAACACAGCACGTTGTATTTTTGAATACTGATGCAAAGTAGTCAAGCATATCCTTCTGAATTTCAACGGAAGGCATTTTATTCCCTTCAAAGTCAGATGTATGCCATTCACCCATATTTCCAAATGCACGGATTTCCACATATTCCACTCGCGGATCGCCGTCATATCTCTCAGCAAGTGCTTTTGTGAATTTCTTGTATGCTTCAATATATATGGGATCTGACCAGTTCGGCACTTTTATTTTGATATTCGGATCTCCGTATTTATATGTTGCAATGTCTTGTTTTGCGCCCTTATCATAAACCCACTGCGGAACAAAATCATGCTCTGCACCATAGTTATCATCCGAGCCTGTTGATGTAGTATATGGTATGATTCTGATGCCGTATGTCATTCCGCTTTGTTCACAGGCTTTCAGTGCTTTGTCTATTTCTTCCCAGTTATATACATCTTCTTTCGGATTGATGTCTTTCCAGAACATGACTCCACTGCAAATGGATACAACGTCCCATGCTTTATTTCCCATAGAGCCGTTGATTCCATAAGGATGCTTTGTGCTGTACAGCATATCGGGATTATAGAGTGTCATTACAAATCCTTTATGTGGATTTGCAACAGGTTTCCCTGATGGTTCTGTCTGATAAGAAACGGCAGTGGATGGATCGAAATCAGTGTAGGGATCATCAATCATTTTTTCTGGTTTGTCCGAAGAAAAAAGCTGTTCACTTACGATTTGTGCAAGCTTGTCCGCACCGAGTGCATTCGGACTGACATTATTGTAATAGTAGTCATTTGCAACGATTTTCGTTTTTTCAAGGCAGAATTCAAGCCAAGGATGGAACATATCAATGGTTCCGACATTTTCAGCCTTTGCCATCTCGTCGATTGCGTCACTGAACCACTTTGTAGCCGGAAGCGGATATGTGGTGCAGTCATTCAGTTCACCCTGTTGCTTTACAAGATATACTGTCATTCCTTTTGCCTTTGCACGTTGAATCATATCGGTTGTGCAGGTAATATAATCAGCGGAATCAATCGCATCAGGATTATTTTTGTATGCTTTTGTATAGTCATTGATCCCAACAGCCAAAAGCAGAATATCTCCGCTTTTTCCGTAATTTTCGGCTGTGCCAAACAGTGATCTGCGTAAATCGTATGAAGTGATACCGCTTGCTGAAATATTTCTGACATCATACTTGTCTGTATCTACGTATTTGCTTAAATACTGTCCCCATCCATGTGCTTCATCATCCGAAATATTGTAATAGCTTGCAACGGTAGAATCGCCGCCGATCCATATCGTTGGCTTGGTTACGGTATCCGATGATGTCTGTTCAATTTCAAGTGCGCTGATTGAAAAATCTGTACCCACACCGGAACCGGCATAGATATTGAGCTGACCATCAGTCACAGGAATGGTAAATGTATCAACCGCATTATTTCCTGTCAGAAAGAAAAGCTGTGGAATCCTCTCCGCTGTAATGGTAGTTGACTTCACATCACCTGTAGTCACAGTAATTTTGTAAACGCCCTTTGGCAGATCAACATTGAATATATGGTTTGGAACATCGGATTTAAAGCGCACCGCATCAGATAATGCGCCTGTTCCGCTTGCTGAAACATTCTCGACAGCATCGGTATTCGCAAAGCCATATCCTTTTGAGGCGGTATATTCGTCAGAGGCGGATACACCGATATATCCGCTTTCCGTACCAAGTCCGCCCAAATCGAACTTTTTTGTAATCAGCGTTTCAGCATTAACATTGACGGTATTCAGCGGTGCTGAGAGCATCGCAAGCAAAACCGCAAGCGAAATTGCAGTGATCCTTTTCATAGCAAACCTCCATTCAAAAAGTGAATATTCCTCTTTTTTCAGAATTTTCTTCGGTGTATCGAAAGGGTATGTTCCACCTCCCTTATATCAAAAAAATCCCAATACTTTCTCCCTACCAGAATGTTCGCTGTCGGACGTCCTGTTACTGTATGGCTGTTTTCCGATAATCGGAGGGAGAAATGCCTTCTTGTGTTTTGAATTGCTTGGCGAAATGTGCATACGTTTCATAACCGCACAACTCCGCGATTTGCGAAATCGGGTATTTTGTACTGCTGAGAAGCTTTTTTGCTTTTTGCAGACGAAAATCAATCAGTTCCTCAAAAATGCTTTTTCCGAAATATCTCTTATACATTCTTTGCAGATAGCTTCGGCTGACATTCGTGCGTTCGCACAATTTCTGCACATTCCAATCGAATTCCGGATGCTGCTGCATTTCTTCACGAATCTGAAGCAACAGCTGATAAAGCTGAAGATTTTCCGTTCCCTTCATGTTGTCTGTATTCTGCGGCTTGAGTTTCCTTTTTTCTTCCAGCTGATCGAACGCAAGGCACAGATAACTGATAAATGTACAATATTCCGGCTGATAGCAGCAGGGGAGTCTGCCAAACGACAATGCCACGATGCCGAATTGCCGTTCATTCATATGAAGCGGAGAGAGATAGTATGTGGTCGGATGATTCTGTTCCTGTGTGATATAGGACACGATCTCAGACTGATTGATCGGATGCATGGAGATTCCGCTGCTTTTTCCGGCTCTGTCAGACCAAAGTACCTCACAGCAGGTGTTCTTTTCAGAACGATGCTGATGTTTTGCTCCCTGCACAGAACTCAGATATTCTTCTGTCAGGAAGATACGAAACTGATTCCAATGGCAGATCAGATAGATTCTGCTCGCTATTAATTGCAGCAGGTCAAAGAGGGATTCTGTATGCATCAGTTCAAAGAGCAGCTCGCTATGGTAAAACCACTCTTTATGTACAGAGAGAAGGCGCTGTTCTCTTCGGCTTTTATCCGTCTGTCGAATCACAGGTACACATCCGCAGCTTTGCCCGATCTGAATTCTGCCGTATTGTGTCAGAAGTCTGCGGCAGTTTCGTCCGGCAATTAAGCTGTATAGCCGCCTGCACGCATCCGCTCCGAGCTGATAACAGCTATGGGGAAAGCTTGTCAGGCTGACAACACTCAGCGCATCGTCCAGATACCCGTCAAATCCCGTGACAGCAACATCCTGCGGTACGCGGATGCCCGCTTTTCCGAGTGCGGCGATCAATGCATCCGCCATAATATCATTGGCACACACGATAGCATCCGGCATGGCAAGTTCGCCGCTGATGAGTCGCTGTGCATATTGTACAGGGGCATTCCGCCAGAAATCGCCGTATGCGTAATAGCGTTCGTCATAATAAAATCCGTGCTGCTGCATCACAAGAAAATATGCTTCCAGACGTTCTTTCGCCTGTGCGGTGCCTTGGGTTCCGGTCAGACAGTAAATTTTCCTGTGCCCGTGCACCTGTATCATATGTTCGATCAAAAGGGAAAAAGCCTCCGGATCATGAGATACTGTATTTTCGAAATAGGGATCTTCACCTGCATCCAGCAGCATCACAGGCTTTCCGATGCTTCGCAGCAGATTATCCAGATGTTTATGGATGCAGCTGTATACAAAAGCATTCCTGTCATAGATAAATCCATCAAAGCAAGGTGATTCGATCATCCGGAACAGATCGGCTTCATGAGCAATATGCGGTGACACAGGCTCCTGAAAATTATTGCGTGCTGCCAACACAATGACATTGCAATCGGCAAGATTGCTCTGCGCAATGATACCACAGAGCATTTCATAGATATATTCCCGATAGCATTCTGCTGTGATCACCCCAAATGTCATACGGCGCTTCATATAACATCCCCCCTATCTTAGATTATATCATAATCGTGCTGATTTAGTCAATGACATTATATGAATAATCGTAACTGTTCAGTTCTGCATGAAACTGCTGTGCGGTGTTGCCTTACGTAAGGGAACATACTACTATAAATAGCATATCTGCCGATTGACTTTTCTTTGAGGGCTTGGTATAATATTTTATACAGGGCAGGTACTCTGCCTGCAAGATCAGGCGCAGCAATTCATGATACACCTGTACCTGTTCCTTATGGACTTGCCCAAAGTGACCTATACCGATAAGTAAGAAAATGTTAGCATCAGGGAGCATACTGAAAGGACGAACTACTATGATTGATGTGATATACAATGCCCGACAGAACACTCTTCCAACG
>JAZUJW010000025.1:0-20512 GCA_045642925.1 Oscillospiraceae bacterium
ACTGCATGGGGGGAACCCCCTCCTGATTCAATAGGACGAAAGGGGAGTTTCGCGCTCTGCGGAGCAGACTGCTTGCAGTCTGTTGGCGTCCAGAGGCGCTGCCTCTGGACTCTGCGATTTTTTGAAAAAATCGAGTAAAACTTTAATTTCGCTTCGCGGATGTAGCCGCTTTGATTCGACCGCGAATTACTTAAAATGTGCCGCGTGCCGCTACAATGTCCGCAAGTTCTCCTACATTCTTCATGCCGGATACCTCACGCATCTGAAAACGCATCTGAAAACGTTCCTCAATCTCCGAAATTAAATTGAAATGCTCTACACTGTCCCAGCCGTCTACATCAGCCGCAGTCATGTCAGCCGTCAATTCAATCTCTTCATCATCAAATAATTCCCGAAAAATCGGTGTCAACAGTTCCAATACTTCTTCTTGTGTCATTTCTTTTTCCTCCTTATTGTGTGCGAATCTTCTCGATTTCTGTGCTGTTTCCACCCATCGCACTGAACGTATTCATCGCAAATACAATATCCGTTGCCCCAACATCCCGAATGTACTGAATCGCATTCTTGTTGAAATAACGAATGTCTACCACATAAATATCCTCAAATGAGGATGTCAGCCACGGAATCAGCGAGTTGCCATAGCTGTCCTTGAATACTACAAGCTTCCTGTCATTCCCTACTTCCGTATGAACGTGCGTGACACGGTCATCTGTGCCAATATATACCAGATACCAACTCACAGGATTCGTAATCGTGTCAATGTCCAGAATCAGTCTGCCTTCATAACCACCGTTCAAATCACGGTCATAGTATTTTGTCGTGTAGTTTGCGTGCGGCTGATAGAAGAAGAAATCTTCCGGATTGTTCTTGATGGTGATGTCACCTGAAAAACCGTACATCGTGCCAACATATCCCGAACGTACCACTTTATCATATTCCGTGATTTTCGCAAACGGTACACGCGCCGTTGCCGTGAATTCCTCCGCCGCATAGAATGCGCCCAGCGCCGACCAGTGATGGTCAGTCCGCATGAAAATCGGCTCATCCTTGTGCTTCAGCAGCGCATTGTACGTGTCTACAGGAATGACACCGTCCAGACATTCTGCAATGTGCTGAATGCAGTCTGCCTCACTGCTGATAAGATATTGGAATTCATCAGGCGTGTAGTAGGAACAGGGCGTTGGTGCAACCAGTGAATATACATTCACATTTTCACCAAGGTCTGCCTTGTAGCTGTTGAGATACTGCGCATAACGCTCTGCCATGCCGAATCCTGCACCAAACAGCGGAATCGCACGCTTGTTGACAATCAAAATATTGTTGGAGAGTTCGCCGCCTTCTTCCTCCGGTTCCTCCTGCGGAACTGTGGTGGTCTGTGTGGTGATATCGTCGGTTTTCTCCGTAGTGGTAATGTCAATGGCATCTTCGGGACGTGTCACTGTGGTCGTCGTCACCAATGGGGTTTCTTCTTCCTTTTGCTGTAAAGGAGAACCATGCAGTACGCCTTTGTTCTCGTTCTGGATGCCGAAGTGCTGACGGAAGGAAGCCGTCAGATTCTTGAAGGTTTCACGGAACGGGATGGTGTCATTGTAGTAATTTGCCACGCCTGCCGTATATTCACCATTCAAATAGGAGTCCATTGAAAAAGACGGCATCGTTGCAAGATTGCGGTTTTCAATCGCGGAAACGGTCGGACGCTCCAAAACGATCATGCCTACGGCAATGGCTGTCATCACGGACAGACAAATGGCGATGTTGGCAATGCCTGTTGCTTTCTGTGCTCTGGGCAGGGAGGCTTTTGCCAGATACGCAGAAGCTTCCTTTTTCCATGCACGGTCTGCATGGCGGCGCAGACGCTTCACAGGACGCTGTGCAGCCTGTGTTTCTGCGGCAAATTCTTCTTCTGCCTGACGCTGTACGGCATCGCGCCGTGCGGCACGTCTTTCCATTCGCATCTGGGTTTCATTGATCAGTTCTTCTGTTTCAGATACGGCTGCCTGAACTGCGGGTTCTGCGGCAGGGTTCTGCGGCGCACGATGGCGGTTCATGATGGCAGAAACGCCTTTGCGCAGGTCATTTTTTTGTTTGGCGGCGGCTTCACGGCGGGCGGCGCGTGCATCAGCGACCGCCTGACGGTGTTCTTCAGCAGCAGCTTCGTTTTTCCCGCGTTTCTTTTTGTGTGCTATGATAAACTGTTCTGCGGGAATTTCAATGTCGATATTTTTGTTCATGTTGCCAAGCAAATCGGAAGGGGACATGGAACTCATTTCTTCTGATGATTGGTCATCCAACATGAAAACGCTCCTCTCTCTGAAAAAAGTTCTGCACATGAATACCGCTTTGTGCGGTGTTGTCTTAGAAGCGGAAGTACAGGAACGGGCTGTTGGTGGCATCGGAAAGCAAGATGCTGCTGGTCAGCAGGAGTGCCAGATTGACGATGATCTGTGCAAAACCGATGACATAACCCATTCCGCGGTGTTTTTCTTTTGCAGCCTGTGCTGCATTGTAGATCGGGAAACTGCAAAGCACTGCCGCAAGCAGCAGCCAGCAGTTATTCTGAATCGAAAGCGTGGTGACAGAATCGGTCAGGGCATTGCCACTCAGACCGAACAGATTGCGGAAGAATTGCAGCAGTCTGTCGAAGTCCTCGAAGTAGAAAATGCCGAATCCGATGAAAATAACGATTTTGCTGTAAATATGACGAATCACAAGCGGGATCTTCTTAATGCGCTTTTTGCCGATGAGCTGTTCGATGAAGATGAACACGCCGAAGTACAAGCCCCAGATGACGTAGTTCCAGCTTGCACCGTGCCAGAGTCCCGTGCAGAACCACACAAGGAACAATCCGCCGTATTTGCGGCGTTTTCCGAAAATCGGGACATAAAGCAGATAATCGCGGAAGAAGGTGCCGAGCGAAATATGCCAGCGCTGCCAGAATTCGGAGATGTCGCGGCAGAGGAACGGGTGATTGAAGTTTTCGTCAAAATGGAAGCCGAACAGATAGCCCATGCCGATCGCCATATCGGAATAGCCTGAAAAATCGAAGTAGATTTGCAGCGCGTAGACAATGACAGCATACCATGTGCCCGCAACCGAAACGCTGCCGATATCGCCGCCGAACAGCGTATCCACGATCACAGAGAGATTGTCGGCAAGAATGACTTTCTTGGAAAGACCAAGAATCAGGCGGGAAATACCGTTGCTGAAATCGTTGATGGTGACATGGCGCTCACGAATTTCCTGTTCAATTGTGCTGTAGCGGACGATCGGGCCTGCGACAAGCTGCGGGAACATTGAAATATACAGCAGAAAGCGGAAGGGATTGCGCTGCCGTTCCACATTGCCCCAGTAAAGGTCGATGATATAGGAGAGGATCTGGAACGTATAAAAGCTGATGCCGATGGGGAGCGTGAGGTGTGGTACGGGGAGATTGATAAACGGTATCAGATTGAGGTTTTCCACAATGAAGCCGCTGTACTTGAATACGCCCAGCAGTCCGATGTTGAAAATCAGGCTGAATGCAAACAGTCCTGTGCAGAGCTTTTTGCGTTCCTTGTCCTGACATTTTCCGATGCCGAGTCCCAGCAGATAGTTGACCAGAACGCTGCCCAGAAGCAGGAAAATATAGAAGGGTTCGCCCCATGCATAAAATACAAGCGAAAAAAGAATCAGCACTGCGTTTTTGATGCGCAGAGATGGAGAAAGCCCGTAGCACACAAGGCAAGCGGGCAGAAAAAGATATAGAAAAAACAAACTGGAAAATACCATATCAATGCGCTCCTGCTTTTGTTCCGAAATCTGTATTTATCTCATCACGGCAGCAAAGATACTGTCGAAAAAAGTCAGTATTTATTATACCGTATCTTTCGGGAAGTTGCAAGGGGCAAACTGTATTTTCTTTGATTTTCACAAAGAAACAGGGGGATTTTCATACGATTTTGACGAGAACGGCGCGATGTTCCTGTTCGCATACCACGCTTGGGCAGCCGCAAGCAATGCATTCGTTTCGTTCGGCAAAGTGCCGTCCATGACCTGTTCCAGCAGCGTATGCAGTGCTTCGCCAATGGCTTTGCCCTGCGGAATGCCGAGTGCCATCAGGTCTTTTCCGCTGACAGCAAGATGTTTCAGCGAAAGACACGCATCTGCGGCTTCCAGTTCTGCAATCATTGCAAACAGATGGTCTGTTTCGGCAATGCGTTCTGCGCGGTGCTGCACTGCCTGTGCAGCAACATCTGCTTTGTGCAGATGCAGCAGCATTTTCGTCCATTCGAAGCCGTAGCGGTTCACGAGCCGCTTGAGAATGCGTTCAGCGTTTGGGGAAAAGCAGACATCGTGCTGTTCAACGAGCGCAAGCACTGTGTCGAGCGTTTTGCGGTCACTTTTCAGCGTGTGCATGGCATTCTGGGTAATGTCCATGCTGAATTTGGCGTGACCATAAAAATGACCGCCTGTTTCGTTTTCGAAAAATGCCGCAGGTTTTCCCGCATCGTGCAGGAGTGCCGCCCAGCGCAGCATCGGCTCCTGCGGCACGCCGTCAATGACATGAAGCGTGTGTTCGTAGACATCATAGCAGTGATGCGGATTTTTCTGGTCAAAGCCGTACATCGGCTGCAAAGCAGGGAGAATCTCAAACAGCACATCGGCATATTCGCGCAGAATTTCGGATGCGCCAACGCCGCAAAGCAGTTTGGTCAGTTCAGAAAAAATGCGTTCTGCGGAAATGTTCTGCAAGAGCGATTTCATGCGGTGAATCGCTTCTGCGGTTTCGGGTGCAATGGAAAAATGCAGCACGGACGAGAAACGCATTGCCCGCAGGATTCGCAGACCGTCTTCCTGAAAGCGGGCTTCGGGATCACCGACACAGGCGATTCTGCCCGCCTGCAAATCTGCCGCACCGCCGAAGCAGTCCACAAGACCTTCCTGCGGATGGTATGCCATGGCATTGACTGTGAAATCGCGGCGGGAAAGGTCATCTTCCACGCGGCTTGCAAAGGTGACGCTGTCGGGGCGGCGGTGGTCAGTATAACTGCCGTCAATACGGTAAGTGGTGATTTCCAGCGGCATATGGTCTATCATGACGGTCAGTGTGCCGTGCTGAATGCCCGTTTCGATGACATGATACTGCGAAAAACAAGCTTTCATCTGTTCGGGAAGTGCGGAAGTGGTCAGATCCCAGTCATGCGGTTCTTTTCCGCGCATGGCATCACGGACACAGCCGCCGACCGCATAGGCAGAATAACCTGCCGCATTCAACAGATGCAGTGCTGTCTGCACCTGCGGCGGCAAAACAATTGTAAACATATGTTGATTCAGTCCTCCGAAAAATGCAGGGTTTTTGAGATGCCGTCATAGCCGCAGACCGTATTGGGGAAAATTGCAGTTGCATTTGCGAGAAATTCCTGTGGCTCCGGCAAAGAGGGGCTGTAATGTGTCAGCCAGAGTTCGCCGACATTTGTGAGTGCGGCGATGTCAGCGGCTTCTTCGAACAGCATATGGCAGGTTTCGACTGCTTTGCCGAGTTTTTCCGATTCACCGTACATTCCTTCGCAAATCAGCAGGTCTGCGCTGTCTGCATATTTGGCAATGGTGGGGATGGGACGGGTGTCGGTGCAGTAGACGACCTTCAGACCTTTGCGCGGTGCGCCCAGGACTTGTGACTGTTCATAAACGGTGCCGTCGGTATCGGTGACGGTGGGGTGTTTCTGGAGTTTTCCCCAGAGCTTTTGTGGAACGCCGGCTGCTTTTGCGCGTTCGACATCGAATTTGCCGACACGTTTGCGCTCCAGAGAGTAGCCGTAGCAGGGGATGGTATGCTGTACGGGGAACGCTTTGAGAACCGCATCGCCGAGGGGGAATTGTTCTTCGGGCTGTGTCAGTTCGTGGAGAATGAGTTCGAAGGGGAGTTCGGGTGCAATGACGCGGAGACCTTCGACTGTTTCCCGCAGACCGACAGGGCCGATGATGTTCAGGGGTTCGGTTCTGCCTTCGTTGCCCATAGAAAGCAGCAGTCCCGGCAGACCGCTGACATGGTCGGCGTGGTAGTGGGTGAGGCAGAGGAGGTCAATACCCTGAAAGGAAACGCCTGCGCATTTGAGGGCGATCTGGGTGCCTTCGCCGCAGTCGATCAGTGCAGATTTGCCTTCGATGCGGAGAAAGCAGCAGCAGAGCCAGCGATTTTTCAATGGCATGGTACCGCCTGTACCGCCGAGGATAATATCTATCATATGAATCAGCTCCTTCATGATATGTTGTTTGGCTATAGTATAACCGATTCTTGGGATTTTGTCAAATCGTGCCCGCAAAATACACAAAGCGGTAGAATCATCCTTGTATTTCTCGCACAATTTCGGCGGAAAAATTTGACTTTGGTGTTTTTTCCGATTATAATAATAGTAGGATAAATATATTTTGGATTTGGTGAAAAGAATTCAGTGATTTTTCAGAGTCGCTCAGAGGCAGCATTGTACCATCATCTTTGTGTGGTATGATCTGGAATACATAAAGAAAGGATGTGAACAACGTGCTGTCTGGTAAATACGAATCGGGCTTGATGGAATACGAATCCGATACAAGCGAAACAGGGATTGCCGAATCGGACATGACTGAATCGGTTACGACCGAAACAGAAACAAACGAATCCGGTGTGACTGAAACAGAAACAAATGAATCCGGTGTGACTGAAACAGAAACAAACGAATCTGATATGACCGAAACAACTTCAGGCGAATCTGGCATGATGAAGTATGACATCAGCGAATCGCAAGGGCAGATTCTGGCAATCGCTGTGATTTTGCTGCTGCTGCTGCTTGTCGTATGGACAATCAAAACCATTTCTGAAAGGTTGGTCACTGCACAGGCTTTGCCCAAAGGCGGCGGCGTCCTTACTTTTACTATTTATGCCCGCACGACCGAAGACCTTGAATCCCAGATGAAAAGCCGCGTCAAGCGGGAACTGATGATTATGACCGTTACAGGAAAAAAATCTGATGAAAGTAAAGTCAGCTACGGCGGCGTGGTCGTGGAAAAGTTCTACTGTCACCAGACGGCACAGATTTCATGGAGCGATTAAGGCAACACCGCACAAAGCACACCTGACGGCTTGGCGGCACATCTTTGTGCGGTGTTGCCTTAACAGCAAACAGGCATCCAATGCGGATGTCTGTTTTTTTATTGTTTCCCCTCCTCAAAATACTTGCATTTTTTTGCGGGATATGCTACAATAATATAGAATGCCTAATTATTCGTATTTTGCCCGACAGGGGCATGAGAAAGGATTTGTACCATGGCAGCAAAAACCCCCGAATACGGCAACGAGAGTATTACAATGCTCAAAGGTCCTGACAAAGTGCGTAAGCGTCCCGCCGTCATTTTTGGTTCAGACGGTCTGGATGGCTGTGAACACTCGGTCTTTGAGATCATTACCAATTCGGTCGATGAAGCCCGTGCAGGCTTCGGCAAGAAAATTATTGTCACAAAATATCTGGACGGTTCGATCGAAGTCGAGGACTTCGGCAGAGGATGTCCTGTGGACTGGAACCCGAATGAAAAACGCTACAACTGGGAACTGGTCTACTGCGAACTCTACGCAGGCGGCAAGTACGATGCGAATGCGGATACATATGCATATTCGCTTGGTCTGAACGGTCTGGGACTTTGTGCAACACAGTTTGCATCAGAATTTATGGACGTGACGGTTGTGCGTGACGGACAGCGTTATACTCTGCATTTTGAACAGGGCGAAAACATCGGCGGCTTGCAGAAAGAAGCCGCACCCCGCACGCATACCGGAACGAAAACCCGCTGGAAGCCCGATCGAAGCGTGTTTGTTGATACCATGATCCCTGATGACTGGTTTCAGGATGTGCTCAAACGGCAGGCGGTGGTCAACCCGAATCTGCTGTTTGTCTATCGCTGTGAAACCGCAAAAAATTCGTTCACAACCACAGAATACTGCTACGAAAACGGTATTTCGGATTATGTGGCTGAAATTCTGGACGGCAAGGGCATGACGCCCGTACAATATTGGCAGACCGACCGCAAGGGCCGTGACAGCGCTGACCGTGAGGAGTATAAACTGAAACTTTCCGTGGCGATCGCTTTTTCCAATACCGTGCAGAAAATAGAGTATTATCACAATTCCAGTTTTCTGGAACACGGCGGTTCGCCGAATGATGCTGTGCGGCGTGCATTTCCTGCGCAGATAGACGCATTCCTCAAAGCCAACAACCGCTACCAGAAAAACGAAGCAAAGATTACCTTTGAGGATGTGCAGGATTGTCTGGTGCTGGTTTCGTCCTCATTTTCAACCATCGCTTCCTATGAGAACCAGACCAAGAAAGCCATCACCAACCGCTTCATTTATGAAGCAATGACAGACTTTCTCAAACATCAGCTCGAAGTCTATTTTACCGAAAATCCGGACGATGCCGCACGCATTTCCGAACAGGTGCTGATCAACAAGAGAAGCCGCGAAAATGCTGAACGTACCCGTCTGAACATCAAAAAGAAGCTTTCCGGCAATCTTGACCTTTCCAATATGGTGCCGAAATTCGTGGACTGCCGTTCAAAAGATACCACACGCCGCGAACTTTACATCGTGGAGGGCGATTCGGCTCTGGGCTCCGTCAAAATGGCGCGTGATGCTGAATTTCAGGCGGTCATTCCCGTGCGTGGCAAGATCCTCAACTGCCTGAAAGCAGATTATTCCCGTATTTTCAAAAGTGAGATCATCACCGATTTGCTCAAAGTGCTGGGATGCGGTGTAGAGGTCAATGCCAAGGCAAACAAGGAACTGGCAACCTTTTCCCTCGATAATCTTCGCTGGCACAAAATCGTCATCTGTACGGATGCCGATGAGGACGGATTCCATATCCGTACCCTCATTCTGACCATGATTTACCGCCTTGCCCCGACACTGATTCGGGAAGGCTATGTCTATATCGCAGAGTCCCCGCTGTTTGAGATCACCACAAAAGAACGCACCTACTTCGCATATGACGAAAAAGAGCGCGTGAAGATCTTGCAGATGATCGAAGGAAAGAAATATACGCTTCAGCGCTCCAAAGGTCTTGGCGAAAACGAAGCCGACATGATGGCGCTGACCACCATGAACCCGGAAACCCGCCGCATCATCCGTGTCACGCCTGAAGATGCCGAAGCCACTGCACTCATGTTCGATATGCTTCTCGGCGATAACTTACAGGCACGCAAAGACTACATTCAGGAACACGGCGGCGAATATCTCGACCTCGCAGACATTAGCTGATTTTGCAGTCCCCTGCAAAGTCATCATGAAAGGAACATGAGAATGGCAAAACCCAGAAAATCCAAGGCTCAATCCCAGCCTGCCAATCCCTATGACGCATATATTGAAGGCGCAGGACTGATGGTGGAGGAGCGCATTACCGAAACGCTCCGCAAAAATTTCATGCCCTATGCCATGAGTGCCATCGTATCCCGTGCGCTTCCCGAAATTGACGGCTTCAAGCCCTCACACCGCAAGCTTCTTTACACCATGTACAAAATGGGACTGCTGACGGGTGCGCGTACCAAATCCGCAAACGTTGTCGGACAAACCATGCGCCTGAATCCGCACGGCGATGCCGCGATTTATGAAACCATGGTGCGTATGGCAAGAGGCAATGAGTCCCTTTTGCATCCGTATGTGGACAGCAAAGGCAACTTCGGCAAGGCGTACAGCCGCGATATGGCATACGCCGCACCGCGTTACACAGAGGTCAAGCTTGAACCCATCGCCGCTGAACTGTTCCGCGACATCGACAAGGAAACGGTCGATTTCGTACCGAATTACGATAATACCACGCAGGAGCCGACTTTGCTTCCTGCGACATATCCCTCCGTGCTGGTCAATGCGAATGTCGGCATTGCCGTTTCGATGGCAAGCACGGTCTGCCCGTTCAATCTCGCAGAGGTCTGTGAAACGACCATTGCATACCTCAAAAATCCTGACCACGACCTGCTTTCGACACTCAAAGGCCCTGACTTTCCGACAGGCGGCTTTTTGATGTATGACGAAAACGAAATGCGCCGTCTGTATGAAAGCGGCAGAGGAAGCGTAAAACTGCGCTCCAAATGGAGTTTCGATAAGGATGCCAACTGCATTGATATCACGCAGATTCCCTATTCCACCACGATTGAAGCGATCATGGAGAAAATCGTGGAACTGGTGAAGGCGGGAAAGATTCGGGAAATCTCCTATCTGCGTGATGAAACGGATATCAACGGTTTGAAGCTGACGCTTGACCTCAAGCGCAATACCGATCCTGATAAACTCATGCAGAAGCTCTTTCGCATGACACCTTTGCAGGACAGCGTTTCCTGCAATTTCAATATTCTGATCGCGGGAATGCCGAAAGTCATGGGCGTGCGCGAAATTCTCGAAGAATGGGTGGCATTCCGCACCGAGTGCATCCGCCGCCGTGTTTACTTCGACCTCCACAAGAAAATGGAGAAACTGCATTTGCTCGAAGGTCTGGAAAAAATCCTCCTCGACATTGACCGCGCCATTAAAATCATCCGCGAAACCGAAGAAGAAGCGGAAGTTGTATCCAATTTGATGATTGGATTCGGCATTGACCAGACACAGGCGGAATATGTGGCAGAAATCAAACTGCGCCACCTCAACCGTGAATATATTCTCAACCGCACGAAGGAAATCGAACAGCTTCGCAAGGATATCGCAGAAATGGACAGCATCCTGAAAGATGTGAAGAAGATTCGCAAAATCATGATGCAGGAACTGAAAGAGGTTGCCGCAAAGTACGGTCAGCCCCGCAAAACCATGTTCTACGATTCTACTGACGAACCCGAAGAAGAACAGGAGGAGGACATTCCGCCCGACCCTGTGCATCTGTTCCTGACCGCAGAGGGCTACTTCAAGAAAATGACACCGCAAAGCCTTCGTATGAGCGGCGAACAGAAGCTCAAAGAGGGCGATGTCATTCGGCAGGAATTCGACACGACCAACAATATCGACCTGCTGTTCTTTACCAATGCCGCACAGGTCTATAAGACCAAGGCAAACAGCTTTGCACCTGCAAAAGCAAGCGTTCTGGGCGATTATGTGCCTGTCAAGCTGGGATTCGATGAAGGCGAAAGCGTTCGCTGTCTGACTGTCACAGGCGATTACAGCGGCTTTATGCTGTTCTGCTTCGAGAACGGAAAAATCGCAAAAGTGCCGCTTTCGGCATACGCGACCAAGACCAACCGCAAAAAGCTTGCAAATGCATATTCTGACAAATCGCCGCTTGCCGCCGTGCTGTATCTGTCAGAGGACTGCAATATTCTGCTGCGTTCCAGTGCAGGCAGAGCCATTATTTTCAACAGCGCGATGCTTCTGCCGAAAACGACGCGTGACAGCATCGGCGTACAGGTCATGAACCTGAAAACGAAAAATGCCAAGCTGGAATATGCGGCGGCACTGACGGATGAACAGCTTGCGGAACTTCAGAAATATGTTGTGAAGAACATTCCTGCCGCAGGTGTGATGGCACGCGATTTGGAAGTGGCAGGACAGATGACGCTTTAATGCAGCAGATGGGCGGTGAAATGCCATGCAGATTTCTGAAATCGGATATCATATTCTGCAAGCGGAGGATGATGTGTTCAGTCAGCCGATGGGTTTTCCACAAAAATGTCTGCTGTTGACGCATTCTCCCATGCAGCTTTGTATTGGCAGCAGGCATTACGATACACAGGCGGGTGACCTGTGTATTCTGCAAAAGCAGACGGCACTGCATTTTTCTGCCGCAGGAGCGCCGCTTTTGTATGACTGGGTGCTGTTTGACTGTGCATACGACACGGATTTCTACAAAGCACTGCAAATTCCGGAAAACACGCTGCTGCGTTTTTGTGATACGGAATTTCTGTGTACGCTTCTGCGGCAGTTGGCGGGGGAGTATTATGCAGAAAAGCCGCGCCGCAGTGATATGATGGATTGTTTAATGAAGGCAGTGTTGATTCGGATTTCGGAAACAGCAGTGGGATGTACAGCCGTCACGCCTGCCGTGCACACGCCGCATTTTGCGGAACTTGTGCAGCTGCGTGAAAAAGTGTATGCAAATCCGCAGGAGAAGTGGACAGTGGATATGCTGTGTGCGGAAGTGAATATGAGCCGCAGTTATTTTCAGTCGCTTTATCGGGAAACATTCGGAATGACGTGCATTGCGGATGTGATTGTCTGCAAGATGAATCGGGCGCGGGAGCTGTTGACATCGACAGATTATACGATTGCCCATATCGCGCAGCTTTGCGGGTATGATAATGAGGAACATTTTATGCGGCAGTTCAAGAAGAACATCGGCGTGACACCGACCACGTATCGAAAGAATGCGGCACGCAGTATGTGAGGCGCACGGGTGCCTGCGGCGCACGGGTGCCTGCGGCGCATTGATAATGGGGCTCTGCCCCAAACCCTGCCAAAGGGAATGCGCCCCTTTGGAATCCCATGATAGACACATATAAAATATTCCTGAAACACGCTTGTGCGCCTTTATGATAAAAGAAAGGATAGAACGTATGGATTTTCTGGAACAGCTCAAAGACGAAGTCCGCACCCATGGTGAACAGGAAATTGATTTCCGCAGCCGTCGTTTTCAGCACGGCAGAGATCTTGCCCAGACCTATATCGGCATCATCAAGGATGAAGCACGGCTTGCGGCAAGATGCGGACAGTATCAGAAAGTTGGTGATAAAATTATCATTAACGGTTTTTGTCGGCTTTCTGAACGCGATTTCGATTTGCCGCCGATTCAGATGCAAAAGAAACAGAGCTTCTGGTCAGGCAAATGGTCAGAAATCTATACGGTTACGCAGGGCAATGACCTCTTTGATGCATTTCAGACCAGTTTTCGGGAATTTTGCGGCGGAGAGGGCATCGTTTGCGAAGCATTTCAGGCAAAGATACGCAAAAAAAACGGCACAATCGTCTATCAGTTGTTTCCTGTGACCGTTACGCAGCCTGATGTGCTGGAAAGTATCGGTTTTCCATTTGAAATCGCATTGTGAATAAAGAAAAAGATACAGAAAACAAAAGGATGGATTCCATGAAATTTATAGACCAGCTCAAACAGGAAGTCCGCATTCACGGCGACATGGAAACGGACTTCAAAAGCCGCCGCTATCAGCACGCGCAGGCGATTGCTCAGAAATACATCGACATCATCGAGGAAGAAGCGCGTATTGCAGCCCGTGCGGGAAATTATGAGCGCATCGAAGGGCACGCAGTCATTCGCGGCTTTTGTGCACTGAATGAAACGGATTTTGATATGCCGCTGGTGCAAATGACGAAGAAGAAATCATTTCTCAGTGGAAAAAAACGGCAGGAATATACTTTAGTCGCCGAAAATGAGCTGTTCGAGGTCTTTATTTCCGCATTTCGGCAGCTTTGTTTTGAGGAGGATATCCTCTACTTTCCATTTCAGGCGAAAATTGCCATGAAAGACGGCAGTGTGGTCTACCACACGCTCCCGCTGACCATTCAGCACCCGAAAAAAGAGAAAATTCAAGCCTTTGGCTTTCCATATCAAATTGAATTCTGATTCCTTGAAAGGTGGAACACTCCATGTCAGCTTTGTTTACTCCGGAAATGAAAAAAACGCATACCATTCTCGTTCCCGATATGCTCCCTGTGCATTTTCAGCTTCTCATCAGCATCCTCAGCCATTACGGCTACCGCTGCGAACTTTTGCGGACGGCAAGCCGTGCCGTGGTCGATGAGGGACTGAAAAATGTGCATAACGATACCTGCTACCCCGCATTGCTTGTCATCGGACAGTTTATGGAAGCACTGAAATCAGGACGCTACAACCCCGACACCACTGCCCTCATGATCACCCAGACGGGCGGCGGCTGCCGTGCATCGAATTACATTCATCTGCTGCGAAAAGCACTCGAACAGCAGTTCCCGCAGGTACCTGTCATTTCCCTGAACGTGTCGGGACTGGAAAAAGACCCCCGCAACGGCTTCCAGTTGACCGCTTCGATTTTGATTAAATTCCTGTATGCGGTGCTTTATGGCGATTTGCTCATGCTGGTTTCCAACCAGTGCCGCCCCTACGAACTCAAAAAGGGCGATACCGAGAAAACCATGCAGCGCTGGCAGCATAAGCTGGAAAAGGCATTTGCTTCTTCCGATTATCTGCACACCAAGAAACTCTACCGTGAGATTCTCGACGATTTTGCGAAGATTCCGCGCACCAAGCGGAATAAAGTCCGTGTCGGCATTGTCGGCGAGATCTATGTCAAGTATTCGCCGCTTGCAAATAATCATCTTGAAGATTATCTGCTTTCCGAGGGCTGTGAACCTGTCATTCCGTCGCTGCTGGAATTTGTCATGTACTGCGCTGTCAGTACCGCTGTGGACGGCAAGCTTTATCATTTCCGTGACGGCAGTACGCTGAAAAACGGCATCGGCTACAAGATGATTTATCAGATGCAGAAAACGCAGATCGAAGCGGTCAAGAAGCATGGCGTATTTGACCCGCCGCATGATTTTGAGGTACTGCGTGCAAGAGCCGACAAGTATATCAATCAGGGTGTCAGCATGGGCGAAGGCTGGCTGATCACCGCAGAAATGGCGGCGCTTGCTGAATCGGGTACGGAAAACATCATCTGCACACAGCCGTTCGGATGCCTGCCGAACCATATTGTGGCAAAGGGCATGATGCGCGTCATTAAAGATGCCTACCCGAATGCAAACATTGTGGCAATCGACTATGACCCCGGTGCAACCCGCGTCAATCAGGAAAACCGCGTGAAACTGATGCTGGCAAATGCCCGCAAGCCGCAGGACGAAGGAAAATAGAGTGAACAGATGAAGGAGATACTATGGAAAAATCAAAGAAATACTGGAGACTGGCGTTTTTCATTTATCTGATTGCCGCAGTCGGTATCAATCTGCCGATATGGCTTTTGCTGCATAAACAGGCGTCCACTGCGGGCATGATTACTTCGATTATCATGCTGATCCAGACAATCGTCGGTTTCTGCATCGTGCGGCACAAAACCCCCGATGCTCCCCGCAAATGTTTTAAACTGTTGACAGTTTTATGCCTGTTGACGGCATGGGGCACGGCATTATATTATCAAATGATCAGTTATGTCAGCTGTTCGCTGGTAGCATCCCGCATCGGCGGTGCCCAAGCGATTTATAATGCAACGATGACATATGCATTGCAGCCCGATGCAGTTCCGCTGCATACATTCATCCATGAAAGAGGAGAAGCGCCTGCGGACGAACTTGAAGCGGGGATCGCAAAATACTATTCGAATCCAGAATGTAGTTATGCCGTGGTTTGCGATGATGACGGCAATCTGCTGTATACACTATATGCATGTGACACAATAAAAGACATTACGCCGCGCGGCAAAACCGCTGCTGATGTGTATGCGCAGATTGAGGATGCTTTCATCGGCTCTCGCAAAGCAGTTGCCTACTGGGAGCACTAATCGAACAACTAGAGGCAACACCGCACAAAGCACGCCTTACGGCTTGGCGGCACATCTACTTGCGTATTTTCCGCCATCTTGCATAGAAATTCCTTGCTGGACGTCATTTCTATACAATCTGACTGGTCAAACTCGTTTGACCATACGTATCCTGTACTACCAGCTCTGTGCGGTTTTGCCCTAAGGAAAATAGAGTGAACAGATGAAGGAAATACTATGGAAAAATCAAAGAAATACTGGGGACTGGCGTTTTTCATTTATCTGATTGCCGCAGTCGGTATCAATCTGCCGATATGGCTTGTGCTGCATAAACAGCCGACCACTGCGGGCATGATTACTTCGTTTATCATGCTGATTCTGACAATTGCAGGTTTCTGCATCGTGCGGCACAAAACCCCTGATGCTCCCCGCAAATGTTTTAAACTGTTGACAGTTTTATGCCTGTTGACGGCGTGGGGCGCGGCACTCTTGTATACGCTCATCGGTTACACGCTCCATTCGCAGGCAGAAACCCGCATCAGCAGTGCAAAGGTGGTCTATCAGGCGGCAGAGGCGTATGCACAGAAGCCCGATGCGCTCCCGCTGCATACGTTCATCCATCAGAGCAGAGAACCGTTCGCAGATGAAATGGAAGCAGACATTGCAAAAATGTTTTCGATTCCGAATTACAGCTATGCTGTGGTTTGCGATGATGACGGCAACTTGCTGTATACGCTTGTATCAAAAGGCAATTTGCAGGATATTTCGGCTGTTGGCAAAACCGCTGCCGAAGTACAGGAACAGATGGAAGATATTTTCATAGGCAGGGAAAAAGCAGTTGCCTGTTATGGATTAACGATCAAACAAACAGAAAGTAAGTGACAGAAAGAAAACATATTCCTCATTTTATAGAAAGGATAGATGTTTCATGAGTGAATTTCAATATCAGCAGCAGCCGCAGCCCACGCAGACCACTGCCCCTGCGGATAATGTACAGGATACCGATGCACGTCAGCGTATGGTCAGACGTGCCAATGCAGGAAAACGCTTTTGCCGGAACTGCGGCGGCGAGATTCAGGCGGGTGCAAGCGTCTGCGTCCACTGCAATGCCGTCCTGAACCCTGTTGCCATCAAAAAAGCACAGGAATTGGTGATGAACCGCAAGGCAGTTGTCACGAAAGCACAGCTTCGCAAAAGTTTTTTCTCTTACCGCAAGGGCATGAAGCTGTACCGTGAAAATATTAAAGAGCGTCCGCAGGTCGCAGAACCCTGCAAGAAAGCGGCATTCTGGGGCAGAATCACGCGCATCGGCATTGCGGCGGCGATTGTGCTGGCAATCATTTTGCTGTAATGGTTGAGGCAACACCGCACAAAGCACGCCTAACGGCTTGGCGGCACATCTGCTTGCAAATTTTCTGCCATCTTGCACAGAAATTCCTTGCCGGGCGTCATTTCTATACAATCTGACGAAAAATCTGACTGGTCAAACTCGTTTGACCATACGCATCCTGTACCACCAGCTCTGTGTGTTATTGCCTTGACTTTTAAGACAAAATGTAGTAAAATAGAATGGTAACTATGCATGGACTGCCAAAGGTTCGCAGTCCCATGCGCATTACGCCGCAGAGAACGCTTTTTGTATCCTGCGGCAGGCGTGCAAATTATGATTTTTCCGGTAAAAGCAGGAAAAAGAAAGAGGAGTAAATTTCAATGACAGTTTTCGAAGAACTCAAGCGCAGAGGCTTGATCGCACAAACCACGGACGAAGCCGAGATCGCTGACCTTATCAATAACGGAAAAGCTACCTTCTACATTGGTTTTGACCCGACTGCGGATTCTCTCCATGTCGGTCACTTCATGGCACTCTGCCTGATGAAGCGTATGCAGATGGCAGGCAACAAGCCGATCGCCCTTGTCGGCGGCGGCACCGGCATGATCGGTGACCCTTCCGGTAAATCCGATATGCGCAAAATGCTTTCCAAAGAGGATATCGAACATAACTGCGAATGCTTCAAGAAGCAGATGTCCCGCTTCATCGACTTTTCGGAGGGCAAGGCACTCATGGTCAACAACGGCGACTGGCTGCTGAACCTCAATTACATTGATGTTCTGCGTGAAGTCGGTGCCTGCTTCTCCGTCAACAAAATGCTGACGTTTGAATGCTACAAGCAGCGCATGGAGCGTGGTCTGACCTTCCTGGAATTCAACTACATGATCATGCAGAGCTATGACTTCTACAAGCTCTACTCCGATTACGGCTGCAATATGCAGTTCGGCGGCGATGACCAGTGGGCGAATATGCTCGGCGGTACGGAACTCATCCGCAAAAAGCTTGGCAAGGATGCTTATGCAATGACCATCACTTTGCTCCTCAACTCCGAAGGCAAGAAGATGGGCAAAACCGAAAAGGGTGCGGTCTGGCTCGATGCCGAAAAGACTTCTCCTTACGATTTCTTCCAGTACTGGAGAAATGTCGGCGATGCTGATGTCATCAAATGCCTGAAAATGCTGACCTTTGTTCCGATTGAAGAAATCGAGGAAATGGAAAAGCATATGGACAGCGGCAAGGCATTCAACGATGCCAAGGAACTGCTTGCATTCGAACTGACCAAGCTTGTCCACGGCGAAGAAGCAGCACAAAAGCAGCTCGATGCCGCAAGAGCCATTTTTGCAGGCGGCGGCAACAGCAGCGATATGCCCACCACTGTTCTTTCCGCAGAAGACCTGACAGACGGCAAAATCGGCATTCTGCCGCTGCTGGTCAAAACAGGTCTTGCACCTTCCATCAGCGAAGCACGCAGACTCGTGCAGCAGGGCGGCATCACCGTCAACGATGAGAAAGTCACCGATGCAAAAACACAGCTTTCTCTGGACAGTGAAGTGATTCTCAAAAAGGGCAAGAAAGTATTCCACAAGGCAGTGCTCGGATAAGAATTCCATTCGAAAGGAGATTCTCTTATGCAGCAGGAAGTCGCAAATCAGCTTGCGCAGATTCATGCACAGTGTGAGACTTGTGAACAGCACGGTTACAGTGTTTCCATTCAGGGAAAGTCCATGCAGGACTATCTGCGCTTTACGCTTCTCAAATATTTCGTTTATCTTGGCAGCAGCAACGGCAATGTTACGCAGGAAGAAATTGCTTACATCAATGATGCACTCGGCTATATGATGTCCGCCGAACAGATCGACCGTTTCGGTGTGAGCTGCAAAATCACCAAATACAGCCTGAAAGACAGCATTATCACGCTGATGATGCCGTTCCTGAAACTTGACCTTGAAACCAGTCCGATGGGCAATATGAGCCTGACGCTGATTGAATTTCTCAATCAGGCAGGACTGGACTTCATGAATGTCAGCAACCGCACACCTGACCCGTTCATCATGCGTGATGTTGCGGCACTGGTGCTGGCACTGCGCAATTTCCGCGTGGAATACATTGCCAACTGGGAAGCAATGGTACGGGAACAGCAGCGCCGTGAAAATATGGCGAATAATCGTCCGATTTATCCGACAAACGGCGGCGGAAATTCTCCGTGGGGCAATCCGCAGCCGCCTGTCAATAACAATAACAACAACGGAAACAACAATCAGCCGAATGCGCCGAAAATGCCGCAGAAGCCGACGATTCGTCCGCTGAATCAGCAGAACAACACAGCGGCGAAAAATGACAATAAGCAGAACAATGCACCGAAGCCCGAAGAAAAGGAACTGACGCTCGAAGAACAGCTTGCAAAGCTGAATGATCTGACGGGACTGGAAGCGGTCAAGCAAGACCTGAACAGTCTGATCAACCTGATCAAAGTGCGCAAGATGCGTGAGGAGCGTGGAATGCCGCAGTCGGCAATTTCGCTGCATATGGCATTTCTTGGCAATCCTGGTACCGGTAAAACGACTGTTGCCCGTATTCTCGGCGGCATTTACAAGAGCCTTGGCGTCCTCGAAACGGGACAACTGATTGAAGTTGACCGTTCGGGACTGGTGTCGGGATATGTCGGACAGACTGCCATCAAGACCAAAGAGGTCATTGATTCCGCGATGGGCGGTGTGCTGTTCATTGATGAGGCATATGCGCTGACAGAGGGCACAGGCAAGGGTGATTTTGGACAGGAAGCGGTCAACACGCTTCTGAAAGAGATGGAAGATCACCGCGATGATTTTGTAGTCATTGTGGCAGGCTATTCTGATTTGATGGAAGAATTTCTGGACAGCAACCCCGGTTTGCGTTCGCGTTTCAACAAAATCATCACGTTCCAGGACTATATGCCTGAAGAACTGATGGATATTTTCAAGAGCATCTGCACGAAAGCGGGCATGAAAATGACAGAAGAAGCGGAACAGAGCGTGAAGGATTATTTTGTGGAGCGCTGCGGCTTGAATCTCAAGACCTTTGCAAATGCGCGTGATATCCGCAATTTCTATGAACGTGCGATTACGAATCAGGCGAACCGTCTTGCGAAGCTGGAAACCGTTACGAACGATGCACTCACGACTCTTACGATTGAGGACGTGCAGGATATTGAATTAAACTAATTTTGAAAGGATGTAACAACAATGGTACTGATTACAATGGAAAACGGCAAGCAGATCAAACTGAAGCTGCGTCCGGACTGTGCACCGATCTCGTGTGAGAATTTTGAGAAACTGGTGAAAGAGGGCTTTTATAACGGCTTGAAATTTCATCGTGTTATCTCAGGATTTATGATTCAGGGCGGCTGTCCGTTGGGCAATGGCACAGGTGGTCCCGGATGGCATATCAAGGGTGAATTTCTGGCAAATGGAGTGCCGAATGCATTGAAGCACACGAGAGGTGTACTTTCGATGGCGAGAGCGCAGGATCCGAACAGTGCGGGTTCGCAGTTCTTCATTATGCACGCAGATGCGCCATATTTGGATGGCAATTATGCAGCGTTCGGAGAAGTAGTGGAAGGAATGGATGTAGTGGATGAGATTGCAGCGGTACAGACGAATTATGCAGATGCGCCGTTGCAGCCGCAGGTCATGCAGAAAGTGGAGCTGATTGCAGATTAAGCGGCTCGTTTATTGAGGATTCCAAAGGGAATTGATT
>JAZUJW010000026.1:0-13838 GCA_045642925.1 Oscillospiraceae bacterium
GCACATCTGCTTGCAAATTTTCCGCCATCTTGCACAGAAATTCCTTGCTGGGCGTCAGCCCAGCGGCGTCATTTCTGTACAATCTGACGAAAAATTTGACTGCGCATCTGTACCACCAGCTCTGTGCGGTGTTGCCTTAAATGATACTCTGCTTTTTACTCGGATTCTCCTTCTACATATAAATGTGCGCCAAGTACCTGCAAAATATATGCGCCGTCTAATCCATCAATAAAATATAATTCCCGCAGCGCCCGATACCCGCCAAGCTGTTCCCGCAAAAGTAATATCGCATCTGCCTTTTCTTCATTTATCCCTTCAATCAGCAGCAGTTCCTCCCGCGTCACAAAATTTAAATCATAATATCCTGCCGTTTCTTCTATGGGCGGCTCCGTTGCAATCGGCATTTCTTCCAGCGGTTCTGCAATCACTTCTTCCTGCAACGGCTGTTCGTCCGAAATCACAAAATATGCCATGATTCGTTCCGCCATCTTCTCCCCGATGCCTTCGATTTCCAAAAGCTGCGAACGATTCACAAATCCTCCCAGCATTTCCCGCTGTGCCAGAATTGCCTTCGCAAGCTTTTCTCCAATTCCCTGCACCCCCATCAAATCTTCCGCAGATGCCGCATTCAGGTCAGTGCAAAGCGGCTGATTTCCTTCACTTTCTTCAGTCGTCACAGTCGTTTCTGCGGTCGTTTCCACTTCATGCGGTATGACAAACCGTTCCATGATCTGTTCCATTGTCTTTGAACCGATGCCGTCTATCTCCAATAACTGTGCACGATTCGAAAAGCCGTGCAGCGCTTCCCGTTTTGCCAGAATCGCACGCGCAAGCTTTTCTCCAATTCCCTGCACCCCCATCAAATCTTCTGCGGTCGCTGTATTCAGGTCGGTACAGGCAGCCGCCTTCTCAACCACATCCATAGAATTTGTTTCTGCGGGTGCGGTTTCCGTTTCACCAACAACCATTATCTGTACAGGTTCTACAGGCGTTTGCTGCTGCCATTGCACTGCCAGCAGACAACTCAACAGTCCGCTTGCCAGTACCAGCAGCCCGATCCAGTCCCGCCGCTGCCATTGCATATCGCTTCACCTGCCTTTCGAATCGAAACAAGTCGGCTTGTGTCGATACCTAAATTATAGCAGGCTTTTCGCAAAAATTCAAGACAAAATGCTGAAAAAATCAGAATAAATGTGCTGCAATTGAAGCATTCTGATACGCGGCATTTGTGGTCACGTCCGAAAGCATTTCAATTTGCGGCGGAAATTTCACGGCTGCTTGTGCATCCTGAACGGCAACCTTCGCAATTGCTTTGTCATTCCAGAACGGATATACGTCAATCTCAAAGTGCTGCTTCTCAAAAACGAAGCAATATCTTGTTTTTCTGACCTGATGCTTGGTTGTGTCCGCATCCATCAGGCGGCGCAAATACTCATCTTTGGTCAGTCTGCGCTCCACTTCCACTTCAGTTCCGCCGTGATATGTGCGTTTCATTGTCTGAAAATAAATCGAATGCCCGTCCACATTGCGCTCACGTACACGGACTTCATCTTCGCCGCGGCTGCGCAGATATGTCTGAATGATTTCGATATGCTGGCAATTCGGATAATGCTCCAGCCATGCAATGTCGGGGTAAACGATCAGGAATTTTCTCTCGGTTTCATAGGGCAAGGGTTCACCCAAAAACTGCGCAATTTCACGAATCAGGCATTGCATTTTCTGCTGGAAAGTACCGCCGTTGCCAATCGTGTGGAAAGAGGGGTGTCCTTTCCATGCCGCAGAGATTTTTTCATCAGCTTCTGCGGCTTCTGCAAGCGATTCTTTGCGTGGCAGACATTTGGCGGTAGAGTAGAATGCTTCTGCGCCTTTTGCGGCTGTCCGAAGATGGAACACCGCGTCATAGCGGCTGCGCAGCGTCATTTCGTCTGTGCCGAGTGCTTTCAGTACCTCGGTGAATTCGCTTTTGGACATGGAAGCTTTTTGCTGTAAGACGCCGCCTTCGCAGACGATGAGTGTTTTGTCGGTGCACATTGTTGATGCGACTTTCTCGTAAACACGTTCTTTTTCCATTTGCAGCTGCATAAGGCACTGTTGATAGATGATGTTGCTGCGGCAGCTTTCGGGGGTTACGCCGCCTGCTGTCAATTCGGATGCAGTTTCTGGGACGAACAATACAGAATAGCCCATTTGTGAAAAGACGTTCTGCACCCAGCTCATGGCTGTTGAAGTGCCTGCACAGGGGCCGCCTGTCAATACAATTTTGGTCATTATTTCACATTCCTCCTGCTTTGTACAACTATTGCATATCATTTTTATTATAGCACATTGATATATAAAAGTACAGCCAAATATTGTGAAAACTACAAAATAATTGCGCATATGGGGGAGGAGGGGCGTTTGATTGACAATTTTTGCCGGATTTGGTATAATGGGGGAGGCATAGCGAGGAAAAAGTTGATGCACGTGAAGCGAGAAACACTCTTTTAGGAGGTAACATTTATGCTCCATATTTTAATTACCAATGATGACGGCATTGCGGCAGACGGTTTGCGGCGGCTGGCAAAAGCAGCAAGCCAATACGGAAAAGTATGGGTAGTCGCCCCAGACGGTCAGCGCAGCGGTACATCACATAACATCTCGATGCTGACACCTTTGGACGTTTTTCCGTACCCGTTTCCTGTGGAGGGCGTTTCTGCATTTACCTGTTCGGGTTCGCCTGCGGACTGCGTGCGTGTCGGCAGTCTGAACCTGATGCCGCAGAAGCCTGATGTCGTGCTTTCAGGTATCAACAACGGCTTTAATGTCGCTTCGGATATCCAATATTCCGGCACGGCAGGCGCGGCATTTGAAGCAGCTTTTCAAGGGTATCATGCAATTGCTGTTTCGGAGGAAACAAATACTGCACATGAAGTAACGGATGCGTATTTACATGAAATATTGGAGAAACTGCTTGCAGAGCCATTGCCGCCGGGGGCAATCTGGAATGTCAATTTCCCCAATTGTCCGCTTGCAGAATGCAAAGGGATCCGATTCAACAGAACCGTTTCACGCGATATGCTGTATCATGACCATTATAACATCATCGAACAGCTTCCGAACGGCGGAATGCGCTTTATGATCGAAGGCGACTACCATGAAGAAGCCGAAGCAGGTACAGATTTAGATGCAGTCATTCACGATTATGTTGCAGTTGGCATCGTACATAATGTCGGCTGAATCACAAAATCTTCCGCGAAACACTTGCAATATACGGCGCAATGTGGTATGATTATCTTGACACCGTTTGATGTCAATTGAATTCAAGGAGGCTTTTCAAATGGCAGAGCAAAAGTTTACGATTACCTTGCAGCAACTCATTGACGAATTCAAGCTGGAGGTGCTGTACGCGCCTTGTGACCTTGCCACGGTTCTGGTTTCCGAAAATGATATTACCCGTCCGGGCTTGCAGCTTATGGGATTCTATGAGTACTTCAACCCCGAACGCATCCAGATCATCGGAAAAATGGAGTTTGCCTATCTTACCTCCCTGACAGAACGCGAACGGCATGACCGTCTGGAGCGCCTGTTCAAAGAACGCATCAAAGCGCTGATTATTACGAGAGGTCAGCCTTTTTTCAATGAAATGATCGTGCTTGCGGAAGAATTTGCGATTCCGATTCTCCGCACGACTGAATCAACTTCCCATTTTTCGTCCAATATGCTTTCCTTCCTGAATCTGCACCTCGCACCCAGAGTCACACGTCACGGCGTGCTGATCGAAATTTACGGCGAAGGCATTCTGATTACAGGCGAAAGCGGCGTTGGCAAAAGTGAATGCGCCATCGAGCTGGTCAAGCGCGGACACCGTCTTGTTGCAGACGATGCCGTTGAAATCCGTAAGGTTTCCAATACCAGTCTGGTCGGTACTGCCCCTGATAACATTCGCCACTTCCTTGAACTCCGCGGCATCGGCATTATCAATGTCCGCCGTCTGTTCGGTATGGGTGCTGTCAAAATGCAGCAGGAGATCAATATGGTCATTGCACTTGAACCATGGGACAGCGAGAAAGTCTATGACCGTATGGGTGTTGATACCGATTATCTGAATATTCTGAATGTCAAGATTCCGTTTATGACCATTCCTGTCAAGCCGGGCAGAAACCTTGCTGTCATTATGGAAGTTGCCGCTATGAATAACCGTCAGAAGAAGATGGGCTATAACGGCGCACAGGAACTCATGAAGCGTCTGGGCATGGATATTTCTGAAACGGCAGGAGAGAATGTTCAGGATTTTGATACATTTTAATTGTTCGCACTGAACTTTTTGGAGTGATTTTTTTGCAGTTACAAGCTGATTTGCACACGCATACCATTGCGTCTACACATGGGTATTCCACCATTACCGAAATGGCACAGGGGGCTGCGGATGCAGGCATTTCCCTGCTTGCAACCACAGACCACGGCGTAGGTTCGCCCGATGCGCCGCACCTCTGGCATTTTCATAACTATAAGATTTTGCCGCGCAAACTTTGCGGTGTCTGGCTTCTGAAAGGCGTGGAAGCAAACATTTGCGGTGCGGACGGTACGCTCGATATGGACGAGAAGGAACTTGCCTTTTGCGAATGGGTGGTTGCTTCCATGCATACGCCCTGCGTACAGTATGAGCGTACCCCCGAAAATGTGACGAAAGCCTATCTGGGAGCGCTGGATAATCCGCTGATTGATGTGCTTGGGCATCCGACAGAGGATGTGTTCCCATACGATTATGAGCCTGTCCTGAAAAAATGCAAGGAAGCAGGCGTATTTGTGGAGATGAACGAAAGCTCGCTCCGATGGAAGAAAGGCGCACTCAAAAATGCGCAGACGGTCTATGCCATTTGCAAGAAATGGGAGATTCCGATTGTCGTAGACAGTGATGCGCATTTCCATCAGCTTGTCGGCAAAGCACCGCTTTCGCAGCAATTGCTTGCAGATCTGGAATTTCCGACTTCTCTGATTGCAAATCTGGACAGTGCCTACATCATGGAGTGTGCCACGAAAAAACGCGGCATCCAATTTACAGATAATGCTGATGCATCCGAAAGGAGTTCCCGCACATGAATCTGGAAGCCCTGAAAACTATTTGTGCAGAGAATCATTGTATATACGCTGAAAATGAACCAATGTCCGCCCACACGAGTTTTCATGTGGGCGGCGCTTGCTGTGCATTCGTGACAGTGCCGACCATTGCCGCTTTCATGCAGGTGCACAGCTTTTTGCAGAAGCAGCAGATGCCGTTCCGTGTCATCGGCAAAGGCAGTAATCTGCTGGTGCCTGATGAGGGTTATGCAGGTGTGGTACTGGTACTGAACGGCGGCGAAACCGATGCGGTGACCGTGAATGCGGCAGAAGGCACGATCGCCTGCGGGGCAGGTGCTTCCCTGAAAGCGGTCTGCCGTGCGGCACTGGACGCTTCCCTGACGGGCATGGAATTTGCCTACGGCATTCCCGGTTCGGTGGGCGGTGCGGTATTTATGAATGCAGGTGCATATGACGGTGAAACCGCACAGGTCTTGGAATCGGTAGAGATTCTGGACGAAAACGGCGTTCGCAGAACGCTTTCTGCGGAGGCATTGCAGCTTTCGTACCGTCACAGCATATTCATGCAGCAGCCTGACTGGGTGATTTTGCGGGCAGTGTTTCGGCTGCAAGCGGGCAATGCGGAGGAGATCCGCGCAAAGATGGAAGAGTTGCTTGGCAGACGAAAAGCAAAGCAGCCGCTTGAATATCCCAGCGCAGGCAGTACCTTCAAGCGCCCGCAGGGGAGTTTTGCTTCGAAGCTGATCGACGAATGCGGACTGCGCGGTGATACTGTCGGCGGTGCACAGGTCAGCGAAAAACACGCAGGATTTGTGGTCAATCGCGGCGGTGCGACGTTCGCGGATATCATGGCACTCTGTGACCATGTACGGAAGGTCGTGCAGGAACAGACGGGTTATGTGCTGGAACTTGAACCGGAGGTACTGCGGTAATGCAGATTTGGCTGATGATCGGGCTTTGTGCGGTATTGCTTGCGTTGAGTGCAGGAACGGTGTTTCTGTATCTGAAACCGTATGCTTCTGCACAGCGCCGCAATGGTACACTGCTGGTGCTGCTGATGGAGCTGCTGTTTTGTATTCGGCTGTACCGCACCGTGCCGCTGCCGCAGACATTCCACTCACTGTTTCTGGTCATGGCAGCCGCACTCTGTATCCCGCTGGGAGGACTGTATCTGCGCAATCATTACACCATGCACCACGGTGTACATACTTTTGGCACTGTTACGCGGGTAAATCTCAAGCGGATGCGAAAAGGCAAATGCACAATCAAATACTGCGTAGATTACAGCTTTTATTCTGCATACGGCTATCCGTGCGCCATGCTGAAAGACGGGCATGAGGTGGAACTTTGGTATCAGCGTGAGCATCCGAATCTCTACTGTACCGCACCGATGCTGAAACAATCCGCGTGGCTGTTTTTCGGGACAATGCCGCTGACGGTCGCCCTTTTGTACTTTGGCATCTGGCAATTTTGATTTGAAATTTCAAATAAAGGATATATCGGAAAATGGAACTGATTTTGGTCACGGGCATGGCGGGCGCAGGAAAATCCTGCGTGCTGAATGCCATGGAGGACATCGGCTATTATGTGGTCGATAATCTTCCGCTGACGTTTTTGCGTCAATTTCTCGAACATTGCCTGCATCAGGGCGGGAAGCTTTCCCGTGTGGCAATGGTCATAGATATTCGTTCCTGCGAGAGATACACGGAGCTTGCAGAGGTCTACCGCACACTCAAAAAGGAAATGCGTGATGAAGTGCGATGCCGTTTGCTTTGTCTGGAGGCATCGGAGCCTGTGCTGGTGACACGCTTTCGGACAGCACGCCGTCTGCACCCGCTGGCGGCAAAATTTGAGGGCGACATTGCACACGCGATTTCGTATGAACGCGAGCATTTACAGCCGATTCGTGCGGCGGCAGACTTCATGTTGGACACCTCTCTGCTGTCGAACGCACAGCTCAAAGAACAAATCAAGAATCAGTTTTCTTCGCATATCAGCGATGCATTGATGATTCAGGTGATGAGTTTCGGCTTCAAATATGGTGCGCCGATGGAGGCAGATCTGGTGTTTGATATGCGCTGTCTGCCGAATCCCTATTATGTCGATGAACTGCGGCATCATACAGGCGTGGAGAAATGTGTGCAGGACTATGTCATGGATGCGGATTCCTCCCGCGAATACTTTGAGAAAGTCACGAGTATGCTGGAATTTCTGATTCCGTTGTATCATCGGGAAGGCAGAACGCAGTTGGTCATTGCCTTTGGCTGTACGGGCGGAAAACATCGTTCCGTGACGTTTGCAGAACTGGTTTCCGCACATCTGAACAGCAAAGATCTGCATATTATCACGCATCACCGCGATTATAAGAAGGAAAAATAATGGCATTTTTTGCAGGGGGGAACGCATCATGGCATCCTTTTCCAATCAGGCGAAAACGGAAATCGTTGCCGCCAATCAATCAAAAGAACGCAGTCTGGCGTTTTTCTATGGCGCGTTGCTCTCCGCAAGACAGCTTCGTGCCGATTCCTTGTCCATGCAGACGGAATGCGAAGCATTTGCGCAGTTTTTTTCCAATGCGGCAAGAAAATACGTGCCCTCTTTGCAGTTTGATACACAGTACCGCAGCCGAAAAGATAAAATGCCCGTCTGGAGTTTTGAATGCACCGATGCACAGCCGATCGCGGCGCTGCTGGAACGCTTTTGCATTCAGCCCGATATGCGGGAAGTGCATCTCGAGTTTTTGAAGCATGATGCGGATTATGCCGCATTTGCTGCGGGAATGTTTGTCATGAACGGCAGTGTCACCGACCCGAACAAGGACTATCATCTTGAGATCCCCTTGCCGTGCGAGTCGCTTGGTTCGATGTTGGGACTGCTTTTGGGCGGCATCAATGTGGCAGTGAAAAGCCTTTCCCGTAAGGGAGAATTTGTGGTCTACCTGAAACAAAATGAACAAATCAGCGATACTTTGACCTATTTCGGCGCACAGAATGCCGCGATGGAACTGGTCTATGCACAGGCGTACAAAAACATTCGCAGTCAGACGAACCGCCGTATGAACTGCGACCTTGCCAACATCGAGAAAACGGTTGCCGCCTGCGCACAGCAAATCGAAGATATTGAGCTGATTGCGGAGAAAATCGGGCTTGCAGAGCTTCCTGCCAATTTGCAGGAGGTGGCGGCTGTACGGATGGAAAATCCTGAAGCGACACTCCGCGATCTCGGCACGATGCTGCACCCGCCGATTTCCCGTTCCGGTGTGCATCACCGCCTTCAAAAAATTGCAGAAATTGCAGAAAAACTGAGAAATCCGAACTGAAAAGGAGGATTCCCATGACAATGCACTACGAAACGCTCTCTCCTGCATTGGAACAACAAATCAAAGAACAGCAGCAAGACGGGTATGTTTCGCCGTATGCTTGCCCGAATGCGGCAGCAATTCGGCGTTCTGAACGGGAAAGCGATGCGCCGCGCATTTATCGCCCGCCTTTTTCCAAAGATGCCGACAAGATCCTGAACAGCCTGTTTTATAACAGATATGCCGACAAAACGCAGGTTTTCTCTTTTTACCGCAATGATGACCTTTCCCGCCGTGCGCTTCATGTGCAGCTTGTGTCCCGCATCGCCCGCAATATCGGCGCAGTGCTTGGACTGAATACCGACCTCATTGAATCCATTGCCATCGGGCACGATATGGGGCATACGCCGTTTGGTCATGCGGGAGAACACGCACTGCATGATATTTACTATGCGCGGACAGGCCGCTGTTTCCGTCATAATCTGCATGGGGTGCGGGTACTGGACAGTCTTGTGCCGTACAATATTTCGATGCAGACCTTGGACGGCATTTTGTGTCATAACGGCGAACTGCCAAAGGCAGAATATACGCCGCAGCCGATTGCCGATTTTGCGGCATTCGATGCCCGCACGGACGAATGCCTGCACGACTTGCAGGGGGACAGCAAACTGCTCCCCTGCACGATGGAAGGCTGTCTGGTGCGTATCTGCGATATTCTCGCGTATCTTGGCAAAGACCGTCAGGATGCAGTCAAGGCGCACCTGATTCCTTCGGAGGATGCCTTTTCGAAAACCGAAATCGGCAGTACCAATGCGGAAATCATCAACAATCTTGAAGTCAATCTGATCGCACAGAGTTATGGAAAACCATATCTGCGGCTGGACGAAACGCATTTTCAGGCAATGCTGCAGCTGAAACGCGAAAATTATGAGCTGATCTATCAGCAGGAACGGGTGCAGCAGCAGGTGAAAAGCAGCGTCATTCCGATGTTTTCACAGCTCTATGAAAAGATTTATGACGATGCGGTGCATCATCGCAAAGACAGCGCCCTCTATCAGCATCATATTGCACAGGTGGAGGAGAAACGGCAATGGTACCCGTCTGCCGTGCCGTATGCAGAATCCGACCCCGATGATTTGACGGTGGATTTTCTTGCCGCCATGACGGATGATTATTTTGTTGACTATTATCGGCAGTTGTTTCCGAAAAGCAGCCTGCACATTTCCTATATCGGCTACTTTGACATCTGACCGTGAACGAATACATCAAGGAGAAATTCCATGCTTTTTGAAAAAATTGAGCCTTTGCTGCTGAATGTGCAGAAGCCTGCGCGATATATCGGCGGCGAACCCGGCAGCATTATGAAGGACAAAAAAGACGTAAAATGCCGCTTTGCATTCTGCTTTCCCGACCGCTACGATGTCGGTATGAGCAATCTCGGCATGAAAATTCTGTATACCTGCATCAATAATCGTGCGGAATACTGGTGCGAGCGCGTATTTGCGCCCGATACCGATTTTGAAGCACTGATGCGGAAACATTCCCTGCCGCTGTATGCGCTGGAAAGTCTGGAACCGATTCGTGACTTTGATTTTGTCGGATTCACCATCGGCTACGAACTCTGCTATACGAATATTCTGAATATGCTGGATCTGGCAGGTATTCCGCTTTTGCAGAAAGACCGCGGCGAAACGCTTGCACCGATCGTATGTGCGGGTGGTTCCTGCTGCTGCAATGCTGAACCGCTGGCAGATTTCTTTGACCTGTTCTTCCTGGGCGAGGGCGAAGAACTCAATCTTGAAGTGATGGATCTGTACACGAAAATGAAGGCAGAAGGCGCATCGAGAAGTGCCTTTTTGCGTGCAGCGGCGCAAATTGAGGGTGTATATGTCCCGTCGCTCTACGATATTTCGTACAACGAGGATGGTACTGTTGCAGCGATTACGCCGAAAGACGGTGCGCCTGCAAAAGTGCGCAAACGTATCATTGCAGATTTCAATACTGCTGTTGTGCCCGAAGAATTTGTTGTGCCGTACTCGGAAATCGTGCATGACCGTGCCGTCACAGAAGTTTTGCGCGGCTGTATCCGCGGCTGTCGTTTCTGTCAGGCAGGATTCCTCTATCGTCCGTTCCGTGAAAAGTCGCCGGAAGTGATCTGCGAGCAGTCCCGCACGCTCATCAATCGCACAGGCTACGAAGAATTGTCGCTTTGTTCGCTGTCAACCTCTGACCATTCGCAGATCGAGGAGATGATGGACGGCCTGCTGACATTTACCGAAGATGAACACATCAACCTGAGTCTGCCTTCTTTGCGCGTGGACAATTTCAGCACAGCGCTGATGAACCGCATTCGCCGTGTCCGCAACAGTGGTCTGACGTTTGCGCCCGAAGCGGGTACACAGCGTTTGCGTGATGTCATCAACAAAAACGTGACCGAAGAAGAACTCATGCGCACCTGCAAGATTGCGTTTGCGGGCGGACAGGCATCGGTGAAGCTGTACTTCATGATGGGACTGCCCACCGAAACCGATGATGATATTCGTGGTATTATTGCACTTGCACAGCGGGTTGTGGATGCCTATTTTGAAATGGAAGACCGACCGAAAGGGCGTTCTGTTCAGATTTCCTGTTCTGTGGCGACCTTTGTGCCGAAGCCGTTCACGCCGTTTGAATTCCATCCGCAGGATACCCGTGAAATGATTGAACACAAGCAGAAAGTGCTGGAAGAAGCTGCTGCGGGGCATAAGCGTATTCGTGCAAGCTGGCATTCGCCTGACACAAGCATTCTGGAAGCGGTACTGGCACGCGGCGACAGACGTCTGGGTGCGGTGATTCTGGATGCATGGAAGCGGGGATGTCTGTTTGATGCATGGTCGGAGCATTTTCGTTTTGACCTTTGGCAGGCGGCATTTGAAGCCTGCGGTCTGAACATGGAATTCTATGCAAGCAGACCACGCAGTTACGAAGAAATCTTCCCATGGGATCACATGGATTTCTATGTTGACAAAGAATTTTTGATTCGTGAAAATGAGAAGGCGAAACAGGCAGCCGTGACACCGCACTGCCGTATGCAATGTGCGAATTGTGGTGTGACGAAAGTGACGCATCAGCCATGTTTTGCATATAAAAAGGAGGCGGAGAAGGTATGATTTCCGTTCGGGCAACCTTTCAGAAGCGCCGCCGTGCCAAATACATTTCTCACTTGGATCTGATGCGGTGTATGCAGCGTGCATTCCGTCGTGCGGGTGTACCGATCTGGTTTACGGAAGGATTTAATCCGCACGCTTATCTGATGTTTCCGCTGGCGTTGTCGCTGGGATATGAAAGCGGCTGTGAGTGCATGGATTTTCGCATTGACGGAGAAATGTCGATGCAAACGGCGATGGAGCGTTTGAATGCGGTACTGCCGGAGGATTTGCAGCTTGTACGGGTCGCGGAACCGATTCGCAAGCATACAGACATTGCATATGCAGATTATCGCGTATGTCTGGACTGTGGAGAGGGTACAGCGGCGGAGGCATTGCGCAGTGCGTGGGACACGTTTATCGGGCAGGAAGAAATTCTGGTGGAAAAAAAGACGAAGCGCGGCACGGCGATGGTAGATTTGAAGGCACAGGCGCAGGTACAGATGGTACAGACGTTGGAAGACGGGTTATGGCTGCAATTACGGATGCCTGCAGGGACGTCGGTGAATGTGAATCCGTCGTTGCTGATGGATGCATTTGGGGCGTATTTGCGGGAGAATGAGCCGAATGTACGCACAGGGATGCTTCATGCGGAGCGATTAGCGATACTGTGTGCAGACGGTTCGCCGTTTGTATAAACAACATAAACGTGGTATTTTATTGAGGATTCCAAACGAAGATTCTCCCGAATCAGAATGGCAACACCGCACAAAGCATACCTAACGGCTTTGTGCGGTGTTGCCTTTCATTTCGCTTCGCGGATGTTGCCATTTTTTTCGGGAGAATTTTCCTTTTATGCTGTGCATACACAGTTTCTTCCGTTCGTCTTCGCTTGATACATCGCATTGTCCACTCTCGCAAATGCACTCGCCGCAGTGTCATCTTCTCGTAACTCAACAACACCAATACTGCAAGTGACTCTCCCAACCGTTTCAAATGCTTCCTCTTCAATATTCTTTCGCATCGCTTCTGCATCAGTCAGTACATTCTCCAACGATGTGTTTTCACAGATAACCAGAAATTCTTCTCCGCCCCATCTGCCAAGCTTGAACCCCTTCGCTTGAATACATCCGTTTATAATCTTTACAAAACGTTTCAGCGTGCTGTCACCCACCGAATGCCCATATGTATCATTTACATCTTTGAAATGGTCAATGTCAATCATCATCACTGCAAGCGGCTGCTTCATTTGTTTTCTCTGTTCAATCGCTTTTGTCAGCTCTGTGTCAATGCTTCCACGATTGAATACACCCGTCAACGGATCTTTCAACGCCAATTCTGCATACTTTTTCAGCGTGGAAAGCAATTTCATGGAACTGTCATGAATATCCTGCACCATGAATACAAACCGAAAATCATTTTCAAGATCTGTATCAACACGTCTGAAAATCAGCTTGACCCAAATGTATTTTCCTTCCAGATTCTGCATCATGCAGTCAAAAGATGTCGTTCTGCCGGGCACAAGATGCTTGTGGAGAAATTCAGGTGCAGTTTGCTCCAAAAACAACGTCTGGTCATCTTTCGCAATCATGTTGACAATCATCATGCGCCAATTCGTGTAGGAAAGTTCCGTGGCATTAAAGGGTTCATCAGAAATTTCTGTGATGCTGATACTGCTTGTGGTATCTTTCATGAGGTCAACATACATGGAAAATAAATAGGTGTTTTGAATGTTTCGCTCTTTCTCTTTGGTAAAGAATTCCTGAATGTACTCGCTGTTGTCAAGTTCTACAAGCAGCATGAGATACTGATTTGGACGTTCCAACGGATAAATGGTCATTTGTACGATGTGTGGTGTATCTTGATAGAGTAATTTCAGACGCTTGCTGTATTTTCCTTGAAATTTTCCGAAAGTCGGAATAAATACATGGTAGTCTTTTGATATTGCATCGGAACTGTTGTCAAAATGAAACCAAAGTTTTTCAATCAGGTCATGGTAATTTCCCGTAGCGGAAATCATTTCTCCATAGATGCCCTTTGCAGATACGACGTGATAGCAGTCGGTTTCTTCATCAATATAAATGATGGCATCTTGTTCCTCCTTGAGAGTCACAGCGATATTGTCAAGCGAAAATTTCTCTGAATCAATCATTTCAATTCCTCACAATCGTGTATAATTTGCAAAATAACAATGTCCAAAACAATTATTCTTATTATAACATAAAATCGGCTCAAAGACCAGCGCATTATATGAACTTTTTCGTTTTATATGCTTTTTCTTTCGATAATACGGCTTTTGTGAAACTTCCTTGAAATCATATAATTGACTTCTACCAGAAATTTCTACCTTTTTTTCT
>JAZUJW010000027.1:0-14533 GCA_045642925.1 Oscillospiraceae bacterium
GTGCAGTGCACATTTTTGCACAAATCCTGTGCTGATAAAACGAAAAAAGAAACTTTAAGGCAACACCGCACAGAGCTGGTGGCATAGATGCGCAGTCAGGTTTTTCGTCAGATTGTACAGAAATGATGGCGGTGCGCTGTCGCCCAGCAAACGATTTCTGTGCAAGATGGCGGAAAATCTGCAAGTAGATGTGCCGCCAAGCCGTAAGGCGTGCTTTGTGCGGTGTTGCCTTAAAATATATATTGGCATCTGCTGTGATGTGCAAAAACATTTTTTGCGAAAATTTGAAAAAAGGGGTTTTCATTTGAAAAAGTTTGTGGTATAATAAAAAGGTAAAGGCAGATTTCCTGCCTCCACTCATTTTCAGACACAACCATTGAAAGGAGCTGCATCCCATGAAACAAATCATTCGTATTATGCTGCTGACTGTCATTGTTTGCAGTGCATTCGTTTCCGTGAACTATGCGACACAGCTTTACCGTTCAAAGTATGTCCCGCGCTATCTCTCAGGTCGTGCCCGCTGAAACTTGCGTTCAGTTGACATATAAATCTCGTGTCTGCGGTCATATCTCGCAGACAAAATCTTAGAAAAGAGGAACAAGAAATGGACATTCGTTTCGAAAAAGCACCCGTTCTGAAGGCGAAGCCCGCTGACGAAACCAAGCTCGGTTTTGGTCATGTCTTCACCGACTATATGTTCATCATGGACTACACCACCGGCAAGGGCTGGCATGATGCCCGCATCGTACCGTATGGCGATCTTTCCCTCAGCCCCGCAGCACTCTGCCTGCACTATGGTCAGGAAGTATTCGAGGGCATGAAGGCATATCGCCGTGCAGATGGCGGCATTCAGTTGTTCCGTCCGATGGAGAACTTCAAGCGTCTGAACAGTTCCAACCAGCGTCTTGTCATTCCGGAACTGCCGGAAGAAATGGCAATGGAAGGTCTGACCGAACTGCTGAAAATTGAAAAAGACTGGGTTCCTTCTGCTGAAGGTGCTTCTCTCTACATTCGTCCGTTCATCATCGCAGTTGACCCGTTCCTTGGTGTCCGCCCCGGTGACCAATATCAGTTCATCATTATTCTTTCGCCGTCCGGTGCATACTATGCATCCGGTCTGGATCCCGTCAAGATTTATGTGGAATCCAAGTATGTTCGTGCGGTACGCGGCGGCATGGGCTTCACAAAGACAGGCGGCAACTATGCTGCTTCTCTGATCGGTCAGGATGAGGCACACAAAGAGGGCTATTCTCAGGTATTGTGGCTGGATGGTGTTGAGCAGAAGTACATTGAAGAAGTTGGCGCAATGAACATCATGTTTGTCATTGACGGCGAAGTTGTGACACCTGCACTGCAAGGTTCGATTCTGCCGGGCATCACGAGAAAGTCCGTACTGGAACTGTGCAAGAGCTGGGGCATGAAGGTTTCCGAGCGCAGAATTTCGATTCAGGAGTTGTCGGATGCATATGATGCAGGCAAGCTGAACGAAGTGTTCGGTACCGGTACTGCTGCTGTTATTTCGCCTGTTGGTCACCTGAAGTGGGGCGACAAGGTCATGACGATCAACAACAACAAGATCGGCCCGATTTCCCAGAAGATTTACGATACGATGACTGGTATCCAGTGGGGTACGGTTGCGGATCCGTTTGGCTGGGTAGTACCGATCGACTAAATGAAAAAGAGCGCCGCAGAGTGAAAGACTCTGCGGCGTTTTTGTTATGATATGGCTTTTTGCTTGAATTTTTTATGACATCCCTTCGTATGCCACTTTTGCCGCTTCTAATTCCATATTGCAGCCCAGACGATATAGCGGTACCACATTCCCTAAACGGTCAAGCAGCTGCAGCGTTTGTATCATGCCTGCCTGCGTTTTCGGTCGGTATACCTGCTGCATCAGCATTGCATATGCATCCGTCTTGGAAATACGCTCAATATGATTTTCTTCTGCCCGCGTCAGAATGCAGATGCCACAAAGCGGAACTGCTGTGTTCGTACTCAAACGATGCTTTCCATCCCATGGTGTCCCGTATACCGTCACACCATCAGTCCCAATGTGCAGCAGCGGCTTGTCATCATTCACCATGACAGCACGTTCTCCAAATAACTTGCGCCAAAGCGCCGTATGTGTCGATTTCCCCGTGCCCGATTTGGCAGTAAATAAATATGCCTTCCCATCTACAGCAATCACCGAACCATGAAACAGCACTGTGTCAAACTGAAGCATCTGTGTGGCGATTTGACGGTAGACTGCAAGCGTTTCAAGGTAGTCGTCCGTGAATTCACGAATGGGGATGCCCTCAAATTCGTCCTCTGCCGCCGATTTCTGACGTTCAAATGCAATATCTTTCTGTGTGGTCGATACGTCAAAATCTGCTGCGGTATCATCCGAAACAGCATATTCTTTGCAAAGTGTATGAACGGTTTCATAGAGGGAAGTAATGCGAATGTTCTTTTCAGCGATGTGATAAACAGCGGAAATCAGCATATCAGTACCCTAAATTTTCTGCAACCAGAATCACATGGATGCGATTCTGAATGCGCTGCTGTGCGGAAACGACATAGTTGCAGCAGATGCGGTCTGCACACTGACAGCCCGTGGACGCTTCACCCTTGATGCCTGCGCAGGCACCGATACGGGTGCAGGGTGTTTCCTGCGAAAGCCGTGCGGCATTGACAGGCGCTGCCACACGCTTGACACGGTCGATAGCGGCATTCAGTGTCGGTACGATTTTATTTGCACCTGCAACCACAATGACTTCCTTCGGGCCAAACAGCAGTGCAGCAACACGATTGCTGTTGCCGTCAACATTGTAAAGTGCGCCGCTTTCGGTGATAGCATTGCTGCTGCAAAGATAAAAGTCTGCGGAGAATGCCTTGCGGTAGATGTCGTCTACTTCTTCCGCAGGAACGGCACTGCGGTCAAGAAACTGATAGTCGCCCGAACGAAGCAGATCTATGATGCCGCATTCTGCGAGAGTCATAGAGCCGCCTGTTGTACAGACTGCACCTTTGCGCAGAAGCGATTTGACGAGTTCGAGGGCTTCCTCTTTTGTTTTTACCCAGTGCGCATCCATGCGGTTCATGCAAAGGGCATCGGCGGTGCGCTCCAGACGTTTATAGAGCGCTTCCATAACGGGTTCGTGTACGGAAAATTCAGACATGGTATTTCATCCTTTCTGTGAATAAAAATCTGATGATAAACAGAGCGCTCCCACGAAAAACGGAGAGCGCTCATGATTTATGCGGTTCGTGAATTAATATCCGCCGTAGTTGGAATAATAATCGTAGTAACTCTGCATCAGTGCATTCTGATATTCCTTCACGTCCACATCAAGGACGCTGTAGCGGCGGAATGCTTTGTTATTGCGGTCAACAGGGAGCGCTTTGCCTTTTTCTTCCATCGAATCCATGAACGGTTCATGGTAGAGTTCGTAGCGGACATTGTCCTTCTGCGAATACGACCAGAGGTCATCTTCTGTCATACGGTCGTTGATATCCATTTTCATGACGATGTAGTAGGTTTCGTCATCCTTGATGAGTGTGGGCTTATTCAGCGGCGTTTTCTCATCGGCAATCCATTCGTACACAGATTTGCTGGGGGAGTAAGAAGGTTCAGCGGTGGTTTCTTCGGTCTTTTCTTCTTCAGCACTCGTTGTAGAAACTACGATGATGTTTTCGTTCTCCGTGCTGTATCCAAGACCGACGACCGTCGTGGTTGTGGTGGTAGCCTCTGTGGTGGCTGTCACAGTCGTGGTAACGGTTGTGGTGGTTTCCTCGTTGTCGCCTTCTGTGGTTTCTTCGCCGTCCGCAGGAGCCGTGGTTGTTTCCGCACCTGCTGTGGTGGCTTCGTCATCCTTCTTGGACGTCGGTGCGGTAGTCGTGGCTTTCTTGTCGTCATCCTGTGTGGTGACTTTTGCGGTGGTCGGTGTGGTGATATTGCTGCCGTTCTCGTCTGTGGTGGTGATCGCCGCTTCGGAGAGGGAAGTCACGTAGTTGTTGTTTTCTTCGATGAGGTAATCAAATTCCTCCATCAGTGCGGCTTCGTCCTTGGATTTCTTTTCCAGACGCTTGAGGAAATCGTTTGCCATGTTTTCGATTTCTTTTTTGCCGTCTGCCTTGAGGAGATTGCCTTCGCCGTCTTTCAGCGGCATGGTGATGTACTTTGCGCGGAGGTGATTGTCTGTGTAATACTTTTTCAGGTCTTCATCCTGAATGTCTTCGGAGCCGCCTTCGCCGTAGTAAGCATCGTAGATGGCATTTTGCTGATAGGAAAGCGTCATGATTTTCTTGACGGATGCTTCACCGATACCGTTGTTGTTGAAGAAATCTCCGTAGTAGCTGTAGCTGGTGGCAACGGCGCTGTCGATGCTGGCAAGGTCGGAGCCTGACAGCGTGAGGTTCAGGGCTTCAAATTCTTTCTGGACAGCGACATAGGACTGACAATACTCAATTGCTTTGTTCTGGATCCAGACATCCGCATGAACATCGTCGATATCAGAGACTTTCATGATTTTCTTGACGTCCTGTGTGGTTTCGCATTCTGTGAATGCGTCGGAATCTTTTTCCTCAATGACATTCATTGCATCGCTGTACGCACTTGCAATATAATAGAGGTAGATGCCGGCAGGGATCTCTGTGCCGTCAATGGTCATTGCCACGGCAGTATTTTCGCCGCAGGCAGTACAGGTGGTGAGTACGGTGCAGGCTGTAAGAATGCCTGCAAGCGCACGTTTAAAAAGCTTCATTGGAAAGAAGTGCCTCCTTTTAAATTGAAAAAATCAATATACGCCTATTATTATACATGATATTTTCGAAATTGGCAAGGGGTTTTTGAAAAAAAACTATCTTTCACGAAATTTTCATTTGCGGGAGACATTTTCCGATCGGCGGATTTTTCTGCCGCATCCTGCGGGTTTCGACAAAATTCGTGCATCTGCTGCGGTATAATCATCTTGTATGCCATACAAAAGAAAGCGCTTTGCGCGGAAAGAGGATGACTTATGCAGCAAACGGAACGGATTTTTTCAAAACCGCAATGGGACAATGTCTTGGGATTATGCCTTTGTGCAGTATTTTCCTGCCTTGCAGCAGCGGCAGAATTAGGCGGGGCAGTATTGCCGCTGCCTGCCGCATTGATTGCCGCCCTGCCGCCGATGTATGCGTTGGCAGCGCTGGCTGGGTGTCTGTTTACCTACTTTATTGCGGGACTGAGTGCGCAGGCACCGATCATGATATGTGCGGCGGTGGTGGTGACGCTGGCGCGCTTTATGCTGGGAGAGCGCACACAGGCATGGCTTGCAGCGGCGGCTGCGGGCGCGGGTACGCTGCTTTCTGCGGTGATGTTTACCTTTGCGGGCGTGCTTCACGGCAGGGATTGGCTGTTCTGGGGAATTGCAGCGGCGGTGTCGGTACTGCTTGCCTACTGCGGCGCAAGAGTACGGCTTTGCTGTCTGGGCGGACTTCCGCTGCGTCTGCACGGCAAGGACGGGCTGTATTGCAGTGTTTGTTACATCGCGGCTGCGGCTGCACTTTGTTCGGCGGGCATCCTGACCGTCAGTCTTGGCAATGTACTGATCGGATTTGCAGTTTTGTCAGCGGCAAAGCGGCATCAGGCAGTCGGCGGCATGATTTGCGGGACGCTTTCCGCCTGCGCAATGCTGCTGGGCGATGGCGAAACGGCAGGCATTGCGGTCATGCTGGGCATTGCAGGGTTTGCAGTCGGTGCATTCAGCAGTTGGCGCAAGGGCATCCTGCTGACTGTGTTTCAGGGCATTTGCGGCATTGGTCTGCTGCTGACAGAGCATCCTGAACGGGTTTCTGCTGCATGGGTCAGTATTTTGCTGGGCGGAATGCTGTTTATTTGTCTGCCTGCGGAACAGCTTACGGACAGTCTGATACAATTTGCGGACATAGATGCAGATCTGGCGGCATTGGCAGGCGCAAGAATGGAATTTCTTTCGGAAGCGATCGCGGATGTGCGCAGTAATGCGGAACGAATTGCGGAAATGCTGATGCGGACAGAACCACTGTATCAGCCTGAACAGCGTGTCAGTGAAGTGGTGTGCAGCAAATGCAAAAGTCATGCGGATTGCTGGAAGGGCGAACCTGCGGCAGATATCAAAAAGCAGTTTCGTCTGCTGGCGGAGAATGCCCACGCGAAACTGCCCGAAACCTGTGTATCGCCCGAACGGGTAAAAACGGCATTTCAGAATGTTCGGCGGCAGAATCTCCTTGCGAAAACAGAGGATGCAAAACTGCGCGATACACAGCGGATCATATTCTCACAAATGCAGATTTCGGAGGAACTGCTGAAAGGCGCGGCGGCAAAAATGCAGGAGCATTATGACCGCACGCAGTCCCGCTTGATTGCGGATTTGCTGGAACGCTTCGGGATTCCCGTCAGGGCAGCGGCGGTGACGGGCAGAAAAGGACGGAATATGACCATTGAGCTGTATCTTTCCATGGGAAAAGAACTGGAAGCAGATACCGTCAGGGAGTATTTGCAGGAGATGCTGCAAGTACCGCTGGTATGCCGTGAAGCAACACTGCTTGGAGAAGAACAGCGTATCATCCTGCAAAGCGGCAGCGGCTATGAAGTGGAAACGGCAGCGGCACAGTGTGCAGTGCATGAGGACGAGCCGTGCGGGGATTGCTGGACACGCTTTTCCGATTGCAGCGGGAATGTGTATCTGGTGATTTCAGACGGTATGGGAACAGGAAGCGATGCTGCCGTAGAAGCAAGAATCGTTCTGCGAAGTTTCCGACAGTTGGTGCAGTCGGGAATGGCGTGTGAAGATGCCGCAAAACTGGTCAATGCGATCATGCTCACAAAGTCCAGTGACGAATGCTTTGCGACATTGGATATTGCAAAAATCAATACGGTGACGGCTGAAGTCACACTATATAAATATGGTGCAGCACCGACACTTCTGCGGCATGGCGATCATGTGACGCTGTGTCAGGCAACAACTGCCCCCATCGGCATTCTGCCATGCACAGAGCCGTACACGACTGCCTGTCAGCTTGAAGACGGTGATTTGCTTCTGCTGCTTTCGGATGGATTGGATGACACTCTGTTTCCGTACATTCGCAAACAACTGCTGGCGATGGAAAATCTACAGGCTTTGGTTCATGCGATTTGCTCCAAGGCGCAGCGGAGTGCAAAGGGTGCGCCGCGGGATGATGTGACGGTGCTGGCGGCTGCGATTACTGCGGCGGCGGAATGGAATGCGGCGGAACAGACTGAGAATGCAGAAAGCGATGCGGAGGATTCTGTCGATGCACTGTAAGTATCGTTAAAATAACAGTGAAAATCCATCTGTTTCTTAGGCTGAATTGCACAATTTTGAAAATTTTTATTGTCAAAAAGTGAGAATTTTCACATTGAAGCGCTGAAAAGCTTGAAACAAACGAAAAGATATGATAAAATAAACATACGGAATTTGAAATAGGCAAATTGTTGCCTGTCGGCTCTATCATATCATGTTTTGTATCAATCACAAAAAGAGAAAGGATATAGTTTTTCTGTCGCTTGCAATGGGCGGCAGAGGCTTCGGGAAGGTTTTATGAAAACAACAGATTCAGCTTCAATGCATGCAACCGAAAAGCAGTCACCCGATGCATTTCCGCTGCATTTATTCTATCAGGGAAAAAACTTCGATGCATGGAAGTTTTTTGGTGCGCATACCGTTAAGCGAGGGCGCGGACAGTATACTGTCTTTCGCGTGTGGGCACCGAATGCCGTGAGTGTATCGGTGGTCGGCGATTTCAACGAATGGAACAGAGAATGCAGCCCGATGCAGAAAATTGCAGATGGCGTATGGGCAGCAGAACTCAAGAAATTGCCGCAGTATTCCATTTACAAATTCAGCATCGAAACAAAAACAGGCGAAATTCTGCTGAAAAATGACCCCTATGGACAGCACTTTGAAACCGCACCGAAAAATGCAACCAAAATTTATGATTCGGAATATGTCTGGCACGATGAAGCATGGCTGAAACAGAAAAAAGGACAAAATATCTACAAAAGCCCGATGAATGTCTATGAAGTGCATATGGCATCGTGGCGGACGTACCCTGACGGCAATCCGCTGAACTATACGGAATTTGCAAAGCAGATGATCCCGTATATGAAGAAGCTTTCTTATACGCATATCGAATTCATGCCGCTGACGGAATTTCCGTTTGACGGTTCGTGGGGCTATCAGGTCACGGGCTATTTTGCACCGACTTCCCGTTTCGGTACACCTGACGATTTCCGAGCTATGGTAGATGCATTCCATCAGGCGGGAATCGGTGTCATTCTGGACTGGGTGCCTGCCCATTTCCCGAAAGACGAACAGGGACTTTATGAATTTGACGGCGGATGCTGCTATGAATATTCCGACCCGCTGAAACAGGAACATAAAGGATGGGGCACGCGCGTATTTGACTATGGCAGAGCGGAAGTACGTTCGTTCCTGATTTCCTCCGCGTGCTGCTGGCTGGAATCGTTCCATGTGGACGGTCTGCGCGTGGATGCCGTTGCCTCTATGCTGTATCTCGATTACGACCGCAGAGACGGCGAATGGCGGCCGAATATCAACGGCGGCAGAGAAAATCTCGAAGCAGTCGAATTCCTGCGCGAACTCAATCAGGAAGTATTCCGCCGCTGCCCCGATATTCTGATGATCGCAGAAGAATCTACGGCATGGCCGCTGGTGACAAAGCCGACCGATGTCGGCGGTCTGGGCTTCAACTTTAAATGGAATATGGGCTGGATGAACGATATGCTTTCCTATATGTCCATGGACCCGCTGTACCGTTCCTATAATCATGAAAAACTGACGTTTTCATTCTTCTATTGCTTCTCGGAAAATTATGTTCTGCCGATTTCCCACGATGAGATCGTACACGGCAAATGCTCGATGCTCCAGAAAATGCCCGGAACATACGAACAGAAATTCTCGTCTTACCGTGCATTCCTCTGCTATATGTTTGCACATCCCGGCAAGAAGCTGCTGTTCATGGGACAGGAATTCGGTCAGATGAAAGAATGGGATTACAAATCCGAACTCGATTGGATGCTGCTGGATTATCCTGCACATGATGCTCTGCTTTCGTTCTCGAAAGCACTCAATCAGTTCTATATCAATACGCCTGCCCTTTGGCAGAATGATGATTCGTGGAAAGGTTTTTCATGGATCAGCAACGATGACTACCGGCAGAGTGTCATTGCATTCCGCCGTATGGATGATGACGGCAATGAACTCATTGCAGTCTGCAATTTTGTCCCCGTAAAGCGCGAGAATTACAGAATCGGAATGCCGCAGGCAGGTACGTACACGCTGGTATTCGATTCGGATGCAGAAGTGTATGGCGGCAGCGGCATGGCAGAAAAGAAACTCAAAACTGCGGAAGAACCGATGCACGGCTTTGAACAGTCTGCTGCATTTACACTCCCGCCGCTGTCAGTACAATATTATCGTTATACGCCAAGAAAGCCGCGTGCGAAAAAAACGGAGGCACAGCCTGCACCCGCACCCGAAGAAGCACCGAAGAAAAAATGCGGCAGACCAAAGAAGTCTAAGGAAGAACTGAATACAAAATCGTAATACCATAAAGGAGGCATATTTGTAATGTATATTAAAAAAGAAGTCGTTGCAATGCTGCTTGCCGGCGGACAGGGAAGCCGTTTGTATGCGCTGACGCATGATATGGCAAAACCCGCAGTCCCCTTCGGCGGCAAATATCGTTTGATAGATTTTCCGCTTTCCAACTGCACCAATTCGGGTATTGATACCGTTGGTGTACTGACACAGTATCAGCCGTTGGTACTGAATGACTATATCGGCAACGGTCAGCCGTGGGACCTTGACAAAATGAACGGCGGCGTTCATGTACTGCCGCCGTATGAAACTTCCGCAGGTGCATCATGGTATGCAGGTACAGCAAATGCCATCTATCAGAATATCAGCTTTGTTGAGCGCTATGACCCTGAATATGTCGTAGTGCTTGGCGGCGACCATATCTATAAGATGGACTATTCCAAGATGGTGGACTTTCACAAGGCAAACAATGCCGATCTGACGATTGCCGTACTGGATGTGCCGCTTTCGGAAGCCTCCCGTATGGGCATCATGTCCTGCGACAAGGAAATGCGCATCACCGAATTTGAGGAGAAACCGAAAGAACCGAAATCTACGCTTGCTTCTATGGGTATCTATGTATTCACATGGTCAAAGCTGAAAAAATACCTGATTGCCAATGAAAATGACAATACTGGTTCAAAGGACTTCGGCACGGACATCATTCCTGCCATGCTGAAAGCGAATGAGCGTCTGTTTGCTTATACGTTTGAGGGTTATTGGAAGGATGTCGGAACACTGGATTCTCTCTGGGATGCCAACATGGACTTGCTTTCACCAAGCGAACCGCTTGATTTGTACGACAAGGAATGGAAAATCTATTCCAGACACGAGCATATGCCGCCGCAGTATATCGGCCCGACTGCCGAGATTCAGCGCTCCATGATTACCGAAGGTTCTGTCATTCACGGCAAAATCGACAACTCCGTACTGTTTGGCGGTGTGACGGTGGAGGAAGGCGCTGTGGTGCGGTACAGTATCGTCATGCCCGGCTCTGTCATTAAGGCGGGCGCAGTCGTAGAATACTCCATTGTCGGCGAAAACTGCGTCATTGGTGAAAATTCCCACATCGGCGGCAGTCCCGAAAACTATCCTGACCGTGACCAGTGGAGCATTGCGGTAGTCGGTCATAATATTACCGTCAGCGCAGGAAAATGTGTCGCACCAAAACAGATGCTCTCTGAATCAATGTAAGGAAGGTGAATATCATGAGCAATACACAAAATATTCTGGGACTGGTATTCGCCAGTATCCATGACGAAGCAATTTTCGATTTAACAAAGCACCGTACCATGGGCAGTGTGCCGTTCGGCGGCAGATACCGCCTGATTGATTTCCCGCTGTCGAATTTTGTCAATTCGGGTATTTCGCAGGTCGGTGTCATCACCAAGCGCAACTATGGTTCTCTGCTTGACCATATCGGTTCCGGACGTGAATGGGACTTGGCAAGAAAGAAGGGCGGTCTGCATTTGCTCCCACCGTTCAGTCACACCAGCTCCACGCTCTATAACGGCAGACTCGATGCGCTCGGCAATGTCTGGAGTTTCGTAGAACACGCACAGGTGGACTATGTGGTACTGACCAACTGCGATGTCGTGACCAACATTGATTTCCGTCCTGTCATTTCCGCACATATCAAAAGCGGCGCGGATATTACTGCGCTCTATGCCAAGGGCTTCTATGACCAGGTGACCGGTTCTTCTGCCACCATTTTCGGCATCGGCGGTGACGGCTTTGTCAACGATGTCATGGTAGACCCGCCTATGACCGGAAGCTGTAATCTTGGACTTGATATGTTCGTGATGAGCAAATCGTTCCTGCGCAGAATCGTCAAGGAATCCATGAGCCGCGGAAAAATCAGCTTCCGCAGAGATATTCTGCTTGACCGTACCGCAGGCTACAAGATTCTGGCATATGAGCATAAGACCTATTTTGCAAAAATTGATTCGCTGACCAGCTATTTTGAGGCGAATCTGGACTTGCTGGACAGCACGAAGCGTGATGCACTGTTTACCAAGTCTGCCCCGATTTATACCAACACCAAGGACAATGCCCCTGTGCATTTCGGTTTGAATTCTTCCATTAAGAATTCGCTGATCGCAGACGGCTGTGTGATTGACGGCAAAGTGGAAAACTGTGTGCTGTTCCGCGGCGTGCGGATCGGTGAGGGTTCTTCGGTGCATAACAGCATCATCACGCAGGACGGCATCATCGGTGCAAACTGTTCCATTCGCAATGTCATTGCAGACCGCAACGTGAACATTGCGGATGAAAGACAACTGACGGGTTCTAAGGGATATCCGCTGTTTATTGGCAAAGGCGCGGAAATCTGATATACGAATTTTTGTACGAATCAATTCGACACAGGAAAACCAAATTCTTCATTCAAATTCGGCTTTTTGATTATGTAAGGGAGGCTCTCCAATGAATATTCTATATGCATCCAGTGAAGCAAGACCATACGTTGCATCCGGCGGACTTGCTGATGTTGCAGGCGCACTGCCTGCCGCCCTCAATGCAAAAGGGCATGACTGCCGCGTGGTGCTCCCACTGTACAAGTGCATCAGCGATGAACTGCGCAAAAACATGAAATTCGTCACGTCCATTACCGTAGATGTCGCATGGAGAAAGCAATACTGCGGTATCTTTCAGGCAACCTACGGCGGTGTGACCTATTACTTCGTGGACAACGAATATTACTTCAAGCGTGACGGCATCTATGGCTTCTATGATGACTGCGAACGCTTTGTATTCTTCAGCCGTGCCATTCTGGAAATGCTGCGTGTGATTGGCTTCAAACCGTCCATTCTGCACTGCAATGACTGGCAGACGGCACTGACTCCTGTGTACTACCAGATTTTCTACAAATATCAGGAAGGCTTTGATAATATCCATACCGTATTTACCATCCATAACATTGGTTATCAGGGTATTTACGGCAAGGAAGTCATCAATGAACTGATGGGCATTCCGATGTATCATACGAACTTGCTGGAATATGACGGCAATGTCAATATGATGAAGGGTGCAATCGAAACCGCAGATAAAATCACGACTGTCAGCCCAAGCTATGCATGGGAAATTCTTGACCCGTGGTTCAGCCATGGTCTTGACCGTGCGCTTAACAGCAAGCAGTATAAGCTGGCAGGTTTCCTCAATGGCATTGACGTGAACGACTATAACCCCGAAACGGACGGCAACCTCACTGCACCGTATCAGCATTACGGTATGAACGATATGTCCGGAAAACTGGCGTGCAAGCGTGCTTTGCAGCAGGAACTCGGTCTGCCGCAGGATGATGCACCGCTGGTCGGTATCTGTTCCCGTTTTGTGGCACATAAGGGCATTGACCTGATTCGTTATGTCTTTGAGGAGATGCTGCACGATGGTTTGAAATTTGCGGTACTTGGCAGCGGCGAACGTGTTTACGAAGATTTCTTCAAGGAGATGGCATGGCGCTATCCGGAACAGGTCAGCGTAACGCTTGGCTTCATGCCGCAGCTTTCCCGCCGTATTTATGCGGGCTGTGATATGTTCCTGATGCCGTCGCAGAGTGAGCCGTGCGGTCTGGCACAGATGTATGCAATGCGTTACGGCACAATGCCGATTGTCCGTGAAACAGGCGGTTTGCGCGATTCTGTTATTGACGCAGGCGATGAAAACGGCACAGGCTTCACGTTCAAGACATACAACGCGCATGATATGCTGGGTGCGTGTCTGCGTGCAAAGGGCGCATACGAGAACAAGCCGTTCTGGAAGCAGATTCAGAAAAATGCGATGGCACGCGATTTCAGTTGGGCAAATTCGGCAGAACTGTATCTCGGACTGTATCGTGAATTGGAAGGCTGGAATCAGATCTGATGGCGGGAACACAAATCATTCTCCGCACGCCTGCAAAGGTGAATTTGTCGCTGGACATCACAGGAAAGCGTGCGGACGGGTATCATACGCTGCGGTCTGTGTTTCAGGCAATTGATTGCTATGATACGCTGACCATTACGAAAATGGCAGAAGATACGCCGTTGACGCTGACTTGTTCGAGTGCGGAGATTCCTTGTGATGCATCGAATCTGGTATACCGTGCGGCGATGGAACTGCTGGGTGAACAGCCTTGTGGTATTGCGATGCATCTGGAAAAGGAGATTCCGTCGCAGGCGGGCATGGGCGGCGGCAGTTCAGACTGCGCGGCGGCTTTGCTTGGAATTCGGGCGCTGCTGGATTTGGATGTATCGGATGCGAAGCTGCATGAGATGGCGGCGCGGCTTGGTGCGGATGTACCGTTTTTCCTGCTTGGCGGCACGGCGCTTGCAGAGGGCATTGGAGAGAAATTGACACCGCTGGAAGATGTCCCTGAACGGCTGATGGTGATTGCGAAGGGGAGTGAAGGCGTATCGACACCCGCGGGATATCGGGCGATTGATGCACTGGAAGAACCGTTGCCGACGTATACGGATGAAGTGTTGGCGCATTTGCGTGATGCACAGCCGCAGAGGTTGTTTACGGTTTGTGGCAATGCATTTGATGCGGTGACGAATTTGCGGGAGATTCGCAGGATTCGGCTGGTGATGAGCAGTTGTGGGATACAGCCGGTGCTTTCGGGCAGTGGAGCGGCGGTATTTGGCGGCTGTGAGATGGAAGTACAGGCGAATCATTTGATGCGGATGTTTGCGAAGATGTCATTTGCGCGGATTTGCAGGACGGTCGCGCACGGTGTACAGGTGCGCACAGAAAGCGGCGCATGGCAAGATTTGCGATGACATAAGTGGCTTTTTTATTGAGGATTCCAAAGGGAATCATTCCCTTTGGCAGAGTCCAGAGGCTCCGCCCCTGGGCTTCGCCGTTTTTTTTAAAAAAACGAGTAAAAATTTTGGCAACAACCCCCCCAACCCTAAGGGGGGCTTTGTGCG
>JAZUJW010000028.1:0-25107 GCA_045642925.1 Oscillospiraceae bacterium
CGAATAAAAGAGGGTGAGATAAGGAAGGGGAAGTCTGGAGGGAAACCTTAGGAGAGGGGGAGAATGCGACCAACTTTGTTGGGAGCTTCTTCCCCTCTCCTGTGGTTTCCACTCCAGTTCTGCTGAGGAATAAACGTCTTGCAGAGGAATGTGCAAAACAACTCCAAACATAAAGCCCACCATTCACCCACTGCACTGGGGGGCACCCCTTAATAGGGTTTTCCCCCCCTCCTGATTCGTTTGGACGAAATTAGGGGAATTTTGCTTCGCGGATGTTGCCATTTTGATTGGGAATATTTTCCTTCGGAATCCTCGATATAATAGCTGCCCGATACCTAATGATTTCATCACTCACTAAGTGCAATCGGCAAAATGCTGCGATATTCAGTATCATCCAGCATGGTTTCTGCAACGACCGTTTCTACCCCGAATGCCTGTCGGATCGCCGCCTGTGTGACTGTCTGCGCCGTATCACCAAATATCGCTGTTCCGTCTTTTTGCAGCATCAGTGCCTTGTTTGCATGACGAAGTGCATGGTCGGGATAGTGCGTATTGAAAATGCAGGTCATGCCGGATGCTGCCAGTTCCGTCATCGTTTGCAGCACGATTAATTGATTGCGGAAATCCAGATTCGATTCCGGCTCGTCCAATACCAGAATTTGCGGTTCTGCGGCAAGTGCCCGCGCAATCAGTACCATCTGCAATTCGCCGCCGCTGATTTCACTGCACCGTTTTCCATACAGCTTGGTAATGCCCAGCCGCGACATCAGCGCTTCCGTACAGTCCATGTCCGATTGCTTTGGCTGCGCAAATACGCCGATATGACTGTTGCGTCCCAGTAAAATCGCTTCTTCTGTCCGCATGGCTGATGAGAAATTCCGCGCCTGCGGTACATAGGCGACCGTTTGCCAGAACTTGCGCGTGGAAATCTGCCGCATCGGAATGCCGTCCAAAAGTGTTTCGCCCGCCGTCCATTTCAAGAAACCAAGCATACATCGTAAAAGCGTTGTTTTTCCTGCACCGTTCGCACCAAGTACCGCAATCAGGTCACCACGCTCTGCCGAAAAGGAAATTTCCCGAAGCTGTGTTTTTCCGTTTGGATAAGTAAACGTCCCGCCCCGTACTTCCAGTTTCATAGACTCCAACCTCCGCTTCTGCGCATCAGCACGATGAAGAACGGCGCACCGATGATGGCGGTCAGAATGGAAATCGGCAGTTCTGCGGCGGAAAGACTGCGTGCCATGGTATCAACAATCATCAGGAATGCCGCGCCAATGCTGACCGATGCAGGAATCAGTGCACGGTGATTCGCACCGAATGCCATGCGGCAAATGTGCGGAATCAGCAAGCCGACCCAGCCGACCTGCCCGCAAAGTGACACACAAGCCGCCGAAACCGCGGTCACACAGGCAATGCACACGATGCGCAAAGCACGCAGATTCGTGCCGAGTGACTGCGCTTCTTCTTCGCCCAACGGCAGAAGATTCAGTTTCCAGCGCAAAAGGTACAGGATCACCATGCCAAGTAGAATGGTTGGTGCGCCCCATAGCAAGGATTCTTCACCCGCACCGCTCATGCTTCCCATCAGCCAATAGGTAATTGCGGGCAGTTTGGATTCGGTATCGGCAGCAAATTTCACCAGCGAAATGAGCGCATTGAACAGCGAGCCTGTCATGATGCCTGAAAGCACGACCGTCTGCATTGCGGCTTTGCCTTTTCCGGCAGATGCGCCCCATGTCAGCAGCACAGCCAACAGACCGAAGGCAAATGCCATGCACTGCACACCCATCAGCCGCATTCCCAGCAGGAATGCCAATGCTGCACCAAACGATGTTCCCGATGCAATGCCGAGCGTGTCAGGTGTCGCAAGCGGATTCGCAAACAGGCTTTGCAGTGTACATCCCGACACCGAAAGTCCTGCACCGACCAGCCCTGCCATGACGATGCGCGGCAGCCGAAACCGCTGTACCACGATGGCAAGCTGTGCATCGCCCTGTGTACCGAACAATGCCGTCCAGACTGCCTGCGGAGAATAGCTGATTCTGCCGATACACAAACAAACCGCCCCTGTCAGAAACGGCAGCAGCAGTAAAATGCCTTTTGCAAGCGGATGCAGTCCGCCAAGATTACTTTTCTTCATGCAGTTCAGCCTTTGTGATAACGCCTGAATACGCGGTTTTTGCAGATACGCCAGCCAACCGTCCGATTTTGCCGGAAAGTGCTGAAATCACATCCTGCGGCGCATCAATTGCCACACTGATGATGTTGATGGATTTCTGCGGGTATGGCAGTCCCATGCGCCCGATGATGTACTTGCCGTAGTCATGCAGCAGCGCATTCAGGGCGCTGACCGATTCTGCATTTTCCACGATAATGCCGATGATTGCGACTCTTGTTTCCATAGTGCTCCCTCCAAAAAAGAATGGCTGTACCCCGCAAGATACAGCCATCCATGTTTTTTCATGATTCGGTCGCAGCTTTCGCCTCAATTGCATTTCAGCGTCAGGTACAGTCAATACTATACCACATGATGCGAAAAATGTCAAGCAAAATCTGCAAGCAGATGTGCCGCCAAGCCGTCAGGCGTGCTTTGTGCGGTGTTGCCTTAATATTTTCCAGCCAGTGCGCTTTCAATGACTTCTGCACGGCGCACCATAAAATCAATGATGGAAACGGAATCGCCGCCGAACGAGAACAGTCCGCCGCCGCCGAAGCCGCCCCACATACCGCCGCCAAAGTCGCCGCCCCAGTTGCCGCCGCCAAAGTCGCCGCCAAAGTCGCCGCCCCAGTTCATGCCGCCGCCGAAGTCGCCGCCCCAGTTCATGCCGCCGCCGAAGTCGCCGCCCCAGTTGCCGCCGCCGAAGCCGCCCCACATACCGCCGCCGTTATTACCGCCTTGCACCTGCAAGCCGTTGGCACTCTTGACAATGTTGCTTTCGAACTGGTCTGCGGTAAAGAAGAAACGCGGGTCTGCTTTGACATGACTGCGAATCGTACTTGCAATGCCATCTACCACGGGCTGCGGATCGGAGTACATTTCTACGATTTCACGCACATAACCGACATATTCTTTCTTGTATGCTTCATTTTTCAGCAGATTCGAAACCATCGGTCTTTCATTTTCGGTCGTACTGTAAAGCGCTGTCAGAATGTCCGAATTGACCGATGCGCCGTAGTCCATGAAATTGCCCAGACACAAATTGTAGTCCCAGCCGACATAATAGAACTTGCCCTGGTCATACTGGAGATAGTAGTTATGCGCAATTTGTCCGTTATAGCTATCATAATTGCACATGACAGCATTCACGGCAAAGCCCTTCAGGAAGCTGGATACATCCATGATTTTCTCAATTTCCTGCGGCTGATTCGGATTGAAATTATTGATGGCGCGTGTCAGTTCTGCGATGTGGTCGCAGTTGACATCATCACCGAATTTCAAATCGAGTTCAGTCGGCTTCATGCTGGACTCCATCGTGCAGTAGCTTGAATTTGCCTTGTAGAAGCACGCATCGTCACTGGTCGCATAACGCTCTGCCAAAGTCGTTCCGGGCTGTTCTGCAAGGAAATAGAAGCTGTACAGTGAACCGTTGACATACAAATCGCTGTATGCGGTATTCGGCGCATATCCGCCGAGGTCGTGCAGTGCATTGTAGCACAGCGTATCACGCATACAAGACGGGTCAGAATACATATTATTCAGGCAGATTTCCGTCAAGCCATGATAATTCTGAAGCTTGTCGAACTTGTTGAACTGAATGCGCAGACTGAATTTATCGTGTTTTGCCTGTGATACAAACATCAGGGAACTGTAACCCTTCGTGCGTACACCGACATTCTCAAAGCGTTCGCCGTCCACGGTAACAGTCGCAGAAACATATTCTTCCTTGTCAGCATTGGCGATGAAATTATTCCAGTCTGCCATTTCGATTTCCACTTTATGTACCTGCGACTGGTCAAACAGCGGTGCATACAGCAATTTCGCAGCCGTCGTATTGTTGACATTTTCGTAGCTGCCGTCTGCATCAAATGTACCACTTCCATCATGCTGAACGGCAATACCGCCTGCATATACTTCACAGCCGTCTGCAATATTTTCGTCAAACACGGTTGCATAACGGAATTTCTTGTGCGTATTCTTCTCGAATTTCAAATCGCCGCTTTGGTCTGTCACAGAAATCGGATTATTTTTGCTCCATTCCTTCGTGAAGGAAAGCTGCATGGCGTTCGCAATTTCTGCGGAGGGTTCATCGGTCGCGGTTGCCAGTACACTGCCGCCTGAAATCTCAATGCCTTCTGCGGCGGTCAGACCGCGGTCACCGCACGCCAGCAGATTTCCGCCCGAAATGACCATATTGGTTTCTGCCTGTAACGCATCGTTGCCCGCTTTGATGGTCACATTGCCGTCCTGCATTTCCAGACTGCCCTGCGTGGACTTGATGCCATCGCCCTCACTGTCGATTTCCAACGTGCCGCTTTTGATGGTCACGGATGTTTTACCGCGTACCGCATCGGCATTCAGCGTTTCGATTCTGGTCACGCCGCCGTTGATTTTGAGGTCATTGCCGCAGTGAATACCATACTGTGTGCCTGCCTGAATCGTCAGTTTACCATCGCCCTTGATGGTCATGTCATCCTTGGCGTGGAGAACAGCATGGTCAGCTTCCTCGGCTTTCGGTTCGGTCGTACCGTCCGAAAGGACATTCTCTGTATCTTCTGCGAGATTGATAGACGTATTTTCTGCATTTTCAATCATGATGACAGGTGCGGAATCATTCGTCATATTCACGCCCTGTAAAAACAGCTTGACCGTTCCGGGGTCAGCTTTCTCGTCAGGGACATTGACAATGACCTGCCCGCCGTTCAGCGTACCGTCCAGATAGTAGGAACCGGATGCCGAAATGGTTGCGGTACTGCCCGAAACAGACACATTTTCGCCCTCAAACGTGATGCTGCTGCCATTCAGATGCAGATAGGCGGGGTCACGTTCCGGCACGATGACTTCCTTTTCTTCTTCCTTCTCGTCCTCAAATGCATAGTCTTCGGGTTTGTCAATGCCCGCGATCAGGCGCAGAATCGCATTGACATCATCCGTATTCCAGCATTCATTGCGGTCCATGTCCGCATTGACCAGACCTGCCTCGTCAATTTTGGCTTTTGCGTCCTCTGTCACGTAACGACTCAGCAAAATCACATCGTTGACATTGACATCCCCGCTGTGGTCAACATCTCCTGCCAGCTTGGTGGCAGCGGCGGATACAGTCATGACATTCCATGGCAAAAGCATTGCCGAAGTCAGAACTGCTGCGAATTTGGTACTTTTCCTCATAAAAATCCTCTCTTTCTTTCCCCCGGCCTTTCTTTATTTCCGTTTTCCTTTTCTCTGTTGCGGGCGTTTTCATACCGTACCCTGCGTTTGACCATGTTGATTTTTTTATGTTGTGATTGTATAAACGCAGGAAGAAAATACACCCTGTAAAACTATGATATCTGTTTTTTCTATAAATGTCAATTGCTTTCTGAAAATTCATTGCTTTGCACAAATCATACAATAAATTTAAGGTATCCGCGGCAGGTTTCGCGCATTATATCCAGTGCGAATTTTTGCTTTCGGCATGATGATTTTCACGCATTTGAAATGTTTTTCTTGATTTTTTCTGCGTAACGTGATATAATGATTACACACTTCAATTTTGACATACGTATGAAAGGATGTTTTTTATGCTAAAATTTGCTTCCGGAATCACAGCGATACTTTGCACACTGATGCTCACCGCCGCTTCTCTGCCCACTGTTGCATCGTTTCTCCCTGCCCATGCAGAAGATGCAGCCACAGAAACCGATTCGCCATTTGAATATTATGTCGTCAGCAGCGGAAAAATCTGCATCACCGCTTGTCCCAGCGACCAGAAAATCATTGAGATCCCCGAAAAAATCGGATACTACTTTGTCACAGAAATTGCATCCGGTGCGTTTTCAAAAAATACTGCGGTAGAAGAAATTCATCTTCCGAAGTCCGTCACGGATATTTCGCTCTATGGACTGGTCAAATGTACCGCCCTCAAGCAGATTCTCGTGGACGAAGAAAACGAAACCTACAGCAGTATCAACGGAATGCTGTGCGACAAAAATGGCAAAACACTCCTCTATTGTCCCATCATGAATGCAGGCGCAGAGTGTACTGTCCCTGACGGCATCCGGATCATCGACTCGATGGCGTTTATTCTTCACACGTCGCTGACTGCTGTCACATTACCCGATTCCGTCACCGCTATTTATGGTCTGGCATTCAGCGGATGCTCCGCCCTTACCAGCATCCATCTTCCTGATACCCTGCAAAATCTTTCCAAAGGCGCATTCACCAAGTCGGAAGGTGTCACCGAAACCGAAAACGGTATCACTTATTGCGGAAACTGGGCGCTTTCCTGTGCAGAGCCGACTCAAAAAATCACCATCCGCAAAGGCACAGTCGGTCTTGCAGATAGCATTTTCCAAGGGAATACAGTCACGAAAGTATATCAGCTTCCCGATTCGCTCCTCCATATCAGTGATCTGGCATTCGCCGAATGCATTGCAGAATCCTTCACGATTCCTGCGTCCGTCAAAACCGTCGGGCAGTACGCTTTTGCGGCGAACACCAACCTGAAAGAAATTTCAGTGCCCAAAGATATATCTGGTTTTGCGGAAAATGCTTTCGCAGGCTGTTCAAATCTTGCCATCATTTACCGCGGCGGCGATGTCACCGACTGGATGCCCAATACCGAAGCGCCTCCGAAAACAAATGTATCGAATGCTTCCAGCGGCGCAGCCAGCAGTTCTGGTCTTGGTTACCGCATCGGCGACCTGAACGAAGACCAAACGGTTACGATTGCCGATGCTGTTGCATTCCAGCGCTGGCTGACGGTCGGCGACCTGACCATGAAACACTGGCGTACCGCTGACCTTGATGAAAACCTTTCCGTCAATGCCGTGGACTTCGTACTATTAAAAAGAACACTCATCAATCAGGCGCAGGAGGATTCCTTGCTTACAGAATGGTTGATCCTGCACTAATTATGAATTTCCTGATGGCAGACTGTGTACGCTGTCATCGAAAATGGAGAGAAAGGAACATTGCCCATGCCAAGTTTATCAAGCCGCACCGCCAATTTTACGGATTCTGTCATTCGCCGTATGACACGTATTTCCAATCAGTATGGCGCCGTTAATCTTTCACAGGGCTTTCCCGATTTTGACCCGCCAAAAGCCATTCTGGAACGCCTTGCCGAAGTCACTAAGGAAGACTTCCACCAATACTCCATCACATGGGGCGCACAAAATTTTCGGGAAGCGCTTGCAAAGAAAACAGAACACTTTTCACATCGCCCCATTGACCCGAATAGTGAAATTGTCGTCACCTGCGGCAGTACCGAAGCCATGATGGCTGCCATGATGTCCGTCACCAATGCAGGCGACAAGGTCATTGTGTTTTCGCCGTTTTATGAAAATTATGGGGCGGATACCATCCTTTCGGGGGCAGAGCCAATTTATGTGCCGCTGATCCCGCCGACCTTCCGCTTTGATGCAGATGTACTGGAACAGGCATTCAGACAGCACCCCAAAGCAATCATCCTCTGCAATCCCTCCAATCCCTGCGGTAAAGTCTTCACAAGAGAAGAATTATTGCTGATTGCTGATTTTGCAAAGAAATACGATACATTTGTGATTACCGATGAAGTGTATGAACATATTCTCTATGCCCCGCATGAACATACCTATTTCAATACCCTGCCTGATATGTGGGAACGTACCATCACTTGCAGCAGTCTTTCCAAAACCTATTCCATCACAGGCTGGCGGCTCGGTTACGTCATCGCTCCCGCCCACATCATCGAAACCGTCAAGAAAGTGCATGATTTTCTGACAGTCGGTGCGGCAGCGCCCTTGCAGGAAGCCGCCGTCACAGGTCTGCAATTCGATGATGCATATTACCGCGAATTGCAGCAAACCTATACCCGTAAACGTGATTTGATGCTTCAGGGATTGAATGCCCTGCAAATTCCGCATACTGTACCCGAAGGGGCATACTATATTTTGCTGGATATTTCTGAATTCGGATACGAAAGCGACCTTGATTTTGCAGAAGACCTTGCACGAAAAGTCGGTGTCGGAACAGTTCCGGGTTCCTCCTTCTTCAAAGAACCCGAAAACCGCTACGTCCGCATTCATTTTGCGAAAAAAGAAGAAACCCTCCATGCCGCACTGAACCGCCTCAATGATATGCGCGTCAAAATGCAAAAATAAAGGCAACACCGCACAGAGCCGGTGGTGCAGGATGCGTATGGTCAAACGAGTTTGACCAGTCAGATTTTTCGTCAGATTGTACAGAAATGATGCCGCCGGGCTGATTTCCGGCAAAGAATTTCTGTGCAAGATGGCGGAAAATATGCAAGCAGATGTGCCACCAAGCCGTAACTTTGTGCGGTGTTGCCTATAGAAACTTATTTTTCAGATTGCTGAAATGAACGCTTCATCAAGCACCAATCAGCTCCATTCAAAATACCGTCATTGCAGAAATCTGCTGCTTTCCAGTTGGCAAGCTGTGTATTCGGAACAGCAAGCAGCCACTTTTGCAGAAGAATCACATCCGAGATATCGAATGTTCCGTCTGCATTGACATCCCCTTTTCGTATCTGAGGCGTCCATTCGGAGATTGCTTTCACAGACGGCGTCCATGAAGGCTTTGTTTCTCCCTTTTTCAGCGGAATGCAAGCGACAGAAATGGTTGTGTCCTTGGTATTTGTCAGATGAATCGCAAGCTTTCTGTATTCGCTGTTGTCTGTCAGATTTGCTACGACAGGAGATGTCGGCAGCGGTTCGGCATTCATTGCGGTGAATTTTCCGCCATCACTCATAATGCCTACCCATAATTTCTCAGAATCTACGGTAACAACAGCGCTTCTGCCGTCATTTGCTACTTCAATTTGTCCCTTGGTGTGAGCAAACCAGTATATATCACCGGGAGCATTGAGCGAAATTTCATCCTGAATGATAACACATTCTTTGTCCTTAATCATTTTCAGTCCACGAACAGCGCTTTTTGCCCCGCTTGGTTCATATGCGGCAGTGAGATCCGAAACAGCATAGGCTTCATTTCCGCCGCTGAAAGCAGTGATCAGACATTCTGCGCCTTCCTGTTGGTCAAGTTCTTTCGAGGGATTGATCGCCAGTGTGTTATGACCTTCCGCTCTGATGCGGTAGGAATACTGACGATTCGGAAGTTCATAGTTTTCATTTCCCAGATCGGTAAAGAATCTTGCACCATTGGATTCAAGATAGAATGTGCCCAAATCGTAGTGTCCGTGATACTTATAGTTGTTCGCTCCGGCATGAAGTGCCGTGACAATGCCGCTTTCATCCCATGTATTTCTGAAGCTGGCATTGGATGCGCCGACTTCGCCCCAGTCGGTCGGACTCTCCTTCGCTGAAGCGGCTGTCTGATCTTCATCGATCCACAGGAGGTCAAGATAATTGAAGCTGTCATTTGCAATTTTTCCAATGCGAATGGCAGATATTTCGGGCAACTGAAGATATTCACCCAGCCACAAAAGAACCGTCCAGCCTGTATCACGACTGTCACCGTCATCACCGAAGCTGAAAGATTTTGGGGTGTTGGAACTCATATAGCGGATAAAATCAACCGATTTGCGAAGTCCTTCATAATCAGCAAGACCGTAGTCGGTTCCTGCGGCACTGATGAGTGCGGAGGAATGCAAGCCGAGATAATAGGTCGCGTAATCCCAATAGCCCAGACCTTCCGTATAGGTACCGTCTTTTGCGCTGTAGGCACGGCGTACAAAAGAATAGGCTTCCTTGTAAGCATACGTAAGCACTTCAGAAGCGATGTCTTTTGCATCCGCTTCATCTCCGATCGCAAGTGCCGCCAGACTCATACTGCCGTTGCAGACAAGCTTCCAGTTATCTCCCGGATAATCCTGATACCACTTATAAGTGCGGGTGCGGGGCTTGTCCTCATAATCCTCCATGACCTGCATGAGTCCTTTTTCAATCAGATTCTTTTTGATAAATGCCCTTTGCTCCTCATTCATCCATTGATAGAGCCAGTCATAACCAATTGCAAAGCCTGTACTCATTTCCGCAACATCCAGAAAATGACTTGGGTTCCAGTCCTTATAATTGCAGGCTGCTTCCAGTTCTTTGTAGCATCTCTGTGCATATTTTTCGTCACCGAAAATCCTGTATGCCATTGCAAGTGCCGCAACACGGCGCTGTATTCTTTTGGATGTTTCAAGCAGACGGATTCCGTCCGAAATCTCATATTGACATACCTCTGCCTTCATGACTCTGTCCGCTTCACTGCGAAGCTTTTCAAGAAGGATCGCTGTGACGGAATCATCGCCGATATGTGCTTTCAGTTTCGCAAATTTCTCCTCAGACATGATAATGCGCGGATGTGCATACTGTCCGTTTTTCTCGATCATATCACTGATGACCTGATTGCCGTCTGTGAATTTGCCGTAATCTTCCGTTTGGGAATGACTGGAACCATTGTCCTCTGCAAATGCAGTAGCAGGCATGATACCGATTGCCATGACCAGAACAAGCAGAATGCATAACAGCTTTTTTCTCATAGCGCTTCCTCCTCAATCAAACAAATGCGTTTCGGTTTCCGTTCAGTCGTATTGAGAATTTCACATACCGGGGAATAAAAGCCTGATGTGAAACTTCAATACTAATTTCTCTCATTCTATCACACATTGTAGTGAAAGTCAATAGTCAGGATGCAAAAAAGAGGATCAAGTTCATGTACGATTGCTTGACAATTACTGCCGATTCCTGTATAATCTGATTATATGTAAAAGGGATTCACGCATCCTTCATCATGCTGTTTCAAAATTGAAAGGAGCTACTACATGATAACATACACCAAAGGTTTCACCCACGGCGGCAGGTTTCACGCAGACGATGTCTTTTCGACTGCACTGCTGATGCTCTTAGAACCTTCATTCAAAGTGGAGCGCGGAAATATACCGCCTACGGATGATTCCGTGCTTGTATACGATATTGGCGGCGGTGATTTTGACCATCACCAGTCGGATGCACCTGTTCGTGAAAACGGCATTCCCTATGCGGCGTTCGGTTTGCTGTGGCGTGCATACGGGAATACGCTGACCGCAAATCCGTCATTGGTTACCGCATTTGACACCTCGTTCGTTGCACCGCTGGATGAAAACGACAACAACGGTACGCATCATGCGCTTGCTGCGGCATTTGCTGCGATGAATCCCACATGGGAAAACGATGATCGTGCCGCCTCGGATGCTGCATTTTTCGAAGCAGTGGCAATCGCAAAAACGATGCTTTCCGCCGCAATTGCACATCTGAATGCCGCTTATAAAGCGGACGCTGCTGTTCAGGAAGCCCTGCAAACGATGTGCGATCAGATCGTGGTTTTGCCGCAGTATATGCCTTGGGAAAAGGTGCTGATCCCCACAGAAGCAAAACTGGTGATTTTCCCGTCTGCACGCGGCGGGTATAATTTGCAGGGTGTGCCGCCGCAGGTTGGCAGCCGTGACGTAAAAGTCTTTGCACCGATGGCATGGCGCGGACTGGAAGGCGAAGCGCTTGCAGAAGCAAGCGGGATACAGGGACTGCGCTTCTGTCATAAAAGCGGCTTTCTTGCGGCAGCAGATACGATGGAAGCAGCGAAAAATGCCGCAGCACGCTGGATCGCGGAAAACGAACTGCGGCGGGATGCAATTATTTGAAATAGAAGATGGCTGGATGCGATACCATTACTCGCTTGCATTTCAAAATACAAAAACCGCTTTGATTTTCAAGGCGGTTTTTTCATACCCACAAATCCCAAACGTTCTTCCATTCACATCCGTTCTGTTCTCTCGTCTATTGTATGCCAAAATCATATTAAGGCAACACCGCACAGAGCTGGTGGCATAGATGCGCAGTCAGATTTTTCGTCAGAATGTACAGAAATGATGCCGCCGGGCTTTGCGGCTGAGATCATTCCCCTGCCCGGACACACATACGGTTCGCTTGGTATTTTATGGAATGATACGCTGTATTGCGGCGATGCATTTACTGCACTCTGCCATAATTTGCTGTACGCCAAAGCATTCCGCTTGACATTTCTGCTGCCATATGTTATAATTATACTGGTAAAGTAACCAATTTATTTTATACGAATATTATATTTTCCATCCACAATTGGAGGTGACATCCATGACACAAAGTACACACAATCATAACGACCAGGAAAATCCGTCCTGGATGACATGGTCAGCCAGTCAGAACAAGAACAATTCAGCACACTTTAATTCTGCGAAAGTACAGCCGCGGCATAAATCCAAGAAAACGATCCTGCTTCCATTAATCGGTATCATTATCATCTTTACCGCTACCGTTCTGGTCAGTATCTATCTGATCAAGCATAATACGCCTGAAATGCCGATATCCGTTCTGCACAATACACAGGATATCCCACAGGATAGTTATGCGGAAACCGACACACCCACGACAACCGCATCCACGGATGCCTCACAGACATCTGCCACTGTGACGGTCACATCTGCCGCTACTTCCACTACAGTCACAACCACTACCACACAAACCCAAACAGAAACCACAACATCCACTACGACCACGGTTACCACGACAACTGTCACAACGACCACCACGACACCCCCGCCTGTGACGACCACCATTCCGCCTGACGGATGGAAAAAGCTATATGCAGAGGTGATTCGGGATACAGCATCCAAATCGGAATCCGATATATCAGGATACTCTCTCTATGACCTCAACAGAGACACCATCCCTGAACTTTTCCTTGCAAGTGAAATCGAAGGCACAGCAAGAATGCAGATCTTCACATACCGAAACGGAATCTGCGATGAGATCGGCTCTATGGAAAACGACGGTTTCATCTATGTTTCCCTCATGGACAACGTCCTGCTGGATCTTTCCATCGGAGAGGGATATTGGAACGGTACAACATATGTATGGAAGGATGACCGTATTGAAATTGTCGCATCCTTGACCAACAACGCTTCATCTGAAGATTCTGAAACCACTGAATACCAATACAACGGTGCGCCCATTTCACAGGAAGATTATGCCAAATTAAAAGCGCAGTTTCTTCTGAAAAAACAGAATTGCGTGTGCCTTGGACATGATTATCCGCTTTCTGATTCTATTCAGGAGGAAGACCTCGATTACTAAATTTTCCAGCCGCACATTGCCCAAACACAGATCATGTGATTTCGGCTGTGTGCGGTTTCATTTTTCTTCTGCATTCTTCGCAGAAAAGGAGGAACAGCAATGCCTTTCAAAATTGTTCGCTCCAATATGGAGCAAATGCACGTCGATGCGATCGTGTATCATTCGGATCTTGCATCTCAGACATCAGATGCAAAAATCCACCCGTCTTTCTCTTACTATCCCTATGCAAATTATAACATCCCGCTGATGATTCCGCAGCAGGCACTGCGGGACACCAAAATACTTGCACAATGTTACCGCAATCTGCTGGAAACGGCTGAAAGCGCAGAATGCGAAAGTATTGCACTGCCATGTCCACCAGCGGATCCACAAAATATGTTCAAGGAAGTACTCATCCATGAATGCCGTGCATTTCTTGCTTCCCATGATTGCACGATTTATCTGGTCGTAGAGGAACAACAGCCATTCCAGCTTTCCAATGAGATCATGCATCCGCTTTCGCAATATCTGGATATGTATGGTTTTTCCAAGTGTTCGGAACCGTCGGATGCAAGCTATGTTCCGCCGAAGCACGAAACATCGTTCTTCATCTCCTTTTCTTCTGAACCGCCACAGATACAGCCTTCCCCTGCCTTCGAAATGCTGACGGATGAACAGCCAGACACTCCCCGCATGGACGAACAAGAAGATATGGAAGCGAAAGAAAAAGCGTCTGCGCGTCCGAATATGATTTTTCCGTCCATTCGGCTGATGGAAAATGCGCCCAGCAAGCTTTTTTCTTCCAAAAAGCGTGCTTCCAAGGCAGATGCACGAATGTGTGAGAACTGCGCCCCCGAATGCGAAGCCGCCGCACAAACCATCGAACCACAGGAAGCACTCGAAAACATTTTTCAGGGAATGGACGAAAGCTTTTCGGAATCGCTCCTGCACCTGATCGATATAACAGGCAAAAAAGATTCCGAGATCTATAAGAAAGCCAATGTGGACAGAAAACTATTTTCGAAAATCCGCAACAATAAATACTATCAGCCCTCCAAAATCACTGCGCTTGCTTTTGCATTCGCGCTGGAACTCACACTCGATGAAACCAAACGGCTGATTGGAAAAGCAGGCTTCATCCTCTCCGACAGCATCAAATTTGATGTGATTATTTCGTATTTTCTTAATAATCGCAAATATGACCTTTTTGAGGTCAATGAAGTGTTGTTTGCATTTGACCAGCCATTGATCGGCGACTGAAAATGTCGCTTTCAAAGCGACCATTTTTCCTCCTGCATGATGTATAATCAAGACATCAAAACAAAACAGGAGGTTATTACCATGGTTGAAATCGTATTTATTCTGGACAAAAGCGGCTCTATGTATCCTCTGACAGAGGATACCATTGGTGGATTCAATTCCATGCTGGCAAAACAGCGTGCAGAAGCGGGTGAAGCACTCGTTTCCACGGTCTTGTTCAATCACGAAAGCGAAGTCATTCATGACAGAGTACCCATGCAGGATATTCCGAACATGGACGAAAACACCTATCGTGCAGAAGGCAATACCGCACTGCTGGACGCCCTCGGCGGTGCCATTCACCACATCGGCACCATTCACAAGTACGCACGCAAAGAAGACGTACCCGAAAAGACACTGTTCATCATCACAACAGACGGCTATGAAAATGCAAGCAGACACTATGATTACGACAAAGTCCGTCAGATGATCGAACGACAGAAGAATGAGCACGGCTGGGAATTCCTGTTCCTTGGCGCAAATATTGATGCCGCCGCAGAAGCACAGCGCTTTGGCATTGACGCTTCCAATGCCGTCACCTGCATGGCAGACGGTCTGGGCACAACAGCACAGTTTTCTGCCGTAAATACAGTACTTTCCAGCTTTCGCAGCAAACAGGCGATTCCAAGTGACTGGCAGGCAGAAATCATCAAAGATGCCGAAAGCCGCAAGTAAGCCATGCTTCGGCATCTTCCCCCGCAAAATCCCCCCGATCGCTGAAACATTGCCAACAATGCAGGATATCCACCCTTTTTCTACTGAAAAACTTAAGAAACCCAAGGATTCTTTCATTTTACTAAGAGAGATTTTCATAAAAAGCTATTGCATTTCGATGATAATTATGTTATAATACGAATAGAGTTTCAAACTCTCTGCTGAATGCATTGCAGCAGTTATGAATCACCTCAAACAGAAAGGATGTCATTACTATGGGTTTAATCAGCACAGCAATTCACGCAACTTCCAGTACATTGAAAGATCAGTGGAAGGAGTTCTTCTACTGTGATGCAATGGGTACAAATATCCTGATGGCAAGAGGCAAACGCCATGCAGACGGAAAATCCAATAACAGAGGCAACGACAATGTCATTTCCAACGGCAGCACACTCGCTGTTGCTGACAAGCAGTGCGCCATTATCGTAGATCAGGGACTGGTTACAGAACTCTGTGCAGCACCCGGCGAATATAAATATGATACTTCTTCCGAGCCCAGCATTTTCGAAGGCGGTCTTGGTCAGGGCATTATCAATACCTTCAAGACCATCGGAAAGAGAATCTCCTACGGCGGCGACAGCGGCAAGGAACAGCGTATTTACTACATCAACCTGCTTCCGATCACCAATAACACCTTCGGCTCGACCAGCCCGATCCCGTTCCGTATTGTCGATGAACGCCTCAACTTCGATTATGAGTGCTCCCTCCGCTGCAACGGTATGTACACCTACGAGATCTGTGACCCGATTTTGTTCTATACCAATGTTTGCGCCAATATCGGCGGCGACACCTACAATAAGAACGATACGCTGGATCAGCAGCTTCGTGTAGAATTTGTCAGTGCTTTGCAGCCTGCGCTCGCAAAAATCGCAGAAATGGGCATCCGCTACAGCCAGATCGGCGCGCATATTCCAGAGATCTGCGATGCGCTGAACGAAGTGCTTTCCAAGAAATGGCAGAATTCCCGCGGCATTCGCGTGACCGATGTTTCGTTCAATGTACTGAGAGCATCCGATAAAGACGAACAGGTTCTGAAAGACCTGCAAATCACCGCTACCAACATCAACCCTGCAATGGCTGCTGCCAACATGGTTCAGGCACAGACAGAGGCGATGAGAAACATGAAGGGCGGCGGAAGTTTCGGCGCAGTCATGGGCGTGAATCTGGCGCAGAGCATGAACAGCGGCACCAGCCCGATGGAACAGCTCATGATGCTGAATCAGCAGAAGATGCAGCAGCAACAACAGCAGCAGACAGCTCCTGCGGCAAACAGCTGGACTTGCTCCTGCGGTACCGTCAACCAAGGCAAGTTCTGCACAGAATGTGCAAAGCCGAAGCCTGCACCTGCCGCCGGCTGGACTTGTGAATGCGGCACGGTGAACCAAGGCAAATTCTGTCAGGAATGCGGCAAACAGAAGCCTGCGGACGCTCCGCTGTATCGCTGCGACAAATGCGGCTGGACGCCTTCCGACCCTGCACATCCGCCAAAGTTCTGCCCTGAATGCGGCGATGTGTTTGATGAAAAGGACGCAAAATAATAGCAAAACTCCTGCATCTGAAACGGTGCAGGAGTTTTTTTGTGTCATCACAAAATTTCTTGCGCAGAATGACATTTTGTCACGTTACTGTAAGATTAAGGAATTATACTATAAGCATAACGGGAATACTCCCCCAAAAAGAAAGGAATGATTTTATGGCAGCAACGATATTAGAAGCAAAAAACCTGCGCAAGAAATTTGGAAAAGGAGACGAGGCTGTCTGGGCACTCGATAACGTGAATTTCACCGTAAACAAAGGAGAATTTATCGCTGTCACCGGCGAAAGCGGCAGCGGTAAAACAACCCTTCTGAATGTGCTCGGTTCGCTCCTGCCGCCGGATGAAGGACACGTTTTCGTGGACGGCAAAGACATCCTGACATTCACGGACGATCAGCTTGCCGCTTACCGCAGAAAGAAAATCGGTTTCATCTTTCAGAATTACAACCTGATCCCTGTCCTGAATATCGAAGAAAATATCTGTCTGCCGCTGCATCTGGACGGCATGGAAACCAATGCAGCCTATCTGGACGAATTGCTCGAAGTGACAGGACTTTCCTCGAAACGCCGCAATTTTCCGCATGAACTTTCGGGCGGTCAGCAGCAGAGAGCCGCTTTTGCCCGCGCCCTGATCCACAAGCCCGACATCATCCTTGCCGATGAACCCACAGGCAATCTGGACACGAAAAACAGTCGGGAAATCATCTCCATTCTGAAACAATCCATTCAAAAATACGAACAGACACTCATTCTCATCACCCATGATCTGAGTATCGCCGCACAGGCTGACCGCGTATTTTACATGGAGGACGGCATTTTGACCGAAGAATGCGGGGTGAAGAAACGATGAAGCATCTGATTCGTCTTTCTTTCAAGTACATCCGCAGACAAAAACTGCGCACATTTCTCACTTTTTCCTGCATTATGCTGGCAACCTTCCTCATGGCATCTTTCGGCGCATTTTTCGGAAGCCTGCAAAAGTCTGCCATTCAGTATTTCTGCGACACAGAAGGCTCAGGGGAAGTCATTGTGACAGACTTGCTGGCAAAAAGCCCGAAAGAAAATGCACTGGAAATTTTGCAGAATCATGCCGTCGTGGATGACTATTATGTGGATGGATATCATTACAACAGCATCCAATTTGAACGGAATGAAGACGGCACATTCGGATTCGAAACACTGCAAATCAACGGCGGCAACCCCATTCGGTTGTATGGTTCAGAACAGTCGTATTCCTCCGGCAATCCATATGTCGGAAACGGAAAAAATCAGCATATAAAAACAACGGATTTCATACCCAAAGGCAGTATCGTTGCACCGGACTGGATGGAACAGCAAGGATATCATGTGGGCGATACGGTCACATTTACCATCAACACCTGTACTGCAAAAATCGACCTTTCTCCCGAACAGAAGCAGAAAGTCATCCGCTATCTGCAAGAAGAATCGGAGAACAGCCAAGCGTTCAACTGCATTTCCGATGGTGATGAATATCCCCGAGAGAACAATACAACCGAATTTCATCGCGTGAATGAGCGGAATCTGCTCAATGTTCTGTCAGAGATTTATGATTTGGAGACGCTCAGCTTTACAGATGAATCCGTCATAAATACCGTTTCATTTTCTGCTGTGATTCACGGCTTTTTCTCTGGTGTAATGTTTCGTAGTCCTCGTGTGGTCAATGAATCGCAGCATTGTTTTTCGATTCAGACAAATGCCGCTGAAGGAAAGCTTTTGCCGCAATGTCCTTGGAATGCATATGGAGATGATGTGCCGGATGTGATCATTGCCGTGACAGACAATATTGAACTGGAAGATGCCCTTGCCATGCTGATGGATGATATGGGCTTTGACAGTAAAAGACAATATTATGATTTCTTCGAGCAAGATAAGTTTAATGGTGAATTGCTTGGCTTCAAGCTGAAAGGCACGAATGCCATCATGTTTGCATTGCCTTACATCATTATTTTGTTGATCGTGTTATTGATCGTATGGGCTGTGTCACGGTTCATCGTTGACAATGCATTTGAGATTTCCGTACAGGAGCGCAGTTCTCAGTTTGCGGCACTGCGTATTATGGGTGCAGCCAAAAAGCAGTTGTTCACGCTGATACAGGTTGAAGCGCTGTTTTACTGCGTGACGGCAGTACCGCTCGGTGCAGGAATTGCGGTGCTTGGCTGCAAAATGATCATAAACGGACTTGTAGATGCTGGACTGGATATGTTCATTTTCTATATTCATCCGCTTGCACTTACGCTCAGCATCGTTCTCGCCCTGATCGGTGTTTGGATTTCTTCCTATACTTCTGCGATGTGGGCAGCGCGCAAGCTTTCTCCGCTGGAAGCACTGCAATACGGAAAGCCGCAAAAAGCAAGAAAAAATTCACATAAGGCAAAAGAAAAACTGCGTAAAACAAAGAAATTCCATAGTCAGAAAGCATTTCTCCGTTTCTACACCATGCAGAACATCCGCCGCACAGGCAAGCGCTTTGTCGTTTCAACCATCTCCATGCTGCTTTCGACACTGCTCTTTTCCATTATCTTTCTGTCGATGTTCACAGCAAAAAACGAGTGGTCACATTATCAATCGAAGGACAGCAGCAGCCGTGTGGATTATCTGCTGCAAGAAAATCAACTCCATTCTGCGGATTTTCAGCTTGCACAGGAACTGTTTGCAGATTCAGAAAAAGTAGCGTATCAATTCCATGCTACGGTATACAGCGACTATAATAAAAAAACTGCACGTTCAAATGGTGCGATACTGCAAACATTTGTAGAGCATCTGTATCCCAATTCGGAAGCGAGCGAAGGCGGATATTATTTGGCGGTCGTATTCATTGACAAATCACAGTATGAACAACTGATGCAGCCTGTGACGGGCATGACTTACGAACAATTTTCCGCTTCGGGTGCTGCCATTTTCAATGCGCATAGTAACAAATTTCCGGAAGAACAATCGCAGCCGATCGAATTTGACGCATTGGGTCACCCCATATACCATACCGAATACTATTATGAGTCTTCGCGGTATTTCCCTGCACCGACAAACACAACTGTACAGTTTCATGAAAATCAACTTCCGATTCTCGGCGTGACATATATTAACACGCCTGTACTGGAAGGAGGAGTGTTATATCTTCCGATGGAGTGTGTCAATGAATATATGGATGATAATGGTTTTCAGTATATTTATTTGACTGTGAATAACCATATTTACCAGAAAGATGTCAAGGCGCTGACAGAGAAATTCCTTTCGGAATGTGAGGGAGAGTATACTTTTGAAGACTTCTATTGGAGCATGACGGGCTTCCAGACCTTTATCGACTCTATTTTCCGCATCTGTATGCTTTTCCTGATTTGTATCTGGCTGGTAGGTATTTTGTCCATGATGAACGCAGTGAATACGAGTGTACTGAACCGACAGCGGGAACTGATCATGATGCGGGCAGTTGGCATGACGGTGAAGCAGCTTTATCAGAATGTATTTTTGGAGAGCATACTATTCACGGCGGGAGCAACCATATGCGGGACGCTGATTGGTGTGACGGCGTATGTGTTCGTGGCGAAGTGGATGGTACAGAAGATGATACTGGAAAGCAGTGTGTCGTTGATTGTAGTGATTGGGACGGCGCTTGGCATTTTGTGTATCAATCTGCTGTTATCGCTTGTGGCGGCGATCCCTGCTGTACAGAGTTTGAGTCATCGGCTGCAATCGTCGTATCGCGCCGCATAAAAACTTTTATTTCGCTTCGCGTGCATGGACGGATAGTGCAGAAGAATCTCCTCTATTATGTCAAAAATACAATCTCAAATTCTGTCCCTCTCTGCTCTTGCGAATATACCGATATACTCCCTTGATGCGCTTCAATTACCTTCTTCGCAATCTCCATCCCAACGCCGAAATTTTGCCCCGTCCCCCTGTCCTTCTTCCGAAATCGCTCAAATAAATGCGGGATCTCACTCTGCGGTATCCCAATCCCATTATCCGATATCGTCAGCTTCACTGCCCCGGGCATCACACCCACTGCCATGCAAATCTGCGTGCAGTTCCCATGCTCTGCCATGTTTTGCAGCAAATTCCCAATCGCTTCGCAAATCCATAAACGGTCATGAGAAAACACAGCATCTCCTGAAAACTTCGTTTCCAGTGCAATCCCCTTCTTTCGCAAAACAGGTGAAAACCGCCTCAACGTTTCCAGACAGGTTTCTGCAAGCGGCATCTTCTCTTTCTCATATACAATCGCACCCGCATTCAGCTTCGCAAGCCGCAGCGCCGATAGTACCAACTCCTGCATTCCGTCCAGATTCATGTTGACTTCCTGCATCAACTGCTCTTGCTTTTCTTCCGAAAGCACCGTTTCTGTCAGCAAATCTGTGTTCAAACGCACAACCGCAAGTGAGGTTTTCAGTTGATGACTGAAATCCGTGAGAAAGTCTTTTTGAAAATTTCGTTCATCCGCCAGCATTTCATCCAGATATTGTATCCGCCCTGCAAGCAAATTCACACCATCACTCACCCTGCGTATACTGCTGAAATCTTCTCCATGCATAGAAACCGTGTTTTGCAGACGTTCCGCAATCTTCGTACAGTCCTGCCGCATTGCTTCCAGCTCCCTGCACGTGCAAAAATGCTCCCGCAAAGATACAATACTCAGAATCGCAATGACAAGCACACATAGAATAAACATCCCCCAGAAAAGCAATCGCCAGATATCTGTAAAGGAAGAAAACATCTGCGGTGCCGTATCACTGTGAATGCCATATTCAGAAAAGAATGCTTCCCCTGCCGCAATGGTTTCTTCTGCGGGGTTATCCAGTACACCGCCGCCGCCCATGACATGAAAAATCGTGCGAAGCTGTTCAGAAACGATGCGGCAAGCAAGCTGATGCGATAGTATTCCGCTTCCAATGGCTGCAAGCACAGTCGCAGCGCAGGCGGAATACATCGTATTTCTGCACCCGCGGTTATGCAGCAGCATATCTATTCTGTCCATTTGTACCCAAGCCCCCGCTTCGTGACGATCTGTCCGTGACCGTTTTCTTTCATTTTTTCGCGCAAACGGCTGATGGTAACGGAAAGCGTATTATCATTGACGAAAACACCTTTGCAGTCCCACAAGCAATGCAAAAGCTGTTCTCGTGTGAGATATTGCCCGCGATTCAGCATGAGATAGTCCAGCAGTTTTTGCTCCAGTGCAGTCAGTTCGAGTGCATCCTCTTTCTCTGTGCAGCGCCGCAGATTGGCACGCACACGGGAAAGCAGTTCTTTCAGACGGAATGGTTTGGTAATATAATCATCTGCGCCGCAGTCCAGTCCTTTGACAACATCGGCTTCTTCATCGCAGGATGTCAGGAACAGAATGGGCTTTGCAGATGATTTCCGAATTTCCCTGCAAAGCATCATGCCGTTTCCATCCGGCAAAAGCATATCCAGCAAGACAAGGTCAGCTTTTTGCCATAGTGTGGCGGCATCTTGCAGCGTCATGGCAGAAAGTACTGCATATCCGTCTGTTTCCATTGCAAGAGAAATATTGCGGCAAAGGGTTTCGTCATCATCCACAACCAGAATGGTCGGCATCACATATCACCTCAAATTCAAAATGAATTAAGGCAATACCACCAAGCCGTAAGGCGTGCTTTGTGCGGTGTTGCCTTAATTATAGTATACCATAGAATGAATGCAGTGTCAAATTGCAGCTGCGCTTTGTACGGTGTTTCCCATATGCAAAAGCCCCCTTCTGTGCGTTTCGTTCACAGAAAGGGGCTTCTGTTCCGCATTTGCGGCAATTCACTGTTCCGAATGCCGTGCCTGAAATGCCTGCAAATCCACATTGATGCGGCGGGCGGTACGTACATCCAACCGCCATGAAATCAGCGTCACCATAGCATAGATGTAGAAAACGGACAGGGCAAAGCAGACAATCAGCAGTTTGTTATTCGAAGTGAGATTCTCCGTTCCGAATCCGAAAAACAACAGTACGGCTTCTATGGCTGCCAACTCCGCAATCTTTCGAAAAACCAATTGTCTGCACGTCAGTTCTTTTCCCGATGACAACAGCGCAGACACCGCAAGCGGAATGAATGCGACCAAACCGTAAATCAACGGAGAAAGAAAGGCAGAATAGCCAAATCGCTGTTCAGGACGAAAGATGGAACCGAGAAGATAAATCACAAGATTGATGAATGTGACCGTGATAAAGTAACTGTTTGCGAGATTTATTAACATCTGTTTTTTCTTGTTCATACTTATTGACTCCTTAGCGTTTCTTTCAGCGAAGAAACATACTTTCTGGAAATAATAACTTCTTCTCCATTGGAAAGCACAGCACTGAAACGACCATTAAGCGCCGGCTTAACCGATTTCAGCTTCATGAGATTCAGAATCATGGATTTCGAAATGCGGAGAAACTGTTTTTCTTTCAGCATTTCTTCGAGATGATTCAGTTTTTCGCGTGCCTCATAGGTTTCCTTATCGGTATAGAGAAATGTCCTGTTATCCACTGATTCTGCGTACAGTATTTCCGTAATGGGCAGTTCAAACTTTCTGCTTTCCTTGGTACAGCACAGCTTTCCCTCTCTGGACTTCACGAAATATTCGATTTCACGAACATGATCGGTGATTTCATGACATTCGATCACAGTTCGTTCGGGATTTTTTTGGGGAATCATTTTGATTTCGACATCCATAAATTAAACATGATATCCTTCCTCCACTTGAAATGTTCCTTCGCCTTTCAGGTATGCATTGAAAAACCGGAGTGTCAGTGCATTCATTTGGCGGATGCAGGCTTCTGCATCGACACTGCCTGTACCTGCGGTCGCATCGGATACGGTCAGAGCGCCGAGGAATTCCGCAAGGAATGGCGAGAACAACGGCAGGTCAGTATAATTCATATGTCCGGTATCGGCAATCCAAGTGGAAAAACCTGCATCTGCCTGATTGAGAACGGTCAGATTGACATACGGAATCTGATTTTCCATACAGGAAACCATTTCTTCGTGGGTAATTTGATTGTCAAATGCAAGAACGGGGGTGGAATAGCGGTAATCGGCATCTTCGAGAATCGCACAGCTTCCTTCCAGAATCGCTTGTGCTTCTCCGAGCATTGTGCCGTCAATGTCGATCACAGCATCAATGTCATCGCGCTGTTTTGCAATGCTGACTGCGGTCGCACCGCCGAGAGAATGTCCCATAAAGCCGATTTTTTCGGTATCGACCATGGCAAGCACGGAAGAAATGACGGATTCATTATCATCAGGATAGCACCATTTTGCTGAGGAAGGCGCTTTGACGGCATCGACCGCAGACTGTGCATCTGCAAGCCGCAGGGACATGATTTTCGCAGAAATTTCATCCATTTTCTGCGGTTCAGCGCCTGCGCTCAGGTCTGTGATATCCTGAAGGAAATCCTGACTCACCAGAATCATTTTGCCGTCCGAATCCGTTGTAAAGAGGGAATGATACGGGTGTTCCATGCTGACAACCACATAGCCGTTGGAAGCAAGTTCCATGTAAGTGGAGGTATTGCTCTGATAGTAGCCGAACGCGCCGTGGGAGAAGAAAACGACAGGGAATTTCTTTGTTGCATCAGCGTTTTCAGGGTAATAGAAGTAGAGTGGCACTTCACGTTTCGAGCCATCGTTTTCATAAGATTCCGTTCTGTTTTCATCTATCAGGATCGCCTTTGCCATTGCGGTCTGATAAGAACCGCTGACGGAAAGACCTTGATAATCACGAAACAGGTAGGAGGGAACGAGTGCGCCGATGAACAGGAACACAGCCATTACAGCGCTGAAGATTTTCGAGGCAGACTTCTTGGGGTTGCGGCGGTTTTTGTGAAGGCAGAATGCGGAAATGGTGGAAATCAGCAGACGAAGCAGCAAGAGAATCAGGAGGCCGGAAAAGCGGAAGGAGAAGTCGATTCCGGGGAAAAGTGTCATCAGCAGGAACAGGAGGAGTTCGCAGCCGTTGGCGATGAAACGGCCAAACTTATGTTTTCCGACATCAAATTTTCTCGAAACGGAGAGTCCGCAAAAAGTGATTTCTGCTGCGCACAGCAGGATAAAAAGTGTGGTATTCATGAAGCATCTTCCTTTCGTTTGATTGTGATTTCATTGTATCACAACAAAAAGGAGATGGCAATACATGAAGGGGTAAGATGCATTTTTGTGCTGTGAAATGCACAAAGCGTTATCATTTCTTATATTATACCGAGAATTCTGCAATTTGTCAATTGTAGAGAACGTGCATTCACGAATAGGGAGTATCTTCCGAATCAAAATGGCTATGCACGCGAAGCGAAATTACAGTTTTACTCGATTTTTTCAAAAAATCGCAGAGTCC
>JAZUJW010000029.1:0-21855 GCA_045642925.1 Oscillospiraceae bacterium
GCCATCTTGCACAGAAATTCTTTGCTGGGCGTCAGCCCAGCGGCATCATTTCTGTACAATCTGACGAAAAATCTGACTGGTCAAACTCGTTTGACCATACGTATCCTGCACCACCAGCTCTGTGCGGTGTTGCCTTAAGAATTCGTTTAGATAATTTTAATAAACATAATAATTCCATAAATTTTTATTTATCTGCTGATAATCAAATTAATAATTATTATATTTAAGCATATGGCAAATTCTGTTCGCTGTGTACACATATCAATCCATCTTTTATATAACGTTTGTTTATATCGCAGAATTTTTTTAGAATATATATCTTTTCTATTGCATTTCAAATATCACCGTGTTATAATACACCTGCACTTAAGGCAACACCGTACAAAGCACACCTAACGGCTTGGTGGCACATCTGCTTGCAAATTTTCCGCCATCTTGCACAGAGATTCCTTGCCGGGCGTCATTTCTATACAATCTGACGAAAAATCTGACTGGTCAAACTCGTTTGACCATACGCATCCTGTACCACCATCGTTGTGCGGTGTTGCCTTAAAGTGCAAAGCAATTTTAATTCCATTTTAGGAGGATTATTATGAAAAACGGTTTCAAAAAAGCATTGACTTCCATTCTTGCACTCTCTATTGTTTGCTCGGCGGCTGTACCCCTCAGCGGAACGAGCGACGCATTCGAAATGTTGCCGACAATCACCGCTTCTGCTGCAAGCAATACCTACTCTTACAGCGGCGCTGTGTTCGAGTACAACATTCCGAACCCGAATGATTCTTATGTAACTCTGACTGCCCTGAAAAGCACGACCACTTCCAGCATTGTGATTCCGAGCACTATGAAGATTGACGGCAAAACCTATACCGTCAACGCTATCGGTGCTAGTTTTGCAAGAGAATCTATGGTGAAAAACATCACCATGCCTGACACCATCAAAGAAATCGGTTCGCATTTTGCGGAGGATTCTCCCATTCAACAGCTGACGGTTTCCAAAAATGTGAAATCAATCGGAAGCCAGTTCTGCTGCGACTGCACATCCCTGAAAACAGTCGTTTATTCCGGTACTGCGTTGGAATACTTGGGAAGCTATGCATTCGATAATACAACGTTCATCAAAACGCCAAATAAGAACGGCGCAGTCGTATTCGGTGACTGGGTGATCAAGTATCTTGGAAATGCTTCCAGTGTCACTGTTCTGAATCTTGCAGGAAATAAACCCGATATCAAAAAAGTGTATAAACAGGCATTCGATAGTAATTCCACGCTGACTTCTTTGAACCTGAACGGTGTCAAAACAATCTACGCAAAAGCATTTGCGAATTGCACGAAACTGAACAGTGTAACCAATGCATACGCCGTTGCAGACGTGGAATATGATTCATTTAAGGGCAGCAAATGGTTTAATGCACAGAAGACATCTTCTTCACAATGTATTCTTCTTGGCAATACACTGCTGTATTATGGAAAAATCTCCAACGGCACGGTAGACCTGTCTTCCGTGAATGCGAAGTATATTGCAAAAGGTGCTTTGGCAGATGTCAATAAAATGACCACACTGAAACTGCCGAGCAGCATTATTTCTCTTTCAGAAGCGGCATTTGGTTATGACACCGCGGCTACGGGCAGTCTGACCAATGTGTATCTTTACAATACCAAAATCACTTATTCGAATTATAACACCACGTTCCATGATTTCTTTATGAATAACATGAAGGCATTTTTGGATACGCAATTTATTAGAAATATGTGCGATACCAAAGCAAGAGAAATTTTCAAAAGCCTGAACATTGCATATGTTGGTCAGGGTAAAAAGGTTACGTATTCTGTGATGCAGCAGTATCAGATTGTGGAAAAGCTTTATAATTATGTCGGTTCGAAATATAAGTATCGCTATGCGGTAGATGGAGGTTCGAACGACTATCTGGAAGAAATGCTGATGGAAAAAGGCATGGTATGTAGAGATTATGCAGATATGTATATGTATCTGCTGGAGCTTGCGGGCATCAATGCAGAACGTGTCAACAGCAATAATCATGCATTCAATCTGGTGCAGGTCGGTAATGACTGGTATTATGTTGATACTTGTTGGTATAGCCGCAAGGATCTGTATATGGTCAACCGCACTGTCCTTGAACAAGAAAAGTCCAGTCATATTGTGAAAGAAATCAACATTGGTCCTCATGTACCGAAGGCTATGCAGAATTTGACTTCCATTCCGACTACGAAGTGCACGCTGGGCGATGTCAACAGAGACGGTTATGTAAATATCATGGATGTACAGATGCTTAGTAACTATCTGCTTGGCAAAACGACGCTGAAAGATGAAAAGCTGATTCTGGGCGACCTGACAAAAGACGGTACGATCGACATTACGGATCTGGCTACACTGAAATCTGTTCTGAATAGCTAAGTAATCCCTGATTCCGCAAAACTCGCACAGTCAACCGTCAGAATCATCACTTCGCAATTGAATTGACAGCATCGGCACATACAATTTTATATGTCAAACAGCGTACAGTGATAAAGCAGTATTAAAGAAAAGGCTGCGTAACCTATGTGGTTACGCAGCCTTTCTTTTTGTATCATACTTTCTGCCATGACAAATGTACTGGATAACGTTATTTACCGGGTACATCCATCTTCTTGCGTTACCATATCACGGCAAAAATAGCAATCCTGTTCCAGATTTCAGCCGCATTGCGCAGAAAAATTGTCATACTCCGATAAATTAGTTTCAGATACTTGACAAAAGCGTGAAATTGTGGTATATTCATTTCAGCACACAGTGTGCTGAACGTTTGGAAGAATGGAAATTTTTGTGGAATCGGAGTTGCAGCGATTCCACAAAAAAAGAGCAGCACACTATGTGCTAATGAGTAAATGAAGCGCATAAAATAGAACAGCGAAGGGGATGAGAAAATGCGCATCATTGGAACAGGTTCATATTTTCCGCAGAAATCCGTGACAAATGAAGAACTATCGCAGATGGTGGATACATCAGATGCGTGGATTCGACAGCGGGTAGGAATTCGGTCACGGCATATCGCAACCAATGAAACGACCGCAGAAATGGCAGCAGAAGCAGCAAAAAAAGCGCTTGCAGCAGCCAATATGGATGCATCCGAACTTGACCTGATTATCGCGGCGACCATGTCGGCGGATATGGTTTGTCCGACCGTGGCAGGGGAGGTGCAGTCTGCAATCGGTGCGAATTGTCCTGCTTTTGACCTCAACAGCGCGTGCAGCGGATTTTTGTTTGCACTGGATACGGCGGAATCCTTTTTGGTTCGCGGTTCAGCACACAATGTGCTGGTGATTGGTGCGGAGCGCATGAGCAAACTGCTGAACTGGGAAGACCGTAGTACCTGTGTTATTTTTGGCGATGGTGCAGGCGCAGCGGTCGTGACTGCGGGAAATGGGTATCTGGCATCCCGACTGCATACCGAAGGAAATGCATCTGTCATCACCGTACCCGCACCACTTGGAAATTCACCGTTTTTCACGCATTTGCAGACATTACCATATGTGCAGATGAACGGGCAGGAAACCTTTCGGTTTGCAGTCAAGCGAATGACGGAGGATGTGCTGGCAGTGACAGCGCAGGCAGGCATTAAGGTGTCGGATTTGAAGTACATCGTGCCGCATCAGGCGAATCAGCGAATCCTTGATTTCGCGGTCACGCGGCTGGGAATTCCTGCGGAGCGAATGTTTTCGAATATCGAAACCTGCGGAAATACGTCAGCAGCGAGTGCAGCAATCGCGCTGGATGCGGTGATGCGGAGTGGAAACGTGTCCCGCGGAGATTATCTGGTATTGTGCGCATTTGGCGGAGGACTTTCCTCTGCGGCGTGCGTAATTCAAATTGAATGATTGGAGATTGATTTTATGACAACGGAAAAAGTAATTGCGATCCTTGCTTCTCATTTGGATATGGCAGAAGCAGATATTCACGAAGATACGACCTTTGAGGACTTGGGCGTGGATTCGTTGGATGCGGTGGAAGTCGCCATGGAGATGGAAGATGCGTTCGGTATCGAAGTAGACCCGAAAGAGGCTGGTACTTCCGTCAAGGCATTTGCCGCTTACATTGACGCAAAACTGAGTGCAAAATAAGCAGAAAAGGAGCGCAGAAAGATGATTTTCACACCAATCTGTGAACTGCTTGGCATTGCGCTTCCGATTTTGCAGGGCGGTATGGCATACATTTCCGATGAATGTCTGGCGGCTGCGGTTTCAGAAGCGGGTGGTCTGGGCATATTGAGTGCGGCGGACGGAAATGCGGAAGCATTGTCGCGGCGCATTGATGCATTGCGGGAAAAAACGCAGAAGCCGTTTGGCGTGAATGTCATGCTGCGCAGTGAGAACATTGCGGCTTTGGCGGACGTGATTGCACAGAAACACGTACCGATTGTGACAACAGGTGCCGGCGATCCGTCTGTGTATATGCCGCAGTGGAAAGCGGCGGGATGCAAGGTCATTCCGGTAGTTGCATCCAGTACGATGGCGAAATGGATGCAGCGCTGCGGTGCGGATGCTGTGATTGCGGAAGGCGGCGAGTCGGGCGGTCATATCGGTGAAATGCACACGATGGCGCTGATCCCGCAGGTTTGTGATGCCGTATCGATCCCTGTCATTGCGGCGGGCGGCATTGCGGACGGACGCGGCATGGCGGCGGCGCTGATGCTTGGCGCGGTCGGTGTGCAGATGGGAACGCGGTTTCTTGCGGCAAAAGAATGCAATATCTGCGAAATATACAAGCAAAAGGTTTTGCAGGCGGGAGACCGTGCTACGATTGTCACAGGCAGTACGCTTGGGCATCCGGTACGCAGTCTGAAAACGATGTTTTCGCGGCAATATGCAAAAGCAGAGCGTAACGGCGCAGATGCAGAAGCATTGGAGTCAATGGCGAAAGGCAGCCTGTTGGCGGCTTTGCAGGGCGATGGACAGCAAGGCTGTTTTCTGGCAGGAGAAGCAGTCGGCATGGTGAATGCGGAAGCGCCTGCGAAAGAAATCATGGAAGAATTAATCAAGCAAGCAGAATCGTGCTTTCATGGAGGTACAGCATGGGTAAAATAGCATTTGTATTTTCCGGACAGGGTGCGCAGTACAGCGGCATGGGTAAATCGTTGTATGAAACGTCGGCGGCAGCACGGCGGCTGTATTTGCAGGCAGAGGCATTCCGAAGTGGTACAATGGCACAGTCATTCTGTGGAACTGCGGAGGAACTGCGGGATACTGCCGTGACACAACCCTGTCTGTATCTGGTGGATATGGCTGCGGCGCTGGCACTGGATGAAGTCGGCATTCATGCGGATGCGGTCGCAGGTTTTTCGCTGGGCGAAGTTGCCGCACTGGCATATGCACGTTCGTATTCGGCAGAGGATGGTTTCCGTCTGGTTTGTGAGCGTGGACGGCTGATGGCAAACGCCGGCAGAATCGCCGATACGGCAATGTGTGCAGTTTTGCGTGCAGAACGAAATCATGTGCGGGAAATGGTTCGACATTATCCGCAGCTTTATGCCGTGAATTTCAATTGCCCGAATCAGACTGTGGTTTCAGGGCTTCGCAGCAGTGTAGAGGCGTTTTCGGAAGCAATGAAAGATGAGGGCGCAAGATGCGTACCGTTGTCAGTCAGCGGGGCATTTCATTCTCCGTTCATGGAGGAAGCTGCCGTTTCCTTTGCAGCAATTCTGGAAAGTTTTCCGATCAAAACGCCGCGGATTCCCGTTTATGCAAATGCGACTGCGATGCCGTACACTGCACAGGTGCGGCAAACGCTTTCTGCACAGATGGTGCAGGCAGTGCGCTGGGAAGAAACGATACAGCAGATGGTCGAAGATGGCGTGACGGATTTCATTGAAGTCGGTGCAGGCAAAACATTGTGCGGACTGATTCGGAAAACGGCGCCGCAGGTACGGGTGCATTCTGTGGAGGATGCAGAAACGCTGGAAGCAACACGAAAGGCGGTGCTTGGCGATGCAGTATCTGCATAAAACCGCAATTATTACAGGTGCATCGGGCGGCATTGGCGCAGCGATCGCACGACAGCTTGCCGGCGATGGCTATGACCTTGCGCTGCTATATTGTGGGAACAGCGAGCGTGCCGAGCAGCTGAAATATCAGGTGATCGGCGAAAGCGGCGTGAGAGCAATTTGCTATCAGTGTGACGTTGCGGACGCATTTGCGTGCAAAACCACTGTGCAGCAAATTATGGAGGATTTTCACGAAATTGCAGTATTGGTCAACTGCGCAGGCATGACGCAGGATGCGCTTTTGTTGACGATGCATAAGGAAGCGTGGGATTCGGTGCTTGCAGTCAATCTCAGCGGATGCTTTTACATGACACAGCTTTGCAGCAAGACTTTCCTGCGGCAAAAATACGGCAGAATCATCAATATTGCGTCTGTTTCGGCACTTCTCGGAACGGCGGGACAGGCAAATTATGCCGCTGCAAAGGCAGGCGTCATCGCGCTGACGAAGACGACAGCGCGGGAGCTTGCCATCAAAAATATTACCTGCAATGCGGTCGCACCCGGTCTGATCGATACGCGAATGACGGCGGATCTGCCAAATCGTGAGGAATATCTGAAGTCGATTCCGATGCACCGTGCAGGAATGCCGAGCGAAGTGGCGGCGGTGGTCGGATTTCTGGCAAGTCCTGCCGCTTCTTACATTACAGGCGAAGTCATTCGAGTGGATGGCGGCATGGCAATTTAACAGCAGAGAGGATGTATCTATGAAACGAGTTGCAGTGACGGGAATCGGTGCAGTGACACCAATTGGCTGTGATATTCCGCGTTATTGGGATGCGCTGAAAAATGGTGTCTGCGGCATTGCAGAAATTCGGCGGTTTGATGCGAAAGATTTGCGTGTAAAAGTGGCGGCGGAATTGAAAGATTTTGATCCGCTTCTGTATATGGATAAATCAGAAGTTCGCAGAAACGATCCTTTTGTGCATTATGCAATGGCAGCGGCAGCACAGGCGGTTCAGGATGCGGGCATTTGCGGCAAAGTCGATGCGGAGCGTTTCGGCGTGTATTTTGGTTCGGGTGTCGGCGGATTCGAAGCATTTATCAATGAGCACAATAATTTTCAAAAACGCGGTGCATCGCGTGTTTCTCCGTTGTTTATTACGCGCATGATCTCGAATATGGCGGCAGGGAACATTGCGATTCAGTATGGCGCGAAGGGCTCCTGTCTTTGTGTGACGACTGCCTGTGCGACTGCATCGACTGCCATCGGAGAGGCATATCGTGCTATAAAAGCAGGGTATGCGGATGCCATCATTGCGGGCGGTACGGATGCGGCGATCTCGCCTTTGGCGGTTGCAGGATTCCAGAACTGCATGGCACTTTCGGAATCGGCTGATCCGGAAAATGCCTGTCTGCCGTTTGATGCAAGACGCAGTGGTTTTGTGATGGGCGAGGGCGCAGGTGCATTGATTCTGGAAGAATACGAACACGCTGTACAGCGCGGTGCGAAAATATATGCGGAAGTGACGGGCTATGGCGCGACTTGTGATGCATTTCATGTGACAGCGCCCGAAGCATCGGCACAGCAGCCGGCACGGGCAATTCGGGAATGTCTGGCGGAGATGCCGCAAGACATTCTTGCAGAGGAATTATATGTCAACGCACATGGTACGGGTACGCAGCTGAATGACAAAACTGAAACGGAAGCGTTGCGGCAGGTGTTCGGTGAGAATGCAGAAAAACTGCATATCAGCTCGACAAAATCCATGACAGGACATTTACTGGGCGCGGCAGGTGCAATCGAAGCAATCGCGGCAATTCTTGCGCTTCAGCATCAGACCGTACCGCCGACTGTGCATTATGCGGTAGCAGATGCAGCGTGCGATTTGGACTATACACCGAATCGTGCATTGCAAACGCGCCTGTCTGCTGCAATTTCAACTTCGCTTGGATTTGGCGGACATAATGTATGTCTTGGCTTTGGCAAAGGAGGCGAAACCATATGAACCGTGAAGCGTTGAAAACGATTTTGCCGCACCGTCATGCGATGCTGCTGCTGGACGAAGCGGATTATGTTGACGGCATTGCATACGGAAAGAAAAAAATTCGTGCAGATGAATGGTTTTTGAATGGACATTTCCCGCAGCATCCTGTTGTGCCGGGTGTGATTTTATGTGAGATCATGGCGCAGTCTATGGCAGCGACCTTGGTGGATGAAGTGCAGGGCAGTTGTCTGACGCTTTTGACAGGAATGGACAAGGTGCGCTTTCGGCAAGAGGTGCATCCTGAAGAGGTATTTGAAACGAAATGTCAGATGATTCGGGAGAAAGCACCATTCTATTTTGCAAAAGGCGAAGGCTATGTGAATGGCACGCTGTGCGTGACGGCAGAATTCTCGTTTCTGCTGATGCCGCAGACGGAGGAAAGTCATGATGACACTGTTTCATAAAACAGAAACGCCTGCCATGCGTGTCTGCAAGCAGTGCGGGACGGAACATTCCGTGCAGGACTTGATGGAGAATGCGATGATCTGTCCGAAATGCGGCGCGTATCTGCGAATGCGGGCATCACAGCGCATTGCCATCACAGTGGATAAAGGAAGTTTTTCGGAAATGGACAAATCCCTGACGGGCAGCAATCCGATTTCGTTTCCTGATTATGCAGAAAAGCTGGAGCAAGCACGGAAAACCAGTGCGCTGAAAGAAGCAGTTGTCTGCGGCACGGCAAAAATCGAAGGGCAGTCTGTTGCGATGTTTGTGATGGACAGTGCGTTCATGATGGGCAGCATGGGAACGGCAGTCGGTGAAAAAATCACGCGCCTGTTTGAAAAAGCAACCGCAGAAAACCTGCCGGTCATCGGCTTTGCGGCATCGGGCGGTGCACGGATGCAGGAAGGGATCTTCTCACTGATGCAGATGGCGAAAATCAGCGGTGCTGTCAAGCGGCACAGCGATGCTGGAAATCTGTATCTTTCGGTGCTGACCGATCCGACTACGGGCGGCGTGACAGCGAGTTTTGCGATGCAGGGAGATATTATCATAGCAGAACCGAATGCGCTGATTGGTTTTGCGGGGCAGCGCGTGATTGAACAGACCATGGGAGAGAAACTTCCGCAGGGATTTCAGCGTTCGGAATTCCTGCTGGAACATGGTTTTCTGGATATGATAGAGGAGCGCAGACGCTTGCGGCATACCTTGGCGAATCTGCTGGTACTGCATCGAAAGCAGAAGGAAGGGGGACAGAAAAATGTCGGCTAGCCCGAAAATCACATCGTATCAGCGTGTGCAGACCGCCCGAAGCGGAAAACGGAAACTTGGAAGCTACTACATTTCGCAAATGTTGGACGGCTTCATGGAACTGCATGGCGACAGACGTTTTGGCGATGATGCGGCAATCATTGGCGGTGTGGGAATGCTCAATGAAATGCCCGTGACAGTCATTGCGATGGAGCGCGGTGATACGATCGAGGAGCGTATGAAGCGGAAATTCGGCTGTCCTGCGCCTGAAGGGTATCGAAAAGCATTGCGGCTTATGAAAGAGGCAGAAAAATTCAAGCGCCCGATTATTTGTATGATCGGCAGTTCAGGTGCATATTGCGGGATGGATGCGGAAATGCGCGGACAGGGCGAAGCAATCGCGGAGAATTTGCTGGAAATGATGGGACTGCGCGTGCCGATCGTGTCAGTGATTTTAGGGGAAGGCGGAAGCGGCGGCGCATTGGCACTTGGCATCTGCGACTGTACAATTATGCTGGAAAATTCCGTATATTCTGTCATATCACCGGAAGGCTGTGCGAGCATCCTCTGGAAGAATGCAGAAAAAGCGGCAGATGCGGCAGATGCCTTGAAACTGACGGCAGAAGACCTTTATCGGTTTGAAGTGGTCGAGCACGTCATTGGCGAAACGGAACGTACCGAACGTGAAGTCTGTGATGCGCTGAAGCAGTGTATTTCTATGGAACTGCGCAGAATGCAGAAGCTTTCACCGCAGGCGCTTCTGGACGCAAGATATCAGAAATTTCGGAAAATTGGGAAAAGCAGATAAAGAATCGCTCCCGAACTGCAAACGGTTCGGGAGCGATCGTATTTGTGTATGGGATTATGCGAACGGATTTTCTCCGACATAGCGCTCATATTTGCTGTGGTTGTAGTCGAGTTCGTCAGGGGAAACGCCCAGCAGTTTGAAGGTTTCAAAGAGAGCGTGACCATAGTGACCGAACGCAACAGCGCCATGATGCGGGTAATTCTTCTGAATGAGAACGTGGCGGTAGAATCTGCCCATTTCGGGAATGGCGAAGATGCCGATGCCGCCGAACGAACAGGTTTCCACAGGAAGGACTTCACCCTCTGCGACATATGCACGCAGTTTGGCATCGGAAGTGCTCTGCAAACGGAAGAAGGTGATGTCGCCAGCCGCGATATCGCCTTCGAGTGTACCGTTGGTGCATTCCTGCGGGTGGGTTCTTGCCATGATCTTCTGATACTTCATTTCCGCGTTGGCAAGCTTGCAGATCGGCGTATTGCCGCAGTGGAAGCCCATGAAGGTGTCGTGGAGCGAGTAGTTGAACTTGCCCATGATCTTGGTATCGAACAGGTCGGACGGGACAGTGTTGTTGGTGTCGAGGAGTGTCACGGCATCCTGACTGATGGCAGTGCCGATGAATTCGCTCAGTGCGCCGTAGATATCGACTTCGCAGGAAACGGGAATGCCGCGTGCGGTCAGGCGGGAGTTGACATAGCAGGGGACGAAGCCGAACATATCCTGAAATGCGGGCCAGCATTTTCCGGCGATGGCGACATACTGTCTGCTGCCTTTGTGTGATTCCACCCAGTCGAGGAGCGTCAGTTCATATTGAGCGAGTTTTGGCAGTACTTCGGGTTTGCGGTTGGCATTGCCGAGTTCTTTTTCCATGTCGGCAATGACTTCCGGAATGCGGGCATCGTCAGCGTGTTTCTGGTAGCTTTCGAACAAATCGAGTTCGCTGTTCTCCTCAATTTCTGCGCCGATGTTGTAAAGCTGCTGGATAGGGGCGTTGCAGGCAAGGAAGTCCTGCGGACGCGGGCCGAAGGTGATGAGCTTGAGATTGCGGACAGCAATGACAGCGCGTGCGATGGGGGCAAATTGTGCGATCATGTCAGCGCATTCTTCAGCAGTGCCGACAGGCATCGAAGGAATGAAAGCTTTCAGACCGCGGAGGTGCAGGTTATAGCTTGCGTTCAGCATTCCGCAGTACGCATCGCCTCTGCCATCCTGCAAATCGGAAGCAGATTCTTCTGCCGCCGCAAAGACCATAGCAGGGCCGTCAAATTCTTTGACGAGGAGTGTTTCGGGCGTTTCAGGGCCGAAATTGCCAAGATACACAGCGAGTGCATTACAGCCTGCTGCTTTGATGTCAGCGAGTGCCTTGCGCATATCGGTTTCGTTTTCGATGCAGATGGGGCATTCGTATACATTATCGCCGTATTTCTGCGCATAGGCTTTTGCCAGCGCGTTTCTGCGGTTGACGGACAGTTTCATGGGGAAACAGTCACGGCTGACGGCAACAAGACCAATCAGTTCTTTGGGGATATTTTCGGATATTGCCATAGTGGTAACCTCTTTTCAGTTGTTTATTTTTCGATTGCGGTTGTCCAGTGTGCCTGATTGTAGATATCAGTCAAGCAGTAGGTGATTTTTGTCATGCCATTATCGAGTGTCACGTCGCTGACGATCATTTCGTCTGAAACGATCATTTCGTCACCAAGGTAATAGCTGTCCTGATATTCGCCGTCATAGCTATAGAAATCGCAAATGAATGCAAGGGTATCTCCGACATTCAGGTCGATCATGCTCTTTGCGACAGTATCGGTCTCGCCGCCCACGTAATCGCTGACAGCGCCCGTGATGCGTCCGGCATTGTTCTCAAAGACCAGCAGGAGATCGACACGTTCGCCGTTGAGTTCTGCGGGAACGTAGCCGAAGTAGGAGGTGACACCGTCTGCTTCCACGGTATCGGTATGGTAGTAGGCAACAGGCTGCTGATTAATTGCGATCCACGTATTTTCGTCGTCTGCGATCAGTGTGTTGCCGTCAATGTCAAATACATTGTCCAGACCAAGGTCCACATAGCCTTCACCATCATCGAAGAACACATTCTTGTCGATCTGGTGGATCAGATTCCATTGGCTGTCGGGCAGTTCCATGCCGAATCTGCCGTCTGCCTGCTGTGTCCAGACAAGGTTGGAATCGTCAAAATAATTCATGGCGATGTAGTCAGCAGTTTCCTCCGCAGAGAGGGGATTGTCCTGCATAAAAGCGGTGTTGGAACTGTCCAGTCCTGCAATGCTTCTGCCGCTTGTGCCGCTGAGGAAGCCGCTGAGAAGAGAACCGACAAGGTCAGCGGTCATGCTGCCGCCGTTTCCGCCGCCGCTGATGAGTGAACCCAGCAGAGAACTGACAGGAGAGGAAGCAGACGAAGTATTGGCGGTAATTTGTCCGCTGGCTTCGAGGCTTGCAAACTGACGGATGCACTGACTGTATGCGGAGTCCATGCCGATCTTGTTGTAAGCGGAAACCGCACTGTCCACTTTGGAAGCGCTTTGGTATGGGAAGAAAATCGACACGCCGTAAGCATTGGTCATATTAGATGATGTCTTGTTGTACTTGACGGCTTTCCGAAGTGCATCTGCCAGCGCATTGCCCTCATCGGACTTCATGTTCTTTGCAAGATGCACGAGGTCAACCTGGTCGATTTTGGAGCTTTGTGCAAATTCGCGTGTCTGATATCTTGCGTCGGACACTTCCTGATAATTTTTCGCGGTAAGCTGCTGACTGATATCATTTGCGAATGCCGTGAGCACGGGGGGGACGGTCTGGGAGAATTCGGCGAGGTCGATGATGGAAAGTGTTGTTTTCTGTCCCGAACATTTTTTGTTGCAGGTCGAAACGAAGTCATCAATGATATTCTTTCCGATTTCCGTCGTCGGCATGGACGTATTCTTGCCGAGTTTTGTCAGCCAGTCGGTATAGTACCAGCCGATACCGGGTTCGGTTTCTTCCGAAGCGATGAGGTAATCGGCATAATCATCGAGCATGAGGGCATTTTCCGCAGTTGCCATCAGGCAGGCATCGAAGCCGATGAAATCGAACTTTACGCCGCCCTTGCTGAGTGCTTCGGAGATGCCGCCCAGACCCATCGAGCCTGAATTCTTCTGGAGTTCGTCGTAGCCATAGCCGCTGACAGAGCCGCCGCCGTGGTCCCAGAGAATGAGTTCGTTGCGGTTTGCGGGGAAGTTTTTGCTGCAATATTGAATAAAATCTGCCAGTGAAGAAGGGGAGGTCATAGAAACCGAACCGAAATCATCTTCCAGCCGAATCAGCTTTCCGCCTTTGATTTGATAGATCTGGTGGACTTTATTGGAAATATCGGTGATTTTCCATGACGAGCATCCGCCTGTGCAGATGATGAGATTGACATTGTCGCCGAATTTTGCGGCTGCCATTTCCTGCAAGTCGGAAGAAGCCATGCCGCTGCGGGATTCGAGGTCTGTGCCGCAAAGATAGACCATCACTGTGACCTGATCTTTGTTGCTGCCGAGAATATTCGTATACTTTGCGCGGGAACCGCTGGCAACAGAAGTGTCAGGAGAAGCAGAGGAGGATGCGTTGCTGTGTGTGTCGATTGATGAATTTGAAGTGGTATCACTGTTCCATTGTGCAGGGTCGTCCGGGACGTCTGAATCGAAAGAGCCGCAGCCTTTCAGCAGCAGATAGCCGATGACCAGCAGCGCCAAAGAGCCGCCGCCGCCTGCTGCCGCACGTTTTCCGACACCACCTGATGATCTGCCATTGTAACCGTTTGAAGAACCGACAGGGCCGGAACCAAGACCGCTTCCGCGGCGATGGACGCTGCCGGAACCCGTGACATTTTTTTGTCTGCCGGATGGTTTTCTGGGTTCCATTTGTTGAATGCCTCCATTAATTTAATAATCATATTCATTGTAACTGATTTCCGAATGTTTGTCAAGTATATTTTTTACGATATGATGATGATTTTTTTGCGTCAGCGCAATAAATGACCGATGAAACGGCGGGAGTCAGCGGGTAAGGTCTTTCACCCAACGGTATTTTTTATAGTGGTGGAGCGTCCACGGGATCTTGCCGACTTCGTCCAGACAGGTGCAGGCGTAGACGATCATCGGTTCCCAGTGCAGGACAAAAGTGCCGAGTGCCGCCAGCGGAACGGCTACGCCCCACATACAAACGGCAAGGCTGTAAAGGTCATAGAGTGTGTCGCCGCCTGCCGAAAAAATGCCGTTGATGAGAATGGTATTGACAGCTCTGCCGATCATGTACAGGGCGGTCACGAGCATCAGACTGCGGAAAATCTGAATCGCCTGCGGAGTCAGTTTGAGAAACAGCTCCATCAGCGGTGTCGTCAGCAGCATGAGAACGGTCGATACACCGCCGATGAGAAAGGCGATTTTGACGAGCTTATCACCGTATTCGTGTGCGGTATCGAGATTGGCGGCGCCAAGTTCATTGCCGATGAGAATGCCGCCGCCGATCGCCATGCCGTCTGTCATGCAGCAAATGAAATCGCGGATGACGGCTGTGACCGTACTTGCCGCAGCTGCATCATTTCCCATATGTCCCATGAATGCGGAATAGGAGGTGAACCCGACACCCCAGACCATGCCTGCACCCAGCAGCGGCAGCATGGATTTCCGATAATCCTGAAACAGCAGGGGCGTGCGGCGAAAAAAGGTGCGGAAGTCTGGACGGATGAAATCGGGCTGATAAGACAGAATGATGCAGGCTGTCAATTCCACGGCTCTGGTGATCGCGGTGGCAAGTGCCGCGCCTTCCACATTCATGGACGGATTGCCGAACAGCCCGTAAATCAGTATGGCGTTCAGTGCGATATTGAGGAGTACGGCAGAAGAACTGACTGCCGCCGTGAATTGCTGGTGTCCGCTGACTTTCATGATGGTAAGATAACTTTGTGAGATGCCTGTCAGAAGATAGGAAAAGGCGGAAATTTTCAGGTATCTGACACCGAGGTCTATCAAATCCTGCTGGTCGGTAAATATGCGCATCAGGTATTGCGGTATCAGTTCGCAGGAGAGAAAAAAGACAATGGACACAGCCGCACCGAGTTTGAGGCAGATGTGGAAGATGCGGACGAGGGTATCGCGGTCGCCCTTGCCGAAATATTGTGCGCCGAGGATGGAAGCTGTTGAAATGACACCGCTGAGGATCATATTCTGGATAAATTGGATCTGTGCCGCAAGGTTGACTGCTGTCATGGCATTTTGTTCGATTCTGCCGAGCATCAGTGCATCGGATGCCGCAACGAGTGCCAGCATCAGGCTCTGAATGGTTGCGGGCAGCGTATATTGCAGCAATTGTTTGCGGAAGGTCGTATTCTGGTTCATAGATGTCTCCTTTTGCTGAATGAAATTACTATTATTGTACTGTATGTCGAAGGGAAAAGTCAAGTCAAATCCTGCACTGTGTGTAGATTTTGGCGCAATGTGAAAATACTATGAAAGTTCTGATAAAATCATCCGTTTTATTGACACTTTTTTGAAAATGTGGTATGATAATCACATGAATTTCTCATGAGATGCAGGAGGAAATTGGATGAATCAAACGATACAGCGGTTACTGGGGGCATTGCTTGCCACCGCACTGACCGCACAGCAAACGGGAGCATTCCCTGTTATGACAGCAGATGCACAGAGTGATTCTGTGTGCAGTCTGACAGAATTTGCAGCAGGCATTCATGCCCTGACTTCGACGGATGTTTGCGACGATTATTATGATACATTGGTATATGACAAAGCCGAACAAACGCTGTACCGCGATGCGAAAGCGGTCGGCAAAACCGCAGGCGACATTGCCGTGCAGAATGGCGTGCTGAAAGTGCGTTCGGTATCCCCTCATGGCAGCAATAATACGGAAGCATGGGAGAATCTGACGGAAAATGCTGCGGAATACGGCTATATCTGCGAGGAAACAGCGGACGAGATCCGCATTTCAAATGACTTTCAGACTGCGCGTCTGATTGTCAAGGCAGCGGGCAGCATTCCGACATTCGGCGCAGAGAAAACAGTGGAGGGCTATCGTAATCTCCATATTCTGCAATATGCCGCCCCGAAAGATGCCTATGCCGCATATCAGGCATATCAGGATATGGACGGCGTAGATTTTGTGCAGCCGTCCCGCCGCATTCAGATGGATGATACCGTGGAAGCGGCACAGACGGATGCAGCCGTTGCGAATATTGCTGACCATACCTATATGACATGGGGCGCGGAGCAGATCGGCGTAGAAGAATTCACCGAGCAATGGCTTGATATGGAAAACCTGCCTGAAATCATTGTCGGCGTGGTCGATACCGGAATTAACCGTGCGCACAGTGCTTTGGCGGGACGTATTCTGGAAGATGAGGTCAATTATTCTGATTCCGGTGATGACAGTGCGAATGATGACTATGGACACGGCACGCACTGTACCGGTACGATTTGCGAATTGACACCTGACAACGTCAAAATTCTGCCGATCAAGGTATTCGACAAAAACGGAAGCGGTACAGATGAAGAAATTTATCTGGGACTGATGTATGCAATTGAGCATCATGCCGATGTCATTAATATGAGTTTCGGCGGACTGGGTGTCAGCCCGCTGGAAATCGAAGCGATGCGGATCGCCGATGAAAACGGTCTGACGGCAGTTGCAGCCGCAGGCAACAGCGGCGATGATGCGGCATACTATTATCCGGGCGGCATCGAAAGCTGCATCACGGTTGCAGCCGTAGACGAAGAATTGGAACGGGCAAGCTTTTCGAATACCGGTACGATGCTGGATGTGGCAGCGCCGGGTGTGGGCGTGGTCAGTTTGGTACTGGGAGAGGATGGGACGCAGCAGTCCATGAACGGCACCAGCATGGCAACACCGCACGTTACAGCTTGCTGTGCGCTGCTGAAAAGCGTGCATCCTGAACTGACGCCGGCAGAAGTGCAGAATTTGATTCAGGCGAATGCGAAGGACATCGGCACAGAGGGCTTTGACGGCAAATATGGCTGGGGCATGGTCAATCTGCATGATTTTTCGTGGTGTGACGGCATCTGTCATGCGCCGACTTTCTCCCAGAAAGCAGGAAAATACGGCAACCCGATCACCGTTGAGCTGAAATGTCTGACGGAAGGTGCGCAGATTATTTATACCACGGACGGCACAGTGCCGACTGCGGAAAACGGTCTGCTGTATCAGGAACCGCTGGAAATTACCGAAAGTACGCTTATGCGTGCGATTGCGGTCAAGGATGGCTGTGAGGAAAGTGTTGTGGCGGAAAGCGCCTATCAGCTTTACGGTCAGGATGTTCCGGAGCCGTGGGTATTCCATGAAGGTGTACTGGAAGCTTATCGCGGACTGCTTGCGAAGCCTGTGATTCCGGAGACGCTCAATGGAGAGAGCGTTCGCATCATCGGCGAAAAGGCATTTGCAGGGAATCGGTATGTGACGGAATTGGTTTTCCCGGATACTGTTACCGCTTTTGAAAACAGTGCATTTGAAAACTGCGCTTCCCTGACGACTGTGAAATGCGAAGGCGTATGGCGCATGGAAGAACGGGTATTTGCCGAATGTACTGCACTCAAGGATTTGGTGACCGGCGAACGGCTGGAAACTGTGGGTGCAGGGAGTTTTCAGAATTGTGCAGCACTTCAGAGCATCAAACTGCCGATGATTACCCAAGTGCCTGACCATTGCTTTGAAGGCTGTACCGCACTGAAAACCGCAGAATTTTCAAGAGCAAAAGCGGTTGGTGAGGCAGGATTTCGAAATTGCGGGAATTTGCAGCAGATTTCAGGTTTAGGGCTGGGTTCTGTTGGCGCATATGCCTTTGCGGGCTGTACGCTGTTGGAAATGAATGTGTCCTTGTCCGCCAGTGATTCCATTGGAGAAGGGGCATTTCAAAATGCAGCATCTATAAAATATGTTACGCTTGGCAGAGATGTCGATACGATTCCGCGGAATTGCTTTGCAGGATGCAGCGGAATCAAATATATTTCTGCATTCTGTTTGAAGAATGTAGAGGAAAATGGACTTGCATTGCAAAAAACCGCTTTCGATATGGAAATGGATATGTCCTTTGCTGAAATCACGCAGGTCGGAGAATGTGCATTTTATGGCTTCCCGATTGGTGACGGCTTTCAGGAAGTATCCTTTGGCGCATTGACAGAAATCGGAGATGCGGCATTTGCAGGCGTGCGGGGCGGTGTGCTTTCTTTCCCGAATGTTGTCAGCATCGGGGAAGCGGCATTTGCGGATGCAGCCGTTTACCGTGTTGACTTGCCGCAGGTGACGGTTTTGCCGAGTCAATCAGTAACAGGCTGCAAGTGCGTCTGTCTTTCAGAATCCTGTACGGAAATGGCAGAAGATGCGGTTGGGGAAAATACAGTGCTTTCTGTCACGGAAGGACATCCGTTTACTGCATTGACAGCCGAAGGCAGCAAAGTGACGGCGCTGCCGTATTGGATGCGTGCAACAGCCGGAAAAACGACGGTGGCACAGAATGGCTATACCGTTTTTTCAGTTCTGTGCGGCGGCATGGATGCTTCCTATCAATGGTATTCCGTGGAAAATGAGTCGGATTTGAAGCCGTTGGAACAAGCAACGTCCTTTTGTTATATGCCGCCGACGAATGTGGCAGGAACATTCCGCTATGCCTGTGTCGCATCAGTCGGCACACAGCAAACTGAGCCGCAATTTTACACATTGACCGTTACCGAAGCAGAACCGCAGATGATTTACGAAGATACGCCTGTTCTTTTTGATGATACACAGTGGCACACCTATGTGTTTTATGCAGAAGCTTATTGCCAATATACGATTTCGGCAGGCAATTCTCACGTTTTGGGCTATATAACGGATGCGGAGAATCATATTGTGTATCCGTTGTTTCCGTCATTCCAGCATACGATACTGCATCCGGAGGAGGCACAAGAATATCATCTGCACTTCAGACAACTCAGTGAAGAACCCAATGCATTTTTCCTGACAAGGAATCGTGAGCAGACCCCTTTGCAGTTATGTACTGCTGAGATGGAAACAATTGTCTATGTGCCATTCGGTACGGAATATGTGCCGAAAGTGACTGTGACCGCGCCTGACGGTACAGTGCTGACCGAGAATGAAGACTACGTTGTACAAGTGTCAAAACAGCATGAAAAAGGCACGGTATCTCTTTTCGGATGCGGAGAATACAATGGTATTCTGAAAAAGGATGTCACCATCTATGAAACTGTGCAGGAAGATGTTCCGGCGCCGATTTCGGTGAAGGATGCAAAAGATGCGCAGACCTATGTCTTTATTCCGCCTGAAACTGCAAAATACTACTTCTATTCCACCTATCAGCCAAGCTACCGCACAGAATATGAGATCTATCACAAAAGCGGAAAACTGGGCGTCCATCGTTATTATGATATCAAAACCAGCGTAAAGGTGTATGATGCCAGCGAAACGCAGTTGATCTCCAATTCGTTCAGTTCCTATACAGGCAACTGCTTCAGTACCTCCCTGACGCTGAATGCAGGACAGAAATATTATTTTGTCTGCAAAGCGGGCGCAGGTGCAGACTACAATCTGATGATCTCAAGAACCTTCCACAGCATGAAAACGGCGCAGATCAGCGGTTCGTTCTTTGGCAAATACAATGGCAGAACGCCGTATGAACCTGAACTGGAAGTCATGGTGAACGGCGAATTGCTGACCGAGAACGAAGATTATGTTGTGCTGTTTGACAACAATGATGTGCCGGGAGATGCTTCGGCATCGGTTGTCGGCATCGGCAAATATGTCGGTACGAATTCGCTGACATTCAACATTGCATATACCGGTGTCAATGCGACCGATGAATCGATCGCTCTGCTGGAAACACAAAGCCTGAACTTTAAGGAAAATCGCATCATTACGCGCATATTTGAGGCGGACAGCGGTGTAGAGGGACAGTCAAAAGCAACCTATTTCCTGCAAGCAGATAAGAAAGACAAGCTGCGGTGCAGTATTTATCTGTATGATGCGGAACGGAAACGCTATACATTCGTGATGACGACGGATTGTCCCGAAGCTGTTTCTCTGAAAAACGGCACATATTGTCTGGTCTTTTTCAGTGCCTTTACTGCGCCGGATAAGAGCATCAATGTGACTGTTACCCGCCCGTACAATCTCGAAGAAGCAGAAGTCACCGTGAAAGATACGCCATATACAGGTGATGATATTTTCCCTGAAATGGAAGTGCGTGTGCATGGTGACCTGCTGATTCAAGGCGAAGATTATGAGGTCGTGTATCCTGAAAATCATGCGATGTTCGGTGAACAGGAATTCCTGATCACGCCTGCATCTGATGAAAAAGCATACGGCAGACAGGTGGTGCATTATCAGGTCTATGTCGATTTGCCGCAGGATGCGCCGCTGCTGACTGTCGGGACACATGAAGCGGCAGTGACATTGGAAAATCGTCTGGCGGTGTATCGTTTTACATCAGCCGAAACCAAACATTATCTGCTGACGACGGAAGACGTCATGAATACGGTTTTCCGTGTCTTTGATGCCGATGGGGAAATGCTGGAACAGGTATATGGTACAGGCGCATTGACGCTGACCTTTGAAGCGGAAGCGGACAAGATGTATTTTATCATGGTCAAATTCAATGGCTCAAACCGTGAAGGTACACTGCATTTTGCATTGGAGAGCGAATACCATTTGCTTTCGGATTGCGAGATCATCAATCATCCTGTTATTTATGCGAAGGGCGAAAACCCGCCTGACATTCAGTTTAAGGACGGTGATACGCTTTTGCAGGAAGGTGTCGATTATATGCTCCGCTATTTCTATAACGACACGCAGATCGGTACGGCAACGGCAAACTTTGTCGGTCTGGGCAAATATGACGGAATGTGCGATGTGGATTATGATGTCGTTGCGGAAGATCTGTTCGCATTGGAGAAGTATCAGGCATTCCCGATCCAGTTGGAACATGATTACAGTGCTTCGGAAAAAACCAAGTGTCCGTATTTGATCTATGCATTTTCTTCAGGACTTACAACGGATATTCACATGACGGTATTTGATATCTACTGTCGTCTGACTGTGCAGATCTATGACGGAGAAGGACATTTCCGCAGCAGCACTGTGCATTCCAAGAGCGATGACGTGTATTTCCCGATGGAAGCAGGCGAAACGGTTTATCTGCTGTTCTCTGCTGTCAATATCAACAGTTGGAATCAGTCGTTCAAGATGAATCTGGAGGACAACAGCGGCAGAGAATTCACGCTGTATAAGGATACTGACAAGGGCGTGACCTACCGCATCTGTCCTGCACTGCAATATGCGGAAGTGTTTGCGCTGGATACGAAAGACCGTTCGTTCTCGCAGCTTTCCGAAACGGTGCAGGATTGTCAGGTCAGCTTCCTGCCGGAATACGCATTTGCATATTTGCCGCAGAATTATCTGGTGTACGGCTACGCAGGCTGTCCCGCGGCAGAGTACGCTGCAAAGAACGGATTTGTGTACTATTATGACAGAGAAGCAGATGCTTCGGAAACCATCCCATATGATCTGAACGGTACAGGCACGGTAGATATGGGCGATGCCTATTTCCTGTACACGCTGCTGACGGAAGGCATTGATGTCACGCTGACGGATGCAGAATGGTCATATGTCGATGTGGACAAAGACGGCACATTGACGCTCGCAGACTGGTGGGCATACCTCACTTTGCTTGCATAAATATAGTGTCCCGTGTCAGCAATGGCGCGGGACATTTCATGGGTAACACCGCACAAAGCACGCCTTACGGCTTGGTGGTATTGCCTTAATTCATTTTGAATTT
>JAZUJW010000030.1:0-35881 GCA_045642925.1 Oscillospiraceae bacterium
GCGTTCTTCCTGCCTTCCTTTATTTATGTTTGGTACTGCATGGGGGAAACCCCTCCTGATTCGTTATAACGAAATTTGGGGAATTTCGCCGACTGCCAGAGGGAATCAATTCCCTCTGTATTCCTCATGATTACTTATGCATATTCTGCGCGAATCTGCACATACTTCTTCTAAATCATCGAATCGAGGCGCTTTTATGAAATCATTCAGCGAATACATCTTCACGTTCCTGCTTGGCTTCTTCCTCTATGGCTTGCTCGAAACCATCGGCCGCGGCTATACCCACTGGTCTATGACCATCCTCGGCGGCATCGCCCTCTCCATCCTCTATCGCATGGAGCATCAGACACTCTCTTACCGTTCCCGCGCCTTCTTCGGCGCCTTGTTCATCACCGCCGCAGAATTCTCCGTCGGTATCCTCGAGAATATCATCCTCGGCTGGGACGTCTGGGACTATTCAGACGTTTGGTGCAGCTTCCTTGGTCAAATCTGTCTGCCGTTCTCCTGCCTCTGGTTCCTCCTCTGCATCCCCGCAAGCTACCTCTGTACAGCCATCTATTTCCGCTTTCATGAACGCGGCCCTGTTCCCACAGGATAATATGCACTGCCCCATGTCGTGTTCCAGATGCTATCGCGTGAACCGAATTTTTCGGATACATCCCGAATGAATTCTTCTACACTCTCACGAATATATTCTGCCAGTTCACACGCCATCTCACATTGTTCCGGAATGCGTGGATGTCCACTCGTCGCTTTGCCCGAACGTGTAAAGCGAAAACGCAGAATGCGGTCACTTGCCAGCAACACCGCCGCCTTGTCCAGCAGACGCTCCCAGTAGTCATCATGCTTTGTCAGCGTCAGCGTCAGAATGAACCGCGCACTCGGATACACCGTCATCAACCGTTCAATCATTCCTGTATATGACGCAAGCCAGCACTCTTCTTCCGCTTCTGTCGGAATCTGATTCTCTACCCCGCCAATGCAATGGTCATTCTGTCCAATTGCCACAATGACAAAATCAGGGCGATATTTTGAGAAATCCCATGGAGTCATTTTCGGCGCATTCGGAAGATAGCACAGTTTGTCATAGATGGTTTCCATGCCAAGATTGCCATTATCAAAATAACCCGTGCCATCCAGCATCGCGGCACCGCCCTGCGCCACTAAATGCACATCCGCATTCAGCAGTCTTGCCGTCTGCATGGCATAGCTGTGCCACGCATTGTCATATGTATAATCGTAGTTCGGCGGGTCTTCCCTTCCGACATTGTCCACTGCTTCGCAGACTGCGCCCGCCGTGATGGAATCTCCGATGAATTCCAGCAGCATCTTTTTATCTCTGTGTAATGGTACCAAATCGCATTTTTTTGCCAGCGAAATGCCGTGCAGAGAAAAATAGTGGACACCGTCCATACGTTTGAACAGCGTGAAGGTATGTGTGCCGTTCCCTTCTACATGAATTGCATAGGATTCAGGCTGTGCTGACGTAGAGGAGAGCATCAGTTTGGATTCCTTACCATCAAGGATATAGCCGACAGAGGCATTGGGACAAAGACTGTGGTTCTCAATTTGCAAATGAAGTGTTAAGCCTGTAAAGCTGAATGAAACCATTGAGCCTGCCCAGTAAAAAACAGGTGCGTCAGGATTGGTGTGGTCAATACGTCCAACATAGTTCAAAAATGGATGACGAGGTAGAATGTTATTCATAAGAGCCTCCTTTCGATGTGCTGCTTGTCCGAAAGGACAACGGCATTCCGTGTCAAGTGGTTGATTGTTGCTGATTATTTACCAAAATCAGCGTAGTGCGTTTCAAGCTGTTCCAGCGGCGGTGTACCATGAAAAAGATCGGTCAACCGCTGCCGCAGTGCGGGAAATAATTCTGTTTTAATATCAAAATATAGTGTAACCATATCGGCAAATTCGCTGTTCCCTTCCAGAATTTCAAATTCGGGAAGCATGGCGCTGACTTTGCCGTATATTCCATAATCCATTTGTAGCCGAAGATGCTCTGCCTCACAAAAATGCTGTATTTTCGCATTCTGTACGGCGATGGCAGCGGATGCGCTGTACGCACGGGTAAGCCCGCTTGCGCCAAGCAGTACGCCGCCGAAATAACGGGTGACGATGCAGCAGACATCCGTCAGTTCGTTTTTTTGCAGCACACCCAGTACGGGAACGCCGCCTGTTCCCTGCGGTTCGCCGTCGTCGCTGTAACGCTGTGCGCCGCCGTCCCGCAGACGATATGCCCAGACATGATGTCGTGCCTTGTTGTGTTTTTTGCGAACGCTTTCGAGAATTTCATTGAATGCGTCCGCATTTGTCACGGGAAAAATCTGTCCGATGAATTCTGAACGCTTTTCGATGAGTGAACCCTCACAGGGGGCGGCGATGGTAAAATATTCCATCTGCATTCAATCCTTGAAGCCGAACACGCCCGACTTGAACATCGAGAGCTGATAGATCATGCGGATGCGGTCACGGTGTTCGGGTTTCACGAGGTAGTAAATGTACGTTTCCAGCACATTTGCAGGATGTGCGGAGCGTCCTTCGATCTTGAAATTTGAGAAGCCCATCGGTACATATTTTTCGTAGATATCCTGCGGTGTGATGTGTGTGCAGAAATCTGTAGTATCGTAGAGCATATTGCCCATGTGCGGACATTTGAACTCTTCGAGCTTGCTGTGGAACGGTGCATTCGGCCCATTGTTTGCCAGATGCTCTACAAATTCGATTTGCGATTTTGCGAGATATTCATAATGTTCACCGCGGCGCGGGCAGTTCGGCTGACATACCGCATTGACAAGGATCTCACAGCGCTCCTTGTGCGGAATTTTTTCGAGCATTTCCCAATTGTTGTTCCAGTTATAATCCAGCACGACCAGTGTGTAGTCCTTTTCGAGTTCTGCACAGAGTGCATCGAAATCGGTGATCTGCTTGCAGGTCGAAGAAACGATGCGGTAATGCGGATAATTCTTGCGGATATGTTCTTCCAGCAGAGGTGATACAAGAATGACGGCATTCAGCCCATCCTCACGGTCTGCGAGTTTCAGACAGTTGTTGCAGTGCGGGTTGCTGAGGTGCGATTCCTCAATCAGTGGGTTGGTGAACGTATAACGGAGAGAAATACCTCTGCCGTTGAGTTCATTGATGACGGTTTTCATCTGTGCGACGGGGAAAATCTCACCCATCGTTCTGCCGCCGTTCCAGATGGAGGGCGGGAATTCGCCGTACATCGAGTCGATGCGGACATCATCATAGAACGCATCGGGATACATTTTCATAAGCTCCACCAGAATCAGGTTCATGTTGAATTGGTGGGTAAAGCCTGGGATATGGAAATTGATTGACATCGGAAAAAATCCTCCCTTTATATATGAAATATCAGTCGGTACACTGATATTCATTGCAAATATGATTACAGCGGAATATCCAGGATACGATAATTCGGATGATACGGCAGAATCAGCGTTTCATCCTTTTGGATTTCCGCGAGAATGCGTGCTTTCAGTCCGTTTTTGAGCAACTCGTACAGGGCAGGGAGCTGTGCATCGGTCATGCCGTTACAGCCCTGATACAGCGTCAGCACAGTGTTGCCGTCCTCAGTGCGCATGACACGCACGGGCCACAGACTGCACGCGAATGGTTTTTCTTCAGGCGGCAGGGTACAGCCGCTTGCGGGATCGAGGAACGGACAGGGTTGAGTGCCTGCATTCGGCTTCAGAAATACCTGTACCCGATTTTCACCGACCTGCTTGGTTTTCAGGTCAGGACAGACATTTTTCATGCGCTGTGCGGTCTTTGCAGAAAAAGTGGGCAGTTCCCATGTGCTTTGTTCCTCGAAAACGCAGCAGTTTCTGCAATCTGCACAGGTGGCAGGTGAAAGGATGCTCCTTAGCATGGTTTACTCCTTTTTGCCCCACTGTGCAATGAATTTTTCTTGCAGTAAATCGGGGCGGTATGAGGTTTTCGAGGAGCGCATTCCATCGGTGCCGAGGTCCTCCTCACGGTTCAGGTACATGGCATTCGGCAGACAGCGCGCCATTTCATGTGCCACAACAGGCCATGCGTGCGGATATTCGGGCAATACCTTTTCATAGTGAACATCGGTGATGCCAAGGGATATTTCCGATACAATGGTCATGCCGATGGGTTTGCCCTCTGCGTACAGCAGCAGTCCCGAAAGCCCCAGCGTATCGAAATGTGCCGCCGCTTCCTGAATGCAGGCAAATTCGCCTTGCAGGGAAGCATCCTGCGGGTCTTCGCGGGACATCAGCCACGCCTTTGCGATGTTGACGGCAAAGTCAGCATTTTCCACCGTCAGCGGATGAATTTCCGCTTCGGGATAGGCACGGCGGAACTGTGCAATGTGATTGCGCTTTTTATGATACTTACTGCCTGTCAGGTTCGCAAGATTTTCTTGCAGATACAGGTATTCGGTGTATCCTTCCACGGGCAGGTAAGAGAATTGCTGTGGGAATGCGGCTTCCAGCGCTTCGCACATTTCGTGTGTCAGCAGTCCCATGCGGAACGGAATGCCGCGGGCGTTTGCATCTTCATGCAGCAGGGAAACAGCATCTTCCAGATTGCCGCAGCCAAGCGGAAATCCGTAGCAGTTTGCGCGGATGCCTGTGCCATAGAAGCGCAAAATCTGTTCGCCGACTTTGGCGATTTGTGTCTGATATTTATGCCGAAGGAGAAAAATACTCGCAAATGCGGCATCATTCTCCAGTGCTTTCGAATAACAGGCTGCCTCAAAAACCGCAGCACGGTCATTGAGGGTTGGGGTAGAAAACGATATGGTCATGCAGTCACCTTTCCTAAGGTATATATTCTATGATATTATAACATAATGTGTATGGTTTTGTCAATTGTAAATTGTAAAATTTGTGTAAAAAGGCGGAAGATTTGGAAGATTCTCCCAGCAGTGCTTTTTCTGCGGGCTTCATCACATGAAATTCGTGCAGAATGCCCATTTTTGCATTGCTTTTTCCAAACCCTTGACAAATTCGCGGCATCGTGCTATAATACATATTAGGAGTGAAATGCCCCGATTCTTGATTATGATGGAAGGAACGATTTTATGAACTGCGTATGCTCGCTCGTACTCGTACTTCGACTTATGGTGCTTGTTCCGTAGGTCTCTGTCGTTGTGTGCGGGCGGTTTACAATGCCTCTGAAATCGCTGATATATGCAAAGCAACGGTGAGAGACGCAGGTCTTTCGCCGTTTTTTATTTCATGAAAAAGGAGGATATTATATATGAAAAATATAAACGAAATCGCAGCTCGTATCCGCGAGCTGCGTGAGGTATGCGATTATTCGCAGGAGGCACTTGCAAAAGAACTCGGCGTAGAACCCGCCGTTTATGCAGGATTCGAGGAGAACGGAGATTTCCCTATCAGTGTCATCTACGAAATCGCCAACAAATTCCATGTCGATTTCAACGAACTCGTAACAGGCGAACCATCCCGTATTGACACATATCAGGTCGTCCGCCGCGGAAAGGGCAGAAGCATTTCCCGCTATGAGGGCTACCGCTTCAAAGACCTTGCATTCCGTTTTGCCGACAAAGTCATGCAGCCTTTGCTGGTCACACTCGAACCCTCCGACCAGCCTGCCGACCTCGTCACGCATACAGGACAGGAATTCAATCTTGTGCTGAAAGGCAGCGTGGCTGTCATTTTTGAGGATGAGGAGATCATTCTCAATGAGGGCGATTCCATCTATTTTGACCCGACACATCCGCATGGTCAGCGCTGCGCCTCCGAGGGCAAAGCACGCTTCCTGACCATGATTGCGGAATAATTGATATTGACGCATCTGCGTAAAACAAAAGGAGTTTTCAATCATGCTGCTAGACCGTTATCTGCCCCGCATCGACTTCGATTCCTATGAGGATTTCAAGGCAAATTACCGCGTGAATGTCCCCGCAGATTTTAACTTTGGCTTCGATATTGTAGATGAATGGGCAAAGCAGGAACCTGAAAAAAAGGCACTTGTCTGGCTTTCCAAAGATATGGAGGAGAAGGTTTTCACGTTCTCTGACATTTCGAGGCTTTCCAATCAGACCTGCAATTACTTCAAGAGCATCGGACTCAAAAAAGGTGATGTGGTGCTGCTGATTTTGCGCCGCCGCTGGGAATACTGGGTTGTCGCAACCGCACTGCACAAAATGGGTGTCATTCTGATTCCCGGCAACCTTCTGTTTACCACGCACGATATTGAATACCGCGGCAACATGGCAGGCATTTCTGCCATCATCGCCTGCGATGACGAATACATCCGCGGTCAGATCGATGCCGCAGCCCCGCAGATCGCTACTCTGCGCAAGAAAATTGCCGTAGCTGCACCGCGTGAAGGCTGGGATTATTTCGAGGATGAGATCGCCAAGTATCCCGATGTGTTTGCACGTCCGACAGGCGAAGAAGCGACCAAAGTCACCGACACGATGCTGATTTATTTCACTTCGGGTTCGACCGGTATGCCCAAAATGGTCTGCCATGACTACTCCCATCCGCTGGGACATATCGTCACTGCAAAATATTGGCATCAGGTGCAGGAAAATAAACTGCATATGTCGATTTCCGATTCCGGCTGGGCAAAGTTCGGCTGGGGCAGAATTTACGGACAGTGGATTTGCGGTGCGGTCATTTTCTGCTATGACTTCATTGGCAAATTCAATGCCAAGAACATTCTGAAAGTGGTCAGCGATTACAAAATCACCACATTCTGTGCACCGCCGACCATGTACCGCTTCATGCTGCAAGAGGATATGACGCAGTATGACCTTTCCAGCATCCAGAATTTCTGCAATGCGGGCGAACCGCTGAACCCTGAAGTTTTCAACCGCATCTATGAACTGACAGGCAAGAAAATGCGCGAAGGCTTCGGACAGACAGAAGGTACGGTACTGGTTGCAAACTTCCCGTGGATCGACCCGAAACCGGGTTCTATGGGCAAACCCTCACCACTGTATAACATTCATCTTGTGCGTGCAGACGGTACGGATGCCGATGACGGCGAAGAAGGCAGCATCATGATTTGTGATATCGACAAATATCATCCGACAGGCTTGTTTACGGGCTATTACAAGAACCCCGAAATGACCGAAAACGTGCTTGGCGGCAAGAATTACGACACCTGTGATGTGGCATGGCGCGATTCGAAAGGTTACTATTGGTTTGTCGGCAGAAATGACGATGTCATCAAGTGTTCGGGCTACCGTATCGGGCCGTTCGAAGTGGAAAGTGCATTGCTGACACATCCTGCTGTTGTGGAATCTGCAATTACAGGCGCACCCGATCCGATTCGCGGACAGGTGGTCAAGGCGACTGTTGTCCTTGCGGCAGGTTATGAGCCTTCCGAAGAACTGACAAAAGAATTGCAGAATCATGTCAAGAAGGCAACTGCACCGTACAAATATCCGCGTGTGATCGAATATGTGAAAGAACTGCCGAAAACACTTGGCGGCAAAATCAAGCGTGCAGAAATTCGTCACAAAGACGCACAGTAAACGGGAACGCACAGGTATCTGCACAGATGCCTGTGCCTCTTTGGAATCCCATGACAGAGAATCCATTTCTCCGAAGTCCGGAGGCAGTGCCTTCGGTCGCCGACAACATTCGGCGAAATTCCCCCCTGCAAATTCAAGAGAGGATGTAACTCCATGAAAATCTGTTTTTCTACGCTTGGCTGTCCTGATTTTGAGTGGTCTGATGTCTATTCCATGGCGAAAGACCTCGGTTTTGACGGCATTGAGCTTCGTTCCTTCGGCATTCCCGCAGACCCCTACCGCAGTAAGCCGTTCACAGGCGCACAGCTTCCCAAAACCGTTGTGAAGCTGAAATCGCTCCATCTCACCATTCCCTGCGTCACTTCCAACTGCTGCCTGAACGAAAAGGAACAGGAAGCTCGTATCCGTGAAGAACTGCTTGCCTGCATGGAACTTGCACAGGCAGTCGGTGCAACCTACATTCGTGTGCTCGGCGACCGTAACCCGGAACCCTCTGTGGCGGTCGATGATGATTATGTTGCTGCGCTCCTGACCTCTCTGATTCCCGCAGCGGAACAGCATGATGTCACACTGCTGGTTGAAACCAACGGCGTTTACAGCGATACCAACCGTCTGAAAGCATTGCTTGATAAAGTCGGAAACTGCCGTGTGGCAGCCCTCTGGGATATGCATCATCCTTATCGTTACGGCGGCGAAACACCGCAGCAGACTGTTGCCAATCTGGGCAGCTACATCAAATTTGTTCATACCAAGGACAGTTCTGTGCGGGATGGCAAGCTCACTTATGAGATGATGGGCAGCGGTGATATGCCGCTGGATGATATGATGGCAGCGCTCGAAAGCATCAACTACAACGGCTTTGTATCGCTTGAATGGGTCAAGCGCTGGATGCCGTCACTTTCGGATGCCGCAATTGTATTCCCTGCATTTGCTGAATTTATGTCCAAGTATCGGATGCATCATAAGCATGAACTGCAAGTCAACAGCCGCGGTGACGGCAGTTATATCTGGCCGAAAGAGCGTCTGATTTCCTACACGTTCCCCGATGTGCTTGACCGTGTCTGCGAACAGTTCCCGAATCAGTACGCATTCCGCTACACCGAACTTGACTATACCCGTACTTATCCGCAGTTCCGTGATGATGTCGATACTTTTGCGCGTTCACTGATTGCAATGGGTGTTGGAAAGGGTGACCATGTTGCTATCTGGGCGACAAACGTTCCTGCATGGTATATCACATTCTGGGCAACCACGAAAATCGGTGCAGTTCTGGTGACGGTCAACACAGGAAACAAGATTCACGAAACCGAGTATCTGCTGAAACAATCTGATACGCACACGCTTGTCATGATTGATGCCTACAAGGGTACAAACTATGTTGAAATCATGCAGACGCTCTGTCCTGAACTCGAAACCTGTGAACCCGGCAAGCTTTGCTCGAAGAAATTCCCGTATCTCAAAAATATCATCACCATTGAAAGCAAGCAGAAAGGCTGTTTTTCATGGGATGAAGCACTGGCTCTGCATGAACAGGTACCGCTTTCGGAGGTTGAAAAGCGCCGCCGTGCCATCAGCAAAGATGATGTGGCAAATATGCAGTATACATCCGGCACGACAGGCTTCCCGAAAGGTGTTATGCTGACGCACAACAATGTCATCAACAACGGCAAAGCCATTGGCGACTGCATGGATCTGTCCACCGCAGACCGCATGATGATTCAGGTACCGATGTTCCACTGTTTCGGCATGGTATTGGCAATGACGGCGTCTGTGACGCATGGTGTGACCATGTCGCCAATCACGGCATTCTCGCCGCGCAAAGGTCTTGACTGCATCAACCGCGAAAAAATCACTTGTTTCCATGGTGTGCCGACCATGTTCATTGCAATGCTTGGTCATGAAAACTTTGCAAAGACTGATTTTTCTCATATGCGCACAGGCATCATGGCAGGTTCTCCGTGTCCGATCAAGACGATGGAAGAAGTCATTGAGAAGATGCATATGCCTGAAATCTGCATTACATACGGTCAGACGGAGGCATCTCCGGCAACAACGATGAGCAAGACGACCGACTCCATTGAAACGCGTGTCAACACGGTTGGCGGCCCGATTTTCGGAGTGGAGTGCAAGATTGTTGACCCTGAAACGGGTGAAGAACTGCCTGACAACATGGATGGTGAATTCTGCGCACGCGGGTACAACATTATGAAGGGGTACTATAAGATGCCGGAAGCGACGGCGGCTGCGATTGATAATGATGGCTGGCTGCATTCGGGAGATCTGGCGCGTCGCCTGCCTGACGGAAACTTCAAGATTACGGGCAGAATCAAGGATATGATTATTCGCGGCGGTGAAAACATTTATCCGAAAGAGATTGAAGATTTTCTGTACACGCATCCGGATGTGCGGGATGTACAGGTCATTGGTGTACCTGATAAGGATTATGGCGAAGAAGTCATGGCGTGTGTAATACGGAATGAGGGTGCGACCTGTACAGAGGAAAGTCTGAAGCAATATGTAAAAGACCACATGGACAAGTGCAAGACGCCGAGATACGTTGTATTTGTGGAAGAATTCCCGATGAATGCGGCAGGAAAGATATTGAAGTACAAGATGCGTGAACAAGCGGTAGACTTGTTGAATCTGCATCAGGCGAACAGTATTGTGACGGCATAAAGAGAATTTTCCTGTGCCAAGCGGCTATGCACGCGAAGCGAAACAAAAGTTTTACTCGATTTTTTTCAAAAAATCGCGAAGTCCAGAGGCGGAGCCTTTGGTCGCGCTCCGCAGAGCGCGAAACACCCTTTTATCGTCAAAAATAATCAGGAGGGGGTCTGGGGGAACCCTATTAAGGGGTGCCTCCAGTGCAGTACCCGAATGAAAGACAAAGAGGCAAGAGAACGAGTAATCACGTTTTCTTGCCTCTTTTTCTTTCAATTGGAATCCTCATGAAATGGTGCGGGAAGTGCTTAGAACAAAATGTCCTTGAAGCAAAGCTGCGGACAGTGATTGTCAAAATCCCAGCTGTGATATGCGCCGCCATGACAGTACTTCGCTTCACTGCATTGCTTGCACTTCTCGTTCTCATCACTCAGGTCTTTACGGAAAATCTCAAAACGATTCTCCCATACATCCTTGAAATTGTCCTTCAGAATGTTGCCCTGCACAAATTCCGGTCTGCGCTCAATGTCCAGACAAGCCGTAATGTCACCATTTACCATGATGCTCGCCGTATACAGCCCAGCCGTACACAGGAAATACCAGTCACGTACCTCACGCTCATACTCCATGCCAAGATAATGACTGCATCCATAACATACAGGCTCTCCCGCAATGCGCTTGTTGCGGATATAATTGAACATCGTGACGTAATCTTCTTTCGTCAGAATCAGCTCAGGATGCTGCTTCGCTCTGCCCATCGGCTCCATGTTGATGATACGCCATGAGTCAATATCAATATTCTTGAGAATATCGTACAGTCTGTCCAGTTCACCAATATTCTGATGCGTCACGACCGTTGTGACCTGAACCGCACGGAATCCGCCCACTTTCAGCAAATTCTGAATGCCATCCATCGCTTTATTCCAGCCGCCCGGTGTTCTGCGGAATGCATCATGCGTTTCCGGCAGACCGTCCAGACTGATGGAAATGGTTCCCATGCCGACTTCTTTCAGCTTGCGTGCCACTTCTTCGGTAATCAGTGTGCCGTTGCTGGTCATGCCCCAATGAAAACCAAGTTCATGCGCAATGCCCATAATTTCAAAGAATTCCTTGCGCAGAAGCGGTTCGCCGCCTGTGATGTCAAGCATATACCCTTCCGTTCCCATGTCCGCTTTCAACTGCGTGAGAAACGTGCGGTACTGTTCGACTGTCAATTCATTTGATGGCACATCGCCGCAATTACTGCCGCAGTGCAGACAACGCTCATTGCAGCGGAGTGTCAGCTCCAGAAACAAATTGTGAAGCTGCGGCATTTTCATGAGTCCCTGCCGATAAACGGCAAGGTGATCCATACTTTGCTTTTTGATACTTGTATTCAGCATAATATTAACTAATCTCCGTCATTCATTTTTCATGCCATGCAGGTGGCGGGCCGTAAACAAGCTGTGCGGTCGTTCCTGTGGGGAATGTTTCCGTGTTGATGGTCTTGTCCGTCGTATACGCCGCCGTTGTGCCGTAAACCACTTGCGTCGTGGACGAGGTCGTCGTCGTGACGACAGGTTCATCCGGCTTGGTGAGGAGGAATTTCAGCAATTCATCTGCATCTTCCTTCGTGATAGAGCCATCCCGATTCATGTCTGCACCGTAACGCTCGAACCAATCCAAACCAGGCATCGGTTCACCGTTCGCAACCGCTTCTCTTCTGCGGCGAATATTGTCCAGAATAGCCTGCAAATCTTTCGCATCCACTTTTCTATCGAAATTTGCATCGCCTAAATAGACCATCGGGCCGTAGAGAACCTGTGGAGTGGTCGTGATATCCGTTAAATTAAAAGAATCGGTCGTGGTGTCTTCCTCCGAGTCGGAAGATTTCGGCGCGGTTGTGGTAAAATAGGATGGTGGGCCATAAACGGTTGTGACTGTGGTGGACAATGATAAATCCATCAATACAGCTTCTTCAGATACAACTGCGCTTGGCAGATTGCTGCCAGAAGGATCTGATGCTGTTGCAGAGGCAACTGTTGTGCCGAGTGCGGAAGCAAATACCGCAGCTGTCAGCAGAGATTGTGCTGTCTTTTTCATAAAGTTATCCTTTCCGAAGCATTGCTCCTTCTATTTACATTCATGGTAATGTATTAATGGGGTTATTATAGCATAAGTAATGAAGAATGTCAAGCTTTTACATGAAAAATAACAGCAAATGTAATGTATGGATTACCATGCGGCAGGCGGCGGGCCGTAGACAAGCTGTACCGTGGACGATGTGGGGATGGTTTCGGTGGCGATGGGGTCGATATCGGAGAACCATGATGGCGGGCCGTAGACATCCTGCATATTGTCGAATGTGGTGGTCGTCACGGCAGGTTCATTTGGTTTGGCAAGCATAAATTTCAGGAGTTCCTCGACATCTTCCTGCGTCAGCGTGCCGTCCTGATTGAAGTCGGCTTGTTTCCAGAGTTCGATGATGCGGGAATCAATCAAGTATTCCTTTTCAATACACAGCGTTTGTTGCTTCAAAAAGTCGAGCAAAACCGCAATATCGCGTGCGTCCCAGCGGCCGTCGCGGAGAATCGTGCCTTCGGGCGTATCGTACAGATTGATGGGCCCGTATTCGGGCTGAGGATATTTTGAAAGGTCATTGAGGTCGTAGGGGGTAGTTGCAGTGGTCGTATATGCGATGGGCGGGCCGTAGATTGGAGAGGGCAGTGTCACGTCGCAGGTCAGTGACATCAAGGAGGCTTCCTGTACGGCTGGTTGTTCGGCAGCATTGGAAGCGAGAGATGTGCCGAGTGCGGAAGCGAACACGGCAGCGGTCAAGAGCGATTGTGCTGTTTTTTTCATGTCAAACTCCTTTCTGGCAGAAACGATATTACTGTATAACTATCATAACATAATGACTTGAAAAAGTCAATACTATCTATAGAAATCGCACGCGATGCATTTCCGGAGACAGTACTTAAGGCAACACCGCACAAAGCACGCCTTACGGCTTGGTGCGGTGTTGCCTTAAAAATAAAGAGGCAGGAGAACCGTTCATCACAGTTCTCTTGCCTTCTTCCATAAAATTGTTGCTTGGGATGCGATTATTCACTGCGCAGTGCAATGACAGGGTCTTTCTTGGCTGCTACCCGCGAAGGAATAATGCCTGCAATCAGCGTCAGAATAATACTGATGCCAATCAGGATCAATCCGTAGATCGGACGCAGGAACGCAACATCCGGTACGCCGGATACATTCTCTATGATCATGTTGATTGGAATGTCAAGCAGGATCGTAATGCCGACACCCAGCAAGCCTGCCACCAATCCGACAAGGAATGTTTCTGCATTGAACACACGGCTGATATCACGCTTTGATGCACCGATCGAACGCAGGATACCAATTTCTTTCGTGCGCTCCAGTACCGAAATGTATGTGATAATACCGATCATAATGGACGAAACAACAAGCGAGATCGAAACAAAACCAATCAATACATACGATACCATATTGATGATCTTCGTGACACTCGAAAGCAGAATGCCAATGTAGTCCGTGTACTCAATGACGCTTTCATCCTTGCCCTTGCGTTCCATTGAGGCGTTGTAATCATCAATAAAGGCTTCAAATTCTTCCTTCGCTTCAAAACTCGGCGAATAAATCATAATCATTGACGGCTCGTCAGGGTCACGCAGACCAAGCAGTTCAAGGTTGCCGTCATAGGTATTGGCAGTGGACTGTGCAAGCATCTGGTCTTTGAAGATCTTCAGAAGTTGGTCTTCGTCCATCGTGCCAAGCATCTGCTTGACGCTTTCCGCATCACCTGCGGGATTGAAGGAATTTGCAAGTGCTTCCTGTTCTTCCGGTGTCATCGCGCCGATCTGTTCCCGAATTGCATCAGCAGTCAGCTGCGATTCTACCATCGTTTTGTAAATGTCCAGCAGCTTATCGTCATCCAGTGTTTCCAGCAGGTCGGGGGAAGGTTCGGTTTCCAGAATTTCTGCCAGCGTTCCCATCAGTGCCATCTGACCTTCTTCTGTTTCTGCAAATGCTTTTGCTTCTTCCAGTGTGATTTTGCTGAGCATCTGTGGCGCAACGGCTGCTACCAGTTCTTCATCGCTCATGGATTCCAGTGCGGATACGACATCTTTGCCGTCAAATGAAGTGCCGTAGAACGAGGAGAACATGGACTGCATCTGTGTCAGTTCCGCTTCGGTCATGTTGTCGATATAATCGTATACATCGTCAATCGTGACTTCGTCAAGGTCTTCGAACGGATAACCCGTGAATACGTCCGTATCTTCATTCTCAAGCTGTTCCTTGACAATGTCGCTCTCTGCATTCTTTTCCATCAGATAATCGACCAGTTCGCTGGTGTAGCAGATGGTACCCTGCGTCAATGCGCCGGAGGTGACACCGTCTTTGACGCGGACAATGCCGGAAATGTGCAGGGGAACACCGTCTTTGATTTTCTCTGCCATGTATTCGTCATCTTTGGAACGGTCAACCCAGTAGCCGAGTTTATCATCATATTCGTAGATGTCGGTGTTCAGCAGCAGACGGAATTCGAGATTCATCAGCTCATCATATTCAAATGCATCTGCCTGTGATTCGAGTTTTTCACCCTTCATGATTTTATCGAATGCATCCGAAATTTCATCGGCATCGCGCAAGCCCAGACCGTACATGGTGAGGTCGGTGATACGGTTTTTGTCATCGACGACCAGTACAACATCCCGATAGCTTTGCGGCCAGTCGCCTGCCAGCACATCATACTGCGTTTCGAGCAATTGCTGGTCACCATAGAGGAGCGCCCAGACGTCCATCATGGAAGTGCCAATATTCATCATGGAAGCATACGATGAAGCAGCATTGCTCATGTCATAGCCGAGCATGGAGTAGTAGGCATCGACCATGGGGTTGGGGTTGACCGTCACGATATCGTCTGCGGTATCGGCAAGATAGATCTGCGGGGTGATGTTGTAGCGATATTCGATGTTGTATTCCGCCAAATCATCGGCGTGCTTTTCGAAATGCTTTTTGAGAGAAGCCATGTCGTTATCCTTGACTTCTGCGACCATAGCGTTCATCATTTCGGTTGCGGTATCACTGATGTAAACTTTGTCGAGGTCATAATCGCCTTCATCTTCTGCGGTATCCGCGAGATTTTCCATCAAGCTGTTGAGATTGGCGGCTTGCTGCTGGATGGTCAGCGGGTAAGCAGAAAGGGTATTTTCCTGCACTTCATTGATATAGGTCTGGAAGCCGTCCGAGAGGGACAGGATCAAAGAAATGCCGATGATACCGATACTGCCTGCGAAGGAAGTCAGGATGGTTCTGCCTTTTTTGGTCAGCAAATTTTTGAGGGAAAGACCGAGTGCCGTTCCGTAATTCATGGAAGGGCGCTTCGCTTTCTTTTTGGGCTTTTTCTCCGCTTTTGCAGCAGCTTTTTCCGCTTTTTTACGGTCAGCTTCCACTTCTTCTTCAGTATAGGGGTTGGAGTCGGAGAGCATTTTGCCGTCCAGGAACCGCAGGATACGGGTAGCGTACTTTTCCGCGAGTTCGGGGTTATGCGTGACCATGATAATCAGGCGGTCTTTGGAGATTTCCTGGAGGAGATTCATGATCTGCACGGAGGTTTCGGTATCGAGAGCGCCGGTAGGTTCATCGGCGAGGAGAATTTCGGGGTTATTGATGAGGGCGCGGGCGATGGCGACACGCTGCATCTGACCGCCGGACATCTGGTTGGGTTTTTTGTCGAGCTGGTCGCCCAAGCCGACTTTTTCGAGCATTTTCTTTGCACGTTCACGGCGTTCGGATTTTGAAACGCCGGAGAGTGTCAGGGCGAGTTCGACGTTTGCGAGGACGGTCTGGTGGGGGATGAGGTTATAGTTTTGAAAGACGAAGCCGATGGTGTGGTTACGGTAGTTGTCCCAGTCGCGGTCTTTGTATTTTTCTGTCGAAGTATCTTGAATGATGAGGTCGCCTTCTGTGTAGCGGTCCAGGCCGCCGACGATATTAAGCAAGGTTGTTTTGCCGCAGCCGGACGGGCCGAGTACGGCGACGAATTCGCTTTTGCGGAAAGCGACGTCAATGCCTTTCAGTGCTTGCACCTCGGAGTCACCGGCGAGGTAATTTTTCTTAATGTTAGTAAGTTTCAGCAATGGCGGACACCCTTTCATTAAAATAGTGATAATTCAGTATAGCAGAGAAATGTGTAGAAAGTGTGAATACTGTAAAAATTCGGCGCTTTGGTGGCTGTAGGAAAAAGGGAGGGTATGAATTATATGAAGAATCACAGGAATGGGGCGTGGAGAAACAAAAGAAGCACATCCTGTGCTCAATTATGAGGAGTCCGGAGCGAATGTTTCCGAAATAAAATGGCAACATCCGCGAAGCGAAATGAAAGGCAACACCGCACAAAGCACGCCTAACGGCTTGGCGGCACCCCTGGACGCCAACAGACTGCAAGCAGTCTGCACCGCAGAGCACGAAACTCCCTTTTTCGTCCAATCTAATCAGGAAGGGGTTAGGGGAAACCCTCCTGATTCCTTTTGGAATCCTCATGATGGGGTGCGCGATAAGCTTTTACCCCACTTTGGACGCTTTCATAATTATCACCGTCCACCATGAAAGATTATTCCTCATTTTGTATAAAACGCCAAAGCGTAAAGAACAGCTTGCTTTTTATTGCGATTTTTGCTATACTAAAATGGAATAATTATGAGATGTCGAAAGGAAGTCTGCTTTCCCATGAATTCCCTCGAATTGGTCACCAGACTCGCCGATATGCGCGGCGTTTCCGGCAGAGAATCTTCAGTCGCACGGCAGGTCTGTGCCGCCCTTAAACCCTTCGCCGCAGATGCCGTCTGCCGCGATGGCTCCGTTCTGGCTCATATCCAACCTGTGAAAAATCCAGATAAACCAACACTCCTCCTCTGCGCGCACCTCGACCAAGTCGGCTTTTTCGTCACCGATATCACCGAGGACGGCTTCCTCCGTATCGGCAATGTCGGCGGCATCGACCGCAGATTGCTTCTCGGTCAACCTGTCACAATTATGGGAAAAACACCCCTCTTTGGCGTGATTTCCATTCTTCCGCCCCACCTCCTCCAAGGTGAACAAGCCGTTCCCGATATGCAGAAATTATGCGTGGATACAGGCTTCTCCTCTGCCGATGCCCTGAAAGACAAGGTGCGCAGAGGCGATGCCGTTTACTTCCATACGACCTGTCAGCCCCTTCTGAATGACTGCCTGACAGGTTCGGCACTCGATGACCGCTGCGGCGTGGCGGCACTCATTCTCGCCGCACAACAGCTTTCCGAATGCCCCGATTTGCCCTGCAATGTCACCATTTTGTGCAGCGCACAGGAAGAACGCGGCGGACGCGGCGCAAAAACGCTCCCGCGCCTTGAACAGCCTGATTATGCCATTGCCGTGGATGTCACCTTTGCCGAATCGGAAAATGACCGCGGATGCGAATGCTTCAAGCTGGATGGCGGCCCCGCGATCGGCTTCTCATCCGTTCTGGATGCAACATTCTCCGATGCGCTCTGTTTGGCCGCAACGTGCGCCAACATCCCGTATCAAATCGAAGTCATGCCCGAAACAACAGGTACCGATGCCGATGCGCTTGCTTTTGCAGCAGACGGCGGCACGAAAGCGGCAACTGTATCCATCCCGCTGCGCAATATGCATACGCCTGTTGAAATTATTTCCCTGCGCGATGTCGAGCAGACTGCTGCACTGCTGGTCGCCTATGCAAAGGAGTGCAGAATATGAATCGTGAGGAATTATTTCGTTTTTGCAATCTCTGCGGCACATCAGGCAGAGAACACGCCGTGCGTGAGGCGATTCTGAAGGAAATCAAGGCACTTGGACTTCAGCCGAAGGTCGATGCACTGGGGAACATCACTGTGCATAAAACAGGTGCAGCCCGTCCGAAACGCCGCCTGATGCTTTCCGCGCACATGGATGAAGTGGCGCTGATGGTAACGGGAATTGCGGCGGATGGTACGATAGATTTCGATATGGTCGGCGGTATCAGTGCGGCGGCAGTAATTGGCAGACAGGTGACAGTCGGAAGAAAGCATATACTCGGTGTCATTGGTGCACAGCCTGTGCATCATCTTTCCGCAGATGCGAAGAAAACACCGCCTTCCATGCATTCCCTTGCTTTGGACATCGGTGCGAAATCCAAAGAGGAAGCCCAGAAGTATGTTCGACTTGGCGATATCATATATTTCAAAGAAGAAACGCAGCTTTTCGGTGACGGATGCATTGCCGCAAAAGCGATTGATGACCGTTTTGGCTGTGTGCTTCTGCTGGATCTGCTGCGGCAGGAACTTCCATATGATACGGAGTTTGCTTTTGTTGTGCAGGAGGAAGTCGGACTGCGCGGTGCGGGTGTGGCGGCAAGAACGATCTCCCCTGATATTGCGTTGATTTTTGAAGCAACGACTGCCGCTGACCTGCCTGACAGCAACGGCGCAGACAAGGTCTGCAAGCTGGGCGGCGGTGCGGTCATTTCGTTCATAGACGGCAGAACCGTCTACGATGCACAGCTCTATGATACAGCCGTGAAAACTGCTGAATCTGCGCAGATTTCATGGCAGACAAAGACTAAGGCCGCAGGCGGGAACGATGCTGGAAGCATTCAGAATGCAGGTGACGGTGTGCGTGTGCTTGCCATCAGCGTTCCGTGCAGATATCTGCATTCGCCCGTGTGCGTCATTCGGGAATCCGATGCACAGGCTTGCGAAACGCTTGCATTTGCAATGATTTCCGCTGTTCAAGAGATGGAGGAAAACGATGATTTCTGAAATCACCGCTGAAAAAGAAATGGACAGGGCATTTTTAGCGCCTTGTCACTACGGCAGAAAAATGCTTTCGTGTCTGAATGGATATGGCGTTGGTTATTCTTTTTGCCGATTCTTTCTTCTCCATGATAATGAAAAAAAAGCCTATCTGATGCTGCAAAACAGTACACTGCTTGTCAGTTCGCAGGATGATTTTACAAACAGCGAATCCGCCCTGACGGAACTTTCGCTGTTCATTGCCATGCACAGCCCGTTTCGGGTGGAGGGCAATCAGACGCTCCTGCGCGGCTTGCAGCTGACAGGCTATCAGACTTTGCGCCGTTCCGTGTTCGGACTGCGCCCGCGGCATTTGTCGCCTGTGTTTGATCCGAATGAGATCAATACAGCGCCGCGGCTCGATGACGTATACCGGATCCTCAGCGAAGGCTTTCCGAATCTCATTGCCTATGACCTCTGGCTGACCGATACTTCCCACATGATTCGCCATGGTCTGCGCCGCTGCTACACCTATTTCGGTGTGACTGCCGCGACTGCGGTCTATGACATCGACAATCATGTGCTGATCGGGCAAGTGGCGACCAGAACCGCTGCCCGCGGCAAAGGCTATGCCCGTGACTTTCTCCACTGGATCGCAGGCGATTTGCAGCGGGAAGGCAAAGACGGTATTCTCTATGCGCTGGATACCCGCGCAAGTTTTTATACGGAAATCGGCTTCGCACTGCTGGACACCGAACAGGTCTGGGAGCGCACGGATGCCGAGATTCATGCAAAACAAAAGGAGGCACTTTGATTTCCATGCAGGAAATTTATGCATTTGACGAACGCTTGCTTGCAATAGCAAAGGAAGCAGAACAGACCGCCGCTGCCCAGTTTGCGAAAATTGACGAAATTGCGCAATACTGCGGCGCAAAGGTATTGAAAGCGTTTCAGGAGGAAAAAGTCAGCGCCGCCTGCTTCGCAGGTGCAAACGGCTACGGCTACGATGATGTCGGGCGCGATACGCTTGACCGCGTCTGGGCAAGGGTATTCCATACGGAAGATGCGCTTGTCCGCCATCAGTTCGTTTCGGGAACGCACGCGCTTTCGACGGCTTTGTTCGGTGTTCTGCGCACGGGCGACAAGCTTATATCCATCACGGGTGCGCCCTATGACACGCTCGAAGAAGTCATCGGCATTCGCGGTGAGAAAGGCTGCGGTTCGCTTGCCGATTACGGCGTGAAATATGGACAGCTTGATTTGCTGGAAAGCGGCAAAGTGAATTTTGCGGCACTTCCCGATGCTGTCAAGGATGCAAAAGTGGTGTATTTACAGCGTTCCCGCGGCTATTCGCTGCGCAGTGCGCTTTCGATTGCCGATATCGCAGAGATTACGAAGGCAGTCCGTGCGGTGCGTCCTGATGCCATCATCATGCTGGATAACTGCTATGGCGAATTTGTTGATTTCGAAGAACCAACGGATGTCGGTGTCGATCTGATTATCGGTTCTCTGATTAAAAATGCAGGCGGCGGCATCGCACAGACGGGCGGCTACATTGCAGGCAAGGCAAAACTCGTTGAGCAATGCGCTTACCGTCTGACCTGTGTCGGCATGGGCAAGGAAGTCGGATGTTCTCTGAATATGTGCAGAGAAATGTATCTCGGCTTGTTCATGGCGCCCGAAGTGGTTGCGAATGCGCGTAAAGTCGGTGTCTTTGCAGCAGAATTGTTCCGTCGTCTGGGCTTTGTCTGTCTGCCTGAACGCGGTGCAGCGGCAGGGGATATCATCACTGTCATTGAACTGGGCAATGCAGAGCGTCTGGACGCTTTCTGCGCAGGCATTCAGGGCGGTTCGCCCGTAGACAGCTATGTCACGCCCGAAGCATGGGATATGCCCGGCTATGACAGCAAGGTCATCATGGCAGCTGGTACGTTCACAGGCGGCGCTTCCATTGAACTTTCCGCAGATGCACCGATTCGGGAACCGTACGCCATTTATATGCAGGGCGGTCTGACCTACGGCAGCGGAAAAATCGGTGTGCTGAAAGCGGCGCAGACAATGCTGGAACGAGGATTGCTTTCACTCTGAACAGGAGGGATAGGATGGCAAAGAAGCGTGTTAGACTGATTCTCGGTTTGAGTGCGGTACTGCTTGCGGCAGGTGCGGGTGTTGTATATCGGAGCGTTCAAAAGTACATCGACACGCATACATGGGCAACCATTTCCGTCATGACTTCCCTTGAAACGGATGTTTCAGAAGTGACGGTCGATGAAGTGGAGGTCTTGCAGGGAGATGTCTTTTCCCTGCATCAAACCGAAGTCACGGTGCTGGATGTGGCGCATGACGGCACGGTGAAGCTTGCTTTTTCGCCCGAGGTGACGGATACCGCATCGGGCGAAGAAATTGACAATGCAGTGCTGACAGCTGCATCGTCATGCAGCCTGAAAGAACACTGCATAAACGGCGATTCGTCGAGTGTCAGGCTTTGTGTGGTAAGTCATCGCTATCAGTAATAGTCATTGAATCCCTGTGTATAAAAATAAACGGAGGTGCTTCTTCATGCAGCTGAAAGAAATCGTGCAGAATGCAGGATGCTGGACAGCGTCCTATCAGACAACGTGGCATTATGGCTATGATTTTATGCTGGATGCCGCACAGGTTTTGATCGATACGGATTTTCGTGTCAGTCTGGAACGGGTTGCGGTCGGTACAATGCCAAACGGTACAGTCACAGAATGTCTGGAGCAAGTGAAACAGGCAGAAAATCAACTCCGTGCAGCGGAATGCTGCAAATCTGAACAGGCAATATTGATCGTGGCAGGATACAGCCGCATTATGGAATGTCCTGTGCAGCTGACATTCCGCAATCAGACAAATGAACTGGAGATCTGCACATCTGCTTCGGAAGTCGTAGAAGGATGCGGAAAAGAAGCATTTACGAACTATCTTTGCAGCATGGAAATCAATGCATATGTTGCAGATACAAAGCGAAAGTATGAAAATACCTGAATTCTCATGTGATTGGGATATCAGAGGAAAGGAAGGCACAGATGGCGGACAAAAAACAGAAAGATGAACTTTCGATGGAGGATTATTTCGAAAACGGAATGCTGCGGGAAGAAGATAATCCACGAAAGCTGCTGAAGAAGCATAGGTTTTTCAGGAAGCGGAAACCTGCACAAAAGAAGGACGGTCAGTCTGTCAATCTGAAACGCATCCTTATCATTGCAGGCATTGCAGCCGCAGTGGTTCTCATCATCTGGCTCTCAGTATTGCTGATACGCCGCCGCAATGATGGTGCGGGATATGCTGAAAAGCTGTCGGAGGGCATCGGAACGCCGCTGAACAGTGCAGTTTCCGCCGCCAAAGCACCGCATAGTGACCAGAGTGCATATCTTGCGCTCAGCAATGCGATACCGACATATGATTACTGTGGCGCCAGCGGAAAAGAAGTTGTCGTGCAGGGTGTGCATTTGCCGCAGTGGATCCTGTTTGGAGATGCAGACGGGGATACGCTGACAGATGTGTGGTTTTATCGGTTTTCGGAGCTGGAGCGTTCTCCGTATGGAACGGAGCGGAAGGCATATCTTGACCCCACGCAGATCACGATGGGTGCTGAACTGGAAAAAGTCGAAAGTCAGTTGGGGCTGACGGCTTACTGTGTTCATTATCAGAATGACCATACGCAGCAGCGGGAATATCGTTATTGTTTTGAGGATGCAGAAACAGGGGATCTGACGGCATATGTGATCACCTGCCGCATGGATGCAGAAGGAAATCTGAAAGAGATTTTTGACCGTCGGGTAGATTTCCTTTCGATGCTGGTAAAGAGCACCATGAATTGAGTGTTGCCTTTATCATTCTGACGAATCAGGCGGGGCTGGGGGAATCCTCAAAAGGGTTCCCCCCTCGTAGGAACGCTGCCAGCAATGCAGAGTCGGGTTTGCAGGATGATTCAAGAATACGGCAGAATCTAAAATCACACGAAAAATTGTAATCAACTTGCATAAGATTTGACGTATTTTTGAATAATCATTACAAACCAGATACAATTTGACAGCAAATCAGTGTTTTTGGCGGAAAACGATTGACAGAAAAGCCGATTCCTGATAAAATGTAATTTGGTGAATAAGATACATATCAACTGCGCTGTTCATTTTGACAGAATGCTCTCATGCAATCGGAGAGCCATGCGCAGCAAAGGAGGAACAATGCTATGGGCGAACTTAATTTGTGCTTCGGCTGCATGGAAGCCAAAACAGGTGACAGCATTTGTCCATACTGCGGATTTGATGAATCATCTGCCCCAACACCGGAAGCAATGCCGCTTGGCACGATGCTGCATGACCGCTATCTGGTTGGCAATGTCATCGAGCATAACGGTGAAGGCATGACCTATCTTGCATATGATACGACCATCGGCTGCAAGGTGATCATTCGGGAATATCTGCCTGTACAGCTCTGCAACCGTGTGGAGAACAGTGCGCTGGTGAATGTCAACTACAATCATCTTGCACAGTATAAATCCCTGATGGCAGAGTATACCGAACTGAACAAAGCATTGGCACGGCAGAGAAGCCTTGTGCATCTGAACCCTGCACTGGATCTGTTCGGTGCAAACAACACGACCTATGCGGTCTATGAGTATCTGGAAGGGCGCAATCTTCTGGAATACCTGAAAGAAAATGCAGGTGAACTCAGTTGGCGCACCGTCAGCCGGATGTTCCCGCCGCTGTTTACCACCCTCAGTATTCTGCATAATGCAGGTGTTCTCCATCGCGGAATCAGTCCTGAAACGATTTTCATAACAGATAAATGCGACATTAAGCTGGGTGGTTTCTGCATTTCCGCAGTACGTACCAATGATACAGAACTGGATGCGGAATTGTTTGACGGTTATGCTGCCCCTGAGCAGTATTTTGCCAATCGGCAGCAGGGAAGCTGGACGGATGTTTATGGCATCTGTGCGGTGTTGTACCGCATTCTGACAGGCTGCCGTGCGACCGATGCCAATACCCGTCAGAATTATGATAATCTGGTGCCGCCGTGTGAACTGAACAGCCGTATTCCACAGCACGTTTCCGATGCCATTATGAAAGGCTTGGCGCTGGACGGCAATGCCCGTGTCCGCACCATCACTGACCTTGTGACGCTGTTATTCGAAAGCGGTGAAGAAGAAACTGTTCCCGAACCCGTATATAAAAATGCTACGACAACGTTCCGCACTGTACCTGCGGGCAGTCCGCAGACACCGCAGCGTACTGCTGCGCCGAAAAAGGCATCTTCCGGACAGCCGAGTAGCAGCCACAAAAGTACGAAAACCAGTGAGCATTCGCGCAATACTTCTTCTGCATCGCATAAAAAGGCAGCACCCGCAGAAGTCAGCATTCTTGACAAGATGGATAAACTGCGTGTACCGCTGCTGATTGCAATTTTGATTCTGGTTATTTTCGGTATTGTGCTGATTGCATTTCAGGAGAATTTCAGAGATAATCCTGAGGGCAATTCGCTTGCGGATAATTCTTCTGCTGCAGATAGTTTCGAAGCGGTACAAACCGGTGTTACGACTTCTGCCGACCGTATAGATGCATATATGCCGGCGCTGGTCGGTATGAATTACCAGATCAAGAAAGATCAGATGGCAGGCTGGCTTGAACTCGAAACGGAATACGAATACAATGACGATTTCCCGAAGGATATTATTTTCTATCAGGAAATTCCTGAAAACACGGGATTTGTAGCAGGAAGTTCTGTGAAAGTCAAGGTTAGTCTGGGTTCTGCAAGCAAGCCGCTGCCTGATTTCAAGGGTTACAAATTGCAGGCATATCTTGGCAGACTGGAAGAAATGGGATTTGTACCTGCTGTGGAAGTGAATCCGCACCAGGCAAAGCAAATGGGCACGACCACGGTGACTTCGACGATTCCCACTGCGTCTTATGGTGATGATTCGGAAGAACAGCAGATTTTCTACTGTGCGAAAGTTGATAACAATTATCAGAACGGATATGTATGTGCAGTAGAGCCGGAAGTTGGCACACATATTGATGTTCGCAAGGGATACAAGATTATTATTTACTATGCAGACAATCCTGATATTCCGATCAATCGTGTGACGACCACGGGCAAATCGACGACGACCAAGTCGAAGACAACAACGACGAAGACCAATACGACAGCGGCAGTGACGCAGACGACGAAAGCGCCTGTTACGACTGCACCGAATACGACGGCACCGCCGGTTGTGACGACAGCGCCGCCGACGGAACCGCCGAAAACGGAACCGCCGCAGACAGATCCGCCGCAGACAGACCCGCCGCAGACGGATCCGCCGCAAACTGATCCGCCAAAGACGGATCCGCCGCAGACGCAAGCGCCTGCTGAAGAATGAGTGTCAAAGAGCGCATCCTGCGCCCCATCATGAGGATTCCAAAGGGAATCATTCCCTTTGGCGAAGTCCGGAGGCAGCGCCTCTGGACGCCAACAGACTGCAAGCAGTCTGCACCGCAGAGCGCGAAACGCCCCTGTTTCCTTACAACGAATCAGGAAGGGGTTTCCCCTCGTGTCGTACCCAACATAAATAAAGAAAGGCAAGAGAATGGTATAAACCATATCTCTTGCCTCTTTTTCTTTCAATCGGGTACTGGACTCCTCATGATTGGGTGCGGGATGCGCCCGTTTATGCTTCCATCTTTCGGTATTGCTTCGGCGTCATGCCCGTTTCACTCCGAAATTGCCGCAGAAAATAATTGTCCTCCCGATACCCGCATTGCTGTGCGATCGACGATACAGATGCCGAACTCGTCAACAGCAAATACTTCGCATAGTATATCTTCGCCCGTATACAATCCTGATGAAAACTAATCCCATACAGCGACTTGTACCGCGCACGAAAATATCCCTCACTAAAACAAAACTTTCGACAGCATTCATCCGTCGTCGGCGGCGCCTGCGTCTGATGATAAAGCTGCATCCGCAATCTCGTAAACTGTAACGTATCCGCCGAAAGCGGTATCTGATTCATCAGCTTCGATTCCGCTTCCTCCATCAGTGAACTCAATTGCTCCGAAAGCTGTACCCCGTGCAGCTTGCAGATCCGCGGTACCAGCAAATATGTCTCCGGTGTCGAATCCGCAAAACAATCCGATGAGTGCAGCAGCATCGTGCGCAGCCTGTCCATCAACTGCTCCTGCTTCTGCTTCGAGTACGTCCCAACACCCGCAAACAAATATACATTGTCCGCAGGAATCGCAAGGTATTCCGAATGCTCCGATTGTATCGACCGCATACAGGCGGCAATCGCCTGTGATGACCGTATTTTTTCAGTTTCACTCTGCAAATGCAGATCCAACACATGACGATTTTCACGAATCACCAGCAAAAACAAATCCGTCTGCTCATCTGCGTGCGCAGCCGCAGCCGCAAGTTCCCGCAAAAGCGCATGACGCAAATACAGCCCCGTGACCGTATCATACGACTCCGAAAGACTCTGACACTGCATCAAATACTGAATATCATTCTTCATGCGCAGAAATTCAAGACCATTTGAAACCGCTTTCAGCCAGTTACGGTAAATTACATCATAACAATCAGGACGGTCATACCGCAATACGATCATGCCCAGCAAACGCTTATGGAAAAACAACGGCGTATAATAGTAGCCCGCCGCTTCTCCATACAGCAAATCAGACAAATGATAGGGCAATCCTGCTTTCGTCGGCTGTGAACGCATCCATTCCACCACACTGCGGAAGGTCATGCGGTCATTGATCTGACCGCCTGCCTGCGTATACCAGTTATCATACAGGCAAACGATAATGTCCGTTGAATAGCGTACCATGAACTGATAATTTCCCAGCGTATAGAGAAATTCTTCCAGTGTACTGCACTGTGTCAGCTTCATTTCCATGGTACTGAACAAACTCCACTGATTGTAGGTCTGCTGTGTACGGATGCCCTCCATTTCCGTGTGCAGGTCATGCGATGTGACCTTGCAGGGGCAGCTTCTGCCCGGCACCCATTCGCCGCACGGCGGTTCCCATCGCTCTTTGCTCTGTTTTTGCAGCAGAATATTCACTGCTTCCACGCCGATCGCAAACCGATTGCGCTGATACGTGGATAGCAATGGTGTATGAAAAATACGCTCCTGCACATTTTCATAGCCCGTGACAGCAACATCCTCCGGCACACGGACATTATTCGCCGCAAATACATCCAGAATACCAAACGCCATGTGGTCATTGGCACAGGCAATTGCCTGCGGCAATGGATAAACGCCGTCCAGATATTGCTTTGCGAGTTCTTCGCCAGAATTCGTCCAGAAATTACCGTAATGTACCCGCGCAGCGTCAAACGGGATATGATGGGCATTCAGTGCCCGCCGATAGCCCGCCACACGCAAAGCAGCAGCTTCATTGTCAATCGGCCCTGTCAGAATGTCAATTTCCTGATAGCCGTGTTCCTCGATCAGATGACACACGATATCATACATATCATTAGAATCACCTGCATTGAGAAATGTCGTGTTGGGGGAATGAAGCTGCGGGATATCTGTCGAAATCGCAACCAACGGAATATCCTTCCGTTCGCTGATCAAATCAAATATTTGTTGACGCAGTCGATCATCCACAAATGACTCCGCGATCATAATAATGGCATCCAATTCCTGTGACCGCACCATTTCATAAATACGGTTCTCACAGTACAAATCAGAATTTGCGTAGTAAGAATTGTAGATATTGGTGAAAATCACCGTATCTGCATTTTTTTGCTGTGCCGCTGTCAGAATGCCGTTCAGAATCTGCCGTTGTTCGATACTGCTTGCCTCTGCGGCAACCACACCGATAATCTTGCGCTTTTTCATGGTATTCCTTCTCCTCTCGTCCCCTGCAAAGCTGCAATGGACGCACTCTCATTTCTTTTACAGATGCACCGTCAAACGGACTTGTGCGGTGCTGCCTGTATGCTCTTTTTATTTTTCTTCAAGCAATTCAATGCGGTCAAGGCTTTTGTTTATCTGTTTTGTCCTTGTACCAATGAGTTTTTCAAGGTCGTCATCTACCATACGGATATGTTTCTGTGCTTTTTCCAGCACCTCACCAAACGTGCCGAATTCGCTTTTGACCGAAGTCAGAATTTGCCACACTTCATTCGAACGCTTCTGAATGGCAAGAGTACGGAAACCCATTTGCAGGGAATTCAGCATAGAAGCCATCGTGGACGGCCCTGCAATGGTGATATGGTATTCACGCTGCAATGTTTCAACAAGTCCGCTGTTGACCACTTCGGCATACAATCCTTCGAACGGCAGAAACAGGATGCCGAAATTGGTTGTGTATGGCGGGCAGACATATTTCTCCCGAATATCGCCCGCTGCTTTTTTCACCGCAGCTGCAAGTGCTTTTTTTGCCGCTTCGATCTGTGCCTTCTCGCCGCTTTCATATGCTGTCTGCAATGCAGTGTACGGATCGGCTGGGAATTTGGAATCGATCGGCAGGTATACAGGGGTATCATCCTCCACGCCCGGCAGTTTCACCGCAAATTCCACATGATTGCGGCTGTCAGGAATCGTGGGGATCTCACGCGCATACTGTTCAGGGGCAAGGATCTCTTCCAGAATGCTCCCAAGCTGGATTTCACCCAGAATACCGCGTGTTTTGACATTGCTCAGAACCTTTTTGAGGTCACCGATGCCGCTGGAAATCGACTGCATCTCGCCAAGACTCTGGTAGACCTGTTCCAGACGCTCACTGACCAGCTTGAATGATTTGGTCAGTTGGCTGTCCAGCTTATCGCTGACGGTATGTTCAATGCTGTCCAGCTTATTGCGGTTCTCCTCCTGAATGACTGTCAGCTGCCGCGCCATTGTATTGCGGATATTTTCCAGCTTTTGCTCATTGGTAGCTTCCAAGGTCTGCAAGCGCTGTTCCATCATCTGCAATTGTCGGCTGACCGTTTTCTCGGACTGTGCCTGCTGACTGACGAGCTGTTCCCGCATCACGGTAAGGCGTTCGGACTGTGTCTGCGCAGTTTCCTTCTGAAGCGTATGCAGGCTGTCACCCATCGTCTGTATGCTTTGGCGTGTTGTATTCGCCAATTCCTCCCGCAGTTCTTTTTGGGATGTACTGATCTCACTGCGGACAGCATCGCGGATATTACCGCTGTCTGTTTTCTTTGTCAGAATGTGGTACAGCAGAAACGCAGTCAGAAAAAGCTGCACGACCAGCAGCGTCAAAAGCGCCCATTGCATTGAAATTTCCTCCATCAAGGTTCCATGTTTCGGCATAGCACTGCCAATGCCATGCATTTATTATAGCATACAACGCTGGAAAATGCAACCCGTAAATCATACAGCAAAAAAACAGGCATCCGTGAAGCGCTCACGAATGCCTGCTTTGTTTCCCCAATCACATTCTATGCGGGGTGGTGCATCAGGAATAATCTACCACGTTGACCCAACGGGCAAGAAAATCCTGTTCTTCGGGATGTCCCTTGACCGACTGCGATGCCGCCACAATCGGCATCCACGACTGCACGTACTGCAATGCGGTATCCGACATTTTGCAGAACAGATGCAGATATTCGTTCGCCAGCTTTTCATCGCCGGACAGACTCATGAACAGATACGTTCTTGCCACGTCTGCGGAAGCATTGCCCTGTGTGGCGTGTGCCCAGTCAATGATGAACGGTGTGCCGTCAGGACGAATGATGACATTGGAAGGGTTGAAATCGCCGTGCAGAACCTTCGCGTGTTTCTTCATGCCCTCCAGACGGGTATGCAGTTCATAGCGTGTCGTTGCATCAAAATCAGAATCCGAGATCTTGCGGTTCATTTTATCCTTGAGTTTCGTCAGCAGCGGCGCACGCTTCGAGTGAATCAGCATTTGCAGTTCGATAAACTGTTTGAGGTATTCCGTGCGCTGTTCCGGATGTTCTTTCATAAGCTGCTGGAGCGTTTCGCCTTCAATAAAATCGCTGCGGATCGCCCATTTATCTTCTACCAGCAGAACCTCCAGAACACGAGGAATGTTCAGTCCTGTTTCCTCCACACGCGCCTGATTCAGCGCTTCATTCAGGACGAGTGCCTTGGAATATTCCGCACCGAAAACCTTCAGGACGGTATCACCCTCACGGTAAATGACCTTGTTCGGACGAACTGCAATGATCTGGTCGTTGTTCAATGACATTGGAAAAGCCTCCTTTTACACCGTTTTCGTATTATCGCCGTAATAAGCGTTGAGATACATCTGTTTGATTTCCGACATCAGCGGATAGCGCGGATTTGCGCCTGTGCATTGGTCATCAAATGCCTGTTCTGTCATATCATCGAGCCGTGCAAGGAAGTCTGCTTCATCAATGCCCCATTCCTTGATGGAATTCGGGATGCCGATTTGCGTTTTCAGCGTATTGAGGGCGGCAATGAGCGACTCCATCTTATCCGCATCGGTCTTGCCCTTCATGCCGAACGCAGACGCAACTTCCGCATAGCGGGCAAGCGTGTGCGGATGCGTGTACTGCGGGAATGTTCCCATTTTGGTCGGTACTTCCACCGCATTGAAACGAATCACCTGTTCCAGCATCAGCGCATTCGCAACGCCGTGCGGAATGTGGTGGAAAGCACCAAGTTTGTGCGCCATCGAGTGGCAGACACCAAGGAATGCATTCGCAAATGCCATGCCTGCCATGGTTGCTGCGTGTGCCATTTTTTCGCGTGCAACAGGGTCATGTGCGCCGTCATTGTAGCATCGTGGGAGATATTCAAAGACCATTTGCAAAGAACGAATCGCCAGACCGTCCGTGAAATCGGTTGCCATGACCGAAGCGTAAGCTTCCAGTGCGTGCGTGGCAACATCAATACCCGACGCGGAAGTCAACCCCTTCGGTGCATTCATCATGAGGTCAGCGTCCACGATTGCCATATTCGGCAGGAGTTCATAATCGGCAAGCGGGTACTTGATGCCCGTCTGTTCATCGGTAATGACCGCAAACGGCGTGACTTCCGAGCCTGTGCCCGCAGAGGTCGGTACCGCAATAAAGTAAGCCTTTTCGCCCATTTTCGGGAACGTGTAGATACGCTTGCGGATATCGCAGAAGCGCATTGCCATGTCCATGAAGTCCGCTTCGGGATGTTCATACAGCACCCACATGATTTTTGCGGCATCCATTGCAGAACCGCCGCCGATGGCAATAATGCAGTCAGGTTCGAATGCAGTCATTGTCTTTGCGCCTGCCTGTGCAGAAGCAAGGGACGGGTCAGGGGCGACATCGAAGAAGGTTTCGTGAACAATGCCCATTTCATCGAGTTTGTCGGTGATGCATTTCGTGTAGCCATTCTTGAACAGGAAGCTGTCTGTCACAATGAATGCGCGTTTTTTGCCCATGACTGCACCGAGTTCATCGAGTGCGACCGGCAGACAGCCTTTTTTCATGTAGACTTTCTGCGGTGTTCTGAACCAGAGCATATTTTCTCTCCTCTCTGCGACTGTTTTGATATTCAGCAAATGCTTGATGCCGACATTTTCGGAAACGGAATTTCCGCCCCACGAACCGCATCCAAGCGTCAGAGAAGGCTTCAGTTTAAAGTTATAAAGGTCACCGATGCCGCCGTGTGATGAAGGGGTATTGACGAGAATACGGCAGGTTTTCATGGTTTCTGCCATGTGGTCGATTTTTGCCTGTTCGGTCATGACATTGAGGTAAACGGAGGAGGTGTGACCATAGCCGCCGTCTGCGATCAGGCGCTCTGCCTTTGCCACGGCATCATCAAAGTTTTTGGCATGGTACATCGCAAGCACGGGAGAAAGCTTTTCATGCGCAAATTCTTCGGTGATGTCAACACTTTCCACTTCACCGATGAGAATTTTCGTCTGTTCGGGGACGGTCACGCCGCTGAGCTGTGCGATGCGGAATGCGCTCTGTCCAACGATCTTCGCATTGACAGAGCCATTGATAATGATGGTCTTGCGCACTTTGTCGAGTTCTTCTCCTTGCAGGAAGTAACAGCCCCGTGCCTGAAATTCTGCCTTGACCGCCTTGTAGACCTTATCCAGCACGATGACAGATTGTTCGGAGGCGCAAATCATGCCGTTGTCGAATGTTTTGGAGTGAATGACGGAATTGACCGCAAGCACCACGTCCGCCGTATCATCAATGATGGCAGGGGTATTGCCCGCGCCGACACCAAGTGCAGGTTTTCCGCTGGAATACGCCGCTTTGACCATGCCGGGGCCGCCGGTCGCAAGGATAATGTCCGCCTCTTTCATGATAAGGTTGGTCATATCAAGCGAAGGCACGTCGATCCAGCCGATCAACCCTTCAGGAGCACCTGCCGCATAAGCGGCTTCTGCCACGATTTTTGCCGCTTCAATGGTAGATTTCTTTGCGCGGGGATGCGGCGAAATGACAATACCGTTGCGGGTTTTGAGCGTAATGAGCGTTTTGAAAATAGCAGTGGAGGTGGGGTTGGTCGTAGGGATGACAGCGGCAATCACGCCCAGCGGTTCTGCGACCTGCATTGTGCCGAAAGATGCATCACGGGAAAGGATGCCGCAGGTTTTGGTATCCTTGTAGGCATTGTAGATATACTCGGATGCGAAATGGTTTTTGATGACTTTGTCCTCCACCACGCCCATGCCTGTTTCTTCCACTGCCATTTTTGCAAGCGGGATGCGGGCACAGTTTGCGGCAAGGGCTGCTGCACGGAAGATGGCATCGACTTTTTCCTGTGAAAAAGTGGCATATTCTGCCTGTGCCTGACGAACCAGTGCGAGGCGTGCTTCCAGTTTTTCGACGGAATCAACGATTGGATACTCTTTCATAATTGAGAAACCTCCGCTTCTGAATGATTGGGGTTTGAACGAAAAAGCGGAGCGAATCGAGGTCGTCGATTCACCCCGCTTTCATGTCGATTGGGGATATATTTACGTCTTTTGCATCAGCCGATGACGGACAGCAGTACACCTGCTGCAACCGCAGAACCGATAACACCTGCGACGTTCGGGCCCATGGCGTGCATCAGCAGGAAGTTGGTCGGATCGGTTTCTGCACCGACTTTCTGGGAAATACGAGCTGCCATCGGAACAGCAGAAACGCCTGCTGAACCGATCAGCGGGTTGACCTTGCCCTTGGTCGCAGCACACATGATCTTGCCGAACAGGATACCGCAGGCAGTACCAAGCGAGAATGCGATGACACCCAGCAGCATAACGCCGCCGAATTTGAGGTTGATGATCTGGTCAGCCTGTGTGGTCGCACCAACGGAAATGCCGAGGAAAATGGTGATGATGTTCATGAGGGCATTCTGTGCGGTGTCGATCAGACGGGCAGCCACACCCGATTCTTTCAGCAGGTTGCCGAACATCAGCATACCGACCAGCGGTGCTGCGGACGGAACCAGCAGCGAAACGATAATGGTAACAGCAATCGGAAAAATGATTTTTTCGGTTTTGGAAACAGTACGAAGCTGTTCCATTTTAATAGAGCGCTCCTCTTTGGTGGTCAGCGCACGCATGATCGGCGGCTGAATGATGGGCACGAGCGCCATATATGTATATGCAGCAAGTGCGATATTGCCCGTGGTAATTGCACCGCCGCCCGAAAGCAGTCTGGTGGAAACGTAAATGGCAGTCGGGGCGTCTGCACCGCCGATGATGGCGATGGAGCCTGCTTCTGCGGCAGTGAAGCCGAGAATACCTGCACAAACGAATGTGAAGAAGATACCGCCCTGTGCTGCTGCGCCCAGAAGAAAGCTCTTGGGGTTTGCAATCAGCGGCGAGAAGTCGGTCATACAGCCGATGCCGAGGAAAATCAGCGGCGGATAAAGCTGCAATTTAACGCCCAGATAAAGGATATCCAACAGACCGCCTTCCCTGAGTACGGGGCCGTAGTCCACATGACCATCGACCAGCACCCAAAGGTCAGGGTGATACATTTCTGCCATCGGCAGGTTGGTCAGCAGCATACCGAAGGAAATCGGCAGCAGAAGAAGCGGTTCGAATTCCTTTGCGATCGCAAGGTACATAAACACAAAGGAAACAAGAATCATAATCAGGTTTTTCCAGCCGCCCGCAGAGAACAGCGCATTCAAGCCGCTGTCATTCCACAGACCGCCGATGGTGTTTGTTATAAAATTCAGCACTTCGCCCATTTCGGTGAACCCTCACTTTCAAAATCTTGACTCAAAACGGTCTTGTCGCATCATGAATGCCAGCCTGTGCCCATGCGGAACGGCCACTGCCGCCGCCGCGTGTCACGGGTTTGACACTGCGAATCTTGTACTGTTTTCCGTCTGCGGCGCTCATGGCGGCGACCACAGCAGAGATCACAGCGACCACTTCATCGTCATCCTCCGATGCAGGGGCTTTGGCTGGTGCAGGCGATGCCGCTTTTTTCGGAGCGGGCGCTGCAGGTTTCACTGGTGCAGGGGCAGGTTTTGCCGCTGCGGGCTGCTTGGATTTCTTGAAGAAACTGCCCGAAATATTCAGAAACACAACGAGGATCAGCAGACCTGAAAATACAACTGCAAGACCGATGATCGTCATCGAAGCGATTTCCGCGCCGGACATTTTTTCTGTGCCGTGCAGAATTTTTTCCGCCAGCATCATTGGAACTGGAAACATGAAAAGACCTCCCAATCAAAATATTGCATACGAATACTATTATACACCATCTTGAAATAAAAGGCAAGTCTTTTTTTGCAAAAAAAGTAATTTTTCGGTTATTTCGTGCGAATTCGTATCTCACCGGTAGAGCGCCATGCAGTTTCGCCGTTTTCGTATCGCACCAGCAGCCGCAGGTCATCGTCTACTTCCAGTGCAACGGCTTCCCGCACGACATCCTGTTCCGCAACAAGAATGGGTTTTCCGAGCATACAGAGGCGTTCACGATATGGTTTGAGGTAGTGCTTTTCATGCAGATGCGTGTATTCGTCCATGACGTGTGCATGAACGGCGTGGGCAAGCATTTCGGGCGTGACGGGTGATGCGGTATCATAAAGCGCCCCTGCAATTTCCTGTAAATCAGACGGGAAACCGTTTTGCGGCGCAGAAAGGTTGATGCCGATACCAAGCAGCACATAGGCAAGCGATGTGCCGTCCTCTGCGCTCTTGGACTGTGCCAGAATCCCGCAAAATTTTCTGCCATGATAGAATAAATCGTTTACCCATTTGATGCCTGCATCAATGCCCGTGACTTCTTTGACCGCATCCGCGACCGCCACGGCTGCCATCGGCGTAATGGAAAGCACATCCTGCGGCGGCATAGCAGGTCGCAGCAGAATGCTCAGGTACATTCCGGTATCGGCAGGCGAATAGAAACTGCGTCCCATTCTGCCTCTGCCTGCTGTTTGATGCCGTGCAATCACTGCCGTACCTTCCGGCGCACCTTGTTCCGCCATCTCCTGCAAAACATCATTTGTCGAAGAAACAGTATCAAAATCGTAAATCATATTCTCCTCCTATATTTAGGGATATTTTGCGCTCTGCCTCCGAGTTTCTCAATAAAAAGATTCTCCTGATAAAAAGATAGCGCCGAATAAAAGAGGGTGAGATAAGGAAGGGGAAGTCTGGAGGGAAACCCCTTCCTGATTAGCTGGCCGAAAAGAGTGTTTCGCGCTCTGCGGGGCGCGACCAAAGGCTCCGCCTCTGGACTTCGCCAAAGGGAATGATTCCCTCTGGACTCCTCAATAAAAAGATTCTCCTGATAAAAAGATAGCGCCGAATAAAAGAGGGTGAGATAAGGAAGGGGAAGTCTGGAGGGAAACCTTAGGAGAGGGGGAGAATGCGACCAACTTGTTTGGGAGCTTCTTCCCCTCTCCTGTGGTTTCCACTCCAGTTCTGTCGGGGAATGAACGAATGCAGAGGAAATTGCAAAACAACTCCCGACATAAAGCCCTCCATTCACCGACTGCACCGGGGGCGCCGCCTCTGGACTTCTCAAG
>JAZUJW010000031.1:0-32550 GCA_045642925.1 Oscillospiraceae bacterium
AATTCCTTGCTGGGCGTCAGCCCAGCGGCGTCATTTCTGTACAATCTGACGAAAAATTTGACTGCGCATCTGTACCACCAGCTCTGTGCGGTGTTGCCTAAAGTTTTACTCGTTTTTTTTCAAAAAATCGCGAAGTCCAGAGGGAATCAATTCCCTCTGGACTCCTCATGATTGGGTGCAGGAGGTGCTTTCAATTTCCGCTGAAATCCTCAAGAAAAAGCATTCTTCTTATGTCATCGCCCTGAATATATATGCACTCCCATGCTGCTTCAGCCATTGGTCATGCTCTCGGTAATCCGGACAAATCTTCTCTAAATGTGTGTAAAACCGCACAGAATGATTCATCTCCAAACGATGGCATATCTCGTGCGCTACCACAAAATCCAGTACCGCTAACGGCATATCTGCCAACAGACAATTGAAATTCAAATTTCCCTTCGACGAACAACTCCCGAATTTCGTCTTCTGACACCGAATCGTGATTTTCCCATAGGATACCCCAAGCTTCTCTGCATAATATGCCACACGCGACGGAATCAGTTTCGCGGCTTTCTCCGCAAGTGCCGAAAGCTCCTGCGGCGAATATGGCGGTAAATCACAACGATGCAGTTTCGCAAGCTGCTTCCGTATAAACCCCTGATGCTGCCGGAATAATGCATCAATCTCATGCTCCGCCGTATGTAACGGGACACGCATATAAATTCCGCCTCTCGGCGTAATGCCCAGCGAAATGGTCTTTCGATTGGAACGGATAATGTCAACGGTCATGCCTTCAATTTCACGGCTGCTCATATTGTAAACTCCTTGTATTTTTTACCGTCCAAAGTCTTCCATATGAATGTGTCGTTTTCCAGAATCATGTAACTGTGCGGCGTTTGTTCTTTCGGAATGGAAACAGAACCCGGATTCAAATAATACTGCTCTGCAAATGGTTCACAAGCTGGAATATGTGTATGTCCATGCAGCAGAATATCCCCTGCACGCAGCGGCGGCGGAGATTGCTTATGAAAAATATGTCCATGCGTGGCATATATAAGCTTTTTACCAATGGGCAGCACTGCGTAATCCGCAAGAATGGGAAAGGATAACACCATCTGGTCAACCTCTGCATCACAGTTGCCGCGAACACAAAGCAAACTGTCTGCCAACGGATTCAGCATCGCAATCACCGCTTTCGGGTTATATTCGGTCGGCAGGTCATTGCGCGGGCCATGGTAGAGCAAATCACCGAGCAAAAGCATTCGGTCAGCTTGTTCTGCCTGAAACTGTGCGAGAAGTTTTTCAGTGTAGAATGCAGAACCATGCAGGTCGGAGGCAATCAGCCATTTCATAGACAAAAAATCCTTTCTGAGATATGTTGCCTTTATTGTAGCATATCTTCAGGCGGAATGCAAGTATTCTTCAAAAAGAATGCAGAAACGCATACGGTTCTACGCTCATGGGGATGCAAATGCGAAAAGAATTCATTCCTTTTCTGCATAAAAATATCAAGAAAAAGAATTGACATTTCATCAAAATTATGCTATTCTGTTTCTATTGATTCTATATATAAAATTGGGGGTACATACATGAAAAAAAAATCCGCGTTCCTCAGCACCTTCTCCGCTTTCGCGCTTTTCCTTTCGCAATGTCCGATGACTCCGCCTCCCGCACAAGCCGCTGACATTCCCACAAAACTCTCCTGCCCCATTGTGTGCAGTCAGCCCGAAATCCTTGCAAATACCACTTATTCCATCATGGTGCGTCTGAGCGGAAAATACCTCACAGCCACCGATTCCAATTCCCTGATCCAATGGGCAGACAATGGGCAATCCAATCAGCAATGGTTCATTCAGGATGCAGGTGACGGCTTCTGCAAGATCTGCATGGCTTCCGATCATAATATGGTCTGGACAGTTGACAACGGCAGCGGCGAAAACGGCAACGCCATTTTACTGGCAGAAGACAAAAATTCTTCCGCACAACGCTTCCTGTTCCGACAAACCGATGACGCATGGAACATCGTTGCAGAATGCTCCCTCTCCCTGAATACCACCATCGACGTTTACGATATCAGCTATGAGGATGGTGCGGTCATCGACCAATGGAATTACTGGGCGGGCGAAGGACAGAAATTCTATATTCGTCCTGTCAACAATGCCTATTCCTATCTGCGCGGCGATCTGAATTTTGACGGACAGCTCACAGTGCATGACTTCGTTTTACTCAAATACGGCATTATGCATGGCATGGACACAAACCTTGCCGCCATCGCTGATATGAATGGTGACGGCAGTGCCAATACGCAGGATGCTTCCGTTCTGTCTGCCATTCTGACAGGACAAGTTCCTGCCTCCTATTCTGCTTTCTGTGATATCCCATATCAGCAGGAAAATGTTGCATACCTGTTCGCCTATTTTCTCGGCAACGCACCAGAACAGGAACAGCTTTCCTATGCAGTCAGTCTGGACGGCTACCATTTCAATGCCCTCAACGGCGGAAAATCCGTCTGGAAATCGGGTGTCGGCACAGAATGTCTGCGTGACCCCTATATTTTCAAAGGCGAGGACGGACTGTATCATCTCCTTGCGACCGATATGAAATCTTCACTCGGCTGGTCAAGCAACCGCCATCTGCTCTCTGCAAAATCGACCGATCTGGTACATTGGTTTGATGAATACCAAATCGAAATTGCCAATAAGTATCCGTCCATGATGGGTGCAGACCGTGCATGGGCACCACAAGCGATCTACGATGCCGATAAAGATTCCTACATGATCTACTATGCGGCAAGAGTCCCAGGCATTGATGACCGCACTGTGATGTATTATGCATACAGCCGCGACCTCAAAACGCTTGACTCCGCGCCAACGTTACTCTTTGCACCTGCCAATGGCAATGATGCCATCGACAGCGACATCATTTTCCAGAACGGAAAATACTATATGTACTACAAAAATGAAACCAACAAACGCATCTATCTTGCGACCGCAGACCATGCCAACGGCCCATATACCGAAGTGAAGCAGGTTTCAGAAGGTTCTCTCGGTGTGGAAGGCCCGAACATCTACAACATCATTGGCACAAACCGCTGGGTGATGATGTCCGATGCTTACGGCGATGGCTACTACGTCATGCAGGAAACCACGGATTTCACGAATTTCACAACCGTCAGCCGCAATGCGTACAGTTTTGACTTCACGCCGCGTCATGGTTATGTCATTCCCATTACCGCGGCACAGTACCGCGCACTGACTGCCGCATATCCTTCCAGCGCAGTCACAGCATTCAATTCAGGTATGGAAACAGTCAGCGTTTCTGCAAAACAGGGCGAAACAGTAACACTGCCGCAGACCATTCAGGCGCAGTACACAGACGGCAGTTCCCTTTCACTCGGTGTTACATGGGATGCCGCACAGACTGCCGCGCTCTCAAATGCCAAGGCAGGAACCTATGAAATCACAGGCAAAGTGCAGACACCTGCATATGACAACCCGTTTATTACGGAACGTGCCGACCCGTTCATGACCAAAGGTGCAGACGGATACTATTATTTTACCGCGTCCTATCCTGCATACGGCAGTGTAGACAAGGGCTATGACCGCATTATTCTCCGCAGAAGCAAGACCGTAGCAGGACTTGCCAGTGCAGAAGAAAAAACCATCTGGAAAGCACATTCCTCCGGCATCATGGCAAAACACATCTGGGCACCTGAAATGCATTATATCGGCGGTGCATGGTATATCTACTTTGCGGCAGGCGCAAGCAGTGACATCTGGGCAATTCGTCCTTATGTACTGAAATGCGATGGAGACCCCTACAACGGAACATGGACAGAATGCGGACAGATGCAGGCATCGAATGGCGATAAGGATGCGTTCACAAGTTTTTCGCTGGACATGACCTATTTTGAATGCGGCGGAAAACACTATGTCATCTGGGCAGAAATCAAAGGCGATTCTTCCCTGTTCATGGCAGAGATCAATCCGTCAGAACCATGGAAGCTGACCTCGAAAGCCATTATGCTGACCAAACCCGAATATAATTGGGAACTGGTGAACAATCGAGTCAATGAAGGCGCGAGTGTACTGAAAGCGAATGGAAAAGTGTATTTGTTCTTCTCTGCATCCGGCACGGGTTCGGAATATTGTGTCGGACGCATGGAAGCGAATGCAGACGCGAACTTAATGGACATCAAGAGTTGGACGAAACTTGACCATCCTGTATTGCAGACGGCGAATCTGATCGGGGAATCAGGGCCGGGACACAATAGTTTTGTTGTCGATGAGAATGGTGTGCTGCTGCTGGTGTATCATGCAAGACCGGATACGCACGCATCGAAGAAGTGTGGAACATACGCATCTGATCCGTTGTATGATCCATGCCGGCACACAAGATTACTGCCGGTATGTTTTGATGTTACAGGCGCACCGGTACTGACGATGAATGCCCAGCATTTGCTGACGGAAACGAACCGCACTGTGACAGCGACCGTAACGATTTACTGACAAAAGAAGGCAAGAGAATGGTATGAACCATTTCTCTTGCCTTTCTTTGTTGTTTCGGACTGTTTGCGTTCAGGAATACCGGAATAACGGTATTTTTACGAAGCGGTCGAAGTCGTTTCGGTCGTCGATGCAGCAGTCGTGGTCGTCACAACCGCCTGTGCTGTTGTCGTGATGCCTTCACTGGACTCATCCGATTCCAGACCAAGCTTCGCCTGTTCCTCTGTCAACGGGTCACCAATACGGTTGCTGAACGCTGTATCAAGCGCCGCAGGGAAACCTTCATGCAGGACAAATTCACCGCGTTCATTCTCGACTCCTGCCAGCGTCAGCGTCTTTGCCGGGAAAATGATCGTTTTCTGGAACATGAACGAAATTGCGTGCTTATGATCCGCAAAATCCGATGCGGCAACATTCGTCGTTGTTGCACCCAGGAAGGTATTGAAATAGGAATCCAGATTGTTGGAAATACGCTCGAAATTACCATGATTGATGAGCGAAGAGATCGCTGAGCCAATCGTAGCAGTGCGCTCGGATTCATTATAGAACTTGTTGCTGGTGATGAGCGTTTCCAACTGTTCCGTATCAATATTCTGCGATACATCCTTCGGATACAGACCGTAATCGCTGATGGTCACCATGACCGTTGCCGTACCGAAAATCGAAACGATTTTCTGGAAGCCCTCACTGTCCATGCAAACATAACGGTCGATCGTCTGACCAAGTGTTGCGGAGAGCGATTCACAAAGTGTAGTCGGGTCATACGTTTTCGCGCACTGTTCTACCGTGATTTGCTTGTCATTGTGCGAAATCAGCATATTGATAGGGATGCCGATGCAGTGTTCTGTTCTGCGAATCGGGTCGAAATGCAGAAGCATGACCACCATTTTGCGGACAGAATCATCAGGTGTGAAAATGAAAAGGAGATTGTTGACATCATTTTCGGTGATGCTTTCCGTTGCAGCAGGCATGGTTTCCAAGGAGTATTCGGATTTCGTCAGCCGCTTGTAATAGTATCTTGCAATACTTCCAAATACCGCCGTCGCAATCAGAATTGTCAGCAGAAACGGAATTGCCACTGTGCCGATTTTTCTCTTGCGCCGTCTGAAAAATTTCCGATAGCCTTTTGCTTTAGATGCAGTCATAATGTAAAATTCCTTTCTATAGCCTGCGGAGAACGCTCCGCATTGTCGCCGCAAAGCAGCGTTTCAACCTGATTGATGTCAATGATGCGGGCAAGGAGCCCACGGCGCTTCGCCATGTGTACGGTCCGTCCCGTACCCGATTGGAGATCACGCAGAACGGCGATCAACCGTTCGCTATGGTCTATCATATATTGATTGCGGATACGAAAGCAGTCTTTCCGATATTGCGGACAAACGCAAATGACCTCATTTGCTGCCGCAAGAATGCGCTCATACGCTTCGGACTGCGGCGTTGCGATGCGCGGCGGCTGTTTCGGATATGGAAGAACAGCTGTCAATTCCAGTGTCGGATGCAGTTTCTGCTCCTCCAGCACCAAATCTGCCGCCATCAGATCCACGCCGACAGCCATGCCCGTATAAAAACGATTTGCACCATCCGCAATGGCTGCACGAATTTCGCATAACAGCATACTCTCAACGACACCCCGCAGCCGTTCATCTGCAAAGTCCAGATGCCGATGCCCTGAAAAGCAGACCGCAAACGGCTTCATTCCTGAAAGAGTGCCGTACCGCCGATAAATTCACGAATGACCGAGATATCGGGAATCCATGCAGGATCATCCATCGGCTGGAGTTTTTCGAGGAAAGAAAGCAACAGCGGGATATCCGTACCGACTGCGGCTTCATCTTTCGCAAGCGTGCGCACCGTTTCGAGAATCTGCGGACGGTAAATGCTCAGTTCATACGGCAAAAACGTATCCAGTTCATAGTCCGCAAAATGCTTATACGGCATGATGTAGAGATTTTCACCGCGGGAAACACTGGCAAGCATCTTACAGGAATCCAGCGGATTTCTGCCTCTGGTACGGTGGTCGCGCAGCAGACGGCGGGCAAAACGGATGAGGGAAGGATGCAGACGTTGGTTGCCGTCCGTGATACGGGTACGGACACTCAGATAGATCTTGCTGGAATCATCGTGGACAGAACCCGTGACTTCAGGATTCAGCGCATGAATGCCCTCCATCATAATGAGTTCACCACGTTTGAGGCGGAGCTTTTTGCCTGATTTGCACTGCTGCTGCTTTGTAAAGTCAAAGCGCGGCAGTTCGACTTCTTCGCCTTTGGCAAGCTGCTGAAGCTGTGTATTCAGCAGATCCAAGTCCAGACGCAGCGGTGATTCATAATCAGGTTTGCCGTTCTGGTCAACGATCTGCTCGTTTTTCGAACCACTCGCATAGTAATTATCCATGGAAAGGGTATGTGTTTCAAAGCCCCATGCATCCAGAATCTGTTCGATGCGGTGGGCGGTCGTCGTCTTGCCCGATGCAGAAGGCCCTGCGATCAGGGTAATGGGGCGTTCTTTGCCGTGACGGCACAGACTGTCCGCTACGTTTCGCAGCATTTTGTCATAATCTGCTTCGCAGTCGATGACAAAAGATTCAGGGGATGCGGCAGCTTGTGCATTAATATCCGAGATAGACAGCTCATTCATAACGGAAGCCTCCTTTGAGTTACTGCAAATGGAACGATTCTTTTCGTTTTTGCAGCCGAATGTCATTACCATGAAACGCCATGCCGATACAAGTGGAGAACAGCCGCGATACAATGCGGTCGCCGTAGCGTGCTTCGATTTCGGCGTGCGTCAGGTTTGTGTTGATAATAGTTGGTTTTCCCGCACTTAACCGTCCGTTGAGGAGGGTATAAATGGCACTGCGGGAGAAGGTGGTATCAAATTCCGTGCCAAAGTCATCAAAAATCAACAGGTCACACTCCAGCAGCAGACCGAGCGTGTCAGTGTCGGCGGCATCGGGTGTCCGTCCGAACTGTTCCTGTTCAATGCGGCGGAGCAAAGCGCCTGCACTGTCATAAATGACGCAGTATCCTTTTTTCAGTACGGAATCTGCAATGGCAAGCGAAAGATGCGTCTTGCCGAGTCCTGTTTTTCCCATCATCAGGATGCTTCCCGCATTCCGATGGAAAGATGCAGCATATTCTTTGCATTCGTGCAGAATCTTCTGCATGGACAGGAACTCGTTCTGTGGGAGTGTACGGTAATAGTCAATAGAAAAAGTATCGAACGTACAAAGCCGAAGCTGTGCGCGTGCATTGATGCGTTCTGCGCCGACTCTGCCGAGTTCCTGCTTGAGGCAGGTGCATGGGTAGCCGTTGACGAAGCCCGTATCACAGCAGTGCTGACAGCGGTAGTGGATATCAAGGTAATCGGCGGGATAGCCGTTTGCCGTCAGGATACTGCGCAGCATGGCATCAGCGGATTCGGTGCGCTTCTGGAGTTCAAGCATACGCTTGTGCCGTGATTCCTCTGTGCCGTCATGCGAAATTTGCAGGACTGAAAGGCAGGCGGTGCGGAGCTGATTGTCGATCTCGATGGTTTCAGGAAGTTTTTCGTGGATCTCATCGGTATGCATTTCCTGCGTCAGGCGAGCATTTCTGCGGCGTTCTTTGATGCGGCGGATCGCCTCATCATAAACTTCACGCTGGTACATCGGTTTCACCGCTTTCTATCATCAGAATTGATTCATGAGCTTTTCGAATTCGCTCAGGTCATAGGAAGTTTCTTTTTTGGGCTGGACGTTTTTCTGGGCAGATGCAGACTGCTGGGGCTGCTGTTTTCTCAGCTTCTCGTAGAATGCACTGTCCGCGGCATCCGCTTCTGCAACGGTTTTCGCACCGCTTTCCGTCCATCGTTTCAGAATCCCGTTGATGTAGCCGAAATTCAGTTTGTCGTCCTTGTTGTCGCGTCCTTTGTGATAAGCATATTCAATCAGTTCCAGCGAAATGCCGTTCTTTTGCCATTCATCAATGAATACCTGCTGTTTCGGCGTCGGACGGCGCGTCATTTCGAACAGATGCATGATTTTGCCTGTAAAGGTTCGTGACTGCGTGCGTCTGGTGATATCTGCATCGGCAAGTTCGTGGGTAGTGATGCCGCGTTCACGCCATTCGAGCGCAACTTTCTCCACATAGAGGACATTACAGCAGTCGATCTCCATGCAGAAGGCAATCAGCATCAGCAGCAAATCGGGCGCAAGTCCGAGGTATTCGTGCATCCAGAAGATACTGCGCAGTTCCGTATGGGACGGTATTCTGCCGAGAAGCATCTGGAGCGCTTCCAGCATTTCAGCCATTTGCGGATTTTGTTTGGTACGTGCGGCGACATCAGACGGCATGAACGGATAGTTTGCCGATGTCACTGCAACAGCGGCAGGTTTTTCGGATTCTGCCGCGGCAGGTGCAGCGACGGACGTTGTCGGCTGTGTCCTTTGCCGCACAGGTGCGGAATGCACGGATACATTACACGAAACAGTCGTATTTTCGCTGTTTTGCAGTACATTGACATCCTGCCAGAAACACAAAGCTTCTTCGACCGCTTCGGGACGCACCTTACAGACACGCGCAACTTCCGCATCCGTCAGCGCTTCTTCGCGGTGACGCAGCACGTAAAGCAGTACCTTCAGTTGGTCATGTGTGGCAAGCCCAAGGAAATGGTCAGCCACGGTTGCGGGGACGAAAAAGCTTTTCGAAGCATTTACGTATATTTCCATAACATCATCCTGTTTTTGTCATTCGTACTCTATATTATATCACAAAATACAGAAAATGTAAAGAGTGAAAACAGATTTGTAATTTTTGCATTGCAAAAGACATTATTTTTCGTCCGCAGGGGCAAAATCAATATTGCCGCTGCCAACATTTGCCCGCGTACAAATCACGCGCATCGGCATTCCGTAGGTGTACTTTTTGCCGCTGCCGAGTGCGGAGAGCGTGAACAGTCCGTCATACACATAGTCGTCATTCGGCAGGTCATCAATGGATATCATGCCTTCTGCGGTATTGGCAAGCATGACGTAGATGCCGAAGTCGGTCACACCCGAAACGATGCCGTCAAAAATCTCCCCGATGTGCGACTGCATATACTCCGCACGATAGCAGTCTTCACAGTCGCGTTCAGTCTGCACGGCACGCTGTTCCGTGACCGTACCTGCAAAGGCAGCGTCGTGTGCAAATTTCGCAGCGAATTCAAGCTTTCCACATTCAATATCAGCGGAGAGGATGCGATGGATGGCAAGGTCGGGATAGCGGCGGATGGGAGAAGTGAAGTGACAGTAATCGGCAAGCGCCAAGCCGAAATGCCCGATGGCTTCCGTTTGATATTCCGCTTTTGCCATGCTGCGCAGGACAAGCTGATGCACTGCATATTTCAGTGGGTCATCCGCGACATTTTCGAGGATTTTCGAGAAATCCTTCGGTTTGGGAGAATCGAGGGCAGGGTGCGCGATGCCAAGACGGTCGAGGGCTTCTGCAAGATGTTCGGCTTTTTCGGCAGGCGGCAGGGCATGAACACGGTAAACAAACGGCAAATGCCGCAGCTTCGCAGTTTTCGCGGCTGCTTCGTTGGCAAGCAGCATACATTCTTCGATGAGTTCCTCGCCGCAGCCTCTTGTACGTGGAATAATGTCGGTGCAGATGCCGTTTTCATCGACCAGAAACGCACTTTCTTCGGTTTCAAGCGATGGCGCACCACGCTTTTTACGGGCGGCAAGACGTATTTCACGCAGTTCATTCAGCAGCAGGAGTGCGTCATGCACTTCCGCATATTTTGTGTTGATCTCGGCATCGGCAGTACCTTCCAGAATGGCATTGACCTCACGGTAAACGCCCTTGACACGCGAACGGATGACCGTTTTTCGGAAATCAAAGGTGACGAGTTCACCGTTTTTGTCAAGTTCCATAAGGGCGGAGAAAGCAAGTCTGTCAACATCAGGAAAGAGCGAACAAATGCCGTTGCTGAGGCTTTTCGGGAGCATCGGAATGACCTGATCGGCGTAGTAGACACTGGTGCCGCGTGAAATTGCTTCACGGTCAAGGGCAGAATCCTGCGTGACATAATGGGAAACGTCTGCGATATGCACGCCCAGACGATAGCCGTCTGCTGTTTTTTCGATGGATACAGCATCGTCGAGGTCTTTGGCATCGAAGCCGTCAATGGTAAAGATCAGCGCATCACGAAGGTCGAGTCTGCCGTTCAGTTCCGCTTCGGAGATGCCTTTCGCCTCCAGCTTTGCCGCTTCTTCCAATACTTCATCGGTAAAATCGGTCGGAATGCCGCTGACGGCAACAATGGCTTCACAGCAGGCTTTTGCGCTGTCTGCGCTGCCAAGTGTCACGTCCACACGCACCTGATGCTCACTGTGACGGCTGCCGCGCTTGACGACCGTAGCAAGCACTTTGTCACCGACTTCTCCATCAAAATCTTGCAGATTCGTGATAAACAGCGTTTGACGGCAGAGCGTGTCAGGCAGAAAGCGAAGCATTCCGCCATCCTCTGTCAGCACACCTGCAATTTGCTGCTGTGCTTCTTCAATGACTGTGACCACGACGGCTTCCGGCACACCGTCCCGTTCGCCCATCGGCTGCAAAAGGACAGTATCTCCCACGAGTGCGCCGCGGAGTTCTCTGCCGGGAATAAAGATTTTAGACGCATTTTCGCGGGATTGATCCTCTGCGGCTGCATAGCCGAATGTGCGGTGCAAAATGGTGATGACACCGCGGAACATTCCCGCCGCTTCTGCTATAACGTATCCGCTGCGGCGTTCTGCGATGATGCCTCGTTTGGAGAGCTGTTCCAGCGCACGCAGATAGGCACGCTGCCCTCTGCCGCGGCATTTTGCTGCCAGGTCTTTACGGGAAAGTGGTCTGCCGTTTGCTTTTCGCAGGAAGGTCGTGATCTTATTGCAGTAGCTTTCGATGGCTTCCGCACTGACTTTTCCGACAGCAGCGGGTTCGCGCTCCTGCATCTTTGGAATATTCTTTTTATTGGTTTTGCTATGTTTTCCGATTTTCATTTTCTTTGCCATAGCGCACACCTCCTTTTGGTTGGATACATGGATACGAAATACGCCCTGTTCCCCATGCGGCAGGAGAACAGGGCGGTAAATTCAGACGGAACGATTACTCACCGAAATATACGGGAACGATGGTAACGACCAGCGTAGCGATGAAGAACAGAACAGTCAGCCAAACAGTCCATTTTTTGAGGATGGCTTCCTTGGTGCGTCCCTCATTCTTGCTGTACTGGGAGTCATAGGTAGTACCCGTAATGGCAGATGCCATATTCTGATCCTGCTTCTGATCCTGCATGAGGCAGAAGAAAATCAGCAGAACGCAAGCAATCAAAAGAAAAATACCGCCAACAATTTCAACAATACTCATAACTGAGACATTCCTTTCTATGAGGCATAAGCTCAAACAAAATTATCGTTGATATTATAGCATACTTTTTTAGAAAATGCAAGGGGTTTTTGAAATTTTGTCGGAATTTTTTGCAGACAAGGGCAGATACTACTTTCCGGCAAGCTGAAAAAAATCATTTTTTCGCATAGGACTGACAGAAAATGCGGTGCTGAGAAAAGCACTTTCTGTATAAAAGGTGAAGATTTCGGGAATTTCCCTGCGTTTGACTTGTAAAAAACATGAATCCATGATATAATAATTCGAATATGTTTCATTGAAGATCCGAAAAGCTGAATGGAGGGATATTGTGCTTTCTTATGATGGCAGCAAATGTCTGATTTGTCAGGAAGAACTAAAAGCAACGGAAGACATCGTGGTTTGTCCGGAATGCGGAACGCCATATCATCGGGAATGCTATCGTTCGGCAGGAAAATGTGTGAATGAAGCGCTTCATGCATCGGGCGGAAGCTGGCAGAAGGAACGCGCCGCTGAGATCAAACAGCAGCGCCGTGATGAAAAACGAGCCGAAGAAGCAGAACAGGCTGCGGAACGGGAACGCGGTGAAGGACCGCAGGTCTTTTACGGTGAACTCTACGATGGTGTACGCCTGAATCCGGATGCGCCCTGTGCAGGACTGGATCCGTCTGAGGAATGTGACGGCGTGACCATGGGCGAACTGTCTAATTTTGTGGCAGTGAACCGTTTGTATTATCTGCCCTTGTTCCGTCTGATGAAAAAAACGGGAAAACATACCACGCTGAATCTTTCCTCTCTGCTGTTCCCGCATCTGTATTTCGCAAACCGGAAAATGTGGGCAATGACACTGCTTTCCATTTTCCTGCGGCTGGTGCTGCGGCTTCCTTCGTGGATGGAGTTCATGGCACGGGAAATGGGCTATCCTGTGCATGGTTTGAATGTGGATAGCAGCGCTTTTTCAGGCATTGTAAAAGCGGCAACGATCACAGGATTCTGTTTATCACTGCTTGCGGGCGCGTTTGCGAATTATTGGTATTACCGCTTTTCGGTACGCAAAATCAAAGCATACAAGAAGAATGCAGCTTCTGATGAAGCCTTGCAGACAACACTGAAGGCGGAAGGCGGCACCAATCTCGGCAATATGTTTCTGGCATTTATCATTGATACTGTAACATCGGTTCTGACAATCATATTCCTGATGATATACTGAGAAAGGATGAGGCGGCATTTTTGCCGTCCGTCTTTCTTTGTGCTTTACTGAATTGTAATCATTATTATCTTGCATTCTGTGATTTGAAGTGGTATAATAAGCCTGTGCTGATGCATTTGGATGCTGCAGTATGGGAAAGACGTATATGACCGGCAACACTGCGTCACCCCCGTCTGACGGCAGGTCGGTGCTGTCGAAACAGAATTTTGAAACGGAGGCATTCATTTTTCATGAATCCATTTGAGAAAATTACGCTGATTATTCCATCGCTGGACCCCGACGGCAAGCTGCTGGAGGTACTGGAGGGCGTGCAGGCGGAGGGCTTCTCTGATTTTTTGCTGGTAGATGACGGCTCTGCACCCGAAAATCAGCATTATTTTGAAGAAGCCGCAGAACGCTTTGGCTGCACGGTGCTGCACCATGAAAAAAACCGCGGCAAAGGCAGAGCACTCAAGACCGCATTCGAATGGTACCAGAAAAACCGTCCTGATTTTCAGGGCTGTGTGACGGTAGACGGCGACAATCAGCATCACCCGAAAGATATTGCAGCGTGTGTCAAAAAAATGCTGGATGGCGGCTGCAAGGCACTGATTCTGGGCGTGCGTGATTTCAATGGGCCAAATGTCCCGAAAAAAAGCCGTTTCGGCAATCACCTGACTTCCAACGTGTTCCGCTTGTTTTGCGGACTGCATATTTCTGATACGCAAACCGGTCTGCGTGTGTTTCCGCACAACAGTATGCCGCTGATGCTGGAAATTTCCGGCGAACGCTTTGAATATGAAACAAATATGCTTCTTTCCTGCAAGAATGCCGGACTGCCGATGGAGGAACTTTCGATTCGTACTATTTATATTGATGAAAATGCAACAACGCATTTCCATCCGATTCGGGACTCTCTGAAAGTCTACGGCATCATCCTGCGCTTTTTTGCCGCATCCATTGCATCATTTGTCCTTGATTTCGGTCTGTTCAATCTGCTGTATGCCCTGACGAAGCAAAAGCTGTTTCTTTCTACGGTGATCGCGCGTGTTTGCAGTTCTTTGTTCAATTATACGATCAACCGCAAGGCAGTTTTTCGCAGCAAAACGTCGATGGGCAGCACACTCTGGCGGTACTACATTCTCTGTGCGCTGCAAATGCTGACTTCCTATGGCTTAGTTGCACTGCTGACAAAATGGCTGGGAGAAGGCAATGGGATCGTGGCAGTCTGCAAGTTTGTCGTGGATATGCTGCTGTATTTTGTCAGCTTCCGTGTGCAGCAGGCATGGGTATTCCGTGAAAAGAAATTCAACAAAGAGTAAGTGACAGCAGGTACTACATCATACTATACCATATACATTCTGTGGAATTTGTCGAACGGACAGCAGTGTTATGCAATGGCTGCTGTAACCATAAATGAAACAATGATATCGGAAGGGATGATTTCATGAAGAAACATTGCATGAGAAAGCATTCGTTTCTTGCGCTTTTGTTTGTATTTATGATGCTCCTGACAGGCTGTGCCTGCAAGCACGAAGAATGGACAGAAGCAACCTGTGATGCACCGCGCACCTGTGCAGAGTGCGGCTTGACAGAAGGCGAACCGCTCGGGCATGAGTGGCAGCTTGCGAACTGTGAAGAGCCTGCGACCTGTTCACGCTGTGGTGCAACAAAAGGCGAAGCACTCGGACATCAATGGACTGGTGCGACCTGTGAGACTGCAAAGCATTGTGAAATCTGCGGAAAAGTTGACGGCGAACCGAATGGTCACATCTGGATGGATGCCACTTGTGATAAACCGCGTACCTGTGCGATTTGTGGTAAGACTGAAGGTTCTGCGACCGGCAAACATGACTGGGAAGACGCGACCTGTGAAGCACCGAAAACCTGCAAGACCTGCGGCAAAACGGATGGCGAACCGCTGGGACATCAGTGGGCAGAAGCAACGGTCAATATGCCCGCTGTCTGCGAACGCTGCGGTGAGATTGGCAGTTCTGCGCTGAATTTCCAATATGTCGGCACGGGCAATGTCAAGCAGAATCCCGATAATTTTGTACCGATGTATGCATCACCGGATCTGAAAGCAGAGAAAAACGGTGAGATTCCCTGCGGCACAATGCTGAAATGCTATTCGCCGAATGTTCCGGGCTGGTACTGCATCACATATGATGGCAAAGCGGGTTATATCCAGACGGGTGTAATGTCGCAGCTTGTGAATACTGTGGTAAACGACACTTCGAAAGCACGTACTGATACCGGATTTGACATCAAATCCATTTCGAGTGCAAATATTGGCGAAAAGGTAACGTTTGGACGTTTCACGCTCAGCAGTTCCTTTATGAGCGACAAATATTCGCCGGTAGAATGGGTCGTGCTGGATAAAACGCCGACAAAAATGCTGCTGCTGGCAGACCGTGCGTTGGAGGCGAAGGCATTCAGCAGCACGAAGGCAGGCGCGACATGGGAAAACTGCACTTTGCGCAAGTGGCTGAACAATGAATTCTACAATACGACATTCAGTTCAAATGAACAGCGGTATATTTTGACATCAACGCTTGACAATCCGCAGAATCCGAGTGGTGGTACTGCCGGCAATTCGACGCTGGACAAGGTATTCCTGTTGAGCTATGATGAATTCTTCACATACCTGAACCAGAAGAATTATGCCGCAACAACGATCACATGGTTTGGATATTGGCATCGCAGCAAGCTGATCACAGGGCTGGATAGTCAGTGGTGGCTGCGGACGATGGGAACGGCAGATGGAACGGCGTGCGAAGTTGGAACAAACGGATATCCTGTATCGACTTACTGCACGGATGTAACGGTAATGCGTGATGTCCGACCGGCAATCTGGGTAACACTGAACTAAAGCTGAGGGGAAGAATGCGACCAACTTGTTGGGCATTTCTTCCCCTCTCTTGTTGTTTCCGCGCCATTTTGCAGAGGAATTCGCAAAACAATTCCCGACTTGGCGAAATCCAGAAGCAAAGTATCTCCGTAACGCTTCGCGTGCTTAGCCATTTTGTTACGGATGAATCGCCCTTTTCTTGATTCTTACTCCACTCGCTTATTCTTTTTTCCCCCTCCCCTGCATATAATGCACCAAAGGAGGCGGTCACTATGGAACCATCATCCGCAAAATCAGGCGGAAACCACAACGCCATTCTCGAAAACCGCTGCAAACTCTTGCTCACAGGTGTCACCGATATCGACAGCTTCGACGACCGTACCATCATTCTTTTCACGCAATTAGGCGAACTGACCGTGCTTGGTCATAACCTGCACATGAATGCCCTCAGCCTTGAATCAGGCGAAGTCTCCGTTGAAGGCGATATCCAAGCCATGCGCTATGGCGACCGCGACAGACAAGCCCCATTGACCTTTCTGGGCAGACTGTTTCGCTAGGAGCTGCGGCAATGGAAACATTTTTCTCAATTTCTGAGCAAACACAGCTTTTTCTTGGGAGCGTCCTGTTGGGATTGCCAATCGGTCTGCTTCTGGACGGATTCCGTTTTTTACGAATGCTCCTGCCGCATCACTCCGCGGCAGTCTTTCTGGAAGACTCTGCATTGACCGCAGGTGCGATGTTCCTTCTGCAAACATATGCGGTAATGTTTGGCAGAAGTGAGATGCGCGGTTATTTCTGCATTGGTGCTGCACTTGGCTTTTTACTGTATTTGCTGACAATTGGATGCGTTCTGACCAGAATGCGGCAAAAGCTTTGCCATGCAGCCGCAAAGGGACGGCGAATCCTGCTGTTTCTTCCACGAAAAATACGAAAACACGCTGCTATCCGACTGTGTTCGAAAAAAAACAGTTGAAAATCAAAAAAACCCCTTGACCATTTACGGAAAAAGCGGTATAATGAAGGTTAAAAGCGGCGGATAAACCGTCCGAGATGAAATCAACACAGAGAATAGGTGAGAAAATGGAAAGCAATATGGGTTCACGAAAGCAGAATGCGAAATATCGGAACCGCATGATTCTGGATTGGCTGATTACGCGGCTGATTGTCGTCGCATTTGTGATCGGCTGTTTGATTTCAATTGTATCCACACAGTCTACACTGATCGAGAAGAAACAGGAACTTGCGGAATTGGAGTCTGCAATTGATGAAGTCAAAGCAGAGAATGTGGAACTGGAGCGCATTTTGGAAAGCGATGACATGGATGCGTACATGGAGCGTCAGGCAATTGAAGAACTGAACTATGCGTATCCGAATGAGCGGCGTTTTTATGATACGTCCAGAGATTGAAGAATAATGGAAAGATGAGGTCACAGTATGCAGTTGGAGATCGGGCAGATTTATGAAGGACACGTCAAGAGCATTACGCAGTATGGCGCATTTGTGGAGGTTACAGCAATCAATGAAGCAGGTGCTTCGGTGACTGTGACGGGAATGGTGCATATTTCAGAGGTTGCCAATACGTTTGTGCGGGATATTCATGATTTCCTGAAAGAAGACGATACAGTGCGTGTGAAGGTACTGGGGGTAAATCCGCAGGGAAAGATCAGTTTTTCGATAAAGCAAGCGATGCCGAATGAAGGGCAGGCAAGTGGAGAAGGCGGACAGCAGAAACGGAGACCGCGAGAGAATCGGGACGCGCAAAAGCCGCGGGTATACGAACCGAAGAAGCACATTCCGCAGTCAGAGATGTCGTTTGAAGATATGATGCTGCATTTCAAGCAATGCAGTGAAGAAAACATTTGTGATTTGAAGCGTGGCAGTGAGCGCAAGGGTGGTTCGCGCAGTCGGAAATAATCTTTTTCGGACGAACGAATCAGAAAGGGGTTTCCCCTCGTGTCGTACCCGACATAAATAAAGAGAGGCAAGAGAAAGGCATAATACCGTTCTCTTGCCTCATTGTCTTTTGATCGGATACGAAAAGAGTGTTTCACGCTTTGCGTGCATAGCCATTTTGATACGGATAAATCCCCTCATTCCTCGTGCGCTTTCTCTATCACTTCTACTACCATTAAATCATTTCCATCTACTCGGAATCGAATATCATAATCTGCATACAAAACGCCGTAAATCCGTTCTTTATCATCACTATACCCCGGTCTTGGATCTTGCTCCAATACCGCCCGCGCCGCTTCCCGCTTCCCCTCCGGCATCGTCTTTATCCATCCTTCCGGATCCGAAACCGTCAGTAAATGTGTGCGTGTCATCGCTGTATACCCCTCAGACGCATCCGGATGACAATCCGTAAACGGAATGTATGGCTTGATATCATAAATCGGTGTGCCATCCAGCAAATCAACCCCCGATACATCCAGAATCACCTGCGCCCCTTCTACCCGAATCCCATCCAGCTTCACACACGAAAGCCCTATCGGATTCGGTCGAAACGGCGACCGCGTCGCAAATACGCCCACACGCTGATTTCCACCCAGCCGCGGCGGCCGTACCGTCGCAGACCAGCCTTTTCCATCAGGTTTCTTCGCTTCCGAAAATTCCCACAAAATCCAGATGTGTGAGAACGCCTCCAGACCACGCACGGCTTCTGCACGACTGTATGCAGGACAGAATACAATCTCTCCTTTCAGTGCGGGAATGATGCCGCTTTGACGCGGAATGCCGAATTTACTTGTAAAATCATTTCTCATATAGGCAATGGGTTCCATAGACTCTGCGCTCCTTTTTGTTGATGCCCTTCCAGTATACCACAAAAATGCCGCGCTGTCAAAGTCCTCATTCCGCTTCTTGCAAATATTTCCCCTCAATCGCAGGAACATACACATATAAATAATTGCTGATTCCCTGTTCCAGCGGTTCTACACACAGAATAAAACGATAATACGGCAAATAATGCGAATAGGACTGCCCTGTGAGGTAAATCAGGTCACTGCCTGCAATCATATCAGGCGTAATCGTATCAATGCGCTGGAGTTCATCCGTGAGATTCCCCGAAAGCAATTGATTTCGCGCATCTTCCGGCGAAATCAGCGGATAATCACCAAGATACTGCGCCGCTGCAAGAAAATTTATTTTACGCAGAAGCAGAAGATTGCCATTGTCATCAAACGGCGCTTGCGCATACGAAAAATTATAGTTCAGAATTTGCTGCAAGCTGTCGCCTGTCTGGTCATAGAGTTGCTGCGTGGAAATCGGGCGATACTGATAGGTATAGTCCGTATGCAGGGCAATCTGCGGCTGTTCCATACGGAAAAAGTCTGCATACTTCTCCATAATATATGCAATGGACGCACGCTGTTCCTCCTGCGTGGAGGACGCCGAAATCTGATATTTCGCGGGCAGTTTTAAACCGTCTTCGAAAAATACTGTAACTTCGCCATTTCCATATACGTTTATATAGCCGCCGAAAAAGGTGGCTTTCAACAGATATGCCACGTTGTCATAATTCGTTGCGGCAGGCTGTCCACCCATTTGGAAGCTTTCCTGCTGCTTCGCATATTTTTCTTGCTGGTCGGGCGTATAGATTTCGTTGAAGCGCTCAAACTGCGTATCTGTGATGTGTTTCCCAATGGCATCCGCTGCCTGCTTTGCAAGGGTTAGCAGACTTTCTTCATCAAGATAAATGGGCAGCCCTTTCGTTTCTTCCGCAAATGCGAGATTCCGATATACAGGCAGCGTGGTTGGTGCAGTATCTGCTGACCACGGATTGCCTTGCGTGATATCCTCTGCGGATTTCATATAATAAGTGTAGTCCGAGAAACTGCCTTCGCCGCCTGTCGGTGCATGGCTCTTCAAAGCAATAATCGGCAGGTTCGTTTGCGCATCAGTGACGGCAGGGGTTGTCCCTTCCACAACACCATGCAGTATCGGTTCTTTGTATGATTTCGGAAAATGATTTGCAAGCAGCGAACCAATGCCGACTACCGCTGCAAGGCAGGCTGCAACGGCGGAAATGCGCCAAAACAGGTTCTTTTTCGGCAAGACATCCGTTTCTGTTGCTTCCAGCACCGTTTCATCGGTTTCTCCGATTGCTAGCATTAAATCATGAACATTCATTTGTGACGCTCCTTTCTGTAAGCCATCCCTCCCGCACAAGATGCTTGCGCAGCTTACTGCGGACACGGGATAAAATGACAGGGACATGATTTGCGGCAAGATGATAACGCTGTGCGATTTCTTCAGCGGATTCTCCGTAGAAATAGCGGCGCAGAAATACATTTCGGTCGCGGGCAGAAAGTCCGCCAAGAAATGCTTTGACACATCCTGCCAAGGCTGCGGCATCTGCTTCCGCTTCCACAGACTGCGTATCTGCAAGCGTTTCAGACAGTTCTTCCAGCAGAATCCGTGCTTCTGCGGAACGCTTTTCGGCAGAAGTTCTGCGCAGACGGTCATATGCAAGATTTCGTGTGATTTTTGCAAGATATGCCCGCAAAGAAGACGGTCGCTGCGGCGGGATGCTGTTCCATGCACGCATCCATGTGTCATTACAGCATTCTTCCGCGTCTTCGGGACTGTTCAGGAACCGCATGGCGATGCTTTGACAGAGGGTTCCGAAGTCTGCGGCAACGTCTTCCAGCACTGATGCATCACGGGCAAAAAAACGCTCTATAAGTTCGGTTTGTTCCAAATGGGATTCCTCCTTTCTGAAAGGCCTTTCACTCTATAAGACGCAAAATCGGAGTGAAATATTACAACGAATTTTACACTTTTTTCGCCCTGAATTTTATGCAGAAATGAATGGCAAAAATACTTGACGTGACTGAAAAAATGCGATATAATAAAATACAGGGCGTTTTCCGCGAAGGTGTACAGAAACTTCGCGGAATGCGCATCTTTTATGATATCAGAGATAATGGCGGAGTACGGAAAATGAAGGCATTGAAAAAAAATAAACTGCTGTTGCTGCCCATCATTGCAGGCGTTATTGCAGTGTTGAGCTTTACAGCAGTCATTGTTGTGTATCAAAAATCGGACGTGGTCGCATTCGGACATGAAACCAATGCATTTACGCTGACACTGGACTTCCAAGGGGATGAGATCTCCGATTATGCGGCACTGGAAAATACCCTTTCACAATTCCACAACTTATGGCGTGTGAATCTGGGTTCATATCCGATTTCTGTGAATCAACTGACAGAACTATCTGAACTGCATCCGAAAACCAAATTTGCGTGCGATACCTTTGTCAATCTGCACGGTATGATTGCGGAAACCAATGCAACAGAGCTGGATTTCACAGATTATCCGATTACCGATGGCAGTACCCTGAAAAAAGAACTTTCCAATTTTCCGTATCTTTATAAAGTCACGTTTGGCGAAAACACGATTCCGCTGGAAGACCGCAGAGCCTTGCAAACGCTGTATCCGAGCATTATCTTTGACTGTGTCAGTACAGTCAACCTTTCGGGGCAGGATGTGCGGGAAGATGCAGAAGAAGCCAAATTAGAGGTCGAATCGCTGGATGGCAAGGAACTCTTGAAGAAACTGGTCGATTTGCCCAATCTGAAAAAGCTTTCGTGCCATAGTGCGGCAATTCCGCTGGAACAATGTGAAGAACTTGCACAGAAATATCCTGACATTGAATTTTCCCTTGCAGGCGAATTTGAAATGTACGGCAAGAAATTCCGTACAGATGACAAATCCATTGACCTTTCAAAGGTCAAGCTGAATGACCATCTTGAAGATGACCTGAAAATTTTCACGAATCTTGAAAAAGTAGACCTGCACGGTCAGCCGATCAACCGCGAAAAGCAAGTATCACTTGCAAAGGCGTATCCTGACGTGCTGTTTGGCTGGATGGTTGAGATTGCCGATGTGGAAGCAGATTCATTTGACACGGAACTGATACTGGACGGACATCCCATCGGAGAGATGGAGAAGTTCCATGAAAGCCTGATGCTTCTGCCGAATCTTGACCTATTACAAATGTGTGACTGTGGCATTTCGAATGAAGACATGGCGGCACTGCGCAGTCAATACCCGAATACAGAAGTAGTATGGCGGGTATATCTTGGCAAGTGGTCGATGCTGACGAATGCGGAAGCATTCTCGGTGCAGATTTGGAAATACGATTATCGCCGCATGACCTCGGCAGACATTCAGGTATTGAAATACTGCAACAAGCTGAAGGCACTGGATGTTGGACATCAGGCAATCACAGATATTTCGGTAATTGGAGATTATCTGCCTGAACTGCGTGTACTGATTCTGGCGGATAATGCAGTCAGTGATTTGACACCGCTTTCGAAACTGAAGCATCTGCATTATCTGGAAGTCTTTTTGAATCGCATTCGGGATTTGTCGCCGCTGGCGGAATGCACAGAGATGGTCGATTTGAATGTCAGTTACAATTATGGTATCTGGGACGTATCGCCCATCAGTAATTTCCCGATGATGGAGCGTTTATGGATGGAGCACACTTCGATTTCGTATGGTTCATTTATGGATTTACAGGGAATTTATCCGGATGCGACGCTGGTATTATATGGTACGGGTTCGGTAGACCATGGCTGGCGCACACATGAGCGTTATTATGCGATGCAGGATTCCTATCATAATAATTATCTAAGTGAATCATTCTCAAGATTTGGCTAAAGATTGAAAGCACCTCCCGCACCCAATCATGAGGATTCCAAAGGGAATCATTCCCTTTGGCGAAGTCCAGAGGCAGCGCCTCCGGACGCCAACAGACTGCAAGCAGTCTGCACCGCCAAGCCGTAAGGCGGGCTTTGTGCGGTGTTGCCTTAAGGCAACACCGCACAGAGCTGGTGGTACAGATGCGCAGTCAAATTTTTCGTCAGATTGTATAGAAATGACGCCGCTGGGCTGACGCCCAGCAAGGAATTTCTGTGCAAGATGGCGGAAAATTTGCAAGCAGATGTGCCGCCAAGCCGCAAGGCGTGCTTTGTGCGGTGTAGCCTTAAGGCAATACCGCACAGAGCTGGTGTTGCCTTAAGAGTTTCCCCCATGCATTTCCCATGATGAAACAAAGGAAGGCAAGAGAACGGTATAAACCATATCTCTTGCCTCTTTTGCTTTTCATGGAGGGAACCACTCCTGATTCGTTGTAAGGAAACAGGGGTGTTTCGCCGACTGCGGTGCAGACTGCTTGCAGTCTGTTTGCGTCCAGAGGCGCTGCCTCCGGACTTCGCAAGCTTTTGAAAAAGCCACGCAAAACTTTCATTTCGCTTCGCGTGCATAGCCAGATCGTTACGGAAAGACTTTCACTTATTGATGCTCGTGGAAGAAGGATGGCAATGCGTCATATACATAATGTCTGACGTATCCCCACCAGTGCGTTTTGCCGGGCGCATCCAGGAAGTAGAAATTACCCTTCGAAAAATCACTCGTGTAAATGAAATGCTTCGTGTCGCTCTTCATCTCATTGATCTGCGGCACCATGTTGCCATGCGCAATGTCTTCCGAACCGGTGCACGCGAAAATATAATATTCATCCGGCTTGAAGCCCGCTTTGTCAATCGCAGATGTGATCGCACTGACACCGCCCCAGCAGTGTCCCGACAACGGCATGAAATATGCGAAAATGTCTATGTCATTAATGAGCGTGTTCCATGTCGAACCGCCGCCCATCGAGAATCCACCGTATGCACGATGATATCTCGTCTTTTGCAGGTTTTCCAGCGACGTGTTCTTTTCTGCATAAGTCGAATATTTGCCTTCAATGTACGGTACGATGGTCTGACGAATCTCATTCCAGATATCGCCCGAACCATCCGGACTGCCGTTGAACGTCGGCGTGACAACAATCAGCGGATCCAGCTCTCCTGCTTGGATCATATGGTCAAAAATGTTTGCAAATTGTGTGGAACTGTCGAAGAAACAGGTCTTTTCATTTTCTCCGCCGCCATGCATCAGATAGAATACATTGTACTTCTTGCTCTCGTCATATCCGGGCGGGAGATAAGTATACATCGTCTTTGCACCATTGATGCCTGTGTATTTTTCTTCAATGACCTTGCCGCCATTGCTGACCTGCTGTGTGTAGTTGCCGGGGAATTCATGGAACTGCACTGCGGAATCATACTGATAATTGCTTGGGGTATAAGGTTCATCCGTATTGCCGCTCTGTTTTTCAGGTTGTTCCGGCTCTGCCTTTTCAGGATATTCCGTGACCTGTCCCGTGAGGAATTTCGCCATCCAGACAACATCTTCCATCGTGACCGTGCCGCTTTGGTTGACATCCGCCGCCTTGATCATAAAGGAATCATTGCTCTTGTTGAGGATAATCTGCTTTGCAAGCGCCAGGTCTGCCGCAGTGATCGCACCATCGGAATCCACATCACCAAGCAGGAACGGTGCCGCATTCGCACTGCGGAACTGCCACCAGTCTACATTAAACAGATAGCTTTCTCCGCCGGAGAATCGGAGATAAAGGTCATGTGTACCGGTTGCGCCGCTGACTGCACCGCTTACGGTTTCCCATGCCTGCCAATCACCCGTGACAGGAACCGTGACCGTACCGACCATCGGGCCTTTTTCGCTGTCAAGATGCAATTCGATCTTGCCGCCCGAACCATTGGAAGCGACTGATGCATAAAATTCGCTTGCACCGGCTTCACCAAAATCTACGCCGCTGACTTTTACATAGTCACCATCTTCAATGTAGCCGATTGCCTGTGTACCTGCTTCAATGGGTTCTGTTTTGATGCCCGAAGACCAGCTCATGGTTTCCGCTTCGACACGCTCATACGGATTCAGCAGTTCGATCTGTTTCGGGCCGTCTTTGCCCATTTCGATTTTCGGAATGGAACCATCGGGATTGAACGTAAATTCTTCGACTGCGGCACTGCGATTGAAGGTACTGCCGCCGGGAATGCCGTTCATGTGATAGAACATATAAGAGTGGTCTTTGTAGTCAATGATGCCGCCGTGAATCGTAAAGCAGTTACTTTCCTTCGTAATCTGTCCGCCGAATGTCCATGGGCCTGTAACGCTCGGGCCGTATGAATAGCACATACTTTCGCCACCGTCCGAGCCATAAAAGCCTGCATATACGAGATAATAGAGGTTATCATGCTTGTAGATCCACGGGCCTTCACCATAGGCACTGCCGTTTTTGCCATTGCCGAACGACTGTGCATTCATATCGAACGATTTGATTTCGCCGTCCAGCGTGACCATATCTTCTTTCAGTTTGACGTAATAGCATTTGGGGTTACCGAACATCAGCCAAGCCTGTCCGTCATCGTCAATGATAACAGTCGGGTCGATGTAATCCCAGTTGGGGCCGCAGAGCGGTTTGCCGAGCACATCTTTGAACGGGCCCGCGGGGTTATCAGCCACGGCAACACCGATGGCTCTGCCGCCGCCGGATTTATTGGTGGTAGTGAAGTAGAAGTAATACTTACCATTGCGTTCGATGCACTGAGAAGCCCACGCATCATTCTCGTTGCACCAGGAGAAGGCATCATCTTCGAGGAAGCAACCATGGTCAGTCCAGTTCTGCATATCGGTGGTAGAGAAGCACTGCCAACCGGTCATATAGTAGAAGTCGTTGCTGCCATCGCGGTCGCGGCCGGTGTATACCCAAAGTTCGTCGCCAAAGACAACGGGTGCAGGGTCAGGTGTGAAGCTGGTCTGCACAATTGGGTTCGTGGCGGAGGCATCGAGCATGGATGGCGTACTGCACACAGACAGTCCGAGCATGACAGAGGCTATGATGCCGCTTAGGAGCCTTTTTCTGTTCATAGGTGAATCCCCCTTATAATATATATGTATCAATAGTATACCATGCCCAGAAAATGAGTGCAATAGGAAATCAACAGAAAAGTTGGACAAAACGCATATTATAAATTATCATAATGAACAGGAATCAGAATATATTAAACATATATTAGAGATTTTTTAAAGTGCGAGATGAAAAAAGCAAGAAAATATAATTATGCAGCAATATCATTCTGAGAGTATGGAATGGAAACAGCGGCAGAACTAATCGAAATAAACGCGGCTATTTTATTGAGAATTCCAAAGGGAATCATTCCCTTTGGCAGAGTCCGGAGGCGCTGCCTCTGGACTTCGCGATTTTTTGAAAAAACGAGTAAAACTTTCATTTCGCTTCGCGTTTGTATCTGCTTATGCTTGGAGGATCTGTACCTTGCACCGCAAAATGCGATGCCGCTTCATTTCCAGTATCTCAATATGCAGTTTCTCTGTGTCAAGCTGTATCTGTGTGCCGTCTTTCGGAATCTCATCCAGATGCGCGATTACATACCCGCCAAATGTATCATATAAATCTGCGGGCAATGTCACATTCAACGCCTCCACAACTTCATCCAGCGGCGTCACACCCGCAATCTCCCATTCATTCTCCGAAATCTGCTTCACCTTTTCCGTATTCTCATCTTCATCCAAATCGCCCACCAGTTCTTCCAGCAAGTCCGTAATCGTAATAATACCACTCATGCCGCCGTATTCATCCACGACAACCGCAAAATGCTCCGCACTGCTGCGCTTCATCTGCGCAAACAGCTTATCGGCAGGCAGCGTTTCATGCACGAAAAACGGCTCATGTACAGCATTTTTCAGCACATTTTCCTTGCTTCTGTCTTTCAGACGAAAATATTCCTTCGCATTCAGTACGCCCTGCACATCGTCCACACGCTCACCGCAAATCGGAAAGCGCAAATGCGGCGAACGCTGAATGGTTTCCTCCCAGACTTCACTGCTGTCCTCCATCCAGAGCACCGTCACATCTGTACGATGCGTGCAGACCTGTTCCGCAATCAGGTCATCAAAAGCAAATACGTTCTTGATCAGCGTATTCTCAATCTCGTCGATCGTGCCCTTTTCTGCACCTGCATCCGTCATCATCAGAATTTCTTCTTCCGTGACGGTTTCTTCTTCATCCTGCGGATTGATGCGCAGCAACCGCAGCAGACCGTTTGTTGAAAGATTCAGCAGTCCGACAATCGGCGCAAAAATCTTCGAAATGAAATAAATCAATCCCGAAAGACCAAGCGCAAGCTTTTCGGAATTCTTCATTGCCAGACGCTTCGGCAGCAGTTCGCCGAATACCAGCGTGAAATAGGACAAAATCAGCGTGATGACCACGACCGAAACGGAATGCAGAACCTCTGCGGAAAGTCCCGTAAATGCAAGCAGTTTCACTAATCGCTCCGCAAAATTATCTGCCGCAAATGCCGAACCGATAAAGCCTGAAAGCGTGATCGCCACCTGAATCGTCGCCAGAAATCGGGATGGCTCTGCGGTCAGTTTTTTCAGACGCACCGCTTTTTTATTGCCGCTTGCCGCCATTTTGTCAAGCTTTGTGTCATTCACCGAAATAATCGCTATTTCTGCACACGCAAATACCGCATTGAGTGCAATCAGCACCATTTGTAAAAGAATCTGTCCTAACATTCGAAACGCCTCCGTTTTCATTCCATACAGAAAAAGGCACAGTCTGTTGCGATTTCCGCACAGACCATGCTGCAATACATCCTATTCGTTTCCATGAAATGATTATACCATATCTGCCCACTTTTGTCAAGATTTGCCATCAGCCGCACATCATTGACTTTTTCTGCATAATTTGATATAATACCCATATTGACAAGGGATACGATTCTCTCTTCGAAAGGATATATTATCATGAAAAAAGGCATTTTATTTGATCTGGACGGCACACTCTGGGATGCCGCACAGGAATGCATTGACGCTTGGAATGAATGCATCCGCACCCAGACTGACCGCCCCGAACAATTTACGCTTGCTGATATGCAAGGCTATATGGGCAAAACAATGGAAGTCATTGCCGCTTTGATGTTCCCCGCGCTCCCCGATGACGAACGCCTCCACATCCTGCGCCTCTGCACCGATTCCGAATACCGCTATCTGGAAAGCCATCACCCGCATCTCTATGACGAAGAAGCCGCTGTTCTGCGTCAGCTTGCAGAAAACTATACACTCGGTGTCGTCAGCAATTGTCAGGACGGCTACATTCAATGTTATCTGGGGCAGTGCGGATTTTCTGAGTTATTTCGCGATTTTGAATGTGCAGGACGCACAGGCGAATCCAAAGGAAAAAACATCCGCCGCGTCATGGCAAGACAAGGCATCACAAAGTGCTGGTATGTCGGTGACACGCAGGGCGACTGCGATGCTGCCAAAGAAGCGGACATTCCGTTCATTCATGCGGCATACGGTTTCGGTACGGCTGACCAGTCTGTTGCCGTCCTCCCCTCCCTCCGCGATTTGCCTGCCATCATGCAGAAACTCGACCCCCATCACATCTGAAAGGATACCGAAATGGAAGCATTTGCGCATCTTCATGTACATACGGAATACTCTTTGCTCGACGGTGCCTGCCGCATGGATGCGCTGATTGCACAGGTCAAAGCCCACGGACAGACCGCCGTTGCCATCACAGACCACGGCGTGATGTACGGTGTCATCCCCTTTTATCAGGCGGCAAAAGCCGCAGGCATTCACCCTGTCATTGGCTGTGAGATTTATGTTGCCCCGCGCAGCCGCTTCGATAAGGAAACGATGGCTGACCGCCACCCCTTTCACCTGACATTGCTTTGCGAAAACATGACAGGCTACCGCAATCTTGTCCGCATCGTATCTGCCGCCGCACTCGAAGGCTTTTATCAGCGTCCCCGCGCCGACTTTGATTTGCTGACACAGTATCATGAGGGCTTGATCGCGCTTTCAGGCTGCATGAGCGGAGAAGTCGCGCATTTGCTTGCAGACGGCAAATATCAGGAAGCAAAAGAAACTGCCCTGCGATATGCTGCGCTCTTTGGCAAAGACAATTATTTTCTGGAAATTCAGCGGCACGATTTGCGTGAAGATGCCGCCATCTGCAATGGTCTGCTGCGCCTTTCCAATGAAACAGGCATTCCGCTTGCCGCCACCAATGACGCGCATTACCTCAAAAAATCCGATTTCACACTGCAAAAGCTGCTGGTCTGCATCCAAACGGGCAGTTCCCTTTCGCAGCCCAGCGGCATGGCACTTCCCAATGACACCTTCTCGCTGACCTCCACGGAAGAAATGAACCGCCGTTTCTCCGACTGCCCCGATGCGTTACGCAATACGGTCAAGATTGCTGAACGCTGTCAGGTGGAATTTGAATTCGGCAAGATTCGTCTGCCGAAATATCACGCGGAAGGCATGACCGATTCCGCCGCCTATTTTCGTCAGCTTCTCACAGAAGGCATGACCACACGGTTCGGAAACAATCCGCCGCAGGAAGCCGTTTCCCGTATGGAATACGAATACGATGTCATCACCCGCATGGGCTATGTCGATTATTACCTGATTGTGTGGGATTTCGTGCATTATGCGAAAAGCCATGACATCCCTGTTGGCCCCGGACGCGGTTCGGGTGCGGGCAGTCTTTGCGCCTATCTGATTGGCATTACCGACATCGACCCGCTGAAAAACGGCTTGCTGTTCGAACGTTTCCTCAATCCTGAACGTGTTTCCATGCCCGACTTCGATATTGATTTCTGCATTGAGGGCAGACAGCGCGTCATTGACTATGTGACACAGAAATACGGCGCTGACCGCGTTTCGCAAATCATCGCATTCGATACGCTGAAAGCGCGTGCGGCAGTACGTGACACAGGCCGCGCTATGGATCTGCCCTATGCCCTCTGTGACCAGCTCGCAAAACTGATTCCGCACGATTTCAACATCACGCTGGAACGTGCCATTGCCGAATCCGAAGAACTGCGGCAGATGCAGTCCGAGAATCCACAGGTCGCAAGACTGCTGGAACTTGCCATGCAGCTCGAAGGAATGCCGCGCCATGCGTCGATTCATGCGGCTGGCGTGGTCATTTCGGCAGTACCCGTTGCTGAACAAGTCCCGCTGCAAAAGAACGAAGATGCGGTGGTCACGCAATACACCATGACGATTCTCGAATCGCTCGGACTCCTGAAAATGGACTTTCTCGGCTTGCGCAACCTGACCGTCATTCGGGACGCAGAACGCGAAATCCAAAAGCGAAAGCCCGATTTCCGTGTCAAAAACATTCCCGAAGATGACGCGGCAGTATTCCGAATGCTTGCACAAGGCGACAGCATCGGCGTGTTTCAATTGGAATCGGACGGCATTCGGCGTGTGCTGACGCAAATGCGGCCAACCTGTCTTGCTGATATCACAGCGGTCATTTCGCTTTACCGTCCCGGCCCGATGGAATCCATTCCGCAGTATCTCGAAGCCCGCAGCAATCCTGCAAAAGTGCATTATGACCATCCCTTGCTGGAACCGATCCTGCGCGAAACGTTCGGATGTATCGTCTATCAGGAACAGGTCATGGAAATTTGCCGCACGCTTGCAGGGTATTCATACGGCAGAGCCGATCTGGTGCGGCGAGCAATGGCAAAAAAGAAGCATCAGGTGATGGAAGCGGAACGCAGTGCATTTGTCCATGGCGATGCCTCCTGCTGTGGTGCAATGGCAAACGGGGTATCCGAAGAAACCGCAAATGCCATTTTCGACCGCATGACAGCATTTGCAAGCTATGCATTCAACAAATCCCATGCGGCGGCATATGCCCGCGTTGCCTACGAAACAGCATATCTGAAATGTCGGTTCTTCAACGAATATCTTGCGGCGCTCATGACCTCCGTGCTTTCCAATACACCCAAACTCATGGAATATATCGCACTCTGCGAAGAACGAAAAGTCACGGTGCATCCGCCTGACATCAATCACTCTGAGGCGGGTTTCACCGCCTGTGGGGACGGCATCCGTTTCGGTTTGCTGGCGATCCGCGGCTTAGGGGCTGGTGCCATCCGCGGGTTCACGGCAGAACGGAAAGCACATGGAAAATATCGTAATTTGCAGGATTTCTGCGAACGCAATGCAGGAACGGAACTTGGCAAACGTACCGTAGAAAGCCTGATCAAAGCAGGCGCATTTGACGGCATGGGCTGGAATCGGCGGCAAATGCTCGAAAACTTTGAACCAATGCTTTCTGCCATGAATCAGCAAAACCGCACACGCATTACAGGACAGCTTTCCTTGTTCGGTGAGGAATCTGACGATACGCCTGCCATTTCTATGCAGGTCGCAAACGTCCCCGAATACCCTGAAACCATCCTTTACCAAATGGAAAAGGAACTGACGGGAATGTATCTGACGGGACATCCGCTGCGCAAATGGACAGCGGCACGCGCACTCCTGCGAATGCCGGAAGCGGCAGACCTGCCTTCCATGCGTGACGGCACGCATTTGCGAATGCTGTGCATGGTGACGGAACAGCGTGTGCATATGACGAAAAACGGCGACAAAATGTGCTTTTTCACCGCAGAAGATTTGACAGGAGAATGCAGCGGCATTGCCTTCCCGAATGTTTTTCTGACGAGAGGCAGTCTGCTGCATCCGGATACGGTACTTTGTCTGACGGGGCACATCTCCCGCAAGGGCAATGAAACCACGGTCATCTGCGATGAAATTGCGGGAGCGAATGAATTTGAAAGCTTTCTAAAAACAAAACGTCTTTGCTGCAAAGTTGCAGACAGCGACACGGAAACCATGCAGAAAATCGTAGAGATTTGCAAGCGATGGCAGGGGGAAACGCCTGTCTGTCTGTTTCTGATGAACAGTCGGCGATATCTGCTGCCGAAATTGCAGGGCGTCGAAGTTTGCAATGCGTTTTACGATGCATTGACGGCAGTAATTTCGCCGTCTTCCTGCGCATTGATTGACCGCAAAACCTGAACAAACACCGCATAAAACCGCTATTGGTTTTGTGCGGTATCTTTTTGCGTTGTCAAGTGGAACTTTCGACAAAGTTAGAGGAAGATTTTGTCAGATTTGAAAGAATTCCGCGTGGAATAAATGTGGAAAACTTTGTGTAAAACTTGAAAAATCGTCTTAGTTTTCCACAGAAATCGGTGGAAACATCTGTTTTGTGAATGTAGAAAGTGAAAACTTGGCGCTGGTTCGTCATTTTTCGACATTGAATTGTTGAAAACCATGTGGAAATGTTAGAATGCGGAGAAAATTGCCATGGGATAGTTGGAATATTGCGATGGCAGGCGGAAAGACTAATGCAGTCTGAAAAAGAATTTTTCGGGCAAAAATATTCATCAAAACGGAAAGGATTTTCCAATGAAGAAACGAATTGGTCTTGCAGTGGTGATGGCGTTGATGCTGACGGGCTGTGGAATGCGTGATGACAAGGCAGAAACGTCGAAGGATACGAAGCCGGTGACACGCACAACGGCGGTTTCGACGACAGAGGTGACGGGGACGAAAGAAAGTGTGACAGAGGATACGATGGTGCAGTCGAATGTGACGGACACGGAAGTGGATGGAAGCGGGATACTATCGGATGCAGAGAGCATGATAGATGAAGCGGGAGACAAAATCACATCTATCGTGACAGAAGTAAGCAAAGAATTATTTGGGAGTCGATAACGCGCTGTCGAGGAAATGGCACAATACAAACGAACAATCATATATGCGGCACTATTCTTGAGGAGTCCAGAGGGAATTGATTCCCTCTGGCAGAGTCCAGGGGCAGCCGCCCCTGGTCGCGCTCCGCAGAGCGCGAAATTCCCTTATTTCGTTCTATCTAATCAGGAAAGGGTTCCCCCATAC
>JAZUJW010000032.1:0-21385 GCA_045642925.1 Oscillospiraceae bacterium
TTTTTAAAATAGGAGTAATTACAATGAACAAGGTCATCAAATCTACACTCGCAGGCGTATTCGCTTTCGCCATCATCGGAACTTCCGCAATGCCTTCTGCACAGACAATCTCCACATTGTTTGACGACACATCTATCTCCGCAAGCGCAGCAGCATCCTGCTGCTCCTTTAATGCATCCACCGGTACCCTGACACTGAGCGGCAACGTATCCAAAAATGATGTTCAGGGATACAAAGACAAGGCAAAGTCCGTCGTTTGTAAAGCGGGTACTTCTTTCCCGAAAGACTGTTCTGATATGTTTTCTAATTTCAAATACGTTACAAGTATCGATCTGACCAATGCCAGCACCAAGGATGTCACGAATATGGATTCTATGTTTTCCGTCTGTTGGGAGCTTAAATCCGTGAATTTTGGCAATATCAATACCTCTCAAGTTACAAATATGTGCTGGATGTTTTATTGCTGTCCAAAACTCACCACAATCAAAAATCTCACAACGCTTGACACCAAGAATGTTACCAATATGGCTGTAATGTTTGGTGGCTGTGAAAGTCTGACTTCCTTGGATCTGAAAAATTTCAATACCGCTAAAGTTACAAATATGAGTAATATGTTCTGCGGTTGTTATAATCTCACCACCCTGAAAATCGATAAATTTAATACTGCAAATGTCACAATCATGAATAGTATGTTCGGTTCTTGTGAAAAACTCACATCATTAAATCTTAAAAATTTTAGCACTGCCAAAGTAACCACTATGTCTGGTATGTTTTCTGGTTGTTCCTCTCTGAAAACCTTGAATCTCAGCAGTTTTGATACTTCTAAAGTCACGAATATGTACATGATGTTTGCACGCTGCGATTCTTTGAAAAACATTTACGTTTCCTCTAAATGGTCAACGGCAAATGTGAAAGAAGGTCATAATATTTTCATGGGCTGCAAAAATCTGCGGGGTGGAAACGGTTCCATTTGTACCAACGACATATACTCTGCACGCATTGACAAGAAAGGACAGATGGGTTACCTGAGCTTGTTGGGCGATGTAGACTTTGACGGCAAGGTCACCGAAGATGATGCATTCCTTATTCTGGACGACTACACCGATGTAACAAGCGGCAAGAAGCATTGCCTGAATTCGAACCAGCTCGCGGTTGCCGATGTAGACTTCAATGGCACAGTTGAGCTTGAAGATGCACAGTACACTCTGATCTATGCTGGTTCCCGCGACAAGAACTGGTACAACATTACACACTGATCTCGATTTCTGTAGCAGAATATTCCCACACTGTATTACAACACTCAAATTTTCAGACATTCAAAACCGCCCTGTATCCGAATTCCGGATGCGGGGCGGTTTTGCTGTATTTTCGCTGTACTATGACAGCAATTTTGCCGCCCGATTCTGAAAAATAGAAGCTGTTTTGTATTGATTTTTTGAGAAAAATGTGATAAAATGAATATACGGGGAATGATTCCATGACAATGGATAGATCCGTACCGATGCTGAATGCGGAAAACGTATGCGGAACGTTCGCTTTTCATCGGTATTTAATCCATAACATGGAGCAAATCGAAATTGAGATGCGCGACGATGAGCGCGCCTTGGCTGACCGCCTGATGGAAGCGACCTACATAGTATACATTTCCGAAGACAGGCAATACCTGCGTGTTCATTTCAAGGAAGAAATTGTGTACTATCAAGCGGTACGATAGCGGCGACAATGCGCTATAATGAGGATATTGAACAGCTTCCCGCGAATTTGCTTGTAGGTGGGCTGTGAAATTTTTAAAATATGTTAATGATAGGAGAAGTCAAAAAATGACCACCAAAAAAGATTTGATGATTACGTTTTTTTCTGCATTGATTACCGGATTTGTTGGGCAAACGCTCATTCCGATGCTTTCCAAGGGTTTGAAATTTTCATACTGGGATTTCAGCATTTTCGTATCGGATCTTGATATTTACCCATTGGTTATCGTTCTTATGATTTGTCTGGCAAACAATGGCCCCAAACACGTACTTCTTAGAATATTGACTTATTTTGTCGGCTTGTGTGTCGGGTATTACGGTTGGGAGTGCGGACTTATGATTTACGGTGCCGTGATGCATCATGATGAACACCTTCTTGGTAGTCTTCTTTTGTGCGCAGGAGAGACCGCAGCGTATATAATATTCGGATTCCTTGCAAGTATCTGGGGGTACTTTACTAGTAAATTCGAAAGAAAAAGAGTCGTATTCTGTCTCCTTATTTCTCCATTTGTGATTGTGGAGCTCATGATGGCTTGTTTTAATTTAATGAAAGTGGATGTGAATATCCTCATGACTGCGGTTGATCTATTATGCATGATTGGTATATTTTATGTTGCGAGAAAAAGAATCAAAAATACCATTTCTTCAGAACCATCTGCTCACTGACGCGAACAATTTTTCATGCGTAAAATGAAAATAAGCTGTAATATATTTTTATTTTTCGTAAATACGTTGGTTATTCAAATAATATAAGCGAAATATTCATTAAACATATATTATTGAAATATTTATTCTGTGTAAGCATTTGGAAGGATGGCATATGATATTTTCGAAAATCGACCTGTAACCCGCTGCTGTCACCATTGCATTAATATACGAAATGATGTATACTATACACATCAGAGGGAAACGAAACGAAATGAAAATCAAGCGTTTAACGCGCAGATATGTGCCTTTCCTCTGTGTCAATTATATGCATACAATTCATGCGCATGGTTGTATCAAAAGAATTTTGAAAATAGGAGTAATTACAATGAACAAGGTCATCAAATCTACACTCGCAGGCGTATTCGCTTTCGCCATCATCGGAACTTCTGTACTGCCTTCTGCACAGACAATCTCCACATTGTTTGACGACACATCTATCTCCGCAAGCGCAGCAACATCCGCAAGCTGCTGCTCTTTCGACAAAAACACCGGCGTTCTGACACTGAGCGGTCAGGTGAACAAAAATGAAGTTCGAAAGTATGCCGAAAGATCTTCAGTATGTTCTGTTGTGTGCAAACCCGGCACAGTGTTCCCTGCTGATTGCATGGGACTGTTCGATAGTTTTGAGTCATCAACCATGGATTTATCGAATGCTGATACGAGCAAAGTTGAAACTATGAACGGTATGTTCTGCTGGTGTTCAAAACTGAGAACGCTGAACCTTAGCGGCTGGAAAAACACCAAAGTCACAGATATGTGGGCTATGTTTTGCCATTGCAGGGGCCTTTATTCTTTGAACCTCAAAGGATTTCAGACACCAAGCGTAAAGCTCATGCCCGCAATGTTTGCAAATTGCATCAGCTTGACTTCTTTGGATGTCAGCTCCTTCGATACTTCAAAAGTGGAAGATATGACCTCTATGTTCTATAACTGCAACAAACTGACAACATTGAATCTGAGCAATTTTAATACAGCAAACGTTACTGAGACGGCTTATATGTTCGAACAATGTTCGAAATTGAATACGATTTTTGTCTCGTCGAAATGGACAACCGCGAACACTATTGTGAGTAGTGATATGTTCAAAGGCTGCAGCGCTTTAAAAGGTGCAAACGGTACCCAATGGACTTCCAGCTATATCACCAAGACCTATGCTCGTGTAGATAAGAAGGGACAGAAGGGCTATCTGAGCCTGCTTGGCGATGTAGACTTTGATGGCAAGGTCACTGAGGATGATGCATTCCTTGTTCTGGACGAATATACCAATGTGATGAGCGGCAAAGCACATATCCTGAACGCAAATCAGCTCAAAGTTGCTGATGTGGATTTCAACGGCAAAGTCGAGCTGGAAGATGCACAATACATCCTGAATTATACTGCAAATTCCGACTGGCGCAAGATCGTTAAATAATATATTCTCTTAGAAAATCGCAAATGGCTGTGCAACGCAACGGCTGCACAGCCATTTATATGTATATATCGAAAAAATATACTCGAATATGCATGAAGAATAGGCAACGGCGGTCAGGAAACCAGATCATCTTTGCTTGGCAAGATGCCATCTCTGACACGCCATTCCGGAATGCGGTCAATTCCAAGTTCTTTTGCTCTTTTACGAAGCGCAACGTAGAACAGGTCTATTTTTAATGCTTCACCGATTCGCAAAATTTCGTCTGCTGTGAGAATACTATTCTCCAGTTCCAGATCCAAAGCTTTTCTCTTTTTGTCCTTTCCTACAACCAAAACTGTCAGATATATGGCTATCATGACTGGCGGAACTGCGATACATAAAAGAACAGAAGCTATCAGAAATGCGTCTTGGTTATGTATCCCATAGGTGATGATGCCTGCAAGACCTGCCAAAAATGACAGGACCATGAGCATAAAATAGCTGATTGTACAGATTTTGCGCATGAAAAGCAATTTCTTGTATTTCTTTATAAATTCATCCATTTCGCATCCCTCAAAATTTGTTCCTGATGATTTGCAGCGCAGGGCTGACAGCGCCATACACTTTTTCAACGATAACACTCTAAACGGAATTATAACACAGAATCACAGAATAGTCAATCAGAATATCACGGTATTGCCGCTGATTCTATCTGTGCGAAAAATGAGAATGAGCAAGATCATTCAATAATATATTCTCCTATACAAATCGAAAAGGCTGTGCAACGGAAAGCTGCACAGCCTTTTATTTGTATATGCCTGTCCCAATACCGCCCCAAACAGCAAGATTATGTTTCTGTTTCATGATAATTCCTCCTTCATATTTCAGCAATGCAGAACGTGCATTTCGTTTTGATGTCTTTATGATAGCAGGGAACAAGCTGAAACGGAAGATAACATTTGTCATAAATGCAGTGACAATTGTCATGGATTACAGAAATGTAATATGACATAATGCACAAATACCTTTGTGAATTCTCGTGAATTCGTACAAAAGTTATTGAAATTTACATCTTGAAGAACGGACAGTAAATGGATTTACGAAAATACGATGATTTCACAATGGTCACTGTCCTTTTGGACAGTTGACATTGTCCGAAAGGAATGGTACAATTAGGGACGAAAGCTTTCAAGGAAGGTGAGAACCATTTATCAGCGTTATATCTGTGCAGAGTCTGCCTGGCAGAAAGTCAAACGCAGTGAAAAAGAAAATGCAGTGCTTTATGTATATGGAGCATCAGGGTTCGGAAAGACAGAATTGATCCGGCAATATTACCGCAATAAAAAGATTGTCTACTATTCATGTATGGAAGGTCTATGGAACACGGACGAACTCTTGTCAATGCGCGAAAATTCCGATTCGCAAAGTCCTTGTGCTGTGGTCATAGATGACCTGCATATGCTTTGGGATGAAGAAAAGCGTGCTGAGATTGTATCTCTGACTGCGCGAAATGATGTTCAGGTCATTCTGATTTCCCGAAGTCCGATTCCACGATGGTTGATGGATGCACATATCTCCAATCCGTTTATGATTGTGCAGGAAGACGATTTGCGGCTGACAATAGATGCTGTCAGCAAATTTTATGCAGACTGCGGTTATGAAACAGAGGAATCCTTCATCAAAAAAGTGGTGCTGCAAACAGAGGGCAGTCCCTATCTCATCCGACACATTGCCGCCTGTCTTATGAATGGCGAATCACCGGAAAAGGTGCTGTCAGGTTCCGTTCGAGAAAAGTACGTTGAATCGCTTCGCACGAAAGTACTAGCGTGGCTTCCTGCGGACGTGCTGAGTTTTCTGCTGAAAATTTCGATCGTGGACAGCTTCGATATCGGGCTTGCCAAGAATGTAACAGGCGATGCAAATGTAGAGGCGGTCATTGGGAGATGCTGGGAAAGCGGCAATTACATGACGAAGTCTGATGGCATTTTCAAGATCCGCTATCCCATTCTGATGGCATTGCGCTGCCATCGGAAAGCGACCTATTCGCCCGTAGAAAGCAATGCGCTGTACAATCGGGCAGCACTTTATTTTGAAACCATCGGCGAAGAAGGCAAAGCGTTTGAGTTCTATGCGAAAAGCGAAAATATCGTGCAGATCAGGGAAATGTTGATTCGAAATTCCAGATCATGTCCGGAATCCGGCTATTACTTTGAAATGCGGAAGTATTATCTGATGCTGAAGGAGAAGGACATCGAACAGGAAAACTGTCTGATGGCTTCGATGTCGATGCTGTATTCGATGATGCTCAATGTCGAAAAGAGCGAATACTGGTATCAGAAACTCAAACAGCGTTATGGATATGCGGAGGCGGAAGAAAAACGAGAATTGACGGCAAGGATTTCATATCTGGATATCGGATTGCCGCATCGCGGAAGCATGGATGTGCTGAAATTGATCAAAAGCGGATATAGTATCATGCGGGAGAAATCCATCCCGTTTCCGAAGCTGTCAGTCACCAGTAATTTGCCTTCGGTCATGAACGGCGGAAAAGATTTCTGTAACTGGTCGAAAAAAGACCGCGAGATCGCCCGAACCGCAGGCACGATTTTATCGGCATTTTTAGGCAGTCATGGCAAAGGCATAGTCAACCTTGCTCTTGCAGAAAGCCTGCATGAAAAAGGCAGCAATTCTTCGGAGGTCTTGCAGCTCTTGACACGCGCAGAACTGGAGATTCATTCGGAAGCAGGCAATTACACGATGCTGTTTGTTGTCAATGCGATCAAGTCCAGAGAATTTTTCATTCACTATTCGCTGGAAGAAGCGAAGGGTGTTCTGGAGAAATTTCGTCTGAATACGATGCAGACGCCAAAAGCGGACAAGCTGCTTGCCAATATTGATGCAATGCTTTGCAGATACTCCATGTGTGAAGGCGACCTGACTGCTGTCCAGTATTGGCTTTGGAATCAAGCACCTGATGAGGATGAATTCTTTACGCTGAATCGTTATCAGTTTTTGACGAAAGTACGCTGTTATATCCTGATGGAACAGTATGCATCCGCAATGATGCTGATTGAGAAACTGCGGTATTATGCAGCGCTCTGTGACAGAAAATATATAGACATGGAACTGTCACTTTTGACCGCAATCATTCAGTATCGGCAGCATGAGGAATGGCAGAAACCCTTTATTGAGGCACTGAAAGGCATTCAGGAATATGATTTTATCCGCATTATCAGCAGAGAAGGCGCTGCGATTCAGCCGCTTCTGACAGAAGTGAGCAAGACAATGCTTTCCAATGCAAAATATGCGCAGTGGTTCACTCGTGTCAAAGATGAAACAGACAGCATTGCCGTGCGGTATCCGCTGTACCTGCATCATAAAGCAGTACAAGCACCTGCATTGAGTGAGCGCGATATCAAAATACTGAAGCTGCTGGCACAAGGCATGACACAGAAAAAGATTGCCGAACAATTAGATCTGACGCCTCGCAATGTGAAATATTTTTCTGAAAATATCTATCATTTGATGGGTGTCAATAATAAAACGGATGCGGTTTTGGTCGCAAAGAGTTTGAATTTGATTTAAGGCAACACCGCAGGTATTTACGTTGTTGCCATGAGAGCGTTTTTATAGGAATGAATAGATAGAAAGCGGCTGTGATTTTCTGCCGCATTTCCACGCATTTGAGCGCGTTGATAGGAATGAATTGATATAAAGATATATGGGGAGTCGTTATGAAATTGACAATTGCTGTGGCAAATGAAAATTATGAAGAGATGGAAAGAATGCGGGAAGTGATTCTTTCGTACTTTTCCAATCGCAAAAATCTGGATGTATCTGTAGACTTGTTTCAGGATGGTGCGTCTTTGATCGAAGCACGTTCCTCCCGGAAGTATGATGTAATTTTTCTGGATATCTGTGTGAAAGGCACGCCTGAGCTTCAGACTGCAAGGATACTGCGCTTCCAGCAGCCATCGCAGCTGCTTGTGTTTATGATCAGCAGCACAGAGCATTATCCGCTTGCGTGTGCCTTCCATGCTTTTGACTGTCTGCTGAAACCGTTCCGACAGGAACGGGTATTTCAGGTACTTGGTGACGTGATGCGTGTGCTGTTTTCGGAACAGCAGGAAATTGAGATCCGTGTCGCAAGAAATGTACTCAAAGTGAAAACGGAACAGATCGCAAAAGTCATTTCGGAGGGGCATAATGTGTACATTTCGTTGAAAAACGGCAGAGAGATCCGTTCCATTATGCCGTTTCGGGATATTCAGATGCTGCTTTCTGAAAATGCGTGTTTCCTTAGCTGCAACCGTGGTATCATTCTGAATATGCACTGTATCAAAAGCATAAAGGATGAAGAAATTTGCATGGCAGACGGTTCAATTTATCCGCTGCGTGTGCGTGACAGAGCAAAACTCATTGAAAAGATCACGAATTTTATCTTCTACGAAGAAGAAAAGGAATTGGGCGCATGAAGCAAAGAAAATGAATTCCATATGGCAGACGATAAGGCAGCGCCTTCGGTACAGACTGAATGCAGTCTATACCGGAGGCGCTGTCTCTGATTGAATGATAGAAGGAAAAAGCAATGCGAAAAAGCCCTGCACTTTAGGAGGTAAGTGCAGGGCTTTGTATTTATGTGCCGCAGCAATCGCACATACTATAGTACTTTTCTCGGATTAACCGGCAACTTTCTGATAGGTTTCTGCGAGTGCAGCCTTGATTGCGTCATCAGCCGCTGCTTCTTCCTCAGTGAGCTGTGTCAGAATAGCAGCACCATTGCCGTTGATGTCTGTCAGAATCAACGAGTTATCTGCGTCAAAGCCCCACTCAAAAGAACGAACCAGATTGTAATTGGTATCGTACAGGGACAGCGTATCATAGTTCATGCTCCACATATATACGCCCTGACCGATCGTTTCGCCATCAGCGCACTCATAAAGTGCCATTGCAGCGGCATCATCGTTGGCTGCAAAAGCAACTGCAAGCGTCGAAACGAGTGTGTTGTTCGCTTCATTCACGAGCGCACCAGCCCATACTGTACCATTCAAAGCCGAAACGGTCTTTGCAGCCGTAGACATCTTTTCGAGTTCGGTCACAGAAGCTTCCAGAGAGGTTGCGTCACTCTCTGCCATGATCACAGTATCATTCAGGATCATAACTTCGTTCTCAAAATCATATGTCCAAGGCATTTTACCGATTTCATCGGTCAGTTCAGCATCGCTGTAAATGTAAATGGTCGGGTCATCCGCCTGAACACCCCAGTAACCATCAATGGAACTGTCATCATCAGCGGCAATGCTGATTTTTTCGTCACCAAATGCCATTACAAAGCAATGGTATTCAATATCCATGCCGCACCAAACAGTGTTTGCAAGTGCATCAACATATGCAGAAAGCGCATCGTCTTCTTCTGCGTCAGTGTCTTCTTCTTCTTCCTCGGAATCCTCTTCGATTTCTTCCTCTTCCTCAGAATCTTCTTCGATTTCCTCTTCCTCGGTATCCTCTTCCTCTTCTTCTACCTCAATTTCAGACTCGGAAACATCAGCAGAAGCAACATTGGATTCAGCAACGGAATCGCCGCAGCCTGCCAAAGTCACGCTCATGACAGACAGAATTGCAAGCATTGCCATCATTTTTTTCATGTTGAATTTCTCCTTTACAAATTTCATCATATTCCAGCAAGTCTAAATCCTATCCGGAAAAATCGGATTTCCGATTTGCTTGCGTTATTATAGCATACATATCATAAGAAAGCAATATAAGATGCGCGAAACAGCACGATTCTGCACGAATGACGTATCCGCATGAAAAACGAATATCTATGTCTGAACGAATGTATACATCGTGCACAAAAAGGATGCATGAACAGCAACAGGGAACGCAGTTTGGAGAAAGTGCGCTTTTGCCGCGATATTTCCACATTTTACTTGATTTCTATAAGAGAATATGATATAATAGGTATCAAGAATTCAAGACATCCAAGGAGGCTTCTTATGCAAAATATCTGCCGATTTTGTGGAAAGTCCATCGACAGCACACTTTCCAATTGTCCCTATTGCAATGGCATCAATACAGATGTCATTCGTGCTGCAAAAGACCAGCCGCTGACCATCCGTGCCCTTCAGGAATGGTATGCTGATAAAGGTCTGCCGCCTTACGAAACGACTCGTTTCTTCATCGGCATGGATTATCGTCAGCCACGCGCTTATGGCATTTATCAGGAACAGGAAAGCCGTCGTTTTATAGTATACAAAAATCTTTCCTCCGGTGAACGGAAAGTATTTTATGACGGTACGGATGAAGCATACGCTGTCAATGCCATCTACCAGCGAATCGTGACAGAGATCATGGAACAAAAAATGCTGCGGCTGAAAAAAGCACAAGGAGGCAAACATTGAAAATCAAATGTGAATATTGCGGTAGTGTATTGGATGATGCCGTTGAAACCTGTCCGAACTGCGGTGCGGTATATTCCCGCATCAAGCCCAATCAAGCCCCGCAGACCATCGAAGAATTAAAGCAATGGTATGAGGACAGACACCTTCCGCCGTCGGATGTCACTCGCTTTTTCATCGGAAAAGATGTCATTCAAGCCAAAGCGTTCGGTATCTTTCAGGATAAACAAGGCAATTTTATCGTCTATAAAAACAAGGCTTCCGGTGAACGTGCCATACGATATAAAGGGACGGACGAAGCATATGCAGTCAATGAAATTTACCTGAAACTGAAAGAAATCATCGTTCTTCAGAAATCCAACAACCACAATACAAATAAAGAAGAAGTGCGCGAAACTTCTTCTTCCGGCACCTATGTCTATACCACAAGCGAAAAAATCAAAGATATTGCGGTGGATGTTCTATTGTTTATCCCACGGTTGCTGTGGAAAATACTCAAAGGGATCTGGAAGGTGATCACGTTTCTCTGGAATATTCCGTTCGTCGGGCCAGTCCTCTCTATCGCAAGCGGAACCGTTTTTGTATCCATCATCGTGATCATTATACTGATGGCAGTGCAGCCCTACTATCATGGCGGCTATTTTCAATATGAAGGCGTGCCATACTATTATCATTCGGACACTCCAAGTTATGGAATGGAATGGTTCCGTTATGATGACAATACGCAGGAATGGCAATGGCTTTCGGACAGCAATGCCAATCCGCTGCTTTCCATAAAGCCTAAAAAAGCGAACAGAAACAATCTGGGCAGTGATTGGAAGGATTCATTCGGTTTCCCAAGTTTCCAAGAAAGCACTTGGGGAAAAGACTGCGCAGTCGGCTTTGATATGGGAGAAGGCTACTATTTATATGATGAATCATGCTTTTTCCATATATCAGGCGGCTTTAACGGCAATTGGTATGTTTACGATACCGCTTGGCAGGAAAAAAGTTGGGATACACTGCCGGAAGCGCTTCAGCATCCATCCTTAGCAGTTGAATTTGCCCATACGGATGCATCCTATCTTCCGCCGAATGAGATTCCCGATTTCCGCCAGACAGTCACCTATCAGGATTATGCTCAGAATTATGCAGTGGAACGTGGCTACTACGTCTACGACAACCGCAATTATTACCACCTGAACGGCGATGTGTATGACGGCTGGTATTATTACAATGACGACGGCGACGAATGGGAAACCATCGATTACGAAGCACTCCCTGAAGACCTCCAGCATTCTTCTCTCACATCCGATTTCTTCTATACGCCCGACTGGGATACCGAAACACAGTTCTCCGATTTTGAGGATACTGATTTCTATTCGGATTACGAGCGTTCTACCCGTAGTCATGATGGTGGTTATGATGGGGACGATGATTATGATTGGGGCGGCGGAGACACTTGGGATAATGACGTCGTCGACTGGGACACCGACTGGTAATTCGATTCACGGATGCGATGCCAAAGGGTATTTCATACCCTTTGGTGCGGTAGCGGTTTGAAAAACGCTGATATGACAGAAATGAGAGGAACGTATATGGATAAAAGACTGAAACAATTGCTTGATTTCTTTGACATTGAAGATGAAAACGGCGTCTCCAATCTTGAAAAGGTACATAAGAATCAGAAAATCCTGCGTCGGGTTGAAACGACTGACAAAAATAAAAGCGTTGAAGCGGTCGAAAACGATGCCGCAGTCGGAGATATTCCGAACGGTATCATTATCGAAAACGGAAAAATCATTGGGTTTGGCATCCATATTTACAATGAGGATGTATATCCGCTGAAAAGCTTTGAAATCAACCTGCGAAACTGCGAACTCATCGGTGCACTTGATATTTCCGGCTGCACTGATATGGTATTCCTCGATTTGTACCATAACAAAATTACATCACTCACCGCAAAAAATATGCCGTCCATGCGGATTTTCGGCGTACAGGATAATTTGCTTGCGCACATTGATGTGACCGAAATGCCATCCTGCCAGGGAATTGACGCAGGAATGAACCGTCTGAAAGAAATTGACGTTTCGCAGAATTTGGAATTGGTCGAGCTGTATATCAATGACAACGATTTTTCAGAGATCGACCTTTCCCACAATACCAAGCTTCGATATTTCTACTGTCACAACAATCACATCGCCGTCCTTGATACCCGTGCCAATCGGCTTCTGCGGCATTTGAACGCGACTGGAAATCCGATGAAAATGATTCGTTCTCTTGCGCCACAGCAGGAAGCAACTCTGCCGTTGGAACTTTTCGCCGAGGAAGGCGGCAGTGTCGGGCTGAAATTCAATCCGGTCTATAACGCGCAATGGAAAGAAACAGGCGAGTGGGAACAGAGTTATTATGCTTATCCTGACGAGGGATACCTCTTTGATGGATGGTACGAAAACGGAACGAAGGTTTCCGATGAAGAAACATGGATTGACGCGTATGGCACGAGCCGAATCCTGCGGGCAAGATTCAGAAGCATTTCGTCATGAAAATTGCGGTATTGCCTTAACAGCATAGAATTGACAGGAGATATGAGATCATGAACAATAAAGAAAACGAATCCGGAATCATCGGAAATTTTTCCGTTGCGCTTGGTTTATTTGACTATATCAATCCGATTTTTTACAGCATTACAGTCGTTACGATCCTCGTAAAAATGCTCAGTGAAATGAGTACACCGATTCATGTGATTTTTGCGATCGGCGCAGTCATTTCCATGCTGTTTGGCTTTTCGATTCCGACGGTCAAGCTGATTGTCGGGCTGGGAAAAATGCAGTTCAAAATGCCGGTCAATCTGGTATCTTTCGTGAATACAGGCATTTTGCTCTCCGGTATCGCACTGATTTCCCATGTCATCGGTCTGACTCCGCTGACACTTTTCATTGTTTTGCTCTGTGCAGCAGGCGTGATCGGCTTCCTGTGGTATCAGACCGGAAAATTCAACACTGTTGCGGTGCTGATCGGCGCGGTCGGATATCTGATGCTCTATGCATCTTTGATTACATTGTCAATCAGAAACGGCGTGATTTTGCCGATTATTCTGTATGCGCTTGCAATCTGTCTGTTCGTGTTCCTTTGTTTTGTCGGCATCCTTTCCAATCTCAAAAATGCAAAGGTGCACTGGGTCATTGAAATATCCAATGTGGTTTGCCAATGTTCCGTAGCGGTGGCTACTTTGCTCCTTCTTTGGAGATAATCTGTATCATTGCCAACATAATACGCCCCACCCGAAAGCAAGAGATTTCTTGTTTTCGAGTGGGGCGCGATTATTTCATTATCTGTTGCGGTAACATAATATGAAGGCGAATACCATCCGAGTGCAGACAGGCTCTTATTTGAATTCAAACCCGCTCAGATGCCAGCGGTCTCCTTCATTCCGGAAATATACATATCCCATTCCGAACATCGGGTCAGCTTCTTTATATGTCACGGTAAAGGAATTATCAGTGATATCGGTAAAAATCATATCTTCCGTATCACATGAAAAATGATAGAACGCTCTGCCGACATTGGTGTTCATATAAAGGCAGCCGTTTTCATCTCTGAAGTGACGGTCAAAATCTGCCATGTAATTGGTATATTCCTTCTCAGGCAATGCAAGTTTCATGTAGTTTTTCACATCTTCGGTATTCATAAAATTCAACATGAACGTTTCTGTCACTTTCGAAAATACAATGGTTTCACCGCCGATATCAGCCGTCACCGTGTCAGATTCATCACATTCGATGCCTTTTCCGCCGTAGAATTCCAGCACACGATTCAGTGCATCAATGTCATTGACAGCGTATTGTTCCATTTCGTATGTTGGTGCATGACCGCCCTGATTTGCAGGATCATCTGCACGGTGTTCGGTTTGCGTGGTATTGGATGTTGTGGCAGCATCAGCCGGCTTGCTTTCTGCTGATGTGCTTGCTGCTGTGGAAGCAGTTGTAGCTTCGGCAGTCGTTGCGGTGCTGTCGGCTGCTGTGGCGGCGGCTGTTGTTTCGGCAGTTGTTGCTTCTGAAACGGCTGTTGCAGTGGTGGTAACGGAAGTGTCGATGCTGCTGTCTGAAACCAAGGTTTCATTTCCGCAGCCTGTAAATACTGTTGCAAGGATCGCGATGCAGGTAATCATTCTCATTTTTTTCATAATAATACTCCTTTTCAAATCGTTCATGCAGTGTAAAAGTTTTGATGCTGCATGAAAAATATTGTTTCTTGATATGAAGCGCGCATACAAAGCAAATTGTTCTGTATTCGCATTTCAATTGACTTGAGAGATAAGCTGATATCATAAAAAATCCGAAAGGCATTGTAATCCTGTCAGAATTATGATATAATAACGCTGTGGGGACTTTGAATGATATCACTTTTACTGGAATTCATACTTGACGATCTTCCAATCGTTATCATCCCATACGAAACGCGCACTTCCGCAGCCTTCCATCTGATTGGATTCCTTGGTTGTGGCGGTGAAAGCGGTTACTGCATAGTCGCTGATCTCGACACCGCCGCCGGTTTCAAATACATGATATTCCTGCGGGCCACACGACTGAATATAGTATTTGCCATCTCGTTCAAGCAGACATTCATCAAAGATTTCCTGCCATTTTATTTTCAGCGTATCTGCGATGGTTTGTTCCAGCAGCTTTTCAAAGGCAATCATGCTGTTGCTGTCAATCGCACGCAGCTTCGCATCTTCCAGCAGTTCGTAGCGGTCATCTCCGATGATGAGCGTATCCTTCTCATCGGCTTGCGGATTTCTTGCACCGCACAAAGTCGTCATTATGTACGTCATGTTGTCCAATTTCTTTTTTGCGACATCTTCAAGTGAGATACGGACAAAATTGATACCGTCTGCCTGTTGGGTGCTGAGCTGATTGACAGGCTGACCGCTGCAGGTGTACCGTATCCACGGCTCGTCAGAATCATCACAGAAGAAATAGTAATATGCTCCGTCAACCTGTTCAACCTTTACTTTTCCGATGCGTGTTCCGCCCAGTGCATACCGTACATAGAATGTGCCGTCTTCCAGAATGCTCATCGTTGTATTGGTCATACCCATTGTATCCGGTGCTGACCATTCGCCGACCAGTTCCGCAACAGAATGTGTTTCTTTCGATTCATTCGCAGCGGTCGTCTTGACAGATTCGTCTGTATTGGCTGTTGTCAGCACAGTCGTAACGGATATTTCCGTCTGAACCGTGGTTGTTGTCTGGACAGCGGTTGTTTCGGTCCGAACTGCCTCCGCGGCATCAGTCAGAACATTCGTTGTTTCCGCCGCAGCAAATGTGACGGAAGAATCGCTGCTTGATACGGCTTCCATGCCGCATCCTGTCATGCAGACTCCAAGCAAGACAGCAAGAACAAGAATATTTTTTTGCATAATCCTTCTCCTTTATGAGATATTGTCCTTTCGTTTGACAATCATATCATACCACATTCTCAGAAAAAATGCACCGAATTACAAAACTGTAATTTGCTCATGCGGTTTCCTCTGCATCGGCGGCAGATTCTGCAATCGGAAGTGTAAAACAGAACGCAGTTCCTTTTCCCGTTTCGCTCTCCACTTCAATGTTACCGCCATGGGATTCCACGATAAATTTGCAGATAAATAAGCCAAGTCCCGTGCCTGTTTCGGAATACTTGCCTTTATAGTAGCGTTCCCAGATATGCGGCAAGTCCTCCTCTGAGATGCCGCAGCCTGTATCCCGAACGGTCACCTTGACATATGTTCCGACTTCCTCGGCTTTTATCAGAATCGTACCATTATGCGTATGTTTGAGTGCATTGGAAATCAGATTTACAAATACACGCTGCAATCTGGAACTGTCCGCTTCGACCTGCGGCAATTCTAAGGGAATGCGTATGGCGAGTCGGTTATGATTCTGATTCAGCACGGCAAAATATGTTTCTACAGTCTGACGTACAAGCGCGTCAAGGTCGCAGGCAGATTTTGTTAATACCATTCTGCCTTCTTCAATTCGTGTCGCATCCAGAATTTGCGTTACCATTAATCCCATTCTGTTTGCTTCGGAAGAAATACGCCTGAGTTTTTCCTGAATTAATGTCGTATCTGCATTGTTTATCAAATCCTGTTCAGCATCCTGTGCATAACCTGACATCGCCGCAAGCGGCGTTTTCAGCTCATGTGATGCATCCGAAAGGAATGTTGTTTTCATTTCGTTGACCTGCACCAGCATATCATGCTCAGATACGACAGGGGCAGCGATTTTTTTGGAAAGCAGGACAGACAGTACAAGGAACAGGAGCAATACAATGCCGATCAGACCAAGCATAACATAAAAGGAATGATTGAAGATTCCGTCCAGTTTCTCCAAAAGAATCGCATTTTCATCCTGTGCTGTTTCATGGATCGGTACAGTACAGTTATCTGCTTGATACATCAACAAGCCAATGCAGCAATTGATCTCTGCGTATCTTTTAAAATTGCTCCATGCGATAATGAAGCCGTTGTCCTCTTTGGTATACCATACACCGCTGTCCTGATGATAAAATTCGTCATGAAACGTGAAATTCGGCGTATCCGCATAACCTTCAGGATTTTCCGTTTTATCATGTTCAATTTTTCGTTCCATTGCATCAAATGCGTTTGTCAGCACCGCATCATTCCATCCACCGGCTTCCAAGTCCCAGCAGGAAAAGCTGCTGCCGTTATAGAGAAAGACAGCATTGCTGAAGTGATATGCATATTCCGAAGGCGAAAAATAGTTGATCGCACGATTAAAAATATTGTTGTCCACTTCTTCTTTTGCTTCAAACTGATATTCATAAGACTCTGCTTCCAGGCAAAGCTGTGAAAAGAAATGATGCAGGTCTGTCGCCATTGCTGAAGAAAACTGCTGATAGTATGCATCGGACACAACCGATACGATATCATCAGTCAAAGCGTCCGAATGTGCATCGACATTCTGGTACGCCTGTGTATAAATCGTATGGAATATAGTTGTACAAATGAGGATCACGGCAAGCAGGCATGAAATGAGTGCAATGAATAGATTGCGCCGTAATGCTCGGCTTTTAGATGCTTCCTTGTCCAAAGGTATCACGCTCCTTACAAATCTTTTTTCATATTATACCATATTATTACGGTTCGTCAATACCGATTACGAATTTGTAATTTCAGGAGGATGTTATGGCCCACATTTTATTAGTGGAAGACGATTCCGATATCATACGGATCAATCAGAGTTTTCTCGAAAAAGAAGGCTATACGGTTCACTGTGCTTCTTCCATTCAGCAAGCGTCATTTCTTTTGGAAGAATGCATTCCGGATCTGGTTTTGTTGGATGTCATGCTGCCTGACGGGAATGGAATGGATTTTTGCAAGATTTTGCAGCAAAAAACGCAAGCCCCCGTTATTTTTCTGACAGCACTGGATGAAACCGGCGACGTTGTACGTGGATTTTGCAGCGGATGCGTTGACTACATTACCAAACCATACGACTTGAAGGTATTGAAGGTACGAATCGAAGCACAGCTTCGACGGAATATGAAGCAGGAAGTGCAGCACCCGCGCATTGAACTTCCATGCCTGACAGTCGATCTGTTTTCAGGCACAGCGATCCTTGATGGCAATGAATGTTCCCTGCCGCAGAGAGAATTGCAGATTCTCTATTTACTTGCATCACATAATGGTATGCGTATCAATTATCATGAAATCTATCAGACCATCTATGGCTGTGATGTGGAGGACAGTAAAAACACCATTCGTGTGAACATTTCACGCTTGAAAAAGCATCTTTCCATGGATGATATGAGTACATACGAAATTGCTTCCACTTCTGACGGCGAGTATATCCTTCGGAGAGTAATATTTTAAGGCAACACCGCATAGATATTTGAGAAACACAGGCAGATGCTTCATCTCGAAGCACCTGCCTGCATTGTATCATGGATCGTATAATAAGGCAAATGTGATGGAATTGTTCTCCTGCACATCAAAATACATATAAGCATAATCCGCAACGAGTTTGATTGGATAAGAGAAATATTTCACTGTACCTTCTTCATCCGTTGTAATCCTGCCGCAGTCGATATGATTCCCTTTGATTTTGGGCTTTAAATCAGAATCGAATGTGCTTAGCGGAAAATATACATCAATATGCACCGGTGAATCTACGGAAACAGAATACGCTTTTGAGATGATCGTTGCGTTCATTGCGCCCCAACCATTAAAAACACTCGGATCAGGCGGCTCAACTTCTGAAAAATGGAGCATATTCTCACAAGATGCACAGTCAGCCTGCTTCGGATTTCTTTCCACACAATAATAAAAATCGTCGTATTGATACAGTTCATAGGTCTGATAAGCCGTTTGCATTGGCTTATTTGGGGGAAATGAAAACGTGCGGCTGTTGTCACAGTAGATTCCATGTGGTGCAGCGTAGTTCCGCGCTGCTTTTCCCGCGTTCAGAATGGTATCTTCACGGCAGGATACAAAATTCGCAGCCGTTCCATAGTCGTTGAGCCACGAAAAATCTTTTTCATCAGAAAAATCCTTTTGAACATAGAATGCCTCGAACAAACGCACGCCGTCTTCCAGCATTTCAGCAAGATTGCTGCCGTCAAAATACGCAGCATAAAGTGGTTCTTCTATTTCGCGTTCTGATTTATATTTTGGGTAGATATCCAGAACTTGTAAGCCGTCTATTTCACTGTTGACGATATCAAATAATGCTTGCTGGATTTCCGATGCCTGATAGGTGTCACAGCCGTCGGTACTTTCTTTTTCTCCTGTGATGAAAACCGTGAAATCCCTGTTCTCATACTGCATTTGCACGATCACATCCGAAAGGGGATGCGAGCCAAACAAACTGACTTGCCGGTCAACCTCAGCGTTGATCGTTTCGGCGGAAAATCCGTATTTTTGACTGATATACGCTTTTGCGTTCTCAGCAGCCTGTGCTTCCCATTCTGCATTCTGCTTCTTCTGTTCTTCCGAATCGCACGCAGTCAGAAACAGAGCGGATATGCAGAGAATAATAACGGATAATGAGATTTTCTTCGAATATGCAAGCATATTTGTCACCTCCATGATTGCCGCCCGGCAGGACAACCTCACAGTTTCCCATTTTTAAGGCAACACCGCACAGAGCTGGTGGTGCAGATACGCAGTCAGATTTTTCGTCAGATTGTACAGAAATGATGCCGCGGGGCTGACGCCCAGCAAAGAATTTCTGTGCAAGATGGCGGAAAATCTGCAAGTAGATGTGCCACCAAGCCGTAAGGCGTGCTTTGTGCGGTGTTGCCTTAATATGATTATAGCATACATGATGGGGAAAGTCAATCAAAGAATCAGAAGCCGCTGATGATAATGTGATAAATCGAATTTCGTGAGTATTACATCAATATGTTCTTACATAATCGAATAAAGTGTGTAGGACATTTTGGGTTTTCAAAATCTCCAGCACCGGAAAGCGAATACAAGCAGTAAAGGCAACACCGCACAAAGCACGCCTTGCGGCTTGGCGGCACATCTGCTTGCATATTTTCCGCCGTCTTGCACAGAAATTCTTTGCTGGGCGTCAGCCCAGCCGCATCATTTCTGTACAATCTGACTGGTCAAACTCGTTTGACCATACGTATCCTGCATCACCAGCTCTGTGCGGTATTGCCTTAAGCAGAGATTTTTGAGAAACACAGGCAGATGCTTCATCTCGAAGCACCTGCCTGCATTGTATCATGACACATACAATCGCCTGATAGAATACGTATCATTGATATCATGGATCGTATAAAAAGACAAATCAGAAGCCGATTTCTTCCAAATGATAGTTGTGATACGGATATCTGTCTTATGATGAAAAATGAATCTTGAGCGTATCACAAGAATTTGTGCTTGCATAATCCGATAAAGTGTGTTATAATAACTCCATCAGAAATACTGTCCTGGACAAATAGAGGAAAGCAATGCTTTTAAGGTGTCAGGCGGGTTTTGTGCAGTGTTGCCTTATATCAATCCTATGTGGAGGAAATGAAAATGAAAAAGATTTTACCGGTTTTTTTTATTTCTGCAATGCTTTTGACTTCATGCGGAACGCAAACATCTGATTCGTCTGCAAGCGTATCAGATACAGCCGCAAACGATTCCTCTGTGTCAAATGAAAGGAGTGAGAGTCAGGATTCCGTGGAATCGGAGACTGCTATCGATACTGATCTGATTCCGGCAGATGTCGAAAGTGATGAAACAAAGCTCGGAGAAGCAATCACATACAGCGTGCAGGATAACATCTTGTATCTGAAAATCAAAACATCCGCAGAGTTTGATGCGCAAAATGCCATGATTGCGATTACGAATCCCGGGGTATATTTGACGCGGGATTCTGAGTTCATCACGCAATGCCTGTTTGACGAGCGCAGTTTTGATGAAAAATTCGACAAAGAATGGTTTGACGGTGTATACACTTTTGCTTTGGATGAACGAATTGCCGATATCGCTTCAAACGAAGAATGGGCTCCGGGTACATGGACGATGATGCTCTATGATGGTGAAAGCAAAGACGTAATTGGTGAATGGTTCTTCATTGCAGAAGGAAACGGAAAATATCATTTTGCATTCAAGGATTCATGGCTCAAAGGAGCAGGAGAAGACAAAAAAGTCACAGAATATGACAGTTTAGAGGATGAGGTTGCATCGTGGTTTTCATTTTCATCAGAAGAAAGCGCGGATGATTGGGCAACGCTCTTTTTTGACGGATATTTCCTTGAAGAAACCGATCCGGAGGGATATGATAAATACTATCTGATGGTTTGTCCGGAAGGGGACTATGCGACTTATGCGGATGCAGATGCAGCAGATATTACATACTGTGGCATCGGAGATAGGTGCCCGTATCGTTTTTCATTCGAACAGAATGGAATCGAAAAGGGCAAATATACGATGGTGCTTGCGAAAATGGGCGGTAACGTCGAGGTGCAGTTTACTGCCGAAAAGAAAAGTTCAACCGACTGGAAATTTGATTTTGAAAATGTAAAATGTCCTGCACTGGAAAGCAAATACAAGCAGTAAAAATTTCTATGGTCGTCAGCGCGTCGACCAAAGTGAAAACCTCCAAAGATGGAATATCTTTGGAGGCTCAATCCCGAATTTTGTGTAAACG
>JAZUJW010000033.1:0-46867 GCA_045642925.1 Oscillospiraceae bacterium
AAGATGGTGGAAAATTTGCAAGCAGATGTGCCGCCAAGCCGCAAGGCGTGCTTTGTGCGGTGTTGCCTTAAGGGGTTCCCCCATACAATACCTGACTGTAAGACAAAGAGGCAAGAGATATGGTTTATACCGTTCTCTTGCCTCTCTTTATTTTTGTTAGGTACGACACGAGGGGAAACCCCTTAATAGGGTTTCCCCTCACCCCTTCCTGATTAGATGGACGAAAAGGGTGTTTCGCGCTCTGCGGAGCGCGACCAGGGGCGCCGCCCCTGGACTCTGCGATTTTTTGAAAAAAATCGAGTAAAACTTTATTTTCGCTTCGCGTGCATAGCCATTTTACTTTGGAAATACTCCCTTTGATACCTTCACATTATTTTTGATTCAATCGCCACACAATAACACCGCATCCAACCAGTATCACCGTGCAAATCGCATATACTGCCGCCGTTTCTCCCTTCTTCCCACTCGCCGCCGATGCTTTCCGGAATCCACACTGCACCAGCACTTTCATAAACGGTCGGTACAACATCATCGCCGCCGCCGCATTGATCCCCGATTTCAATAAATTAAACGGCAAAAACATCGACGTCAGCAACGGCACGATCTCCTCCCGCGTAACACCCATATACAACGGCGAAATTAAATAATTCCATAACAGCATCGTCATCGTCATCGCCGCCATGCCACCCAGAAATCCCAGCACCGCGCCCAATGTCGTTTCCTTCTTATGATAAATCAATGCAACCGTACACGCAAATGACGCACTCGACAACAGATTCATCACCATGCCAATCACTCCCGTAGAACTAATCGGCAATTCCAATACCGCCGTCACAGCAGATACCGCCAACGCTGAATATGGCCCATACATCATACCCGCTAGTGCTATAAAAATATCCTTCGGCTCATACTTCAAAAATCCGACAACTGGAATTTTCAGCAAAAACATCGAAATGTAACCAATCGCGCTCAAAAGTGCCAGCACAACAAGCTTTTTTGTGGAAATACGCGGCTTTGTCATTAAAATGCTTCCTTTCCAAAATTCATTGCAGTAAAACAAAATGCGCCCATGATATGCTCATGGGCGCACGGATGTACAAAAGAGATTGCGCATTCGTTTCTTCCATCCGGACTATTACCGTCGGTATCGGAATTTCACCCATTCATGCTATTTACATAGCTCCCGGACTGTCACCGCCGATGAGGAATTTCACCTCGCCCCGAAACAAATTATTATCGAATCTTATTCTTTTTCAGGCTGTTCGTCCTCTTCGTCCTCATCCTCACAGAGGTCGGGAACGATCGCATCATAGTCAAAATCCAGCGATTCACCACAGCCGGGGCAAATCATACTGCCTTCTTCCAGCATGGTTTCACCGATGATGATGGTATCTCCACAGCTAGGGCACTGTACCTCATACTGCGGTTCATCATCGTCTTCATCCAGAAGTTCATAATCGTCAGGCGCAAGAACAGAGCCGAGTTGCAGGTCGTCATCCTCGTCATCATCCTCATCCTCGTCGTCGTCATCTTCATCACAATAAAGGTCACTCTCGACGTTTCCGAGATCCTCATCAATAATGTCGCAGAGCTCAGTCAGCTCATCAACCTGCGACTGCAAATCGTCGATATAGACTGCCATTTCCTCCATGACTTCAGACATCTGCAAAATGGCTTTGCCCTCCTTCGTAGAGGTATCAAGCTCCATTCCGTCCAGAAGACCTTTCATGTAAGCAATCTTTTCAGTCAATTTCATGAGTTTCTCCATCCTTTCTGACATTTCATTTTAAAATAAAGAAAGACTATACAAAAAGCGCGGAATTATGCACGCTCCATGTATTCACCGGTACGGGTGTCAATACGGATCATATCGCCTTCATCAATGAACAGCGGAACTTTGATCTCAGCGCCGGTCTCAACGATTGCGGGCTTGGTTGCATTGGTAGCGGTGTTGCCCTTGAAGCCGGGATCCGTTTTGGTGACCTGCAATTCCACAAAGAAAGGAGGCTCAACGCCGAATACCTTGCCCTTGTAGGACAGAACCTTTACTTCCATTTCTTCCTTGACGAATGCAAAGCTGTCACCAAGAATGTCCTTGCTGATCGGAACCTGCTCGTAGGTTTCGAGATCCATGAAGTAGTAGAGGTCGCCGTCATTGTAGCTGTACTGCATATCCTTGCGCTCAACATATGCAACAGGGAACTTTGCGGTCGGGTTGAAAGAAGTTTCAACCACAGCACCTGTGATAACATTCTTGTACTTGGTACGTACAAAAGCAGCGCCCTTACCAGGTTTTACGTGCTGGAACTCGACAACCTGAACAACCTGTCCGTCCATCTCAAAAGTCATACCATTGCGAAAATCGCCTGCAGAAATCATATTATTAACCTCCATCATTTTTCAGACATTTCTCTGTCCGAACTCATATAGTCCTATTTTACACCATTTCAAGCAATTTGGCAATACCTAAGCGAAAAAAATGCGCTCTCACCTAAAAAAATGCACCCGTCCCAACACGATTTTGTCACACTTCACGAAACGCATTCTATTTATTCGTCCGCCATTTCATGATTGTATCATTTCGCCCCCCTTTTCAGCTTCCTTTCTGCACATTTTCACATTCCGTGCATATTTCTGCTGTATACTGATTATTAGAATCTGACAGAAAGGATACATATATCATGAAACACAAAACCAAATCAATCGCTGCGTTCTCTGCTGCCTGTATGTTTCTGTTGGCAGGATGTCAGCAACAGCAGAATTCTTCACAAAACGATACTTCGCAGGCGGAAACCACGACTGCTGTGACCGAATCTTCTCAGGAGGAATCCAGTCAGACTACGACCGCAGAAGCGTCGCAGTCCGACAAAACAACACCCGCCGCAGCTTCCGCCCTGACACCGCTTTCCCTCAGCAAAAGCGATACAGAAACACAATGGGATGATTCTGCTGTCAAAATCACGCTTTCCGATGACGGCATCTCCGCATCTGATATGGACGGCATTTCCATCAATGGCAGTAGTCTTACCATTACCAAAGAAAATACGTATTTATTCAGCGGCACGCTTTCCGATGGCAGCATTACGGTCAGCCTGACGGACGAGAAAGCCAAAGCCCATCTCGTATTCAATGGTGTATCCGTCACCAGCAAAACCGCTTCGCCACTCAATATTACGCAAGCAGACAAAGTCATTCTGACACTTGCTGACGGCACAGAAAATACCCTTGCGGATGCCGCCTCCGACCAGACAGAAACCATCAAAGCCTGCCTGTATGCCAAAGACGATTTGACCATCAATGGCAAAGGTACTCTCGCCATTCACGGAAATGCCAACAACGGCATCCAATGCAGCAATGACCTCAAACTGCTGGGCGGCAAGCTGACCATTGAAGCCGCAAATCATGGCGTGCGCGGAGATGATTCCGTATCCGTCAAAGACTGCACACTTTCTGTCACGGCACAGGGAGATGGCATCTGCACCAAGACCACCGACAAAGAAGGCAAAGGCAATGTCTTTCTGGAAAGCGGCACAGTCACCGTAAATGCTGCACAAGACGGTATTGACAGTGCCGTATCTTTCGGAATGCTGGACGGTAAGCTTTCGATTATATGCGGCGGCGGAACAGAAAATGCCGCGCCACATACCAACAACGATTTTCCAATGCACGGCGGTCGGAATGACTGGGGCGGACAAGCAAATGCAGATACCGAACAGACGACCGTCAGCACAAAGGGCATCAAGGCCGGCTCAATCCTGCAAATGCAGGGCGGCACAGTCGAAATCAATTCAGCAGATGACTGCATTCACAGCAATCAGGACGCATCCATCGGCGGCACTGCCATCATGCAGCTTTCCGCAGGTGATGACGGCATTCATGCAGACAATCAACTGACAATTGCCGAAAACGCTGAAATACAGATCACAGAATCCTATGAAGGATTGGAAGCATATTGCATTCAGATCAACGGCGGCAAGATTCACGTCCGCGCACACGATGACGGACTGAATGCCGCAGGCGGCGACAATCTTACAAATACTGAAAGCAGTGATAATCCACAGGAAAATACATTCGGCAGAAGCAGATTTGCGACCGGTTCCGGCGAATTGAACATCACAGATGGTTATCTTTATGTCAATGCGGACGGTGACGGACTGGATTCGAATGGCGATATTACGATAACGGGCGGTACGATTCTGGTTTGCGGCCCGACCGAGAACATGAACGGGCCATTAGACTGCGGCGACCATCAGAATACGATTACTGTGACGGGTGGAACGCTGTTGGCAGTCGGCTCCACGGGCATGATGGAAACGCCGGAGAAAAACTACATTGGAACGAGAAATCTGAATGCTTCTGCGGATACGCTGATTGTGATTACAGATGGCAGTGGTGCGGTACTGGGTGCATTCAGAACGCCGAAAACGGCAGAAGGACTGGTATTCAGTGCAAACGGCATGGCAGACGGATATCAGGTATACACGGGCGGCACATATGAAGGCACTGAAAATGAAGACGGCTGGGCAGTTGGTGGAACATACACAGCAGGCACACTGATTGCGGAAGGAAGCGGCGGAGTGGAAGGACAAATGCCGCCTGAGATACCGCAGGGTGGATTTGAAGAACACAAACCGCCTGAAGGATTTGAAGGACAAAGACCGCCTAAGAGAGATGGGGAGCACACGCCGCCTGATATGTCAGGCGTTGAAAACTTCGAAGGACATCTTCCGCCATATCCGCCAAGTGATGAAAACGATGGACTCAATACATTACCGATTCACCGTAATTAAACGTATTGAGAATCCAGAGGGAATTCCCCCTCTCGTATCGTACCCGACAAAAGCGGCTACACCCGCGAAGCGGGATTAAAGTTTTGGTCAAGCTTTTTCAAAAGCTTGCGAAGTCCAGAGGCAGCGCCTCTGGTCGCCGACCGCAGTCGGCGAAATCCCCTTTTATCGTCAAAAATAATCAGGAAGGGGTCTGGGGGAACCCTATTAAGGGGTGCCCCCAGTGCAGTACCCGACATCAATAATGAGAGGCAAGAGGAAAGCGTGATACCATCCTCTTGCCTTTAAATTTATGTCGGGTACGACACGAGGAGAAACCCCTTCCTGATTAGTTAGAACGAAAAGGGAATTTCGCTTCGCGTGTGTAGCCGGATCGTTATGGAAAGACTTCCTCCGTTCAGGACGGATTCTTGCTCTTCTGCGCCTTGATGATCTTCATACGCGTGAATTCTTCACGTTCCTTTTCTTCCAGACTGTCGGAAATCATGCGGACAATCCCAATGTAACGCGGAATCAATACATTCTTTAACGCATTTGCTCTGCGCTGCGTCGCCTGTATCGCATTCGCTAAACGAAATACGCCATTGTCAACTTCCGCAAGCATCAGCGTCATATCCCGTACCTTGCAAAATGCCTTGTATGCACCGTCAAGCTGTATGTTCGTACTCAAAAATCCATACGGAATCAGCGGATCTTCATACTCATGCTTCAAAATCGGTATCTCTACACCCATGACACTCCGCGTTTCTAGCTGACAGGCACTATCAAGCGGCACAGACTCTACAAATTGCTCTACAACACCCAGCGTGATGTTCGCCTCTTGCAGCATCGCATACGCGGACTCGTATTCCTTCTCAATCGAACCGCGCAGTGCCTTCGCACGGTCAACCAACTGCATCAGTTCCCGAATCAGCACATTGCGCTTTCTGTCCATCAGGTCATAGCCCAACTTGCACAACGCCAAATTCCGCTTCGCCGCCATCAGATTTCCTTTCGTCGGAAATACCTGGTCAGCCATGCTGTGCCCTCACTTTCCGCTTCAATGCTTCTGCGGCTTCTGCATCATAATGCGCTTCCAGCATTTTGTCATCTACACGGTCGAGAGAGGACTTCGGCAACAACGAAAGCAAAGTCCACCCAAGGTCAAGCGTTTCTTCCATCGAACGGTTCTCATCAAAACGCTGTGACAGGAAACATTCCTCAAACATCTTGCCGAACTGCAAATACTGCTTATCCAGCGGCGAAAGTTCTTCTTCACCAATAACAGACGCCAGCGAACGTGCATCCTGCACCTGCGCATACGATGCGAACAACTGGTTTGCAACCGCCGAATGGTCACCACGGGTATAGCCCTCACCAATACCGTCTTTCATCAGACGCGACAGCGACGGCAGTACCGAAATCGGCGGATAAACACCCGATTGCTCCAAGCCTCTGTCCAGAACGATCTGTCCCTCCGTAATGTAGCCGGTCAGGTCAGGGACAGGATGCGTAATGTCATCATTCGGCATGGTCAGTATCGGAAGCTGTGTCACAGAACCCTCAATGCCCTCAATGATGCCTGCACGCTCATACAACGATGCAAGGTCGGAATACAGATAGCCCGGATAGCCCTTTCTGCCCGGAATTTCACCCTTCGAGGACGAAAATTCACGGAGTGCTTCTGCATAAGAGGTCATGTCGGTCATGACGACCAGAATGTGCATATGCTTTTCATATGCCAGATATTCTGCCGCGGTCAATGCACAGCGCGGCGTGATGATACGTTCAATAATCGGGTCATTTGCCAGATTCAGGAACATAACAACATTCTGCAAAACGCCTGATTCTGCAAAACTTCTGCGGAAATAGTCAGCAACGTCATTCTGAATGCCCATTGCGGCAAAGACAATTGCAAACTTCGTATTTTGTGCCTTCGCAATTTTTGCCTGCTGTACGATCTGCACGGCAAGCTTATTATGCGAAAGACCTGTACCCGAAAAAATCGGAAGCTTTTGTCCGCGAATCAGCGTCATCAGGCAGTCAATCGACGAAATGCCCGTCTGAATGTAGTTACGCGGATATTGGCGGGAAACAGGATTCAGCGGCTGTCCGTTGACATCCCCGAACTTTTCAGGAACAACTTCGCCGAGTCCATCCGCAGGTCTGCCCGCACCCGTAAAGACACGTCCGAGCAAATCGCCTGAAAGCGGCAGTTCCATTGGTCTGCCTGTGAAAGTCGTGCGGTTGTTGTTCAGCGAAAGACCATGCGTGCCTTCAAAAACCTGCAAAATCGCCTTATCGCCTTCCAGCATGGCAACTCTGCCCGTGCGCTCCGTGCCGTCATCCAGCACAATGCGCGCCATTTCATCGAATTTCGCATCCTTGACGTGGTCGAGAACAACAAGCGAGCCGCTGATACTTTTCAGTCCGAAATATTGTAAGCTCATACGACTGCCTCCTTCTTTTGACTGCGCAAGCCGTCCAGTGTGCTGTCAATGCGGGCAGTCAGGGCATCAAACTGTTCCAGTGCACGGTTGGGAATGTCATACTTCACCTTGATAACAGGTTCAAAGACACCGCTTTCCCGAATGGCATCCAGCGGGACGCCTTCTGTCAGCAGTTCTTTTGTTCGGTGATAAAGATGCAGGATCAGCTGCATCATGCGGAACTGTTTGGTCAGCGGAACATAAGTATCTTCTGCGTGATACGCATTCTGCTGGAGAAATCCGACACGAATGACACGCGCAATGTCGATAATCAGCTTCTGGTCATCAGGCAGAACGTCCGCACCAATCAGCTTGACAATGTCCATCAGACTTTGTTCTTCTTTGAGAAGTGCACTGAGTTCCGTGCGGTATGCCGTAAAGTTCGGGTCTACTTCCTGATTGTAATACTGCGCCAGATCATCGGTATATTCGCTGTAACTGAGTGTCCAGTTGATGGCAGGATAGTGACGGGCATAGGCAAGTGCCTTATCGAGTCCCCAGAAGCAGCGCACAAAACGCTTGGTATTCTGCGTAACAGGCTCGGAGAAGTCAGAGCCTTGCGGCGATACCGCACCGATAACGGACACACTGCCCTCTCTGCCGCTGAGGGTTTCAAATGCGCCTGTTCTCTCGTAAAATTCCGACAAACGGGACGGCAGATAAGCAGGGAAGCCTTCTTCTGCGGGCATTTCTTCGAGTCGTCCCGAAATCTCACGGAGCGCCTCCGCCCAACGGGATGTTGAATCTGCCATGATGGCAATATGGTAACCCATGTCGCGGTAGTATTCTGCAAGCGTAATGCCCGTATAAATGGAAGCTTCACGCGCCGCCACAGGCATATTGGAGGTATTGGCGATCAGCACTGTACGCTCCATGAGGGAACGTCCCGTGCGCGGGTCTTTCAGGGCGGTAAATTCTTCCAGCACCTGCGTCATTTCGTTACCACGCTCGCCGCATCCGATGTAAACGATGATATCGGCATCGCACCATTTTGCAATCTGGTGCTGTGTCATGGTTTTGCCCGTACCAAAACCGCCCGGAATGGCAGCCGTGCCGCCGCGGGCAATCGGAAACAGCGTATCAATAACACGCTGACCGGTAATCATCGGACGGGAGGGCGCTAAACGCTTCGTGGCAGGACGAGATCTGCGAATCGGCCATTTCTGACAGAGTGTCAGCGAATGCACTGTACCGTTTTCATCCTCCAGGCGAATGATTTCATCGTTAATGCGGTATTTTCCACTTTTCGCGGCATAGACGACCTTACCGCACAGTGTCGGCGGCACCATGCAGAGATGCAGGATCACCGAGGTTTCCGGACAGGAAGCATACACTTCGCCGCCGTGCATCGTGATGCCCTCCTGCACTTTTACGGTCACATCATATTCTTTTTCGGTATCAAGGATCGGCACAGACAGACCTTCGCCGATGAATGCGCCGGAAGCTTCTTCCAATGCACGCAGCGGACGCTCAATGCCGTCAAAAATATTGGTGAGGATACCGGGACCAAGCGTTACACACATTGGCGCCCCCGTCGGCTCGACAGGCTCCCCCGTCTGCAAGCCCGATGTACTTTCGTAAACCTGAATGGTCGTTTCCAGATCGGTCAGACCGATGACTTCACCGATCAGACGGCGCTTGCCAACATAGACCATTTCCATCATCGAAAACAGATTGGTATTGCGAATCTTGACAACAGGGCCGTTAATGCTGTAAATCACAGGCATATTCATGCTTCTTCTGCACCTCCGTCAAGATGATGATTGCGATAGAAATTGCGTGTCTGCGTCAGATAGCTTTCGTCAAGCGTGTGATTGTCGCATACTGTTCCGTCCGCATCGAGAATCGACAGTCCGCCGATCCGAATGGCATGGTCTGCACGGAAGGAACACGGATTGACACAGACTGCGGCAAGTCGGCTTTGCAGGGAAAGGTCTGCCTCTTTCAGCAATACCACGGCATTTTCCGCAGGCTGATGCTTTTTCAGCAGATTCTCCATCCATGCGGCATACTCCGCAGAAGCGGCAAAAGCGGTCAGTTTTTCCCGCAAATGATAAAACATTTCCTGCAAAAGAGTTTCTCTGCGCTGAAGCAAAGCAGTCTTGCAGCGAAATCCTGTCTGCGAAATTTTCTTTTGATATTTATTGACAATTTCTGTTTTGGCAGCCGAAAGCTTCGCATCTGCTTCTGCAATGCTGCGTTCTTCAGATGCCTTTACCAGCGCATCGGCTTCCTTTTCTGCTTCATTCTGTTCATCCTGAATGCGCAGGTCAATGCTCTGATTGACTTCTTCCAGAAATTGTGCAAGTTTTTGCGTTGCATCCATTGCGTTTCATTCCTCTCTGGGAAATTCTTGTGTTAGATGTGAATGCCGACGGTTTCTTCCAGATAGCGGGAAATCGCGGCAGTCATATCGGCAGTGCCGTGACGGTCAGGAATGACGACCAGCAGCGGTTTTGCAACGCTCTGCTTCATCATCAGCCATTCCTCTGCGACACAGTCCGCCGCTTTTTCCGTCAGAAAAACAACGGCAATTTCAGGGTCATGGATCAGCGTTTTGAGCTGCGCCAGTATTTCATCATGCTCGTGCAGCACAACGCCTTCCACACCCGCCAGCCGCATTCCCATTCGGGTATCGCGGTTATCACTAATCAGAAAGCAGCGCATGAAATTACAGCTTTCCAAGAATCATAATGGCAATCAGCAGACCGTAAATTGCAACACCTTCACCCAGTGCAACGAAGATCAGTGCCTTACCGAAAGCCTTCGGTTCTTCTGCGATTGCACCGATTGCAGCAGGTGCAGCGTTACCAACGGCGATACCACAGCCGATAGAACCAATACCAACTGCCAGTGCAGCAGCCAGATAGCCAAGACCGGAAGCATTACCGGATACAGCCGTTGCTGCGGCTTCCGTCACCTCAGCAGCATGAATGAAGCCGCCGACAGGCAGAACAATTGCAGTCAGCAGAACGCCGAAAAATGCGCAAAGATTGGTGATCAGCGCACGGCGCATGGACTTTGCAGACTTCTGACGGCGAATTGCCATGTAAACAGGCAGCGCAAGCAGCGCAACAATCAACAGGGGCAGCAGAATAATCTCAGCAATCGAAATAGCAGACATGGGAATAACCTCCTAAAATTTTAAAATCATGCACGGGATTCCGAAACAGCTTCGAAATCCTCATCAAATGTAACCGAAATCGGGGCGAACGGCTTGCCGTCACCATCATAGCAACGGGAGAAAATCTCATAGAATTCCAGACGGAGTACCTGAATGCCAACGATCAAACCTTCCAGACACATGACGAACAGATTGCCAAGAATAATGACCACCGGCGAAGCACTCTTTGCAGACTCCGCAAGCATCATGACGACACTCATCAAGCCCGCATGGGAAAAGACGAAACCGCCCACACGAATAAAGGAAAGCGTATTGGTCGCATAGCCCAGCAGGAATTCAAAGCACTCGAAGAAATTCGATGCAATGAAGTCGCCCACGCCATGAAACTCAAAATGTTCGTGTCCGATCAGCGCACCAAGCGGTTCACGGAAGAACATACACAGCAGCGGCAGTACCACAAGGAAAATAATGTACGGCGCACTCATCACGGATTTGCCCGTCAGAATACCGATGACAATGCCAAGCAGTGCTGCAAAGAAAATGAAGCCCATAATGCCGTTGTTGCCAAAGACCGCTTCGGCAAAATTCTTCTGCTTGAACCGAATCACAATATTGATGACGATGGAAAGCAGAATGATGAACGCACCAATCCCGATCGCACCGAAAATGAAGAAATTGGTGTTCTCCATCGCGTGCAGCGGCAGGAACGAGATGCCTGCATTATGGAACACAGGGTCAAGCAGCTCCTCAAAGCCGAACACCGAACCGTACAGTGTGCCGAAGAACGCACTCGAAATACCGATACGCGCCATAATAGCGCCCAGTTCCATGTGCTTTTTCTTGTCGAGGAACAGACCGATCAGGAACAGCAGCAAGCCCTGTCCCAGATCACCGAACATGATGCCGAATACAATAGTATATGTAATTGCAAGGAGCGTGGTCGGGTTGAAGCCGTGATAACTCGGCAGACCGTACATCTCGGTAAACATTCCGAACGGCTTGGAGAACCATCCGTTTTTCAGCTTGACCGGCGGCTGCATCTGTGCATCTTCGATCGGTTCTTCATAGTTGACGGTCAGGGACGGCACTTTGTCAAGACGGCGCTGGAAATCTGCTTTTTCTTCCACGGGAACGTAGCCCATCATGCAGAAGAACTTGCCGCGCAGCACGGCGCATTGCCGTCTGAGCTTATAAACTTCGCCCTGATATTTCAGGAAGCGGTACAGATCCGCAATTTTCTCCGATTCACCAGCATACATCTCCGCAATGGATTTTTCCAGTGTTTCGATGTTTGCCTTTTTCTCCGCGACCGCTGTTTTCAGTTCTTCCATGGCTTCTGCGGGCGTGCCGTGAACGAATTCCGGAATCTTGAATTCTTCAAACAGCAGTCCATGCATGATGTTGTCCACAGATTTAAGCTGGTCAGGTGTCGTAAAGAACACACCCCACGCATAAGCGTGTGCGGTATCGTATGTGGTAAATACAAAACTCTGGTTCGAATAGAAGTCGAGTTTTTGCAGGTTTTCTTCCGGCATTCGTCCGAAGCGGCAGACAATATGCTTACATCGCAGCAATTCGCCAAGGTCATGCTCGGAATTTTGCAGGTGCGTCATATGCACCATTGCAGATTCATAATCCGCAAGCAGTTTGTTTTCCGCATTGAGCATGGACTGCTTTTCACTAAGCAGATCCGTGATGCGGTCGATCTCCGCCTCTGCCGTTTCCGGCGTATAGGCAGCGGGTTCGACTTTCGCATCTTTGTCAAACGAAATCCTTCGCATATCCAGACAAAGCAGTTTTTTCAGCGGTTCAGCATACGGATTGGTTTCTGAGAGCGCCGCAGCGCCGTCATCAGAACCTGCCATGATTCTGGAAGCGTTTTCCATGTGGAAGGAATGACTTTCCAGACAGGCGATCATCGCGTTGTTGAGCTGATCAAGCGGCCCTGCAATACGGACGAGTTCAAGCTTTTCGATAGACAAATCAACACCTCCTAAGTTTATGTTTCCAGAATCAGATGAGCCTGCATGAACGGAATGGATTTCTCATACCGAATACTTTCGATAATCGTAATCAGATTCTGCACCTCAACCTGAAAGAGGAAGTGTACGGCATACAGGCTGACAGCCGCGTGCCCTGAAAAATGCAGTGCATTCCGTGCGGTACGGTAGCGGAGCATCTGAAAAGCCTGTTCCATTTGTTCATGGTCGAAACTCTGGGTGCTGCCGAGAAGTCTGCCGTATTTGGTAGATTTGAGAAGCTGTCGGAACTCATTTTCATCCGACGCATCATAAAGCTGCTGCATCACCGCATCAGAGAGCATTCCTTTGATGGGAAGCATCATGCTTTTTAACTGCTGCCGTTCGGTGTGGAACACACTTTTTAAACGGTACGCATTGATAAGATTAATGAGGTCGACCTGTTCGCCGATCAAAGTATTCATAGCGGAAAGGTCTGACTTGCCGAGAATTTTTGCCGCATCTTCTTTGAGCTGACGCAGATAACATGAACGCAGCGCAATTTCCACGTCCATGAAATTCAGCACGCCGCTCTGGTCATCAAAAAATTTGCGCAGCACTGCCTGATACGGCGTATGCGCAACAGCGGCAACAATATCATCCTGCGTTTTTGCAGTAGCAAGTTTTTCCAGCGGAAAACTTGTATACGGCGTCAGCCATGCCGCCATCACGGAAACATAATCCGCATTGTAATCGGGCAGGAGCTGAATCGCCTTGAAGATTTCCTGAATCTCATAATCCATGATAAAGAAACGGAAAAACGGAGTTTTCTGAAGCTGTTCCATGCGGCAGAAATGCAGGTCGCGTTCGAAAATGGTACGCTGCAAAATGGTTTCGAGATAACCTCTGTGCACAAATGCAGGTTCGATGCCCTGCAAATACGCACCATATGCATCGGTATTTTTCAGATAGGACGCAATTTCCGATACACTATGCATTCCCATCATCTCACGGTAATCCTGCCACCGCAGACGCTGACCGTAGACAGTACGGATGGAAGCAGCCGTTGCACGGTATGCTGTTTTTGCCATGGCTCACGCCTCCGCCTGTGCAATGACCTCGTCAAACAACAGTGCAAGCATCTTATCGTTGCCGCCCGAAAATTGTTTTTCGAGTTTCTGACTTTCAGCAGTATATTCGTTCTGCAAGCGGTTGATCTCCGTTTCCGCCGCAGCACGTTCTTTTTCTTCAAATTCAAAAATCGCATCCGCTGTCGCATGATGTCGTGCTTCGTCGAGTGCCGCAGCTTTTTGTTTTGCCTGTTCGATCCAGCTTTCGCACTGCTGACTTGCAGTTTGCAGACGCTGTTCGGCAGAAGCATCCAGTTCTAATATAGTACGGATGGTGTTGTCCATTCAAAAGACCCCTTTTCAGTAAGCAGACAGCGTGTCTGCAAGTGATTGGAAAAGATGGAAAAAAGAAGCAAGCTGAAACTTGCAACGGAATTTATTATACACCTGTGCTGACGGAATGTCAAGCGATTTGTAAACATTTTGTAATCATTTAAAGAAACCATAATAGATTGTATCGCAATTTGTAAGAAGGTAATGCACAACGCCGGAAAATCCATAAACAAAGCCTATGACCGCACGCTGCCATGTACGTCCATAGGCTCTGCACCTCATTTCCGTGTCAGATTCCGGTAGTGGATTTTCGCTTCCTCCCAATTCTCATCGGGCTGATACTTTACTAATGTGCTTGAGTGGGCGATCAGACTGCGTGCTTCGGACAGATTATCGATCTCCCCGTCTGCAAGCATCTGAATAATCAGGTTGCCGATGACAGTCGCTTCTGTCGGCCCTGCAACAACAGGAATGCCGCACGCATTTGCAGTCATCTGACAAAGCAGATGGTCTTTCACGCCGCCGCCCAGCATATGGATGCTGAGATATTCTTTTCCTGTACAGGCGATGATATCATCCAGCGCACAGGCAAAACGCAGTGCAAGACTTTCGTAAATGCAGCGTGTCAGCGCACCGACTGAATGCGGTACAGGCTGTTTGGTTTCTTCGCAGTAATTGCGGATGCGTTCAGGCATATTGCCAGCCGCCGTAAAGCGCGGGTCATCCACGTCAATAAAGCTGACGAACGGTTCTGCATTCATCGCAAAATGCTCAAGCTGTGTAAATGTGTAGGTTTCGCCATGTGCAGCAAGCCAGCGCTTCGTTTCCTGCATCAGCCATGTTCCTGCAATACGCTGGAGGAAACTGATCTTGCCGCCGTATCCGAGTTCGTTGTTCATGCCGAAGGCGCGTGCCTGTTCTGTCAGGATCGGACGGTCGATTTCCGTTCCGAACAGCGCCAGCGTCCCGCAGGACAGGAAAATGAAATCCTTTTTGGGTGTCGGAACAGCCGCCATTGCACACTGCGCATCGTGTCCGCAGACAGAACACACCTTTGCCGTCGGAATGCCGATCTCCTCACAGAGGTCAGGGAGGAGTTCACCAAGCTGTGTTCCTGCATATACCAACGGCGGAAGGGCATCTGCGGCGGGGATGCACAGTCGGTCAAGCAGGTCAGGACACCAGAATCCTGTGTGAATGTCGAGAAGCTGTGTCGTGGAAGCAATGGAACGCTCCGATTTGCAGACGCCCGTGAGCATATAGCCGAACAGGTCAGACATCATCATGATCTTATCCACATTGGCAAACAGGTGCGGCGTATTGCGAAAATCAGAGAATAACTGATAGATCGTGTTGATGTCTGACGGCTGTGTGCCGGTCACACTGTACGAGTATTCCGGCGGCAGCAATGCGTCTGCAACGACAGAAAGCCCATCCGTGCGGGTATCATGATACTGATACGGATTACGCAGCAGACCGCCGTTTTTGTCAAGAAATGCGTAGTCTACGCCCCATGTGTCGATGCCGATGGACGAAAATCCGCCTGCTTCATGTGCCTTGACCATCGAATTCTTTACGCCGAGAAACAGACGCAGTACATCCCAGTAATGATGACCTGCAATATTTTCAGGAATGTTGGAAAACTGGTGAATTTCGCGCAAACGAAGCGTGTGGTTTTCGATGCTGCCCACAACAGCACGTCCGCCGGATGCGCCGATATCCACCGCCAGATATTTCTTTGCCATAACGAATGCCTCCAATAATTGTATATCTGACTGAAACTGCCTGCATTTGCCGCAATTTCGAATCGTAAAATCGGATACTTATATTATACATGATTTTAACATGATTGTCCAGTGGTTTTTTGAAAAAATTAGGAGTTTTTCCAAAAGGGGAAAAAACCATGCCGGAAGCCCTGCATGACTTGACGAAAATGCAATTTTGCGATATAATAAAGAAGTATGTCCGATTGGTTCGGAATCGAATGGAGGAAAAAGCATGACAAAAGTATTTGCTTCGATTTTAAATGCAGATCTGGCACATCTTGCCGATGAAACAGCACGTCTGGAAGCTGCCGGTGTGCATTATCTGCATTATGATGTGATGGACGGCTGTCTGGTGAACAACATTTCCTTTGGACTGCCCGTGCTGAAATGTCTGCGGAAATGCACCGGTCTTCCGATTGATGTGCATTTGATGATTCAGCATCCGCTGGATTTTGTGGAGCGCTTCGCGGAGGCAGGCGCAGATGACATTTCATTCCATATCGAAAGCGACTCTGACGCATTGGAAACGATCGCAAAAATTCATGAATGCGGATTGCGGGCTGGCGTGGCACTTTCCCCCGACACTCCGCTGGACGGGCTTTATCCGCTTCTGCCGTCTTTGCGTGACGATGACTTTGTCCTGCTGATGACCGTACAGCCCGGATGGGGGAAACAATCGTTTCTGGAATATGTACTGCCGAAAATCGAAACCCTCTCTGCCTATCTGAAAGCGCAGAACCGCAGCATTTCCATTCAGGTTGACGGCGGCGTGCAGGCAGAAACGGCAGTGCGGTGCCGCAAAGCAGGCGCAGAATATCTGGTATCAGGCTCCTATCTTGTGGCGGCAGAACATCCCGCAGAAGCCGTCAGAAGCCTTTGTGCCCCATTCTAAAAGGATTCATCAGCACGGCGCATCCGCAAGCTGATGCACGGCATTCTTTTCCAGCAGACATTCCCCGAATTCGGCAAGCTTTGCACGCAGCAGTGCGGTGACGGCAAGCGGCTGACCATATTCTGCCAGCAAATACTGCGGAAAATTCTGGGCTTTTCCGTTCAGGCGCAGCAGAAGCACATAGTGGTTCTCGAAGCGATATAGACTGCTTTCACAAAGATGAATGTCTGCGGCAAGCAGCTGACGACAGTACGACCGCAAGTCATCTTCTGCGGCAAATGCACCTGCGTACTGTGCAGCATGGGACTTTTCTCTGCGGCGGGAATGCGGTGCCTGACAGCAGGATAGATATACCGTCAGACCGCCTTCTTCTGTGGCAAACAGTTCCACTGTCACCTGTCCCTGCGAAAACGGCACTTCGCAGAACAATTCTGCTTTGGCGATGAGAAATGAGATCAGCCGAAGCATTTGCGGGGAATCGGTATCATAGCCCTGCGGTTCCTGTAAAAATACTGCAAGTTCGGATGGGGCAAGCTGTACCTTCACGGTTTGCGGGGAAAGCTGTTCCAGTGTCATTGGCATCGCTCCTTTCGTGCATGAAAATTGAGGTGAAAAAGCAATGGCTGAAAAAACGCAGGCAGCAGCCGCAAGGGACAGACTCCTGACACTGCTGTTTCTTGCAGCAGCATCGGCTGCATATTACGGCCCGCGCGTACTGCTGCTTTGTGGCACTGCGGCGGCAATTTCGCTGCTGACAGACCGCATTTGCCTGTATCTGCGCAAAAAGCCGTTTCAAATGCAGGATATCGAGTCTGTCGCATCGGGTATCCTTCTTGCAATGATGTTCCCGCCGACCGTACCATATCCTTTGCTTATCATTGCCTGTATTTTTGCAATTATCATTGGCAGACAAATTTTTGGCGGCAGTGAGAACCCTCTGTTTCCCACTGCGGCAGTCGGATACGTGTTTGCACGCACCGTCTGGAAAAATGCGGTCATACAATATCCTGCTGCAAAGCAGTTTTTACCGCTGCTTTCGAAATGTTCCTGTGCCATGAGTACGGGTGCGGCTACCGTATGGAACCAGAACGGAAAAATCACAGGTCATCTGTCGGATTGGCTGACCTGCATTCCTGCGGTACCAATGGGCAGTGCTTCCCTTGTGATGCTCGGCACAGCCGCCATTGTGCTGTGGCTGCGGAGAAGTGCCGCTTTTCATGCATCCTTTTCTATGGTATTGATGATGACGCTGATGAGTATGCTGACATCTTCCCTGAATGCGGCGGCAGGCATGGCGATGAGCGCCTCCATGATGAACCTGACTTTATTTTCTGCGGTGTATCTGGTCGGTGACACTGACCTTGCACCGCGTGGATTCTGCGGTGTCCTGTACGGCGCTTTGGCAGGCATTTTCTGCTTTTATCTCACACGCATCGCGCACATCGAAAATGCACCCGTCCTGCTGTCCATTCTGATGCAGCCGCTTGGCATCTGGTGTTCGCGCTGTCAGACGATCATACAGCAGTGGCTCACCCGAAAGGAGGCGGCGGACAATGCAGACACCGATGCAAGCACTCTCTCCTGATGCACAAACAATTACGGCATCACCAAAACAAATCAATCCGTTCCTGTCATCAGGACTGTTTGCCGTACCCGCATTTCTGGGGACTACCACACTGAAACGGTCGCTGGTACTTTGTTTTGCAATGGATCTGATGATGCTGGCGGCAGATTTTGCCGCACAGTGGGTACCGAAAAAGCTGCCCGCTGCCCTTCGTATCCTATCGTATTCTCTGCTGGCAGCTTTGGTGTATCTTCCTGCTGGTCTGGCGGCAGATTTTTTCTTTCCGGATATTTCCATCGGGGCGGTTCTGCCGATGCTTTCCATGGGCGTACTGATGACACTGCTTACAGCCGAAAAAATACCCGCACGCCGATGGGTACGGACAGGCAGAACTTGTCTTGCACTGCTTGGCTGGAATGCCGTATTGCTTCTCATGGGCACGTTGCGTGAACTGCTTGCAGAAGGAACACTATGGGCTTTTCCGCTCATCGAAATCGGTGTGATGCCGTCTGCGGCGAAAACATGGTTTGGAATGCTCCTGCTTGGCATTCTGGCGGCAGGCATCCGTGCATTCAGAATGCGTGAGCGAAAGGAGGAAAGCAGCAATGCGAATCTCTGAACTATTGCTGTGCATTGCACTGAATCCGATGTTTGTCTACGGACTCGGCATTTCCATCTTTGATGAAAGAAACAAAAAGCCGCAGTATGCGTGGATTTTAGGACTGTTTCTGCTGATTTTCTCAGTCTTCGGAAGCACTGCGGCATTCCTCGCCGAACCATTTTTTGCGTCAAATGAAAGCAAGTGGGTACGTCCGCTTGGATACCTGCTGGCTGATCTGGCGCTCTCCGGTCTGCTATGGCTGATTTGCATGATTTTTCGCGGAGAAACACGCAATTTGCTGGTTTCCCATCTCAGTCAGGCAGCATTTTCATATGCAATGTTCGGTGTCTGTTTTGTGTCAGCAGAACAGGCAGGAAACCTGAAAGCGGCATTTCTGCTGGGATTGCGCTGCGGTATTGGTCTTTGGATCGCTGCCGCGATGATCTGCACAGCAGGAAAACATCTTTGCGCAGCACCAGTGCCGCGCTGTGTGCGGGGATGGCCCGCAGTATTGCTCTATACGGGCATTCTGGCAATGACAGCAGCTTGTCTGCAATGATAAACAGAAGAAAGGGGCGGTATGATGCGTACACGGAAAAAAGGCCGTAAAATCTATACATATCGTGTCAAAAACCGCAGAATATTCAGCAAATACCATCCGATGCGTTCGGCATTCAGCATGGTGCTGATGAGCTTATTTCTCGTATTTTTCGGGATCGTAGGATTTAACGTGGCAGGGCCGCTGGTCACACGCTTGCAGGCAGAGGCGAAAAAGCCGACCACGACTCCCGATCCGTATGTATTCACCACGACCACACCGCCTGTTTCTGCTGTGACCACGGCAACCGTGACCACACAGATCCGAATGACTGATACGATGCCTGTCATGCAGCAGGAGCCGCTTCGTCTGGCGCTGTATCTGAACGCCAACTGCGTAAGCGACTTAGACAAGCTTTCTGCGGCACTTTCAGAGGCATCCGCAGCAGGATATACGGCGGCGGTACTGCCGCTGCGTCTGGAAGGCGGCGCACTGCAATACTCCACCAAATCGGAACTGGCAAACGAATGCCATGCCACAAACGAAGAACTGCCGACACTTGCCGAGATCGCAGCAAAGATCGCAGCAGCAGACATGGCACCAATTGCACGCATCGAAACAATTTCCGATACCCTTGTGCCGACTGTTCAGCCCAAAGCGGGATACCATCTGAAAGATTCTGACCAGCTTTGGCTGGATGACTCTGCGGCAGCGGGCGGAAAAGCATGGATGTCACCGTTTTCGGAGATTTCGCTGAACTATTTGCAGGAGCTGACTGCCGAGATCGTAACATCGGGCTTTGAGCGCGTCATCTGCAGCGGCATTCACTACCCGACATTCTACCCCGAAGACATGGAAGCCATCGGCAAACAGGCTTCAGATGAAGAACAGCGCAGCAACGGTCTGCACAATCTGCTGAACCGCATGGCAACTACCACCAATGTCAGCAGCTATGAATTTGATTTGAATGCAGCACTGCACGGCGAAGAAGAAGCACTGCATCCGTCTGCACTGGCGATTCAGACAGCGGTTGTCACCATTGATTTCCGCGATTTTGAGTCAATGTTCTATTATAGAAACGAACGCTATGATACCTCCAAGCTTGCCTATAAGGACAAAGTGATGCTTTTGCTGCAAGTCGCAGATGAAATGACGGAAAATCTCGAAGTGCTGCCCTGTATCTGCCGCGGCAAGCTGACTGACACACAGCTTCAGAGTGTCATTGATGCTATGTATGAAGCAAACTACACAGAAATCTACATTCAGCCATAAGAATGAAAAGGAAGCACAGATGATCATTGATGCACACACGCATCTGCCCGTTTATAAGAGTATTGCCTTAAGAAAAGATAGAAAAACTCCTGCAAAAGCTGATACAGAACAAGATCGCAAAATGCGTGGTCATCTCCGATTCCACACTGGAAAGCGAAATCGGCAGTATGAATGAATGCGCAGATACCCGTTCTGTTTCATTCAGGCTGGGAGAACAGTCAGTATGCGACATGGGAAGAAGCCGCAAACGTATCCATAAAATATCCGAAGCTGATACTGGTATGCTGTCATTGCTTTTACCCGAATATATTCTTTGAATTGTCGCCTGTTGCGGATGACCTGTCTGTATTTGACAGAATCAAAAATGACATTGCTGCGCTGATAAAGGCTGTTCCTGACAGAGTGCTGTTCGGTTCGGATTACGGAAGCTGCAATCAGGAACAGCACATTCAGACAATCAACGGACTTGAATTAGAAACAGATATTTCGGATAAGGTTTTTTATCAGAATGCAAGGATACTCTATCAACTAGAATCAACAGATTAGGAGCAAAAGAATGGAATGCAAAGAATTGAATGTCTCTGATCTGAAAATCGTGCAAGACCTGTTTTTTTCGGTTTTCACAGCAGAACCCTGGAACGACGACTGGAGCAACACCGAACAGCTTCGGCTGTATTTGCTCGACCTGATGGGAAATCCGAATTCCCTTTCCTACGGTTGGTTTGACGGTGATAAACTGGTCGGCATCGCACTCGGCTGTATCCATCACTGGTGGACGAACACCGAATATTATATCCATGAATTCTGCATTCAAACTGCCATGCAGGGAAAAGGACAAGGTACTGCCTTTCTGCAAGCCGTAGAACAAGCCGCATCTGCACTGGAGATCCAAAGCATCTTCCTCCAGACTGAACGAACACATCCCGCATATCAGTTCTACCAAAAGAACGGCTTTACGGTGCTTCCAAACCATATGTCCCTGTATAAATCCATTTGACGGAGGCGCACTGACAGTGATTTCTATTGCCCTGATTCTGACAGGCGGCACGATTTGCAGCTTTGTCCATGAAAAAAGCGGCGAACGGCAAACCAATGCCGCAGCCGCAAAAACGATTCTGGAACAACAATTTCATGCAAGACATCCGCAGTCTGACGTACAGTTTACTGCCGTGTCACCGTATGATACATTAAGCGAAAACTGCACCCCGCAGCACATGACAAGTCTGCTTGCCGCCGTGCAGCAATGCGCCGCACAGCCATTTGACGGCATTCTGATTGCCCACGGCACAGATACACTTGCCTTTACCGCAGGCATCCTCGCCTCCGCCCCGCTTGGACTGCAAATGCCCGTGATTCTGGTTTCTTCCAATGCGCCGCTGACGGATGCCGCCGCCAACGGACAGGATAATTTTGATGCCGCTGTTTCGTTGGTCAAGCAGGGTTTGCCCGCAGGTATCTGGACGGCGTATCGGAATCAGGATGGTATCATGTACCTCCATCACGGTGCAGAATTGCGGCAATGTGAAAATTTCAGCGAATCCTTTTTCAGTCAGCGGATGCAGCCCGCAAATGCACCGCTTCCGCTGCCATGCATCGACACAATGTCCCCTGTTCCGTCCATTTCGCTTTCCGACAAAGTGCTGTTGGTAATGCCGTATAATGGTTTGCGCTATGACCGCATTCCGCTGGATGGCATTGCGGCGGTCATTCACGGCAGCTACCATTCCGAAACCGCAAATGCACTGGAAGATTCGCCCTATTCCGTCCGCACCCTTCTGAAACGCTGTCAGGAACGACAGATTTTCTGCGGCATCGCACCCTGTTCGCGTGCGCATCAAACATATGTGTCAGGGGGAGATTTAGTGCGGGCAGGACTATTTCCGCTGGGCAGCATCCCCACGACGTTTGCTTATGGCGCGGCACAAATTGCCGTTGGCATGGGGATTTGCGGCGATGCGGTCGGACAATATATTTTATCGCGTGCTGAGATGCTTTACAGCAACACCTTGCGCTGAGCCATGTAAATTTTACGTGCTTCTGACAGGAAATCATGCACCTGCGGCATTTTGAAGTCCATATACGTCCATGGGAACGGATGCCATGCGTGACGTGCATAAAACAGCGTCAGTTCGGCATAAATGCCATTTTGCAGCGGAATGCGGTGTCCCGCATTTTTGGTAGTGGCAAGCGAAAGCCGTCCGCAGGAGATGAAACCGGGGTCGAGATTCAGCCGCCGATTGCCGTCCACCGCAATGGACTGTTCCAGTGCGTTCGTGCAGGTTTTGATTTCCGCAAGTTCGGCGGGGTCACGGCATTCCTGAAAACTCATCAGACGGCGGAACACTTTTCCGTCCATTTCTTTGTCATAGTACGGAGAAATTTCCGAAAAGCAGTATGCAGGAGAAACAAGGTCAAATGCACCATACAATTCCTGAAGCTTCTGCTGCATTTCTGCGGCAAGCGCTTCATCGGTATAAAGCATAGCAAGTATCAGTTTTTCCTTTTCAAATGATTGGGCAATTCCCATAATATCCCTTCTTTCTGTTCCTTATGATAACATGAAATGAACATAAAGTCAAGGAGTGACATAACATGGAATCTTTGAAGCAAAAAGCAGTGAAAATCTGTGATGTACTGGATACAGTTTATCCGGGTGCGGTTTGTTCATTGGAATATGAAGAACCGTATCAGCTGATGATTGCGGCGCGGCTGAGTGCACAGTGTACCGATGCCCGCGTGAATATCGTCACAAGAACGCTGTTTCAGCAATTTCCGACACTGGAATCTTTTGCGGAAGCAGACCTTTCAGCACTCGAAGAAGCCGTCAAGCCCTGCGGATTTTACCATACGAAAGCGGCAAGCATCAAAGAAATGTGCCGCCGCCTGATTGACGTATTTGACAGCCGCGTGCCTGATAATATGGACGATTTGCTGACACTTTCGGGCATCGGCAGAAAAACGGCAAACTTACTGCTTGGCGATGTCTATGGAAAGCCTTCGGTCGTGACGGACACGCACTGCATCCGCATTTCGGGCAGACTTGGGCTGACCACGAACCATGCCCCCGAACAGGTCGAAGCAGATTTACGCGCCATTCTCCCGCCCGCACGTTCTTCGCGCTACTGTCATCAGATGGTGCTGTTCGGGCGTGATACCTGCCGCGCACGCAGTCCGCTTTGCAAAGAATGTCCGCTTACGGCATTTTGCACAAATCCCGAATTCACAAAAATCCCAAACAAGAAAACAGAATGATACACGTTTCTTCCGAAAAGTCCCGCATCGGAACAGAATTTGCAAAAAAAGCTTTTCAAACCTGTTTCGTTATGCTATAATAATAGAAAATGATTTCAGGAGGTTTTTATCATATGAAAGCAGTGATTACGGTGATCGGTCACGACACGGTCGGCATTCTCCATAAGGTCAGCGGTATCTGTGCAGAATGCAATGCCAATGTCACAGAGGTGACACAGAGTGTTTTGCAGGATTTGTTTGCCATGTTCATGCTGGTAGACATTCGGGAACTGAACTGCGATTTTGCAGTGCTCTCCGAAAAACTCAACGCACTCGGCAAGGAACTGGGACTGTCCATCCACACCATGCACGAAGACATTTTCAATTCCATGCACCGTATTTGATGAACTAGGAGGATTTTCATGCTCAATACCTCAGATATTCTGGAAACGATCCGCATGATTCAGGACGAATGCCTTGATATCCGTACCATTACCATGGGCATTTCCCTGCTGGACTGCTGTTCAGACGATATGAACCGCGTCTGCGAAAAAGTATATGACAAGATCACGCATAAAGCGGAAAAACTCGTTGCAACCGGCGAACGCATCGAAACCGAATACGGTATTCCGATCATCAACAAGCGCATTTCGATCACCCCTGCGGCAATGCTCTGTGCCGCAAATAACGGCGATCCTGTTCTGCTTGCACGGACGCTTCAGCGGGCGGCAGAAGCCACAGGTGTCAATTTCATCGGCGGTTTCTCTGCACTCGTCCACAAAGGCTTCAGCGCAGGCGATGAGGCACTGATTCGCGCGATCCCGCAGGCACTTGCAGAAACCACAAATCTGTGTGCTTCCGTCAATATCGGTTCGACCAAAGCAGGCATCAATATGGATGCCGTCCGCATGATGGGCGATGTGGTCATTGAAGCCGCAAAACTGACGACCGACAAAAACTTCATGGGCCCCGCAAAACTTGTCGTGCTTTGCAATGCGCCCGAAGACAACCCATTCATGGCAGGTGCATTCCATGGTGTCGGGGAACCCGATTGTGAGATTCATGTCGGCGTATCGGGGCCGGGCGTTGTACGTGCCGCCATTGAAAAATATCCGGATGCTTCGATTGACAAGCTTGCCGACATTATCAAGCGCACCGCATTCAAAATCACACGTATGGGACAGCTTGTCGGTACACGCGCTTCGAAAGAATTGGGCGTACCGTTCGGCATTGTTGACCTTTCACTTGCTCCGACCCCTGCGGTTGGTGACTCTGTCGCACATATTCTGGAAGGCATGGGACTTTCCGTCTGTGGAATGCACGGCACCACAGCGGCACTGGCACTCCTGAATGATGCTGTCAAAAAAGGCGGTGTCATGGCATCTTCGAGTGTCGGCGGTCTTTCCGGCGCATTCATTCCTGTTTCGGAAGATGCAGGCATGATCGACGCGGCGGTATCGGGTGTGCTGTCGCTGGAAAAACTGGAAGCAATGACAGCAGTATGCTCTGTCGGTCTGGACATGATCGTCATTCCCGGAGATACGCCTGCTTCTACGATTTCTGCGATCATTGCAGATGAAGCCGCAATCGGTATGGTCAACAACAAAACAACGGCTGTCCGTGTGATTCCTGCAATCGGCAAAAAAGAAGGCGATATGCTGGACTTCGGCGGCTTGTTTGGTCAGGGACCTGTCATGCCGATTCGCAGAGAAAGCGCAGAAAAATTCATTGCACGCGGCGGCAGAATTCCTGCACCGATGCACAGTGTGAAGAACTAATACTTGCAAATGCGACGATTGGAGCGGAAAATACGCCCCTCCCCCTTCGCAATACATCATCACAAAGCAAAAACTCCCGCACCAGTTTTCATGAACAGTGCGGGGGCTTTTTCGCATACGCATGAAAAACAGGACGCAGATTTTCGTCCACGTCCTGTCATACCTAAGGCTTCTTTTTTTGATGCGGTATCCAGATACAGATGTCCTCTGCATCCTTTCCTGCGTTTCGTTGCTCCATATGCAATTCCCCCGCAAATACTTACAAATATTGCTTCAGGCTTTCCATATACGCATTTTCCCGCTTCAGAATCGCATTGCCTGTCTCCGCAATGTCCTGCGGCACATCGGGATGTTCATGCATTGTCTGCAACAAAGAAATGACGCCCATATTCGTGCCTTCCACCATTAATTTTGCAAGGTTTGCATCGCTTTCATCAACCAGCGTGTGCAGCTTGATGCCCAGATCGCTGTACATTTTCAGCCACGCCGAATTATCCGTCGGCTGTTCTCCGCTTTCCGAAAAATGCCGCAGCGTCCGCACCTGCTGTTCCCGATATGCCGCCAACTGTTTTTCCAGAAGCGCCCGAAAATCGGGATGCTGACTGTGTTTCAGAACGGCTTCGATTGCCTGTGCGCCCATGGTTGCGTTGCGATAATATTCATTCATTACTTCCTTCGTCCCTGCATCCATCATCCATATCGCCCTTTCTATAGCAAATTGTACGCTTTTGCGTACAAACTTAGTATGCCGCACATTTTGCGTTTTAATCGGAGGTTCTATGCCGCATTTTCTGAAATATCTTGGGAAACTTCTGCTTTGGCTGCTGCTTTCCGAAATCATGTGTTTGTTTCTCGCCTTTTCCTTTGCGATCATCGGTGGAAAAATCGCCGCATGGCTCGGACAATGCTGCAATTTGACTGCCCATTTATTGCTATTGACATATGCAGCATCCAACCTTGCTCGGGATTCCGTTGCAGATTACCGCAGAAACCATTGTCGTATCCGAACAATTTCCATGTTCCTACTTGCTTTTTGGGTGGCATTTCCGCAATGGCTGCTGACAACATTTTTTCTGTGTACTGACAATGAATCCCTGATTCGCAATCTATTCCCATCCGCCGAAGCAATGTTTCTGCAAATTCATGTCACCATCCTGCAAAGCATTCCCACAGGAAATGATTTCTTTTCATGGCAGCTTCTCATGTTATATCTTCCGCCGCTGGTGACTGTATTTTCGGTATTTTTCGGTTTCAGTATCCCATATGGGCGCTGGCTCGCGGCAGAAGATGCCAAACGAAATCATGCATAATCACGCGATTTTTTCAAATGATACTCCTGCGGTGCACTCCGCCCGCAAAAGGAGTGAAAAATATGAAAAAAATCCGTTTTTCTCTCATTGGCGCATTAATTGCCGCCATGATGCTCCAGCCGGATCCAGCATTCGCAAAAGGTTACGGTCAAGGAAAAGAAACCGATTCACAGCATTGCCCGCTGGGGGCATCCGATTTTCAAGCGCAATATTTGGAAAGTGGCGCTTATGCCTTAACACCCGACAAGAACCGCATCATTCTGACCTTTGACCAGGGCTACGAGAACGGCTATACGTCACAGATTCTCGACACGCTCAAAGAAAAGAACGTATCTGCGATATTCTTTCTCACAGGTGATTACGCTAAAAAGGAAACAGCACTTGTCAAGCGAATGATTGCAGAAGGGCATATGCTCGGCAACCACGGAATGCGTCACGCAAAAATTCCGTCCCTTTCTCCATCTCAGCTTGAGGACGAATTGCTTTCTCTTCATGAGTATGTCCTGCAAAATTACGATTATGAAATGCAGTATTTTCGCCCTCCCTGCGGTGAATATGACGAAAAATCGCTGGAAATCGTCCACACGCTCGGCTATCGCTCCGTCTTTTGGAGCTATGCGTATGTTGATTGGAAGCAGGATGCCCAACCAAACCCTGAAGAAGCATTACAAGGTCTGACGGATGCCGCACACGGCGGCGCAATCTATCTCCTGCACTCTGTTTCCGCCACAAATACGAAGATTCTCGGTGAATTGATCGACAATCTCCGTGCCAAAGGCTATACGGTCTAAACAAAACGGTGTCCTCAGCAATCTGAGGACACCGTTTTTATATCAAATATTGCGATTGTAATTACAGCACATTGATCTGACAGCAACGCATGGTTGCCAATGCCGCATCATGTGTTGCGGGGCTGACGCCTGCACAGCATTTTGCATCGACTGTAATTTCCATTTCAGGGAAATTCGCCTTCAGCAACAAAGCATTGGATACCACACAAATGTCCGTGCAAATGCCAATGAGTGTGACGGTAAACGGCTCATTTCCGGCAGCAATCGTAATCAATGCAGGAAGCTGTACCGCACCGAATGTTGGCTTTTCCACTGCGGTATATGCTCTGTTTTTCAGCGCATCTGCAATGGTTTTGTTCAACTGCCAACCATCTGTTCCCCGAATGCAGTGCGGAACGGGCAGTTTTTTTCCTTCCGCAGTTTCCATGTAATTTTCGCCGTGTGTGTCAAAGGTGACAAAGATCTCGCCATCAAATGCGCGGATTTTCTCAGCAGCATTTTCCACGATCGCAACTGCTTCCTTCGAGCCGAGTGCTCCATCCACAAAGTCATTTTGCATATCAACGACTACCAAAAATTGCTTCATAAGAATCCTCCTTCAATTTGAATCGCAATATTTGCGGGTTGCTTCTGTTTTCTATAATATGATTATATCACATTGATATTATCTTGTCAAGAGGTTTGAGAAAATTTCTTTGAAAAAAATACCGCAAGATTTGGTCACTTGCGGTATCCATTCTGTATTACTCTGACGTGACAGCATCCCCGCCAAGCGTTGCCCCCTCGCCGGAACTGTAAAAGCGTTTGAAATCCGACGGCGTACAATGCTTGATTTCCTTGAAAATGCGATTAAAAGTCGTAAGGCTGGAAAAGCCTGCACGCATCGCCACTTCGGTAATCGGCAATGTCGCATCCAGCAGAAGCGTTTCTGCGGCTCTGGTACGGCGGATATTGATATACTGCAAATAAGACATATTGTTGTATTGCTTGAAAATACGTGAAAAATGATACTTACTGTACCCTGCGATCTCCGCAAGCTTATCCAGAGAAATATCATACATATAATTCTTGTCGATATATTTCAGCACCAGATTGAATTTTTCCGAATACTGATACATCTTGTCCGCCTGACTGTCAAAGGACTGCCGTGTGCGTTCGATTTGATTTTTTCGAATATCTACGAGCAAATTAATGAGCAAAACATAGATCTGGACATCGGACACTTCGGAATTTGTGTAATATTCAGAATAAATATCCAGAATATATTTTTTTGCACGCAAATAAAGGTTTTTGTCAAATTCCGGTGTGATGTAGACAGGCATTGTCAGAACAGGTGCCACGGCATCCAGTGCCGAAACATTCGCAAGGACAGAATTATCGCACTGAAAAATGATGCGTCTGCCCGGCTGCGGCGGTAACGTATGCAGTTCGCCGGGTGGAATAATAATGATTTCACGTTCTGCAAGGGTATAGGTTTCGTTTCCTGTCAGCACTTCAAACGGATTCTGAAGCGGCATGATGATCTCTATGGCATTATGCCAATGCGTCGGATAGAATTCGGTTTCCACGTTGTCGTACAACATGACAAAACGTCTGTTTTCGTACTCAACAGTTTCAAAATCTCCGGAAAGATTTTTAATCATATTACGCCCTCCCTGTCTTGTGATGCGCTGTATAGAAACAGACGCAAAATCGTAAGATATGTGATAGCGCTTCTTCTGCACTTCTCCTTGCTGTGTATCGCATTCGCACAGCTTTCTCTATATACTTTATATTATAGTACAGAGTTGCATTTTTGTAAATAGGCTGGGCAAATTTTGTACGAATTAAGCAATAATCAGTTACAAATCCGCAATTTTTGGCTAGATTATTTGGTCAATTTGATATATAATGTTTCACAGATGCGGAAAGGAGTCGGGTTATGGCTGTGAAATGCTATGAAACGCAATACAAAAATTTCGGCAGATGTATCTGTCTGGAAAATGATTTTCTGAAGCTGATGGCGACCATTGATGTCGGGCCGCGCATTATTTATTTTGGTACCCGCGGCAATGAGAACATCCTGTTTGAAGACATTGACCGCAATTTCTACGAAATGAACAAAGGCTACGGTACATGGTATGCTTATGGCGGTCACCGCCTCTGGTCAGCGCCGGAAGTCATGCCGGAAACGTATCTGCCTGACAACGATCCCGTTTCATATACGTTTGAAAACGGAATTTTGACCCTGACACCGCCCAGAACGCTCTCCGGCAAGCAATTTTCTCTGACTGTGGAAATGACGGACGGCAACATCGTCCGTGTCACGAACACCATTCAGAATTGCAGTGATGCGCCGCTGCGTTTTGCACCGTGGTCTGTTACCGGTTTTGCATCAGGCGGCACAGAATTTGTTCCGCTTTGCAAAAATGATGAGGGCTTTCTTCCCAACCGCACGATGGCACTCTGGAGTTATTCCGATCTGGCGGACAAGCGTTTCTGCCTGACGGGTACTTACGCAACGCTGCGGCATGAACCGCAGAATGAAAAAGCATTCAAAGTCGGCTTCAATGTTGATGACGGCTATATTATTTATGCGGCAGGCAATCAGATCTTCCGCAAACAGTTTGACAGCTATGTAAAGACCGATTATCCGGATTTCGGCTGTAATTTTGAAACCTATACCAATCAGCATTTCCTTGAATGCGAACTGCTGGGCGAAGAACGCGAATACGCACCGTCCGAATCGGCTGTGATTCGTGAAACATGGGAACTGACGGCAACCAACCAGACGCCCGAAGATGTGATCGCCTCGTACATTCAGCAAATATAATTCCATACCGAAACGGAGGAATTTCCCTTGGAGAAATTTTTAGATACCGCATTTTCCGCGCAGGAACGTGCAGAAGACCTCGTTGACAGAATGACAGTGGAAGAACAGGCACAGCAGCTTATTTATGATGCGCCTGCACTCCCCCGCCTCGGCATTCCGGCTTACAACTGGTGGAATGAAGGTCTGCATGGTCTGGCACGCGCCGGTGTTGCAACCATGTTCCCGCAGGCAATCGCCATGGCAGCGCTTTTTGATGACACCGCAGTGTATGATGAAGCGTGCGTCATCGCAACCGAAACCCGCGCAAAACACAATGAATTCGCAAAACACGGTGACCGTGACATCTACAAGGGATTGTCGCTCTGGTCTCCGAATATCAATATTTTCCGTGATCCCCGCTGGGGCAGAGGTCAGGAAACATACGGAGAAGACCCGTTCATGACCGCACAGCTTGGCAAAGCTTTTGTCAATGGCTTGCAGGGTGACGGAGAAATTCTCAAAACGGCAGCCTGTGCAAAGCATTTTGCCGTACACAGCGGGCCGGAAGCAACCCGCCATTCCTTCGATGCGAAAGCATCCGCAAAGGACATGGAGGAAACCTATCTCCCCGCATTCAAGACACTGGTTAAAGATGCAAATGTTGAGATCGTCATGGGCGCTTACAACCGTGTCAATGGAGAAGGCGCGTGTGCAAGTTCGTTCCTCATGGGAAAACTCAAGGAATGGGGCTTCAACGGTCATTTCGTTTCTGACTTCAATGCGCTGGAAGATTTCGATATCAACCACAAACTGACCAAGAATCAGGTTGAAACCGCCGCTGCTGCATTGAACAGCGGTCTTGACCTCAACGCAGGCAGAGTGTACGACCATCTGATGGAAGCACTTGAACAAGGACTTGTTACAAAAGAACAGATCCGCAGCGCTTGTGTTCACGTCATGCGTTCCCGCATCCGTCTTGGTATGCTGGATGCTAAAACCGAATTTGACAACATCCCGTACAGCGTTGTCGCTTGTGCGGAACATAAAGCAAAATCTCTTGCCTGTGCAGAAAAATCCATGGTTCTCCTGCACAACAACGGCATTCTTCCGCTCGATGCCAAAAAGTACAAGACCATCGGTGTCATCGGCCCGAATGCCAACAGCCGCGCTGCCCTCGAAGGCAACTACTGTGGTACTGCTGACCGCTACATCACATTCCTGGAAGGCATTCAGGATGCGTTTGACGGCAGAGTGCTTACCGCAGAAGGATGCCATCTCTACCAAGACCGCGTAAGCTGTCTGGCAAGAGCAAATGACCGCCTTGCTGAAGCAGAAACCGTTGCAGAGCAATCCGACCTCGTGATTCTCTGTGTTGGCTTTGATGCATATATTGAAGGCGAAGAAGGCGATGCAGGCAACGAATTCGCATCCGGCGACAAGATCGACCTTCGTCTCCCCGAACCGCAAAGACTGCTTGTCAAGAAGGTCATGGAGAAAGGCAAGCCTGTCGTGATCGTGACCGCAGCAGGCAGTGCGATCAATGTTGAAACGGATTGCGATGCATTGATCCATGCATGGTATCCCGGTCAGTTCGGCGGTCTGGCACTGGCAAATCTGCTGTTCGGCAAGGTCTCCCCTTCCGGCAAACTGCCTGTCACATTCTACGATAAGAGTGATGCGCTTCCCGCATTTGATGATTATTCCATGCAGAACCGCACTTACCGCTACGCAAAAGGCAATGTCCTTTATCCGTTCGGTTATGGTCTTTCCTATTCGGAAACGGAATGTACCGATTTGACCGTGAACGACAGAACCGTTACACTGAACATCAAAAACTGCGGCGATTTTGATACGGATGAAGTCATTCAGCTCTACATCACAGATGACAGCGGATGCAGCACACCGAATCCGATGCTTTGCGGATTCAAGCGCATTTCGCTTGCAAAAGGCGCTTCGCAGACCGTCACCATGACGCTCCCCGACTGCGCATTTGAAACCGTTGACGAAAATGGTGTCCGTGCAGTACGCGGCACGGTTTACACCCTGTATGCGGGTACACATCAGCCCGATGCCCTCAGTGAAACACTGACGGGCAGCAAATGCCTGACCACACAGATTCGTCTGTGAGCATCATACAAAATGGAGGATTCTCTTTATGAAAGAATATTTCAGCATCGGCAAAATTCCCTTTGAGGGCAAAAATTCCACCAACCCCTTTGCATTCAAGTACTACAACCCTGATGAGATCGTTGACGGCAAGCCAATGCGTGAACAGCTTCGCTTCGCACTTTCCTGGTGGCACACCATGGGCGGCGACGGCACCGATATGTTCGGCTGCGGCACCACCGATAAAACCTGGGGCGAAAGCGATGCAGCTGCACGCGCAATCGCAAAAGTAGACGCAGCTTTCGAGCTGATGGAAAAACTCTCCATCGACTACTACTGCTTCCATGACCGCGATCTCTCTCCTGAATATGCGACTCTGAAAGAGAGCAACGAGGCTTTGGACAAGGTCGTTGCTTATCTGGAACAGAAGCAGAAGGAGACCGGCAAGAAACTCCTCTGGGGTACAGCAAAATGCTTCGATCATCCCCGTTATATGCACGGCGCAGGCACTTCGCCTTCGGCAGACGTTTTTGCTTACGCTGCTGCACAGATCAAGAAAGCCATCGAATCTACCGTGAAACTCGGCGGTTCCGGCTACGTCTTCTGGGGCGGTCGTGAAGGTTATGAAACCTTGCTGAACACCAACATGGGACTCGAACTTGACAATATGGCTCGTCTGATGCGTATGGCTGTCGATTACGGCAGAAGCATCGGCTTCAAGGGCGATTTCTACATCGAACCCAAGCCGAAGGAACCCACCAAGCATCAGTATGACTTTGATACCGCAACCGTTCTCGGCTTCCTCAGAAAGTACGGTCTTGACAAAGACTTCAAGATGAACATCGAGGCAAACCACGCAACGCTTGCACAGCACACCTTCCAGCATGAACTGGATGTTGCTCGCATCAACGGCGCTTTCGGCTCCATTGACGCAAACCAGGGTGATACCCTTCTCGGTTGGGATACCGACCAGTTCCCGACCAACATTTACGAAACGACCATGTGTATGTATGAAGTCATCAAGGCAGGCGGCTTCACCAACGGCGGCTTGAACTTCGACGCGAAAGCACGCAGAGGTTCCTTCACCGCAGAAGACATCTTCCTTTCCTACATCGCAGGCATGGACGCTTTTGCTCTCGGCTACAAGGCTGCCCGCAAGCTTATTGAGGACGGCAGAATCGACAGCTTCATTGCTGACCGTTATGCTTCCTGGAATACGGGTATTGGTGCAGATATTCTGGCAGGCAAGGCTGACCTTGCTTCGCTCGAACAGTACGCGCTCGCAAAAGGTGAGGTTACAGCATCCCTTACCAGCGGTCGTCAGGAAATGCTCGAATCCATTGTCAATAACGTGCTTTTCAGCCTGTAAGCATACCCTTTCACACACGCGGCACGCCCCTCTCTGTGCCGCGAACCGATCATAGCCGCTGAACCCAAACCGTTCAGCGGTGAAGATAAACACATGAATCATTTTTAGGAGGTTTCACATGAAAAAGGTTTTATCCGCACTCGCAGCATTGACTATGCTGATTTCCTGCACCGCTTGCGGTGAAAGCAGCACAGGATCTTCTGACTCAAAGACCGACTCTTCTTCTGTCGCAGATTCTTCCAGCGAAGAATCCAAGGAAGAGTCCAAGGAAGAAAGCTCTGACGATGCAAGCTCCGAAGAAAAAACTGAGGAGAGCTCCAAGGAACTCGATCCGAACAAGATTACTCTGAACGTTTGGGCATTCACCGATGAAGTTCTGGGCATGGTTCAGAAGTACATCGATTCGAACCCTGAATTTGCTGCAAAATATCAGATGAAGGAAACCATGATCCCGACAACCGAAGGTGCTTATCAGCCGGCTCTCGACCAGGCACTCCTCGGCGGCGGCAATGATGCTCCTGATATGTACGCTGCTGAAGCTGCTTTCGTTCTGAAATATACACAGGGCGACGTTTCTCAGTTTGCTGCTACTTATGATGAGCTCGGCATCGACACCGACGCAAAGATCAAGGAAGCTGAAATTGCACAGTACACCGTAGATATCGGTACTCGTCCTTCTGATAAGAAGGTCGTTGCTCTGGGCTACCAGGCTACCGGCGGTGCATTCATCTATCGTCGTTCCCTTGCAAAGGAAACATTCGGCACAGATGATCCTGCTTCCATCGAGAAGGAAATCGGACCGGGCTGGGAAAAGTTCTTCGAAGCAGCTGAAAAGCTGAAGGGTAAGGGCTACGGCATCGTTTCCGGTGACGGCGATATGTGGCACGCAGTTGAAAACAGCTCCGATACGGGCTGGATCGTTGACGACAAGCTCAACATCGATGCAAAGCGTGAACAGTTCCTCGACTTCTCCAAGAGACTGAAGGACAACAACTACCACAATGATACGCAGGACTGGCAGGATGCTTGGTTCGCTGATATGAAGGGCGTAGGCGAAAAGCCGATCTTCGGTTTCTTCGGTCCTGCATGGCTCATCAACTACACCATGGGCGATAACTGCGGCGATGATAAGGCAACTGCTGAACACGAAGGCACATACGGCGACTGGGCAGTCTGCGTACCGCCTGTCGGCTTCTTCTGGGGCGGCACATGGGTTCTCGGTTCCAAGAACAGCGAGAACAAGGAAGCAATCGGTGATATCATCGAGTGGATCACCCTGGATACTTCCGAGACCGGTCTCCAGTATATGTGGGCAAACGGCACCTATAATCCGGAAAGCGGCACGAAGGACGCTGTTGCTTCCAATGTCGTTATGAAGAAGTCCGATGGTACGGTTGACTTCCTCGGCGGTCAGAATATGTTCGATGTCTTTGTTCCTGCAAACGACTTCGCAAACGGTAAGAACCTGACCCAGTACGACGAAACCATCAACACCAAATGGCGTGACCAGGTCAGACAGTACACTGCTGGCAACAAGTCCCGTGAAGATGCTCTTGCAGACTTCAAGCAGGCTGTTAATGACGAACTCGACCTCGACGCTTAATTTTGAGACTCTAACTCGCTAAAATTTCATGCATGGGGGCAGACAGCATTGTCTGTCTGCCCCTTTCATGCAGATGATGAAAGGAGGCGTATCCCTTGAGTCAAAAGACAAAGTTGAAGGGGCTGTCGAATGCCAAGTATGGCTATCTTTTCAGCATTCCTTTTGTTGTTGCATTTTTACTGTTCAATTTCTATCCTACACTGAAAACAATGGTACTCGGCTTCACCGACTGTCAAGGCTTCGGAAACACCGACTGGCATATCCTTGAAGAACCGTTCGCAAACTTTGATAAAATTTTGCATAATGCATCGTTTATTCAATCGTTAAAAAACACTGTGATTATCTGGTTGATGAACTTCATCCCCCAGATCACGCTTGCAATGCTCCTGACCGCTTGGTTCACTGCAAGAAGAATCACAATCAAGGGACAAGGTCTTTTCAAGGTTATCTTCTATATGCCAAATATTATTACAGCGGCTACAATTGCAATTCTGTTCCATGCACTTTTTGCATACCCTACCGGACCAATCAACGATTTACTCGTTTCTTCTGGTATTCGTGAAGCAGCTTACAACTTCTATGTTGACAAGACGGCTTCCAAGATCCTTGTAGCGTTCATCCAGTTCTGGACATGGTACGGCTACACAATGATTATCCTGATTTCGGGCGTTCTTGGTATCAGCCCCGATATCTATGAGGCGGCAGACATCGACGGTGCAACCAGTGCACAGATGTTCTTCCAAATCACCATTCCGAACCTGAAAACGATCCTGCTTTACACGCTTGTTACCAGCTTGATTGGTGGTCTGAATATGTACGATATCCCGAAGCTGTTCCTGAACGGCGGTCCGGATAACTCGACAATGACTACCAACGTATTCATTTACAACCAAGCGTTCAGCGGCAAGTACTTATATAACCGTGCCGCGGCTGCAAGTTTGATAATGTTCGCGATCATCTGCGTATGTTCCGCTGTTTTGTTCTATCTGATGAGAGATAAGGACGCAATTGAAAAGGAAAAGCTGAAGAAGCAGCAGTTGAAAGAATGGAAACAGCAACAAAAGCGAGGAGGTGCATCCTGGTGAAATCCAAAAAAGCATCTTCTACAGGATATCAGATCCTCCAATATGTGGTTTGTATCCTGCTTGCATTGATCTGTTTGATGCCGTTCATTATTATGATTATCAACTCGACCCGCAGCACGCCGCAGATTCAATCCCATGCTGTATCGTTTATTCCCTCACATTATCTTTCACAAAACTGGGAGATTCTTTCGGGTAAGACCTTTAATGCATGGCGCGGTTTTACGAATGGTTTGATTGTTGCTGGTTTTTCGACCATTTGCACCATCTACTTTTCGACCATGACCGCATTTGCAATCACTGCGTATGACTGGAAACTGAAAAAAGCGTTTTTCTCTTTGATCATGTGCATTCTGATGATTCCGGCACAGGTTACCAGTATCGGTTTCTACCAGTTCATGTACCAGATCAATCTGACAAACAGCTTTATTCCTCTGATTGTACCTGCAATCGCAGCACCTTCTACTGTATTCTTTATGAAGCAGTATATGGAATCTTCTCTGCCGATGGAAATTTTGCAGTCTGCAAGAATTGACGGCGCAGGTGAATTCCGTATCTTCAATCGTATTGCACTTCCTATGATGAAACCTGCGATGGCAACACAGGCAATTTTCGCTTTCGTTACGAAGTGGAATGACTTGTTCCTGCCGCAGATTCTCTTGACCGATAAGGATAAGTTTACAATGCCTTTGATGGTCTCGCAGTTGAACGGTGATATATACAGAACCGAATACGGTGCTATTTACCTCGGTTTGTTGGTTACTGTTCTGCCCCTGTTCGTGATTTATTTTGCGCTTTCCAAGTACATTATTGCCGGCGTTGCCCTTGGCGGCGTCAAGGAATAATTCGTACACAAAAGGGCTTCTTAAGCGCATTATAAATTTCCTCCAAGAAACCGTTCGGATGCTGCGCCGAACGGTTTCGTTTTATCTATACGAAAAGTTCACACATTATGGTAGATTTACAGCATTCAAAATGTTATGATAAGCAAAAAAACCTGTCCACATTCTTCATCAACAAGAGAAAGTAGGTCAGAATATGAAAAAGGTTATCAGATTCACAGCAATGATGGCAGCCGCGGCAACAATATTTGCAGCAAGTCCTGTATTCGCAGAAGACGCCGCAACAACCGCTGAGCCAAATGCCAATTTGCTTTTGCAGTATTTGCATGGAAAGGATACATTATCTGCGGAAGATGCGGCAATGTATGATTTCGATGCGAACATTGTACTGAATGCGAAAGACCTTGCGCTGATGCTTCCTGACAGAGCGCCTCAGCCACAAGGAGAGGTCATTGAGCCGAAAGGGATGATACATACTGGTGATGCGACATTCTATGGCGGTGGCTATGAAGGCGGCTGTGCGATGCTGGATCCGATTTCGCATGAGGATTACTGGATCACGGCGATGAATCTTCCGGATTGGCACTGTGCACGGATGGCGGGTGCAATGCTGGAGGTCACGGGTGAACTGGGAACGATTCAGGTATTGGTGACAGACTTATTGCCGGAGGGCAAGAAAGGCGATCTTGACCTGTATGTGGATGCATTCCCGCTGATTGCGCCTGCGGAAAAGGGCAGAGTACCGATTTCGTGGAAAATCATACCATTGGATACCGCCGCAGATGCGCCGCTTTCGTATAAGTATAAAGTGGGAACAACGGAATTCTGGTGTGGAGTACAAGTACGAAATCATCGGTATCCGATTGAGAAATTCGAGTATCTGGACAAAGAGACGGGAGAATTTGTAGAAGTGGAGCGGCGCAATTACAATTATTTTGAGAGTCAGGACATGGGTGCGGGGCCGTTCACATTCCGCATCACAGATATTTATGGAGATGTGGTAATTGATGAAGACATTCCATTGACACCTGATGAAATGCAGGAAGGTCATGTACAGTTCCCGTTATAAAGTAACGATCTGGCTATGCACGCGAAGCGAAATTAAGGCAACACCGCACAAAGCACGTCTGACGGCTTTGTGCGGTGTTGCCTTAATATATAATGATTACTTTCCGTAGTCAATTCGAATGCTCGCAAGCGCCAGCGTGCCAACACCAATACCCAACAGTACCGCCGAACTAATCAAAAATCCAACAAGCGAACCGCCAAATCCAAACGCAAGCGCCAATACCACAATAATCGGAATCGCAAGCACCATGCGCATCAGCACCAACAGCGCCGAATGAATCTGTTCCGGTATGTTGTTCGGAAGCAAAACCGTCGTCAGCAAACCCGTCGAGGAAAGGAAGAAATCACAGCAGATGAACAACACATACCAGCCAATCATTACCGCACTCTGCGGCGCTACAACAAATCCCATGATCACAATTGCCGGCAATAAATCAAGCGCCGTGTTCGCCGCACCCGCCAAAATCGAATACGTCAGCTTCTTCAATGTCTTTTCAGGTACTAAATAGAAGAATACACCATCCGTTTCCTGCTGAATCGGATTGCCCATATTACGATAAAGCATCGCAAACAGTATCAACGCTCCGAAAATAATCATGACTACGGTTGATGTCAGATCCGCATTCAGAACCTTTAGAAGAATCGTAAAACACATCAAAAACAGATACAGCACCGTGGTCTTCGTCACCAAATGCATCCACGCCCAGCGTCTGCGATGATACAGCGGATGCACCAGAAACATCTGCGCACCAGCGCCGCGGTTCAGATTCATCTCTGCCTGCTTCTTTTCACGCTTTTCTTTATACTCTGTAGTCTGGACACTGAAACCGCGCTTACTCTCCGCGGCTTGCGCAAGCAATTCCTGACGCTTTTCTGCACCATTCATCGCATCTTCATAGAAGTCTGCCTTGATGCGCCATACCATCATGACCATGACCACGATGGAAAGCAACGAAAGCCCGGAACATACAGCACAGCTTGCCACATTGCCTTCCGCCGCATACATGACCATGCCTTTCAGCCAGCCAATGACGGGAATCCAGCGCGTCCAATGCGGCGTAAATGCATCAAATGCACTTTGCAGATAATCATGATCAGGCGATTGCAGATAATGGTAACCATACCAGCCAGCTAATACCGCAAGCACTGCCACAACAAACGGCACGATCATCTTGCGGAAACGTGGATGGTCAGCGCCCAGCGTATAGCCGCCGATACTGAAAAGATTCTGCGTGATCATCGTCAGACACCATACACCAAGCATCATGAATGCAGTTCCCATGGATATTCCTACATTCATCACCAGATTCGGTATCTGAAACACCAGATAAATCGAACAGAATATCATCATGCCCATTTGCGAGATCACACGAAACAGCATCAATGACTGCGGTCGTATCGGTGCAGAGAACAGCAAATTCACATCTGCCATCTGGAACAACCCCTGCCCCGCAGTTTTTGAACCGTAAATGCCAAGCAAAACCAATCCGATGACAATGCCGCTGGATGCCAGATCCAGAATGTTCATTTTCATTTCATAGGGCATCGGTTCATTTTCTTCATCGTCAGCATCTTCCACCACATCCGAAACGGATGTATTTGGCTCAGCATCCTCCAGATTATGATCAATGGCATTTCCGATGATATAGCCTATCACACCGCCCGCAATCATCATGACTGCGAAAATCACAAACAAAATGGCTACCCAGCTTCGAAACAGCTTTTTGATCGTGTTACAGATCGAATGCACAAAATAGTACAGTCCCCAGCTCATTCCGACGCCTCCTGCACTTCTTCACCCTCAGTCAGTGCAAAGAACACTTCTTCCAATGTTTTGCCCTCTGCATCCAGACTGTGCTTATTGACATTCGCAATCAGACTACCCTTCTTCATAATCAAGGCTTCGTCCCACAGCAAGTCCATGCTGTCCAGCATATGCGTACTGACCAGCACTGCCGTTCCTTGGTCACGGCACTCTTTCAGCATCATTTTCAGTTCCTTGATGGCGTGCGGGTCAAGACCGATCATCGGTTCATCCAAAAGCATCAGCTTCGGCTGCGGCAGCAATGCACAGCAAACACTCAACTTCTGCTGCATACCTTTCGAAAGTGCATCGCCGAATTTCTTCTGCTTATCCGCCAAGTCCATGCGTTCCAGCAGTTCATCTGCACGCTTGCTGTAATCCTTCAGACGATAAGCCCGCGCAATGAATTCAAGATGTTCACGCACGGTCAGATTCGGATACAACGCAGGCAATTCAGGGGAATATCCCAGAAGCCGCTTGGCATCCAGTGACTTTCCCGGAAAGCCGCCGATCGTGATCGTTCCTTCATATTTCAGGAATCCGGTAATTGACTTAATCAATGTACTTTTGCCTGCACCATTCGGGCCAACCAATACCGAAATACTGCTTTCCGGCACTGCAAAACTCACATCATTGCAGGCAAGTGTCTTGCCATATCTCTTGGTTAAATTGGCAACTTTAAGCATAATGATAATCCTTTCCATATTTACATTCTTCGTATATTTTACCAAAAAAGCGTTTGTTTGGCAACCCTCAAAAAACGATAAATCAATAAAAAAGCGTCGGATTTTGAAGGAAACATCCCGCATTCTCGTGTTTTCTCAGGTATTCTCTGATATTCTGCCTTCTGTGCAGACCAGTGTTTCTTCGCAATTATTGATAGAAAGCAACGAATCAACGATGTTTGCTGCTTTATTTCGATATCATTACAATTTCAATACAATCTCAGAAAACGGCTTGTATTCCCTTTTCTTTCGTGGTATAATGGCGGCAGAACAGGAGGAATGCATATGAAGAAATGGAAACAATGGTTTTCGTTACTGGTATGGGGCTTTGTGCTGGCTGGCACCGGTGGCTGGATATACGAAGAAATCTGCATTTACGTGCTATATGGATATGTATACAATCGTGGGATGCTGCATCTGACACTGTGTCCAATTTATGGATTCGGCGCATGGGGATTGTATGCGTTGTTTCATAGAACCAAGAATAGTGCATTGTTTTTTGCATTGAGTGTATTCGCAGCAAGTGCATTTGAATATGGATGTTCTTATCTGTTGGAAGCGGTCTTTCACCGTTCATTCTGGACATATGAAGGATGGCTGTTGTCAATTGACAATCGGATTTCGCTCATCAGCAGCATGATGTTTGGAATATTGGCATTGTTTTTTGCGAAATGCATTCTGCCTTTGCTGAAGCGGCACATCTGCAAGGAGAACCCTGCACACGGATGGTTTGTAAGCGCTTGTGTCAGTGTTGCAGTGATTGCAGGCGATTTTATTCTGGTGCTTTGCGGAAAATGAAAACAAGCGGCAAATCCCGCACAACAATGTGAGGCGTTCGAAGGGAATCATCTCCCACCGAACGCCTCAAGTCATTTTTCAGTTACAGCAAACTCTTTTTCAACAGCACCAAATCAATGGCATTCAGTTTTCCGTCTGCGTTCATGTCCCCCGCTTTCGCATTTGCAATCGCCGCATTGCCTGTTGTCAGCCAGCGTGCCAACAGCACCGCATCTGCCACGCTACATACGCCGTCCGCATTCACATCCCCTGCGGGTTCTCGTGACAGTTCCTTCTGCGTCAATGCCGCCTTGTAAATGCACAGATTGTCGATTTTCCCCTGAAAATATCCGTCATCTGCATAGTACGATTTTCCGAATAAACACGACAAATTACTGCCCATATCTGCCAGACCGCAATGCAGGGTGGAATCTTCCATCACCATCTGCCCATCCACATACAGCTTCGCAACCGAACCATTCACCACAAAATCATAGTGATGCCATGCGGTCGTGTCCATCAAGTACACCATTTCACTTTCATCCCGCCACGAATCAACCGTCACCGCAAACCGAAAACGGTCATCCGCTAAACGGAAAAATGCGTACTTCTCATCGTTCACACCTGCCGCAAATGTGAAGAAATTGCCTGTAGAAGCGGAAATCGCATCCATGGAAATCGTAAAATCACGGCATCCATCCAGAAAACCATTCGGAAGTACCGTATAAGAACCGTCTGTGCCATCCAGCACCAGCACATTCCCCTGCTGTGCATCAGCACCCACTGCGGCATTGCCATACGCTGTCATGGTCACACCATTCCCGCTGCTGTCTGCAAGCCCGTTTTCAAAATCAAACATCGCTGACGGCTTCGGCGCATCCGCTTCCCCAACAGGCGTACCATAAATTTTACACTCATATACAGTCGGTGTATACCAATTGTTTGTCGGATTGTTCTGCAATGTCGCATTTTTCACGTTCAGACGCACATATCTTGCCTTGCCTGAAAGCATATCGCTATTGAAACCATAGGTTTTGCTGACGATTTCCTTCGAAGTGTCAGTATGGTCAAGCAATTTGTCCCAGTGAACGCCGTCCAGACTTCCCTCAATGGTGTAGCTGTAGTATCCTTCCGAACCCTTGCAGATATACCATGAAGTCTGCACATTGGAAAGTTCGCAGATACGCTCTAAATCGACCTGTAAATAAAACGGCCATTTCTTATAATCCCCGATTGCCGCAAAACAGGACTGATAGGAACCATCAAACGCTTTCTGCGGACTGTTTGCCGCTTTTGCCGCAAGAGAAGATGCAGATGGTCTATCCTGTGATAGCAGTTCTCCTTCCTGCACGGGATACAGTGCGCCTGTTGCGGTGCTGTATCGAAAAGAAGGATAATAATCATAGAACGCAAACCCATTGTCAAAATACAGCGGGCAAAGCGTTGTGCCGCTTGTGCCTGACGCTTTCAGCCAACGATAGGCGTGCATCAGGTAATTCTCACCTGCCAGATCCACGATCCATCCTGACTGTGAAGAAAACGTGGAAGTATTGCCAATTGCACGGAGGTCACTCCAGCCGCTTTTCAGGTTCTTCGTCACCGCATACGCACCGCTGCTGGGATACCAGCCTGCCGCCTGTGACGTAAACAGGAAATAGTATCCGCCCTGCTTGATGAGATTCGGAAATTCACGATACTGGTCTTCAAACAGTGTCGTAACAACTTCGGTCACGTCACTGTAATCGTCATTCATGCGGAAAATATACAGTGTGGCATTTGCGCCCTGCCCCGACTTGTTCGCGGCAGCAATCAGATAGCCTGTGCCGTCATCATCGACAAAGACAGCCATATCACGCACCTGAATGTCCAGCGGATTGTAGACGTGATGCACGGTGAACTGTCCGCCGGGCGTTCCTGTAATGACTAAGGCTTTGCCGTCACTGTAGCCATCAGGCTTTTCCCAGTGCGCCCATACCGTGATCTGTCCCGTTTTCTCCATGTATGTAATATGCACTGACTCGATTTTGCAGCTTGCAAGGGCGGCATTCTGTGAGGAATCCGCCACGACACGTTCACTGCCAAAATGAATGCCGTCTGTAGACGAAGTTTCGGCAAGATAACAGTCACTTTTGCCCGCATGACTGCGAATCGCATAATTATAATAGGTATTGCCAACTTTTGTACCGCTGGTCGCATATACTAAACTGCTGCCTGCCTGATTATCGTAGGTATTCAGACCGCTTGGCAATGCGCATGGTGTCAGCGATTTGACAGACGAATACCAACGGTCTTTGCCGTCTGATACTTCCAACTGATAATAATATGTCTTTCCGATTTGCAGGTCATCGTCCTCGCAGGAACGCCCCTCGCCCGCATAAATCGGCGTAAACCCTGATGTTTCGTTCTCTGAACGGTACAGCGTGAACGAACTGCCGTCCAGCGTGGTGTCCCATTGCAGTGCGGCATGGTCTGCGGTCTGTTCGTCACCGACACAGAACAGATTCCCCACCAGACCGACTTCCGTACTGGTCTGTGTGACCGCATTCTGTGCAGCAGAAACCTGCATAGGCACAGGATGAATATTCAGAATAGAAACCAGTGCAGCACAGCACCCTGTCAGGATGCGTTGAAAAATAGAATGCATAAAACAACCCCCTTCGTAAATTCATGTATATTTTATCACAAACAAACGTGATAGTCAAGCACAATTCACAAAGTCGCAGCGAATATGTAACCCGACTCCCCTATTTGCCGTCTTTTCTTTTGTAATGCATTTCACTGCAAAGAAAGCCGCAGAAACCAGTTATTTTTGATTTGACTTTTTGCAGCGAATATGATATAATATATAGGTATTGTCAAAACCAGATTACTCGTTTCATCTCGGTGACTGCTGCCGTACTCATGCAGGAAACGCGATATGCGGAAAGGGAGGTTTCATGGAAGAAATCATAAAAGAAAATGCTGATGTGACAGACAACATCCCTGCGAAAGAACCAAAGGATGATGTCATCACAGAAGCATCGTCTGATGCAGCAGAAAGCACACCTACTGAACTTCAGGAAACAAATGGAAAAGGCACAGACGAAGCGCCATCTCCTGCCGAATCGACTGAAGAACCAAAACAAGCAGGATTTCGCAGTTTTCTCGACAAAACTGTCGAACGACTGAAGAAGGTTAACGAAAGATACGGCTTCAGTGAAATGCTTCTGATGCGTCTGATCGGCGTATTTATGCTGATTTCCGGCATCAATTTGCAGCGCATCCAGCTTGGTGATGGTCAACGCATCAATTCGCTCAACAGCTGGAAAGAATACGTAGGCGAAGTATCCTTCCCGCTGTTGCTTCTCTGGGGACTTTGCGGCGTGTCCATTCTGACGTTCATCTATTCCTCGATTCCGAAACGCTACCGCATTTTTGACCAGACGGTAGCAATTATCGGCTCGATATTCTTCGGCATCGAAATGATGTGGCGAAACACTTCGTTCTATAACTGTCTTGGCGTTATGCTGGTGGTCATGGTCTTTACGGCTTATGCCATGAAAAAAACAGATACCGAAGTGACCGACCATCTTCCCAAATGGCTCTCCCCGACCATCATCTTTATATGTGCGGGCGGTGTCTGCGCCTTTGCTGCTACTACGACCGTCTGTCACCACCTGATTTACGGCACATCGACCTTTGACTTCGGTATCTTCGTGCAGATGTTCCACTCCATGAAGGAACACTTCACGGCAGTCACGACCTGTGAGCGTGATGTGATCCTGTCGCATTTCAACGTCCATGCATCCTTTATCTATTATCTGCTGCTGCCTTTCTACGCGATTTTCCCAAGTCCCAACACGCTCCTGATTGCACAGGCAATTCTGTCGATGGGCGGCATTATCCCGTTCTATCTCCTGCTGAAAAAGCATGATTTCAAGGGTGTGCCGATGATCGGCGCTTCGTTCCTGTACATTTTCTGCACAGGTATCGTATTCCCCTGCTATTATGATTTCCACGAAAATGCATTTCTTCCAACGATTCTCATGTGGCTGCTGTACGCAGTGGACAGCAAGAAAATGCCGCTTTTTTACATCATGTCTTTCCTCACCTGCATGGTAAAGGAAGATGCGCCGCTGTATGTATTCTGCATTGCGCTGTACTTCCTGTTCGAAGAAAAATCGAGTAAGCGCTGGAACAGTCTGGTGATTATCCTCGTCAGCGGCATTTACTTTGTTGCCATTACCAATTGGCTGACGCAAAATGGTGACGGCAGCATGATGACCTCCTCTCGTTTCGGGCATCTCCAGATCAACGAAGCGGCAGGTTTTGCGGGAATCGTTAAAAATATCCTCTCCAACCCGTCCTATTTCTTCTCGCTGTTCTTCAAGGAGGAATCGCTGATATTCTTCCTGCAAATCATGCTTCCGCTTTGCTTCCTCCCGTTCCTGACCAAAAAGATTTCCCGTTTTCTGCTGATGCTTCCGTTTGTTATCATGAATCTGGTAGTTGGAGCGAACTTTGGGTATGCCTGCATGGTCAACTACCAATACATTTTCGGGCCATCCTGTCTGCTGATTTACATTTCGATTCTGAATGCAGAGGACTTCGGAAAAGAAAAGCGCAACACGTTTATGGTAGCAGGTGCGGCGGCGAGTATGATTCTGCTGACGAGCACCATTTCCGATTCGATTGCGTATGTATCGCGCTACAAAGTGGCACACAATATCTATCAGGCGATGGATGACTGTCTGGACAGAGTACCGTTGGATGCAAAAGTTGCGATCAACACATGGTATCTGCCGCACATTGCGCAGCGTGACTATGTATACTTGCTGGATGGTGCTGATTTGAAGGTTGACCCGGCTGATCCGAACAACAAGATCATGACAGAGCCGGAGCGTTATGATGTTGTTATTTTGAGTCCAGGTGATGAAAATACGTGTTTCTTTGTGCCTGACCTTGAAAAGCACGGATTCCGCAAGGTAGATGAAGCAGAAGGACAGATGTATGTATATTACAGTCCGAACTATCAACCTGCGGCGAACTAATCAATAAATGTAATCTTTCTCTCCGTAACAATCCGGCTATGCACGCGAAGCAAGAATAAAGTTTTACTCGATTTTTTTCAAAAAATCGCAGAGACAAGGGGCAGCGCCCCTGGTCTCTGCCAAAGGGAATGATTCCCTTTGGGATCCTCATTATAATCATTGCCCTGTATGCAAAAACAGGCTGCCC
>JAZUJW010000034.1:0-66404 GCA_045642925.1 Oscillospiraceae bacterium
GGCAGCGCCCCTGGTCGCCGACCGCAGTCGGCGAAACTCCCTGATTCGTTGTAAGGAAACAGGGGTGTTTCGCGCTCTGCGGAGCGCGACCAGGGGCGCTGCCCCTGGACTCTGCCAAAGGGAATGATTCCCTTTGGAATCCTCAATAAAAGAACCGCCAACATTTTTGCAAAAAATCGAGTAAAACTTTCATTTCGCTTCGCGTGCATAGCCGCTTTTGTCGGGTACTGCATGATTAATCATGTAATGGCGCCGCCTCCACAGACTCCATGTGTCGCTGTGCCACAAAATATACCACAACCTGCGGCACCATCGCCGCCGCACAGATACTCAATACCCGATTCCACGCAAACCCACTGTCCGCATCCATCGACAACTTGATGAATACCGACAACGGATACCGCATCGGCGTTTTTACATACAACAACGGCCCCATATAATCATTCACCGTCCACAAAAGCTGCAATGTCCCACACGAACACAAAACAGGCTTCAGCATCGGCACCAGCACATACCACAGCGTTTGCAGCGAATTGCATCCGTCCAGCTTCGCCGCATCATCGTAACTGCGCGGTATCCCCCGCATAAACTGCATCACCGCAACCACAAACACCGCATCCCCAGCCAGCGCCGCAGGCACGATCAACGGCAAATACCATGGCGAATCTATCCAGCCCAAACGATGAAATTCCACAAACTGCGGCACATACAACACCGTCTGCGGCAAAAATATCGTCGCAAACAGCAGTGCCATCAGAAATTTCTTGCCGATAAACGAAAACCGCGCAAATCCATAAGCCGTCAGCGTCACAGAACAAAGCGTCAGCAACACCTTCGGAATCGCAAATGCATATGTGTTTCCCATCGCACGCAAAAGATGCATCTGCCCGCCATACACCGCAAATGCACTGCGCCAGCCTTCCAGCGTCGGAGAATGCGGCAAAAGGGATGCATTTGCAAAAATTTCACGATTACTGCGGAATGTCGCACTCAAAAGCCACACAAGCGGATAAAGCATAATGCCAGCACCGACAATCAACACAGCATACCGCAAAAATATTCGCACCGCTTTTCTCATTCGGCATCGCCTCCCTCACGGTAAAATACCCAGAAACGCCGTGAAAATAGCAATGCACCGCTGATAACGGCAGTCACCAGAAACAACACCCATGCCAACGCAGACGCATAACCCATTTCGTATGCAGTAAAGGCACTGCGGTACAGCAGAAGCGAGAAAAATGTGGTTGCACCGCGTGGACCGCCGCCCGTAATGACAAACGGCGCATTGAATTCCTGCAATGCCGCACAGCACTGCATCAGTATGTTATACCACAAAATCGGCGAAATCATCGGCAGTTTGACGTGCAATAACAGCGAAAAATGTCCTGCACCATCCAGTCGTGCGGCATCCTCCAAATCCTGCGGAATCTCCTGCAATGCCGCCAGAAACAACAGCATCGGCGAACCAAATTCCCACACGCGCAGAAGCACCAGCACCGCCATTGCACCCTGCGATGAGGAAAGCCATGGGACAACAGAAATGCCGCACTGCGCCAGCAGATGATTCACCACACCATTCTCCCGAAAGAGCGCCTTCCATAGCACTGCCGCCGCCACAGAACCGCCCAGAATCGACGGAAGATAATAGAGTGTGCGGAAGGTGCGGATGCCGCGCACGCGCTTTGTCAGCAAAAGTGCCGTCAGCAAGGCGAACGTCAGCTTGCACGGCACGACAATGACCATATACAGTAATGTACGCCCCAAGGCGTTCAACGCTTCTGTGCTGTGCAGGATGGAATCATAGTTGAAGAAGCCTGTTTTGGTGATGCCGCGGAACAAATGGAAATCGGTGAAGCTTTCCCGCAGAGACCACAGCATCGGAAGCGCCTGAAACAGACAAAATCCAAGCAGCCACGGCAAAATATAAAGAATATGCCGATTCCGTTTGCAGAAATCGGCGCATTTTCGAAATTGTTTCATATATTCCCCTGTTCAGCATACTTCGCGGCACTGACGCATCGCTTTTTCCGTCCGCAGCCGTTCTGCATAAGCACACATCCATGCCCCGACACCCTTCGGGTCATTGTCTGCAATCGGTTCGGACAGATAGTAGGCATTGCTTCCATCGCGGCATCGTGTGCCGCCCAAGCCTGCCGCACTGCATATGTCATGCAGCTTTCCGTCCGAAAACTTCGTGCGTTCGATGGTTTCCAGCATTTCCAGTCCGATTCGGCGCTCATCTGACGAAAAAACGCCCAGTTCAGCGCCGCGCAGAAGCGTGTAGGCAATCATGCAGTTGCCTGACGTTTCGATGTAGTTGCCGTCCATATGCGGGCGGTCAATGACCTGACAGAGCAAGCCGTTTTCCGCACGATATCCAAGCAGATGTGTCATGGCATCACACAGCATCTCGCTGAGTTCCCGCCGCAGTGCATTTTGTGCGGGCGGCAGAAGCGCAAGCGTATCGACCAGCGCCATCAACAGCCATCCTTCCCCGCGCAGCCAGAATGTCGAAGAAAGCCCCGTCTGCGGATTTGCCCAGATCTGCGTTCGGGTTTCATCCATGCCGTGGTAGTAGAGTCCGCTTTCTGCATCCTGCATTTGCTTTTGCACATAGGCAAACCGCATTCGGATATCATCATAAAACAAAGCATTTTCAGCGAAATTTGCATATTCCGCAAGAAATGGCTCTGACATATACAGTCCGTCAATCCAGATTTGTTCAGGGTAGATCTGCTTGTGCCAGCAAAGACCGCTTCGCGTGCGCGGATGTGCCGCAAGCTGGGCAGTCTGCCAGTCCAGCGCTTTGCGGTAGCGCAGTTCGTGCGTCAGTTCATACGCAAAAAACAGCGCCTTGCTGCAATGGAAACTGTCCAGACTATGTGCATCCGTCGGGTAGCTTGGGAGCGTTCCGTCCGCCATGACACGCGGAGAAAGATAGTTCAGGACAAAATCGGCATAAAAGCGTTCTTTTTCAACCGCATACAATCTGCGGCATCCCATCAGCACACAGCCGTCCTCATAATTCCAATAATTCTTGAACGGCTGATATTCATTCAGGTATTGCTGAAAAAATTGTTCCGACATAATGTTTCTCCCGCAAGGACAGTCTGAATTCCGACATACAGTCGTTCTGCCGCTTGAGAAACCGAATAATCACCATAGCTGAGTCCCGTGAACACGTCCTCGTAGACACCGTTCACGCCTTTGAGTGCTGCATTTTCAAAATCGGATTGCATTTGGAAGCAGTTCCACGCCTGCATACGGCGATTTGCTTCCGCGGTCATGTCCCCAAACAGTCCCGCCTCGTCACAGATTTGATAAGCTGCATGATTCAGCGGCACGCCGCGCTCTGTACCGAGCGTTTTGACGGCAGATTCCGCTTGCAGCAGATATTGTATCAGCATCGCACAGGCATCGGGCGACTGCGTGTGCTTGGAAATGGCGAATCCAAGAGCAATTTTAGAAAATCCGCCGTGGTATGCACCGAGGTCTGTGAAGTAGTCGCCCACCGTGAGGGCTTGCCCATCCGCAAGTGCATCCTGAAATTTGCCGGCAGAGGAATCCCATTCGAAAATCCCTGCATAGCGCCCTTCGATCCAGTTTTCGTCTTTGTCGAAGCTATCCGCACCGCCGTCTGCAATTTTTGAAAGCGGCGGAATGACATGATTTTTTTCCATGTCATCCAGCATGGCGAGTCCTGCGGCAAGTTCTTCCTGCGAATATTGCAGTTTGCCGTCTGCCGTCCACTCACGCCCGTACTGTGATTGCAGCAGATACACCAAAAACAGCATTCGGTCATACCAACCGAGTGCCAGTGGATAATATGCATCGCCAAGCTGCGACTGAAAGACCGTACCCGCCGCCTGCAAATCAGCAAAGGAAGCAGGGATATCCAGTCCAGCCGCCGCAAACGTGTCTGCATTCCAGAAAAATACACGTCCTGTCATGCTCACAGGCAGACAGCAGAGCGCATCGTCTACAGTACAAAGCGACAGCGCATCCGTGTCATACTGGGCTAAATCAAGAAATTCCGTCATTTCATTCAGGTCAAGGAAACCGCTTTGCGCCGAAGTGAAATCGGCAAGCCAATTCTGGTTGACTTGCAGGACATCCGCCTCGGTTTCAGCATATACGGCGGCGGCGGTCGCTTCCTCCCACCCATTCCAAGCGCCGTACTCGCACTCCACACGGATTTCGGGATGCTCCGCCATAAACTGTGAAACTGCATTCATGGTTGCACGATGTCTTGCGTCCCCGCCCCACCACGAAAAACGAATCATCGTTTGTGCAGGATCCGGCGTTTGCGCACAGCCCATGCAGGAGAGCATGGATGCAGCCAATGCAGCAGCCATGCAAGCCGCCCCCAAACGTCTACGCATTGCATCACCGCTTTTTAAGATTCTTCATTTATTATACTGAATTTTCACAGAAATGTCAATGTGGTATTATCCTCGAAAACTGACACATTTTATGGCAGAAGTGCCTATGTATCAGACAAAAAGAAAGGTATATACCATTATTTTATCATCAGAACTAATTATGAAACGAAAGAAGATACTAAGAATTTCTTAAGATTTACGAATAAAAAAATAACTGTTTATTTTCAACAGATTCTTTTGCGAATATCTTTCAATAAACACCGAACACCCAAAAATGATGAAAATGGATTGACATGCGCAAAAGAATTGATTATAATATAATCGATGCATCAAACAATACACAATTAGGAGTGAAAATTACAATGAATATTATGAAAAAAGCAGCAACCGCTGCCCTCGCGCTCACTTTGACCATGAGCGCAGCCGTCAGCACCGTAGACAGCCTTTCCGCTATTAAAGCATCCGCTTTCTATTCGAAGGGCTATTCCATGATGAGCATTCGTCAGAACTGGACACAGTTCCAGAATGAAGAAATGGCAAAGTTCCCCCAGACCAAAAACGGCAAGCAGTGCTATTGGAACAGCGGCAATCCCAATTCTTATACCCAGACTGCAAACGGTGCAAAAGACAATTCCTTCACCGCTCCGTTCCAATATTTTGATGGTTCTACCTTCAAATTCTCTGATAACCGCTATATCGTAGGTGTCATGGAGCCGACAGACGGTTTTGCTGCAAAGCTGCAGTCCGACCTCTTCCAGACTCCGTTCATGGCACGTACCGAAATTTCCAGTTGTCAGTACACTGCCGTAGACGGCAAGAAATACCTCTATGAGCCGCGTATCGGTGACGTTGTCAGCATTACCGTTGGCAACAGATACTATTCTGTTTTCGTCACATATGTCAGCGGCAACACCGTAAAAGTTACTTACTGCGATGGCAACAACAGCTGTGCAATCCACTGGAATGTCAGCTCGATTGACGGCAAAACCATCACAACTGCATACTTGCAGAGCTATGCTGACTGGTTCGACCGTCCTCTGACCTGCGGCGACCTGAACCTTGACAACAAGATCACCTCTGCCGATGCAACGATTTTCGACACCACAATGGGTACTTACGGCAACACCATCGGCGATTGCCCGCGTGCTGTATACGATGTCAACAACGACAACAGAGTTGACGAGAAGGACAGCAATGCAATCCGTTACACCAGCAGCATCGAGACAATTCCGATCGCACAGGATGACGTTACCTCTTATCGTTGGAATGAGATGGATTCCAATGGCTTCCGTTTCTCTGACGGCAGCTACTACATCAAGAATTCCAGCGGCGGTGTTACCTTCCTTGGTTTGAGCGATTCGACCGTGAAGAACTACACCATGATGAGCCGTGTATACAACAGCAACGACAAGAAGTATTATGATGTTACTGAAATCGGCTATTCCGGTCTGAGAGGCCCGTCGAATTCGGCACTGAAGAATATTTCGACGCTGACGATCGCTCCTACCGTAAAGAAGATCAACAGCTATGCATTCTACAACTGCAACCTGACCGAACTGAAGATTCCGACGAACTCGGAACTGACATACATTGACAACTACGCTTTCAATGGCGCTCACGTTTCGAAGCTTGACCTCTCTAGCGCAACCAAGCTGACCTCTGTTGGTACTTATGTATTTGCCAACAACACCTCTCTGATCAATCTGACACTGCCGTACAGCCTGGTATCTCTCAATACCGGTGCTTGCTCCAACTGCAACCAGCTGACGCAGGTAACAGTAATGGGTGACAGATATCATTATTCTCCTCTGAAGGAGATCGGCAACTATGCATTTGAAGGCTGCACGCAGCTCAGACGCATTGACCTGCCGAACAACAACGGCACACTGAAGCTTGGTTTGAGTGCAGCGACATTCTCCAGCAATCCGATGAATGTCTGCACGCTGTATCTGCCGAATGATACTGGTACGGCAAGAACCATCGTGCTGAGAGGCAATGATGTGACGCTGTTCAAGAACAGAAAGCTTCTGATCAACTGTGGCAGATGCATCATCAAGGATCAGTACGGCAATGAACTTGGCCGCAACAATTCCATCAGCAACACCACAGTTACCCCTCGATAATCGCGTAAAATGATGAAGGCCTGCCGCAAAAGCGGCAGGCTTTCTGTTATGTCAATATAAGGATGAGGAGTTCAGGGAGAATTGATTCCCTTTGGAATCCTCATGATGGGGCGCGGGATATGCTTTCCATTTCCTTTGGAATCATTACGAAAAACCCGCCGTCATTTCTATGACAGCGGGTTTTCATTACTTCGGTATTACGGCTCAATCGTATAAAGCTCTGCCGCGTTTTCCTTCGTCACATACTCCGTAATCGCTGTGACCTTCACACGCATCGTCCTCGCACCAAGGGTAATCGCTATCACATCTCCCAGCTTTACTTCATAGGAGGCACGCGCAACATTCCCATTCACCGTCACCCTGCCTGCATCACAAGCTTCATTCGCAACGGTTCGGCGCTTCATCAGCCGCGAAACCTTCAGATACTTGTCAAGCCGCATCTTATTTGTTGACGGCTTCCTTCAGTGTCTTAGATGCACGGAAAGCAGGTGCCTTCTTTGCAGGTGTGGTCATCGGCTTGCCTGTACGCGGATTCTTCGTTTCCTTTGCCTTGCGCTCATGAATCTCAAAAGTACCAAAGCCGGTCAGGTGCACTTTCTCACCAGCCATCAGAGATTCTACGAGAACTTCCGTGACGAGGGTCAAAGCCTCATCTGCTTCCTTACGGGTGCACTTACCCTTCTGTGCCAACGCAGTAATCAGTTCAATCTTAGTCATGTTAATACATCCTCCACATTTCGCTTTTTTCTCTGCACATATATACGTTTGCAGTGAAGTGCGTGAATCGCACTCCTGCTCTATTCAAACCGCTAAAGCGGAAAGAGCCTTGTTTCACGGCGTTTCTGTTTCTTTCGCCTTCGCCCAATAAGTATCAAGGATTTCAAGTGAAAGGTCAGGCATATCCTTTCCTTCTTCACGCACCAGCGCTTCTGTTTTTGCAAAACGGCTCTTAAACTTCTCAGAAGAAGCACGAAGCGCGGTCTCTGCATCAATGCCCAGCTTTCGCGCAACATTGACCACAGAAAATAACAGGTCCCCCAGTTCAGCTTCCATTTGTGCCTTGTCCCCTGCCTGCATCGCTTCCCGCAATTCCTGCGTTTCACTTTCAATGCATGGGAAGGCGGCTTCTGCACTGTCCCAGTCCATTCCTGCACGACCTGCACGCTTTCCCAGCTTCTGCGCATACATCAGTGCCGGAAGTGCTTTGCACACGCCTTCCAGCGTGTCCGTGTAAGTCGTCTGTTCCTTGGTCTGCTTCTTGATGGCATCCCAGTTCTTGAGTACCTCACCGCTGTCCGAAACTGTCACATCGCCAAATACATGAGGATGGCGGATAATCAGCTTGCGGCAAAGTTCATCACAGATATCATCGAACTCAAAATGTTCCTGTTCTGCTTCGATTTCACAGTGGAAAACAACTTGCAGCAGGACATCGCCAAGTTCTTCGCGCATCATCGGAACACTTTCCGCATCAATCGCCTCGATCGCTTCATAGCATTCTTCGAGGAAATCAGCACGGATGCTTGCGTGTGTCTGTTCCTTATCCCACGGACAGCCGTTTTCGCTCCGCAAGATTTTCATAACCGCCAGCAATTCCTGAATGCCGTAATGCGGCAGATTTTTCAGCGCGTCTACAGAAATGTCTGTCTGACTCATAATGGTATTATATTACCTCACTTTTCACGAAAATGCAAGCTTTTTTTGATATTTTTCTTGAATTTTCAAGATTCGTCAAAAAGCAGGACATTTTCAAACGGTTTTCCTGTCAAAATTCACAAGCGTATTATTATATAATATAACCATATGTGAATTTCAAAGTTTTTTCTAAATTCGCATAGAATCGGATTAAGTTGCGAATACAAATTAAGGCAACATCGCACAGTACAGACTGTATTGTATTTTACTTGCGGTCAATAAAGCCGACTCTGCGGTAGATTTTGGACATCAGCGGTCTGGTCAGACGGAATGCCTGTTCACTGCCCGCGTCAATGCAGGCGTTCAGGTATGCCTTATCTGCGGAAAGACGTGCGAATTCTTCGCGGACAGGCGCAAGATGGTCTGCGACTGCCTCACCGACTGCGGTCTTGAAGTCGCCGTAGCCCTTGCCTGCAAATTCCGCTTCGATCTCCTCCATCGTCTTGCCTGTGACACTGCCGTAAATCGACATGAGGTTGTTGATGCCGTCTTTGCCTTCGCGGTAGCAGACTTCTGCGTCCGAATCGGTCACTGCACGGCGGAATTTACGCAAGATCGTATCTTTGTCATCAAGGATGAACACGCTTGCGTTGGCGTTGTCATCGGACTTGGACATTTTTTTGCTAGGATCCTGCAAGGACATGACACGCGCACCCATCGGCGGGATGTACGGATCAGGGACAGTAAATGTATCACCAAAGCGCTGATTGAAACGGATGGCGATGTTGCGGGCGAGTTCAAGGTGCTGTTTCTGGTCTGCGCCGATCGGTACGAGGTCGGCATTGTATGCCAGAATGTCTGCCGCCATCAAAACAGGGTAGGTAAACAGACCTGCATTGATGTTGTCGGCATGACGGGCGCTCTTGTCTTTAAACTGCGTCATTCTGCCAAGTTCTCCGAACATGGTCGAGCAAGAAAGTACCCAGCTCAGTTCGGCGTGATGGGGATTACGGCTCTGAACGAATGCGACACTTTTCTGCGGGTCGATACCGCAGGCAAGCATCAGCGCATACGAACGCATCGTGCTTGCACGCAGGTCAGCAGGCTTCTGCATGACCGTGATGGCATGGAGGTCTACGATGCAGTAGATGCACTCATAATCCTCCTGAAGCTGTTTCCAGTTGCGTACAGCACCGATGTAATTGCCGAGCGTGAAAACGCCCGTTGGCTGAATGCCGCTGAAAATGCGTTTTTTCTTAGGTTCCTGTTCGGGCATTTGAAAATAGTCCTTTCGTCTGGGTTATGCTTCGTTCGTGATGTTCGCAGCCTTGTCTTTGAGCTGTGCCTGATGCAGTTCGTTCATGACACGCTGATAGAGGTTCATGAGAAGGCGCTGCTTGGGATCGGTGTTGGCAGAGGTTGCCAGCATTTCCAGCTTGTAAACGCCCTTAGTGGTCAGAATGTACACGAAGTGATTTCTGCCGGCAGGCATTGCGAAGGAATCTGCACGCTTCGCATCTTCGAGGTAGTTTGCAGCGTTGTTCACGAAAATACGGGTTGCCTGTACAACACCGGGATAACGCTGTGCGGCACCGGAATAGTCACCGCCATTGCTGAAATAAAGGTTCGCTGCGCCATTGATGTAGCAAGCCATTGTGGTAATGAAGTTCGGCGCCATGGGCATATCAACAATGACACCATAAACGGTGCTCTTGGTCATAAACTGTGTGAAGTTGGAGGGAGAAATGCGAAGCGCCTGATTTCTTGTTACGAGATACTGTTTCGCCACAGGAGCGCGGCTGATGGGTGCAGAATTTGCCATGTGAATAATCTTCCTTTCTGTTCACAGATTTGCCTATACATTTGTTTCGTGGGCATCTGTGTGTATCTGTGTGTATGCACTTCGTTATTATAACACATACTTTCGAAATTTGCAACATATTTTTGAGTATTCGCGGCATTTTTTTGATTTTTCAGTTTTTTGGGAGGTTGCGGCATGAAAAAACGGCAGTCCATACTGGGCGGTTCTCTGCTTCTGATGGCATCGGCGGCGGCGGCAAAACTGCTTGGAGCAATGTTCCGCATTCCGCTGACGGCAATGCTCGGCGGGGAAGGAATGGGATATTTTTCCAGTGCATACGGGCTTTTTCTCCCCATATTCTCTCTTGCGGTAACAGGCATGAATACTGCGCTCGCGGCAATGACCGCACGATTGCTTTCAGCGGCACGTTTCGGCGATGCAGTCCGACTGCGCAGGAGCGCTCTGCGATGGTTCGGGGCAATCGGACTTTGCGGCGGCGGCTTGTTATATCTTTTCTCCGAACCAATTTGCAGATATGTACTGCACAATGCAGGTGCGGTAACGGCAGTGCGGTGCTTTGCCCCTGCAATTTTCTTCTGCTGCATCAATGCGGGGCTGCGTGGTGCGCACGAGGGACAGCAAAATATGCTGCCGACGGCAGTTTCACAAATGACAGAGGGCATTGCGCGGCTGGTTTGCGGGCTATGGTTCTGCGGATATGTACTGCGGCATTCCGAGACACTCTGTACGGCGCTGGGGGCATCGACTGCGCAGGCAGCGGCGGCTGCTGCCATTCTGGGCGTGACGTGTTCGGTGGCAGTCGGCACAGGAACACTGCTGTGCTTCCCTTTGCCGCATGCAAACGGCACAAAAGAGCATACTTCCTCTGCACATTTGCTGCGGGCACTTTTACGGCTTCTGATACCCGTTTCGGCAACGGCGCTGGTCACGAACCTTACCTCGGTCATTGACCTTGTGACAGGAATGCGTGGACTGGCGCAATTTTCGGATACTGCGCGAGCAAATTTCCTATATGGCGCATTTTCGGGGCTGGCGGTGACGGTCTTCGGGCTGGTGCCGTCCGTGACCAATATGCTTGGAAAAGGCGCATTACCGGCGTTTTCAGAAGCATATACGCGGCAGGATAAAAAAGCGATGAAACAGCATTTGTGGGAAGCGCTGTATCCGACGGCATTGCTTGCGGTTCCTGCGGGACTGGGCATGGCGGCGATGCCTGCGCCGATTTTGATGCTGTTATTTTCGAGCCGCATGGAGGAAGTGAGCGTGGCGGCGGCACCGCTGGCGATACTGGGGATTGCGGTGATACCGCTGGCGCTGTCGTTTCCGCTGATGAGTATGCTGCAAGCGGCAGATGCGGCGGGAAGTACGGCAGTGGGGATGTTGTTGGGGGCTGGTGTGAAGCTGGTAAGCAATCTGGTACTGATACCGCGCATGGGGCTGTGTGGGATGGCGGTATCGACATTGATTTGCGATGGAATTGTGATGGGATACTATATGATTGCGGTGAAGCGCAAAATCGGGATAAAAGTGCGGATGAGGCGCATTTGCGGTATACCGATGTTGATGGGCGGGCTGTGTGCGATGGGGGCGCGGCTGACGTATATCAAGGTACATAGTACAATTGTTGCAATCATGGTAGGCGTACTGATATATTTTGCAGGTATTGTGAGTACACGCTCAACAGGAATCAAAAGGTTCTTTTATTGAGGAGTCCAGGGGCAGCGCCCTTGGACGCCAACAGACTGCAAGCAGTCTGCACCGCAGAGCGCGAAACTCCCTTTTCGTCCTATCTAATCAGGAAGGGGTTTCCCCTCGTGTCGTACCTAACATAAATAAAGAGAGGCAAGAGAACGGTTTAAACCATATCTCTTGCCACTTTGACTTTATAACGGGAACTGCATGGGGGAACCCCTCCTGATTCGTTGCAAGGAAACAGGGGTGTTTCGCGCTTCGCGTGCATAGCCGTCTTTGTTAGGTGGCTATTTATTGAGAAGCCCGGAAAAAATTAATTCTCTCCGGATTCTTCATGCTGAACCGCAGCAATTTCATTCTGTTTCTTGGATGGATGTAGCCGCGACCACAATATAATGATCGCTTGCGCGGGTATCCCAATGTAAAATATCTTCCAGATATTGTATGGCAAAAATGTAATGTACAATGATAACAAAACCGACCACACCAATATGGATATAATCACATAGTTCCACCTGCGATTAAACCATATCGAATTGAACACCAGCCATATCACTGCCGTCACCGGCAGCGCATACAAAAACGTCAACGGGGTATACTGCATATCAGGCGCAAAAATATCCAGTCCCACAAAACACGATGTCGCAATCAACCATATCAGCATCGCCGCTAAGCCCGCAATAATCGCTCGTGTCCGCTGTGATGCCTTCGCCTTCATCGGCTGCACCACATCCTCCATTGGCACTTCTTCCATCTGCAATCCTGCGTCCTCTACAGCAGCCTCCGCTGCCCCGTCTTCAGCAGCCCTCGCTTCACGCTCCTCTGCCGTCATCACCAAATCATCCAGTGATACATGATATAAGTCAGCAATTTTTTTTAACACAAAAATGTCGGGAAGCGACTCGCCCCTCTCCCATTTTGATACAGCTTTGTCCGAATAATGCAGCAGTTCAGCAAGCTGGAGCTGCGTATATTGATTCTCTTTTCGCAGTGCGGTCAGATTTTGAGCAACTGTTTTCTTAAATTGCTCCACTCGCCTCACTTCCTTTCTGTCTGTAACCTATTATAACACAAATCTCAAAAGAATGCAAGTACGAAATAAAAAATACTCTACCATGAGTAGAACTGTGTTTTTTGCAGTTCTACTTCAACGATTCCAGCAGTTTCCTATAGAATCACAGAAGTATCGTGACAATGAATCCCGATTGCGTTACAATATTAATGCACAAGATTTTTGAAAGGAGTATTGATATATGCACGAGAACTATGTGATTGTGACAGACAGCGCTTGTGACCTTTCGGAGGAAATGCTCGGACATATGGAAATCCCATTTGTATCGTTAAATGTATTCATGAAGGATAATCCTGCATTCCCATGCAATCTGCGTGGGGCAGCATTCTATCAAGCGCTCCAAAGCGGGCAGGTCGCCTGCACTTCTGCGGCGAATCTCTCATTGTTCCGCGACACCTTCACAAAAATTCTGAAACAGGGCAAAGATATTCTTTATCTTTCGTTTTCCTCGGCGCTCAGTTGTATGTGCGCGACCGGAAGAATTGCGGCAGAAGAACTGATGGAAGAATTTCCGGAACGAAAAATTGTAGTAGTGGACTCTTTGAGTGCCAGTCACGGGCAGGGATTGCTGGTTTACTATGCTGCGCAGGAGAAGGCACACGGCATGAGGCTGGAGGAATTGGCAGCGTATCTGGAACAGCAGCGTCAGCGGACGATTCACTGGTTTACGGTAGATGATTTGATGTATTTGCGGCGTGGCGGCAGAGTGAGCATGGCATCTGCAATGGCGGGGACGCTGCTGGGTATCAAGCCTGTAATGCATATGAATGCGGAAGGAAAGCTTGCGGTATGCAGTAAGGTACGTGGCAGAAGGGCGGCGATTCAGACGCTTGCCAAGCATTTTCATGAAGAATGTGAAGATGTAAATGCGCCTGTATATATTGGTCATGCGAATGCGCTTGCGGATGCAGAGATGCTGCGAGATATGATCCGGAATGAGAGTGGCGCAAAGCTGATAACGATTGGAGAAATTGGCGGTGTCATAGGGGCGCACACGGGGCCGGGGGCATTGTCGGTATTTTTCGTAGGAAAATCGCGCACATAATTAAAATGGCTACACCCGCGAAGCGAAATGAAAGTTTTGCGGGGGCTTTTTCAAAAGCTTGCGAAGTCCAGAGACAGCGCCCCTGGTCGCCGACCGCAGTCGGCGAAACACCCTTTTTCGTCCTAACTAATCAGGAGGGGGTATTTCGCGCTCTGCGGAGCGCGACCAGAGGCGCTGCCCCTGGACTCTGTGATTTTTTGAAAAAAATCGAGTAAAACTTTTACTTCTTGTCAGGCTGCAAAAGCTGTGTCTTCGATGTGCCGTTCTTCGCAACCGTATCCAGCTCAGCATCATGTACACTGTAATTTCCTGCAAAAATAACCAGCGTACCTGCACGAAATGCCTCAATATCAGAATCACACAGAAATACACTTCTGTTTCGTGCCGTGTTATTATCCAGAAACAGCTTAACTTTATGCTCTGCATCCGTATCAAAAACGCCCTCATCCGTGCCAAGCATCAATGCCGAATAGGATGTCGGTATGTCTATGTGAATCAAACTCGTACAACCATAAAATGCACCGTCACCAATCGTGTTCAAACTGCAATTGCCGCTTTGCCGTGACTTCACTTCCATATATTTCATCGCAGAACATCCCTCAAAAGCATATTCTCCAATCGAAATAATACTGTACGGCAAAACAATATCATCCACCACTGCATTGTATGCAAAAGCGGATACTCCAATTTGTTCCAGTACCTTGCAGCTGCTGAAATCAAAACAGTCTACTGAACAACCGAAAAATGCATAATCTCCAATCGTTCGCAGCAACGGATCTTTTCCGCTGATTTTCAGAGAAGTGAGCGAACCATGCAGAAACGCATTGCTGTTGATCGTCTGCACCGTGTCAGGAATGGTCAGAACCTCTAAACCGCGCGTAAACCAACCATCACCATCAGGCGCACCAATAGCCGTCACAAGATATTCGCAGTTTCTCTCCTCCGAATATACGACAGACGGAATTTCATATTCGGTGACTTCAGAATCCGCCATACCAATGAATGCAGCGGTCTTTCCATCTACACACAAATAATATGCGCCATTTTCGTCAACAAAGCAATCTTCCGGCATCGTATGCCAACGACATGGCAAATCTTCCGAGGATGTGACAATCGGCATATCATCGGTCTTGGTCTTCGCAAGAAAACGAATGGCATTGTAGTCATCCATGTCAACAAAACCACTGCCGTCTACGTCATAGGGCGTGTTGCCGATATCACCGATGGCTGTGCCCTCCTGCCGCATGGTTTCCTCAAAAATCACAACATCCGATTCTGTGATGACACCATCAAGGTCAAGGTCGCCGACCAGCGCCGGACGGTCAAAATAGTCTGCATTTTGTTGTAAATATTCTGTGGTTACGACATTGCCGCAGTAGGATACTGCATCCCAATCGACACCGCAAAAACCATCTGCGTTGCACTGCGCAAAAATAATATCATCACCGATAACATCGGTAATGAAAATGCTGTGCAGACCGCCGAATAATCTGACGACATCGCCCGCTTTCGGTTCGTATGGCAGACATCTGCCGTCTGAGAGGGTATACGAACCTTCTTCGAGTGCATAACGGATAAATACATCTGTCCTGAACATATCCGATGCGAGTTGGTAAGCAAAGCCGATACATTGTCCATAAGTAGTGCGGGATTCATCTTGCATATCATTGACCAGTTCGTAGGCAGTATTATAATAGTTGCACTGTGGTAAAACGTATGTGCAGTAATCAATACCGTCTGTATCGTGTTGGCAAGGAGTCAAGGTGCAGCAATCTGGGTTATGACCGTTCCAATAGCACTGATTGCCGTCGATGGATTCAGGGAGTTTTCCCTGTTCCGCGGCGAGCATCGACTGCCAATTGGTCTGGATTTCGCTTAAGGAGTCCGCAGCAGCATTGAGGGAAATGGAGTCGGACTCATTTCGCGTCAGAAGGCTGATGGCGGTTGATACAGTGCCAGCCACTACCGCAAGTGACAGAACTGCACAAGCAACCTTTCGAAAATTTTTCATAATGGCAGAAATCTCCCGAAATAGATAAATTTATGGGACTACCTGTATTATATACAAGAAAATATAGGTTGTCAAGGATTTTTCTATGCTTTTGGTAATGATACATTAATCTGTCTTAAATTCATGATTATTATACAGCAATAGAAACAATGAACCAGTAAAAAAACCTCCCCCAGATTCATAGTAAATCGTGGGAGAGAAGCCGAATATTTGTTGTAGTCTCCAATTATGCGTACTATTTTATCTTGTACGAAAAAAGGAATCGCCGAGAGGCTTGCATTTTGGCAGGGAGTATGATATACTGTTATTGTCCTTCTGCAACCTGCACAGCAGGCACACGGTGCTTACGGCGGCGAACAGAAAGGAAAATCAACAAGAAAATACCGCCTGCGGAACCTGCAATCAACAAAATGCCCATCGGCAGCAGCTCGTCTGTGTTGCCGAAGTCTACAACGCGCTGGTCTATATGTTCAGGGTCGCAATACATGGTGACGGTGCTTCCGACTTGAAGCTGCCGCCGCAAAGCAGTTGCGCAGGTCGTACCAATTTCCTGTTTCATTTGCGGATCACAGTCTGCGGATGGTTCCAGCGTGACCACACACCAAAGCGGGTTATTCTCCACCGGCTCCATGTCGGTAATGGTAACGGAAACCGTGGTATAATATGCTTTTGCTTCCTGAAGTCCTGTTTCTATCATGGCACGAAGCCAAAGCAGCAGACAGCCGTAAAGCAAAGTAAGTATCAGCAGAAGAAACAGCAGGATTTTTCCGAAACGCAAACCGATTTGCTTCATTTTTTCTTTGACAGAACGCATGAAATTCTCCTGTTTTGATAGATTTTCCGCAGTATTCTGCGGGGATGATAGAATGATTATAACATATAAAAGCAAATTTGACAAGCCGTTCCGAGAAAAACGTGCTGAAAAGACATAGAAAAGGAGCACTGCACATGAAAAAAAGCGTATTTTGTGCCGTTTTGATTAGCGGCTGCCTGTTGATGGGATGCAATGAATCATCTTCGGTTCCGCAGGAGATGCAGTACATCAAGACGAGCGTATTCTATGACACGGTAATGGATATGTACAATAACCCCGACAATTATCTTGGCGGGAAATATCATATGGTTGGAGAATTGACTTCTGTAACGGATGATAGTGGGGCAACATATTATTCGGTATGCGGAAACAGTCCGACAGACCGTGATGAACGAATTGGAATTGAATTGAAATACGATGATTTTTCAAATGTTTCGGTTGGAGATACGATCACGGTTGAGGGAACACTCGATACGGAGAAAGCAGAAGTCGAAGGCGAAGAACACGAACTCCTGATTTTGCGTGTAACGCTTTTGGAAAAGCGTGCATGAAAAATGTTCTGTGCACAATCATAAAAAAATGAGGCAAGAGGATGGCATGATGCATTCCTCTTGCCTCACTTTCGTTTTCGCAGGTTTTTTTCCGTGATTTTTCCTTCTGCATATGTTATACTCTCTATTGTAAGGACGAACTGCTTTTCGTGGCTTCAGCACAACGGTGCGTAAGGTGATGATGAGTCATTCTGCAACGCATTCCGACGCCCTTACAAATCTTATGCATCACTTTGCATAGACACTTTATAGAATGAAAATCAGATCCTGCGCAGATGTGCATCGCAATCCCAACCGCACAGCTGCATAGTTTGCAGACCTTGTCTGTCATCGGATTTCGTACAGTTAATCTGCTGCCAAGCCTCCGTGCTCCGCACTGAAGCGCTGTACTCAAGATGCACAGCCGTCTGCTTATGAAAGGATCATGACTCGTCAATCCGCCATCCGAATAGGGAGGTTTACATATGAAGATTATCGTAGAGGAGAACACCAAAGCCCTCGTTTTCCGTGACGGAAAACTCGTCACCCTGCTGAACACCGGCAAGTATCGGATGTTCGGCAATATCTCGACCGAAGTCCTCGATATGCGGCAAAATGCCGAATCCATTCACTGCACACTCAAACAGCTCCTGAAGCTGCCCGAGTTTGCAAATCAAGTCACCGTTCAGGAGGTTGGTGATGAGGAAATCGGCATCCATCTGCTGGACGGCAAATACAACAGCACCATCACAGCAGGGACGCACGCATTCTGGAATGAGAATGGAACGCACACTTTCATTCTGGTAGATATGTCGAATCCCGAAATTCCAGACACCGTATCAAAAGCGCTCCTTCAAAAAATGCCCAAAAATCTTTACCATAAATTCGAAATACACGAATACGAGGTCGGCAGACTCTACTTCGACAACCAATTCATCAGACTGCTGAAACCCGGAACATATATGTTCTGGAACGGCATCACAAAAGTCACTGCCGATGCCATCGACATCCGCTTGCAGCAGTTGAACCTGCAAACGCAGGAAATGCTGACGCAAGACAAAATCGAGGTACGAACCAACTTCCTCTGCCACTATCGCATCACAGACTACATCAAAATCACGAACGAAATCGAAAACTACAAAGAACAAATCTACGCAGCAGCACAGCTTGCATTGCGCGAGTACATCAGCACGCACAAGCTCGACGAACTTCTCGAAGCCAAAGCGGAAATGGCTGAATATGTCCTTGCGGCATTGAAAGCCAAAGAAGCAAGCTACTTCGTAGAATTCGAAGATGCCGGCGTGAAAGACCTCATCCTGCCGGGCGAAATCCGCGACATCATGAACATGGTTCTGGTTGCGGAAAAACGCGCACAAGCGAGCGTGATCACACGCCGTGAGGAGGTCGCCTCGACACGTTCTTTGCTGAACACAGCAAAGCTGATGGATGAAAACCAGACGCTCTACAAGCTGAAAGAGCTGGAGTATCTGGAACACATCTGTGAGAAGGTCGGGAACATCACATTGAACGGCAACGGTGATGTGCTGACACAGCTTGCAAATCTGGTCAATGCCCAGAAAAAAAGTTAATCAGCAAAAAACAAGCTGATACGGCAAAACGTATCAGCGTGTCTTTTTTATTTCAGAATATCGTGGTAGCAGTCGGGACGTCTGTCACGGAAAATGCCCCAGCAGAAACGGTCATTTTGCAGGTCATCCAAGTCGAATTCCTGTGTCAGAACCGTATCGCCCGTTTTTTGCGCTTCTACAACTATCTTTCCAGTGTTGTCCGCAATAAATGACGAACCGAAGAAATTCAACGCAGAGGACTGATTTGCATTCTCCTCACAAGGCTTGACTTCTTCCAGACCGTAGCGGTTTGCAGCAATCACAGGCATCATATTCGTTGCCGCATGACCTTGCATGACACGCTGCCAATGTCCGATACTGTCCGTTTCCAGAATCGGTTCAGAGCCGATGGCAGTCGGGAAAAACAACAATTCTGCGCCATTATTCGCAAAACAGCGAGCCGTTTCCGCAAACCATTGATCCCAACAAATGCCGACACCGATGCGGGCATAGCGCGTATTCCAGACACGAAATCCAGTATTTCCGGGCGTAAAATAAAACTTCTCCTGATAGAAATGGTCATCAGGAATGTGCGTCTTGCGATATACGCCGAGGATAGAGCCATCTGCATCTATGATGGCAATGGAATTATAGAGAACATTTCCGTCACGCTCATAGAAGCTGATGGGGAGAACCACTTCGAGTTCTTTTGCAACTTTCTGAAAATGCAGAACTGCGTCATTTTCATTTAGTTGTTTTGCAAATTGATAATATTCATAACGGCGTTCCTGACAAAAATACTGCCGTTCAAAGAGTTCAGGCAATAGAATGATTTGGCTGCCATTTCTTGCGGCATCGCGCACAAGTGCATCTGCATGGTTTATATTTTCGGTCAGTGTGCCCAGGCAGGACATCTGAACCGCACCAACGGTTACTTTTCTCATAGAATCGCTCCTTTTGGTATTTGCTGTGTCAGGCAGTGAATGTTGCCGCCACCTTTGATCAGTTCAATCGCAGGAATGGGAATCACTGTGCGATTTGGACAAGCCTCTTGAACAATACGTAACGCACGAGCATCACTGTCAGCATTATCGCCGCCAAATTGCGGGAGCAAAATGCTGTGATTTGTAAAATAAAAATTCACATACGAAGCTGCCAGGCGCTCACCAATTTCACGTTGATCTTCGCCCTCTGCAAAGGTCATTCCGGCAATATCATCAGCCGTAAAGCACACAGGAACATCTGGGATAGGCAGCTTATGAATCTTGATTTTACGTCCTTTTGCATCCGTCTGAGCATTCAGATACTCAAAGCAAGCTTTCGAAAGCGGATACTGTGGGTCAGTCTCATCATCCGTCCAGGCAAGCAGTACTTCAGCCGAATTGATAAAACAGCAAACATTGTCAACGTGCTCATTTGTCTCGTCATTATAAATGCCGCGCGGCAGCCACAGTACCTTTTCGCCGCCCAGATAATCACAGAGAGTCTGCGAAATCTGTTCTTTTGTCATCTGTGGGTTACGCCCGCCACTGAGCAAACAACTTTCCGTGACCATCAGTGTACCTTCGCCGTCAGAATGAATCGAGCCGCCTTCCAGCACAAAATGCTGCGCATCATAGCAGTCAAGATGCAACGATTCACAAAACTTCGCAGCTACGGCATTATCCTGTTCGTAATCTGCATAAAGTCCATCATAGTCGCCGCCCCATGCATTAAACTGCCAGTCAATGCCTCTGACCAAATTTTGCGAATTCACAACAAAAGTTGGCCCGGTATCACGCGCCCATGCATCATCCTGTGGGATGTCTAAGAGTGTAACATTTTTAATATTAGAAAGATATTGCTCAGCACGATTTCGAACACGAGAATTGCACAAGACAAAAACACGCTCATCCTTTGAAATTGCTTCAATCATTTGCGCAAATATCTCAGCCGCAGGAATCGCATCTTCGCGCCACGAGCCAGGTCTGTCAGGAAAAATCATGAGGCATCCGTCATGCTCCGCATATTCTGCCGGCATATAAAAGCCATCGTTTTTCGGCTTTGATACGAGTTTTTTCATCATGACAGCCTTCCTTTGAAATCTTCATAGCCGAAGCGTTTGATTGTTTCATATGTTCCATCGGTGTGAAGTATACCAATCTCGGGCAATGGCATTCCATTGAATGTATTATTTTTTACCATTGAATAGATTGCCATATCTTCAAAGCAGAGACGATCGCCGATATTCAGCGGTTCATCAAAGCTGTAATCTCCGATCACATCGCCCGCCAGACAAGTGCAGGACGAAAGTCTGTAGGTATGTGTTTTTTCTTCCTTTTCGCCAGATAAAAACAGCGGTGGGCGATATGGCATTTCCAATACATCAGGCATATGACACGCCGCAGATGTGTCTAATATTGCGATATCCATGCCATTATGCACAATTTCTTGAATCTCAGTTACCATATATCCCGCATTCAATGCGACCGCTTCCCCCGGTTCAAGATATACGGTAACATCGTATTTCCGTTGAAAATCAATAATTAATTGTTCGAGAAGTGCTATGTCATAGTCCTTGCGTGTGATGTGATGTCCGCCGCCAAAATTCACCCACTTGCATTGTTTTAGATATTTACCAAACTTTTCTTCAACGCTTTTCAGCGTCACCGCAAGATCGTTCGAATTTTGTTCGCAAAGTGTATGAAAATGAATGCCATCCACGCCTTCAAATGCTGACGCATCAAAATTTGCGATTGGCACGCCAAGTCTGGAGTATGGTGCGCAAGGGTCATAGATATCGCCATGCTGCTGCGTAGAACATTCAGGATTGATTCGAATCCCGATACTTTTTCCCGCGCATTTCGCACGGTATTTTTCAAGTTGTGAAAACGAATTAAATACAATATGGTCTGATTTTGCTACAATTTCATCAAATTCATTTTCTTTATATGCGGGAGAAAAAACGTGTACCTCCCCCGCAAATTCTTCCCGTCCAAGCCTAGCTTCATAAAGACCGCTTGCTGTCGTTCCGGCAAGATATTGACTTATCATGGGATAAAGTGCAAAAGCGGAGAATGCTTTCTGCGCAAGCAAAATACGACACCCTGTATGTTCCTGCACTGATTTTAAAATTTCCAGATTGTATAGCAATTTCGTTTCATCAATAACATAGCAGGGTGTTTGTACCTTTTCCAGTGCCGGAGAAACCACTCTGTGCATCATTAATCCACCAAAATCGGGTTTTCAACCACTTTCCAGGGCAGACCATACTTGTTCAGCGCATCCATGTACGGATCCGGATCAAATTCTTCCACATTAAACACGCCCGCACCGCTCCAAGTACCGCTTGCAACCATCGCAGTGCCAATCATGGCAGGCACACCAGTGGTGTACGATACCGCCTGTGCGCCGGTTTCCTTATATGCTTCCTGATGATCACATACATTGTAAATGTAGATAGTACGTTCTTTTCCATCCTTGACACCACGATAGATGCAACCAATATTGGTCTTGCCGACCGTGCGTGGGCCAAGCGATGCGGGATCAGGAAGGAGCGCTTTCAGGAACTTGATCGGGACAATCTCGTGACCTTCAAATTGTATCGGAGTTGTACCAAGCATTCCGACATTTTGCAGACAGTTCATATGCGTCAGGTAGCTCTGACCGAATGTCATGAAGAAGCGAATGCGCTTTACTCCAGGTATATTCTTTGCTAAGGACTCGATTTCCTCATGGTGCAGCAGGTACATATCTTTCATGCCGACACCCTCAAAATTGTACTCCCGCTTGATTTCCATAGGCTTCGTTTCAACCCAGTGACCATCTTCCCAATACGAACCGTTTGCAGAAACCTCACGCAAATTGATTTCGGGGTTAAAATTCGTGGCAAACGGATAACCATGGTCGCCGCCATTGCAGTCGAGAATATCAATGTAATTAATTTCATCAAAATAGTGTTTCAACGCATATGCTGTATAAACAGAAGTTACGCCAGGATCGAAACCGGTGCCGAGCAAAGCAGTAAGACCGGCTTCCTTGAATCTATCCTGATATGCCCACTGCCACGAGTAATCAAAATATGCGGTGAAGCCTTTTTCCTTGCAGCGTTGCTCATAAATTTTGCGCCATGCAGGATCGTCAGTATCCTCAGCTTCATAATTCGCTGTATCTACGTAGTTTGCGCCGCAAGCGAGGCAAGCATCCATGATGACAAGATCCTGATAAGGCAGAGCCACATTCAGAACCGTATGCGGCTGAAATTTACGCATCAGCGTGGTTAATGATTCAAAGCTATCTGCATCGACCTTAGCTGTTGATAATCTTGCAGATGTTTTCGGCTGCAATTTTGCCACAAGTGCGTCACATTTTGAAACTGTTCTGCTGGCAATACAAATCTCAGTAAATACTGGATTTTCACAGCATTTGTGAATTGCGACTGTCGCAACACCGCCGCATCCGATGACCAATAATTTCATATAGAATGCCCTCCAATGTAATTATATTTTTTAGCGTATCGCAATTTTTAGCGTTCTTCTTCAATCAGCATATCTTCCACATATTTTGGCAGCATGAATGCCCCACAATGTAGATTTGCCGAATAATACCACGTTTTCAATCCACGCGCTTTCCACCTATTTGCGTCAAAATCCCGTATCGGGTGGTACTTTTTCGAGGCAAAGCCAAAAAGCCAATAGCCCGAAGGACAGGTCGGAATATGCGCCTGATACACGCGGGAAATCGGAAAACTACGGAATGCCTTTCGGTGCATCGCACGGCAAGCATCCTCGTCCTCATCAAAAAACGGGCTGCCATGCTGATAAACCATGATACCGTCGTCTTTTAGTGCCTTAAAGCAGCTTCCGTAGAACTCCTTCGTAAACAGTCCCGCCGTGTGACCGAGCGGATCGGTGCTGTCGTTAATAATTAAATCATATTCATCTTGCCGTCCACGCAGAAACCGCAGACCGTCACGATAGCAGATGGAAACACGCGGATCATCCAAACCACGCGCATTATCTGGAAAATACTCACGGCAAACCTTCACAAACATCTCGTCAGCCTCGACCACGTCAATGGCTTCAATTTCGTCATAATACGAAAGTTCCCGCGCAACGCCGCCGTCGCCGCCGCCAATGACCAGCACGCGCCGAACGTGCGGATGCACCGCCATCGGAACGTGTACAATCATTTCATCATACGTAAATTCGTCCTTTTCGGAGAAAATCACGCTGCCGTCCGAGGTCAGGAAGCGTCCGAATTCTTCCGATTCGAACACGTCAATGCGCTGAAAGTCACTCGTACCGCTGAACAATTGTTTTTCCACTCGAATCGACATTTTCACGTTATTCGTGTGCATTTCCGAGAACCAAAAGTCCATCGTCAGACCTCCTCCAGCACGTTCAGATAATTCAGTTCACCATCTTCCGGTCCCTGCATCGAACAGCCTTTTTCTTTTGAATAAAGAATATACTCAACTAATTCCCTCGTGACCATTTCGCCCGGTGCCAGAATCGGGATTCCCGGTGGATAGCACATGACAAATTCGCCGCAGATGCGCCCTGCCGCCTGTCGGATCGGCACAAGCTCTTTTTCAGCATAGAACGCCTGACGCGGCGTTGCGATTACGGTCGGGTCAATGCATTCCGCATTGTGAATCTTTGTGATTTTTCGCGTATACAGGCGCTTTATATCTTCCAGCGCACCGACAAGACGTTCAATATCCTGAATGCGGTCTCCGATGGAAATATACGCCAGAATGTTTCCGATATCGCCGAATTCAATCTGAATGTCATATTCATCACGAAGCAAATCGTAGACTTCGATACCCGTCAAACCGATATCACGCGTGTAGACAGACAGCTTCGTGACATCATAATCGCACACGGTTTTATTGTTAATTAAATCTTTTCCGTATGCATAATACCCGCCAATGGAATTGATTTCCTCTCGCGCATATTCTGCCATCGCCGCCACTTTTTCGAAGGATTCCTTCCCGCGCAGGGCAAGATTTCGGCGCGAAATGTCCAGACTGGACAGCAGCAGATACGAAGCGCTCGTTGTCTGCGTCAGATTGATGATTTGCTCGACGTAGCGTGGATTTACAGTATCTCCAAGCAGCAGCAGCGAGCTTTGCGTCAGACTGCCGCCCGATTTGTGCATCGAAATCGCCGCCATATCCGCGCCTGCCTCCATTGCAGAAACGGGCAGCGTATCCGAAAAATACAGATGTGTGCCATGTGCTTCATCCACCAGCACCATCATTTCATGTTCATGTGCTAACTTAACGATTGCTTGCAAATCCGAGCAAATACCGTAATATGTCGGATTGTTGACAAATACTGCCTTTGCATCGGGATAACGCAGGATCGCCTGCTTGACGGCTTCCAGTTCCATGCCCAGCGCAATTCCGATGTGGTCATCAACCGCAGGATTGACATAGACAGGCACAGCTCCATTGAGTACCAGTGCGTTTATCACGCTTTTATGTACATTTCGCGGCAGAATGATTTTGTCGCCTTCTTTACACGCGGTCAGAATCATTGCCTGCACGGCGGAAGTCGTTCCGCCAATCATAAAATAGGCGTGCGCTGCGCCGAATGCATCCGCCGCAAGGGCTTCTGCCTGCGCAATGACCGAAACAGGGTGGCAGAGATTATCCAGTGGTTTCATCGAATTTACGTCAATTCCAACGCACTGTTCTCCCAGCAGCTTGACCAGTTCGGGATTTCCGCGCCCCCGCTTGTGTCCGGGCACGTCAAACGGCACCACGCGCTGCCGCCGAAAACGCTCCAACGCCTCATAAAGGGGCGCTGATTTTTGCTGTTCGAGATCCATAAGCATTTCCGTCCTTATGATTCAACATTCTCATGATGCTTTTCGCATCATGCCATTTTCAAATGATTTTGGTCGTCCAGTCTTCCAGACTCCAGATTTCGTCCGCCACATCCATATAGAATTCAGGTTCGTGGCTGACCAGCAGCACCGTGCCGCGGTACGCACGCACGGCTTCCTTCAGTGCTTCCTTTGCATCCACATCAAGATGGTTTGTCGGCTCGTCCAATACAAGCAGATTCACGCTTTTCAGCATGACTCTGCACAGACGCACCTTCGCGTTTTCGCCGCCCGACAGCACTTTCATCTGCGAGGTGATATGCTCTGTGGTCAGTCCGCACTTGGCAAGCGCCGCACGGACTTCGCCGTTGGTCATGGCAGGAAACGCATCCCAGATGGTTTGCAGGGCAGTTTGCGATGTCGCTTCTTCTTCCTGTTCGAAGTAGCCAAAGTCCACAAACTGGTCATGTTCCACCGTTCCGCTGACGGGCGGAATCAATTTCAGGAGGGTTTTCAACAGTGTTGATTTACCCAGACCGTTTACGCCGCGAATTGCAATTTTCTGTCCGCATTCCACTTTCAGCGAAACAGGACGTGTCAGCGGCTCACCGTAGCCAAGCACCAGATCTTTGCACTCGATGACTACGCGACCGGGCGTTCTTGCAGACGCAAATGAAAAAGTCGGCTTGATTTTTTCTGCGGCAAGCGTGACCTTTTCCATTTTGTCCAGCTTTTTCTGACGGGATTTCGCCATATTTGTAGTTGCGACACGCGCCTTGTTGCGGGCGATGAAGTCCTCAAGATCAGCGATTTCCTTCTGTTGTTTTTCGTATGCCTGTTCGAGCTGCTTTTTCTTCAGCTCATGCATCCGCAGGAAATTCTCATAATCACCTGCATAGCGCGTCAATACGGCATTTTCAACATGATACACCACATTGACGACATCATTCATGAAAGAGGTGTCATGTGATACCAGAATAAACGCATTTTCGTAATTTTGTAGGAAGTTTTTCAGCCATGCGATATGATTCTCGTCAAGGAAGTTTGTCGGTTCATCGAGAATCAGGATCATCGGATTTTCAAGTAAAACCTTTGCAAGCAACACTTTCGCACGCTGACCGCCCGAAAGCTCTGCCACATCACGGTCAAGACCGATCTCACCGAGTCCAAGCCCGTTCGCATACTCTGAAATCTTCGCATCTATGGTATAATAGCCGCTGTAATCGAGGATGCTCTGAATTTCTCCGACATCCTCCATTGCGGCGGCGAGTTCTTCCTCCGTGCAGTCGCCCATTTTATCATAAAGACCGAGCATTTCCTGTTCGAGTTCTTCGAGATGGGCAAATGCCTCGCGCAGCACATCCGCAATCGTTTTGCCTTTTTGGAGTGTGCTGAACTGGTCAAGGTAGCCTGTGGTGATATGTCTGCACCACTCGATTTTGCCTTCATCAGGCATCAACTTGCCTGTGATGATGTTGAGAAATGTGGATTTACCTTCGCCATTCGCACCGACCAATCCAACGTGTTCGCCTTTCAGCAAGCGAAAGGACGCATCATTCAAAATTTGTCTTGCGCCGAAGCCGTGTGTAACGTGCTCGACATTTAAAATACTCATGCGGGCAATCTCCGTCCTGTCTTATGCATCCTGTTGTTCCTGCGGTGCTTGTTGCGCCTGCTGCTGCACATTGCTCATTGCCAGTGCTTTCATTTCGCGGAACAATTCCACGTCATCGGGTGTCACTTTGATATTGGCAAGAATCTCCTCGCCGTCTGCGTTCTTGATTTTCACTTCAATCACCGTGCCTTCGCCGACATAACTGCCCGCCACGGAAATAAAGCGCAGAAACTTCGGATGGTTCTCGCGGAATTTTTCAAGCAGTCCTTTCAATTTGAAAACGGACAATGGATTCATATATCAAATACTCCTTTTGCAAAAGAAACCGACATCCTCCCCTCGGAGAATGTCGATTTTCTCGTAATTCAGTCAATCTGCATTCACAGTGATGCCGTTTTCGGTGCCGCGGATATGAATGGCGGTGAAAACCTTCTCACTTTCAATAATGAGTGCAGCGATTTTGTCATCGACATTGTCGCGCAGGACGCGGCGGATATCACGCGCACCGTACTTGTGACCATGCGACTCTTTTGCGATCCATGCAAGTGCCGCATCGTCCCAGTCCAGCGTGTAATTTTGTTCTGCGAGCGCTTCTGCTGTTTCAGAAAGCATCAGCGCGGCAATCTTTTCGTAATGTTCGACCGACAGCGGACGGAATACGATGATTTCATCCACTCTGCCGACAAATTCGGGACGCAGGAATTCTTTCAGGGATTTCATTGCCTTTTCGCGGGAAATCTCCTCCTCGGTGCGGTTGAAGCCGACACCTGTGGATTTATCGGTGCTGCCTGCATTGGAAGTCATGACAATAATCGTATTTTCGAAGTTAATGGTACGTCCCTGTGCATCATCGACCTTGCCCTCATCGAGAATCTGGAGCAAGAGGTTCATGACATCGGGATGCGCCTTTTCAATTTCGTCAAACAAAATGACGGAATATGGTCTGCGGCGCACTTTTTCGGTGAGCTGACCAGCCTCATCATAGCCGACATAGCCGGGAGGCGAACCAATCATGCGCGAAACAGCGTGCTTTTCCATGTATTCGGTCATGTCCAGACGAATCAGCGGTTCGGTGGAATCGAACAGCTCAGACGAAAGCACCTTCACGAGTTCGGTCTTTCCGACACCGGTCGGGCCGACAAAAATGAACGATGCAGGTCTGCGGCGCTTGGAAAGCTGTACGCGGGAGCGTTTGATGGCGGCAGACAGTGCCGTGATTGCTTCGTCCTGACCGATGATTTTTTCGGAGAGGCGCGGTGCAAGATTTTGCAGCTTCGCGTATTCGGTTTCCTCAATTTTATTAGCAGGAATGCCCGTCCAGAGTTCAATGACATGTGCGAGGTCGTCGGCTTCGACATGAACCTGTTCGGCAAGCTTCTGTACCTCTTCCTGCCGCTGCTTCAGGTGGATCAAATCGCCTTTTTTCTCGGCAAGAAGCTGATAATCGGGTGTGGTATCCGATTCGATCTCCTCGATTTCGGATTCTTTCTCTGCGATTTGCGCTGCAAGGACATCGACTTCGCCCAATTCCGGATGACGAATGCTTGCGTGTGCACAGCTTTCGTCTAAGAGGTCGATCGCCTTGTCAGGCAGGAATCTGTCCGTGATATAGCGTTCGGAAAGCACCACACACATCCGAATCAGATTCGGTGCAATGTGAATACGGTGGTATTCCTCATAATATTTCGCAATGCCGTTCAATACGGCAACGGTATCTTCGATATTCGGTTCATCAATTTTGACGGGCTGGAAACGGCGTTCAAGCGCACCGTCCTTTTCGATGAATTTGCGGTATTCTGTGAATGTTGTCGCACCAATGACCTGTACTTCTCCGCGGGAGAGCGCAGGCTTCAGGATATTTGCGGCATTCATCGAGCCTTCCGCATCGCCTGTGCCGACCAGATTATGCACTTCGTCAATGAACAGGATGATGTTGCCCTGTTCCTTGACCTCCTGTACGAGTCCCTTGACACGGCTTTCGAACTGTCCGCGGAACTGCGTACCTGCGACCAATGCAGTCAGATCCAGCAGATAGATTTTCTTGTCGCGCAGATGATACGGCACATCGCCCGAAGCAATTTTCTGTGCAATGCCTTCTGCCACGGCAGTTTTACCAACACCGGGTTCACCGATCAGACAGGGATTATTTTTCTGTCTGCGGGAAAGGATCTGGATCACACGCGCAATTTCGCGTTCGCGTCCGATGATATTGTCGAGTTCGCCTTTTTCTGCGCGGGCGCTGAGATTATTGCAGTATTGGTCAAGGAACTTGAGTTCCTTTTTCTGTTCTTTTGGATGTTTCTCCTTTTTCGGCTTTCCATTGCCTTCTTTTTTGCTTGTTTCCTCTGGCTCCGCATCATTCTCCGCAGAAGAAGAACCGTTTCCGTCAAAGAGCTGCTGGATGAAAGCAGGCATGGTACTTGCGCCGCCCATCTGGAAGGCATCGCCTGCCACCGACTCCATTTGCTCCATTTGTTCGCTCATCTGGTCGCACAACTGTTCTAGTTCTTCATCACTGATGCCCATAGACTGCACATATGACGTGACAGCCTCAATATTCATTTTTTTCGCACAAACCAGGCAATAGCCCTCGCTGTGCCGTTCTTCGCCCTGCATTTTTGTCAGGAATATCACCGCAGGACGCTTCTTACATTTCATGCACTTAACCATTATAGCCCTTTCTGGTGCCGAATAGCATTAGAACAGCATATCCAGCTGGTAGTAGATATATCTGAACAGGTATGTCCTGTCCACGGTTGCGTCGCTGAAGCACAGCAGTTCTCCGCCGCCCAGTAAGACCAGCAGACGCACGATTAAGGTCAGCAGAACGACCACCATCATTGCTTCCACAACGCCAAGAATCGCGCCGAGAAAATGATCTGTCTTCCACTGAATGTTGAAATACATTTTATACTCCAACGAACTTGCAAGCATTGCCGCAAAAATCATAACGATCGAGAAAATGATGATATAAATGAAAATTCGGAAGCATTCCACAGTCGGATCTTTTCCGAAGGAATCCTCCAGATACGCAGCCGTGTCTTCTGCGTTGTTGCTTGGCGCATAGAGCTGTTCCAGCAGACGATTCATCACGGAAGCATCTTCTTCCATGCTTGCTGCAAAATTCGCATAGACATAATGCGGCAGTTCACTGGAGAGCGCTTCGCCATATTTCGTTTCAAAAGCCTTAGAAAGCATCTGCTTGAATTCCATTTGTGTACCAACGACATATCCGCAGGTATTATTGACATACTCATAAAGCTTCTTGTCAAATTGGGCAGTATCCGGCGCCTTCAAAGAATCCTCGATCATATGGATATCGAACATTGCGCCATATTTCTTGTCGTTGAGCGCATCCATAAAGCACTGCGCAACATCAAAATTCGAATTGATTTTTTCGATTTTTTCGATATTTGCCTCTCGAGCCATCGAAGTATAGATCCCGGGTGCACTGATTGACGAAAAAACGGATGCTCCTACTGTTGCAACAATGTAACCGATACACAATATCAAAACTTTAGTCATGCCCTTCTTGGCATTCGAAATAATGATTCCAATTGCAGCAACCAGTAGCAGCGCATCTAAAATCCACCAGAAATCCGTATTCATTCCAATCTCCTCCTGTTATCCGCAATTTTGCGGTAATCTCGTTTGTATCTGGTGTACGCGCATTAATCCCCTGCGTATCTACTTTGTTTTTCCATATTCTACTCTCTCTTGTATCTTTTTTTATTCCTGCACCGCATATTCGACACGGTCGATGCGGTCATAACCCATCAGAAACAGATAAGACTGAATCGGCAGGAAGCGGTCATATGTATCTGAAATTGGTGTTTGTGCGATCCGACAGCCTGTTGTATCGAAACTTTCGAGAGAGGTACGGGTCTGAATCGTCACACCCGTTCCCGCTGTGCCCACACGAACATATTTCACATCATGTTCGACATCCAGTACACAGGGCGTGTCCGCCGTTCCATTCAGCAGCACAACGGAATTGGTACGTTTTTCATCGTTGCGCAGCAGAACTGCCGAAACGCCGTCTGCACTGTCGCCGCAGACCAGGGTATCAGGATAAGAATATGCACTGAGAATACTTCCCTGTGCATCCAGATAGATACAAGATGTATCGCCGAGTATGCACAGTCCATCCCCATTAGTATTATATACCGAAATACACAGCGTGTCAAGAGGTTCGCTTGTCCAAAGCGCATCTTTTTGCGTGAAATCGTAATTATGCACAACAGATTTTAATGTGCCTTCCTCCGGACGCAGATTGACGGCGTAGCAGCCGGTGCTGTCCTTGCGGAATGCGACCTCTGCCAGCTCCTCAATGCAGCTTCTTGCATAAATTTGTTTTCCTTTTTTGTTAAATATTAACAACTTACAGGCGGATGTATCGGAACCCGTCACCACAGCAGTCATGCCCGTATCAGACACACGCCCGAAGATGATCGGTTCGCTGACAGTTTTTTCGAAAACAGACCTTGCAGCAGTATCCAGTCGGAAATTCGTGCCGCCGCTTTCATAAATCAGCGCATAACTGCCTGCGGTTTTCAGCATTGCACTGCCGTAGGCGTGCTGACGACGTCCTGCCAATGTGCCGTCCGTCTGATAGAGATAAAGGTAAGAATCGCTGAGAATCGCCATCAAATCGCCGATTTGTGCTGTTTGATATTCCTTTCCTCCGTAAATTGCCAATGGGAATTTACCATCGGAAATAGAACCGTCATTCTGCACTACAGGCTGTGTGCCAAAGCTGAGGTCTTCCAGTTTCGGGATCCAAACATCCCGCTGCTGATACAGCACCAGCACCAATGCGGCAATAAAGAAGAAAATCACAGCCCGCCGCAAATGACGCTTTCGTTTTCTGGCACGCTGAATGGCATGGACATCTCCCGCGTGCGGCGCTCTGCGCTTTGCGGGCTGATTCCCCTGTTGAATGTGCATTGTAATCCTTTCTTTCTATGTTCAAAGATGCGGTATTTCCGCTTCATCGTAAAAAACGCGGTTCAGGTACAGACCGTGTGCCATAGCAGTTCTGCCTGCGGCAAGACGGTCTTTCGCCGCAAGGATCTGCGGCATGGCATCAGGCGGAAAATAGCCCTCATTGATGTCCAGCAGTGTCCCGACAAAGATCCGCACCATATTATAGAGGAAGCCGTTGCCGCTGATGCGCACTTCCACAGTATCGCCCAGACGTTCGACCGACACACCGTAAATCGTGCGGACGGTATCGGATTTTTCAGTTGCCTGCGCACAAAAGCTGTGAAAGTCGTGTGTGCCGACGACAGGCATTGCCGCTTCCCGAATCAAGTCCACATCCAGCGGACGGCGATAGTGAAATGCCAGATCAGTGGCAAAGGGATTCTTGCTTTCATGATTGTGAATGCGATAGAGATATTCTTTGCCCTTGCAGTCAAAGCGTGCATGGAACTGTTCGGGCATTTCCTCACAGGCAAGCACGGAAATGTCATCGGGCAGATAGCCGTTTGCCGCACGCACCAGATTCTTGCACGGGATGATGCGTTCTGTCAGCAAATGCAGACAAAACATATTCGCATGAACACCCGTATCCGTGCGGGAACATCCGTAAACGGTCACAGCACCGTTGAGGATGCGGGAGAGTGCCTTTTCCAGTTCTCCCTGCACGGTAATGGCATTCGGCTGCCGCTGAAAACCATGATAGCGTGTACCGCGGTAGGCGATGGTGAGTTTGAGGTTGCGCAAAGGACTGCGCTCCTTTCTGTGAAAATGCGTTATTTCGAAAGCGTATTCAGCACAATGACCGCTGCCAGCAACAAAAGCATCAGTCCCAGCGCGACATAATCGCGCAGACCGCTTTGCAGCTTCCGCAAACGGGTTCTGCCTTCGCCGCCGTGATAACAGCGGCACTCCATGGCAAGTGCGAGTTCTTCTGCGCGGCGGAATGCCGACACAAACAGCGGCACAAGAATCGGAACAAGTGCCTGTGCGCGTTGGAAAATGCTGCCGCTTTCGAGGTCTGCGCCGCGTGCTTTCTGCGCTGCCATGATTTTAGAGGTTTCCTCGATCAATGTCGGAATGAAACGCAGCGCAATGGTCATCATCATTGCCAGTTCGTGCACGGGCAATTTCAGCTTCTTCATCGGAGAAAGCAGCGATTCGATCGCGTCCGTCAGCACGATGGGCGATGTCGTATAAGTCAGCAAAGATGTGCCTGCAATCAGCAGACAAATGCGCACGACCATGAATACAGAGGTCTGTACGCCTTCTTCGGTAATTTTCAGAAATTTCCATTGCCAGTAGATGTCGCCGCCGTCCAGCATCAGCAGATTCAGAATGCCTGTAAACAGGAGAATCGGGACGATCGGCTTGATGCTTTTGACGATCATTTTCGGCGGGATTTTCGAGCAAAGCGTTGCGGCGATCGTAAAGAGGAAGCCCGCCAGCAGACTCCAGATATGCTGTCCCCAGAAAAGCATGACGAGAAACAGCAGTGTGATAATGATTTTGAAGCGGGCATCCATGCGGTGAACCACGCTTTTCATGGGAAAATACTGTCCCAGCGTAATGTCTTTCAGCATGATACACTGCCCTCCTCCAACCGTTTCAGCAGTTGTTCCGCACCGAATTTGACGGTGTAAACTTCTTCGGGAAACGTGATGCCGCGTTCTGCAAGCCCTTTGAAAATGCGTGTGACCTGCGGCAGGGCAAGTCCCATGCCTTCGAGGGATTCCGACCTTGCAAACACGCCTGACGGCGTATCGTAGCAGACGACTTTCGCCTGCGAAAGCACCAACAGCTTCGAGGCGTATCTTGCGACATCCTCCATGCTGTGCGACACCAGCAGGATTGTGCATCCTGTACGTTTATGGTATGCCTGTAACTGCGTGAGGATTTTTGTTCTGCCTTTCGGGTCAAGTCCCGCAGTCGGTTCATCGAGAATCAGCACACGCGGTTCCATCGCCATCACGCCCGCGATTGCCGCACGGCGTTTCTGTCCGCCCGAAAGCGCATAGGGCGCAGTTTGCAGTTGTGCCTCCGTCAGACCGACTGCCTCTGCGGTCTCGTGTACACGGCGGTCGATTTCCTCCTGTGAAAGCTTCATGTTCTTCGGGCCGAATGCAATATCCTTGTAAACGGTTTCCTCAAAAAGCTGATATTCGGGATACTGGAACACCAGTCCCACCTGAAAGCGCACCTGTCTGCGGTCGGTTTCTTTTGCCCAGATGTCCTTGCCGTCCAGCAGGATTTTTCCATCTGTCGGCTGCAAAAGTCCGTTCATCATCTGCATGAGTGTGGATTTTCCAGAGCCCGTATGCCCGATGACACCGACAAATTCGCCTTCTTCGATTTGCAGGTCAATATGGTCCACAGCGGTCTTTTCAAATGGCGAGCCGACGCTGTAAGTGTATGTCAGATTTTTTGCCTCCAAAATTGGCATGGAACGCCTCCGTTCAAGGTTTCAGCAGTTTCGAAAGCGCGTCAATGCACGCATCTTCGGTAATAATTTCGGGGTCAAGGTCGTAGCCGTTCTGCCGCAGAATGTGAACGAGTTCCGTTGCCTGCGGGACATCCAGCCCGATTTCTTTCATTTCATCCACTCGTGCGAATACTTTTTTCGGCACATCATCCATCAGGACTGTGCCGTGGTCAATGACCACAATGCGCTGACACTGTGCGGCTTCATCCATCTCATGCGTAATGAGAATGACGGTGATGCCATAATCGCGGTTCAGGCGGCGAATGGTTTTCATGACCTCTTTGCGTCCCTGCGGGTCAAGCATCGCGGTCGGTTCATCGAGTACGATGCAGTCGGGGCGCATGGCAATGATGCCTGCAATGGCAACACGCTGTTTCTGACCGCCCGAAAGCTGATGCGGCGCGTGTTCGCGGAAATCGTACATCTTGACGGCTTTCAGTGCCTCATCCACACGTTCCCGCATTTCCGCAGGGTCAACGCCCATATTTTCCAGCGCAAATGCGACATCTTCCTCCACAATGGTTGCAACGATCTGGTTGTCCGGATTCTGAAAGACCATGCCGACACGCTGACGAATATCAAACAGTTTTTCCTCATCGGCAGTATCCATGCCGTCCACCAGAACCTTGCCCGATGTGGGGATCAGGATGGCGTTGAGGAGTTTTGCAAGCGTTGATTTGCCCGAACCGTTATGTCCCAGCACGGCAACAAGTTCGCCCTTGCCAAAGGTGAGGGATACCCCTTTGAGGACTTCGGCAGGTTTTGACGCATCATCCTCCGCAGCATATGAAAAGCGCACATTTTCAATAGAAATCAATGGTTCCATGGTTCCTCCCAATCTGTCTGCGGTACTGCCCTTACTTCTCCCAGATGGCAGTTGCACCGCAAGGCAGTGCCGCACCGCCCAGTGCCACAGGCAGTCCGATCTCGTCAGCGGACACCTTGCCGCCGAATTTCGGCACCAGCAGCGCATTCAGCAGATAGCCCATGACGGACGGAGAAAGCCCTGTCGTATAGCTGTTCAGTAGGAAGAAAAGCGGGTTATCGGACAGCACATCCATGCAGGCTTCCACCAGCGGATAAATGCTGTTTTCGAGTTTCCATATCTCACCGGAAGGGCCTCTGCCATAGCTTGGCGGGTCCATGATGATCGCATCATATGTTTTGCCGCGGCGTGCCTCTCTGCGAATGAACTTCTCGCAGTCATCGATGATCCAACGGATGGGTTTCTCGGTCAAATCGGAAGCAGCGGCATTTTCTCTTGCCCACTGCACCATGCCTTTTGCGGCATCCACATGGCAGACTTCCGCACCCGCCGCTGCACAGGCAAGCGTTGCGCCGCCCGTATAGGCGAACAAATTCAGCACACGAATCGGTCTGCCGGCATTGCGGATCTTCTCCTGCATCCAGTCCCAGTTGACTGCCTGTTCGGGGAACAGTCCCGTGTGCTTAAAGCCTGTCGGACGCACGATAAAGGTCAGTGCGCCATAGCGGATTTCCCAGCTTTCGGGCGGTGTTTTGCGGTATTCCCACGAACCGCCGCCGCTTTTGCTGCGGTGATAATGCCCGTCAGCCTTCTCCCACTGCGGAGAAGTTTTCGGTGTCTGCCAGATGACCTGCGGATCGGGGCGAATCAGAATAATATTGCCCCAGCGTTCCAGACGTTCACCGCAGGAGGTATCGAGAAGGCGGTAATCCGCCCAATGTTCGGCTGCTCTCAAAAATCATCGTTCCTTCCGATTTTCAGCATCACGCAGGGACATATGCCGTGCGCTGCCGTATTTTTTCCGCGATCTCCAGCGCAAAGCTGTTGATCTGACGGAAATCCCGCCCTTCCAGCAAAACCTGAATGGCGGCATCGCGTGCCAATTCGCGCACGAGGATTCTGCCCTCTGTGCCGAGTTCGGCTTCATATTTTTCAATCACATCCGTGATTTCGGTATCATTCTTCCAGATTTCCCGCCAGCATTCTGCGATTTTCACATTCAGCGAAACCTGCGGGTCATGCTCCATGACCGCAGAAAGCACGGAAAGCGGCTGTTTTGTACGCTGCATGATTTCAAGGATGCGCAGTGCCGAAACCAGACCGTCAGAGGAAGGAAATTCCGCAAAATAGAGATGTCCTCCGCGCTCACCGCCGAGGGAAAGCCCTGCTTCCCGCACACGCTCCAGCACAAAATGCGGAGAAGGCTGCGTGGTATGGACAGTAATGCCATTTTCCTTTGCAAAGCGCAGAAAACCGAGATTGCTCAGAACGGTCGCTGCCACACCGCCGCCGCGCAGGGCATCGCGGGCAATGGCATCCTGCAAGCAAATTGCAAGCAGACGGTCACCGTCCAGCAGTTCTCCATTTTCATCCACCGCAATACAGCGCGTACCATCGCCGTCAAAGGCAAAGCCCGCCTGACAGCCGTTTTTCGTCACAAATTCCATCAAATTCTGCATTGCGGTCACGCCGCAGTCACGGTTGATGTTCGTACCGTCCGGCTGATTCTGGATTGCAATGACATCCATGCCGTACTCCCGTAGAACGGGTTCTGCGATCGCACTCAGTGAACCGTTTGCGCAGTCCACGGCAATGCGCGGCCGGGGATATGTCATATTCTTCGGAACCGGCATCAATGTTTTCAGCAGGTCACGGTAGCGCTGTACGCCGTCCGTTTCCTGAAACATCTGTCCGCAGAAGCGGTGCGATTTGGGCGGCATCGGCATTCCGCCGGGCATCAGCGATTCGATTTTCGCCATAGTATCTTCCGCAAGCGGCGAACCGTCCCGATTCAGCATCCGCAGATTCATATATTCATACGAAGCACTGCCGCCTGTCAGAACCATGCCGCAGTGCGCCTTGTTTTCTTTTTTTGCGAGCATCAGCGCCACTGCCGCAGAAGGCAGAACGCCAAGCTGTATCACATTGCCGCCGCCCGAACAAATGCCTGCGCACAATGCCGCTTCCAGCAGCGGTGCAGAACGTCTGGTATCTCGGGCAATATAAAAAACAGGCAGACAGCCGCACATCCTGCCGATGACCTGTGCCGCGGCTCTGCCAAGATACAGCAGGATTTCGCAGCTCAGTTCTGTCACGGCAATGCCGCGCAGTCCGTCTGATTTCAGTATCTTACTCATTTATTGTACCTCTTATGGCATTCCGTGTCAAGCTGACTGCGAAATGATTTCGTAGGCAAGAATCATGCGCCGTCCTTGCAGATAAGCATCGGGCGTAGACCGGATAGCGTGCGGAACATTATTATAAGCGTTGTAGATCCACAGTTTTTCCCCTTTTTGCTCCATGCAGACCGTGTGAATCGCAGAAGCCATGCGGCGTTTTGTCCAGTAGACATACACACAGCAGCTTCCCGTCTGCAAGACGCGCTTGACGCTTTCGTGCGAACGCAGTCTGCGCACATTCAGCCCGAAGTGCCGCAGACAGTGTCCCAGCGCATGAGGGTCAGTACCCCAAAGCCCGCCAAGCATCGAAAAACGCTCCATATACCGTGCAATTTCGGTAAACGGTCTGGGACAGCCCGCGATCAGCAGCGCATTATAAACGGCAATGACTTCGCAGCCGCAGTTGCCAATGCTGCCAAGTCCGAATTTCATGCCTGATACCGCCCCCAGCGCCTGACCATTCATCAGGTCTGTCGGAAGCGGTATCATTGTTGCAGGATTTTGAGTTGGAAGAAACGCTTTTTTTCTGTCCATATCGTTACATCTCCTGTCCCAGCATTTCCGAGAGGGAATACTGCTGCGGGATGGTTTGTGCATCTTCTGTCGGGTAGCCGAGGTGGGCATACGCAAGTCCTGTAGCACAGCGGCCGCGCGGCGTTCTTGCGAGCATTCCAAGCTGCATGAGATACGGTTCACAGACATCTTCGAGTGTGACCGCTTCTTCACCGATGGCAGAGGCAAGTGTTTCCAGTCCGACAGGCCCGCCGTGATAGCCGCGAATCATCATATCGAGCATACGGCGGTCAAGTTTATCCAGCCCCAGTTCGTCGATTTCCAGACGTTCCAGCGCAAGTTTTGTCGTTTGTTCATCGATCACGCCGCTGCCCATGACATCCGCAAAGTCGCGGACTCTGCGCAGCAGACGGTTTGCGATACGGGGTGTCCCGCGGGAACGCTTTGCAAGCTCCAACGCGCCGTCCGCTTCACAAGGAATATCCAGTATCATCGCACTTCTGCGGATAATATCACAAAGCTGCTGCGGCGTATAGAGTTCAAGCCGCTGAACGATACCGAAACGGTCACGCAGCGGCGGTGTCAGCTGTCCTGCCCTTGTCGTTGCACCGACAAGCGTAAACGGCTGCAAATCCACGCGGATACTGCGGGCAGACGGCCCTTTGCCGATCATAATATCCAGCACCCTGTCCTCCAGTGCGGGGTAGAGAATTTCCTCCACAGCACGGGAAAGACGATGAATTTCATCGACAAACAGCACATCGCCTCTGCCGAGATTGGTCAGCAGTGCGGCAAGGTCGCCCGGTTTTTCGATGGCAGGGCCGGAGGTCACGCGCAGATTCACGCCCATTTCATGGGCAATGATGCCGGAAAGCGTGGTTTTGCCGAGTCCCGGCGGCCCGTAAAGCAGCACATGGTCCAGCGGTTCACCGCGCCGTCTTGCCGCTTCGATATACACCGCCAGATTCTCCTTGACCTTATCCTGCCCGATGTAATCTTTGAGTTCTTTCGGACGAAGCGAGAGTTCCAGTTCGGAATCCTGCGTGATCATTTGCGGGGAAGCGAGCCGTTCGAACGGTTCTTCCGTATTTTGCAAGTCTTCATCACTGTACTGAATCATGCTGCCTCCTCATAGGGTTCTGCTATCGCTGTGCGGTCATCTTATCGCTCAAAATAGCGTTTTTTACGAATATAAAAGGGTTCGACACCATCAATTGCCTTTTTCGCCGCCTGTTCTTCCAGACTGATAAAGACAAGACTGTCGCCCGATTTTGTATAATTCTGCATATACTTGGAAAGCGGGAAGAACAGCTTGCGCGTGTTGCCCATCATATCAAAGACAAACAGCGTTTGCGGACGTTCACAGCCGCGCACCATCTCCACCACATAGCAGTTATCAACATTCGCCTGCCGTGCAAGATAGCGCGTAATGGGACGAATGAGGTGATTGAGGTCTTTCTGCGGACGACGATACTCGATCGTTTCCTCCTCCTTCATGGAGATGGCAGGAATATTCAGGTTGCGGGCAACCATCAGAATACTTTTGATCTCCTGCGAAGAAAACTCCTTACCGTAGGAATTGGGGTTCAGTACCGCAGAAGCAGACTGAATCAAATCAAACAACCGGAGGCAGTTGAGGCGGTAGCAGTTGACATAACGCTTTGCAAACTGCTGTAAAGAACGGTAACTTGTAAAGAACGGAATGAACACATCGCCGTCGGGGTTTTGCGTCGTGACAAGTTCCATCGAAACGCCGCCGTTGACCTCATCCTGTTTGACCGGCTTCTTACAAATGACATACACGTCACTTTTAATCAGCATTTGCAGAAAAACAGAGCGTTTCTCCGGCTTGGTGATCGCCTCTTTCAGTAATTCGTCAAGATTCATGGTGCAAACCTCCCTATGAAATCATATCTATTTCTATGGATTTTCACTTTAATGCGAAGGTCAGTGCATTCTGCACGGAAGAAATGGATTCGACATCATCCGCAGTCATGACATTGGGATACGAACCGTAAGCCGCACCTGCGTCCGAAGAAAGTTCTATGCCGACACCGGTGCAGTCCCCATCCTGAATATGAACGGCAAGATTTTTGCAGACATCTGCCTGTACATCCGCATTCAGATAGTATGCGATCTTATAGGTCAGCACGGCAATCATATCCTGTTTGTTCAGAGTATTCAGCGGCATTTTGGCAGTTTGCAGCGATGCCCCCGAAATGACAATGTCACCGCCAAGCAGATTGACAGGCATTTCTTCCATCATCATGTCATTGAGTCCTGCTTTTGCGGCTGTTGCAACCGTATTTGCCATGGAATTGGCACGGTCGATCTGTACTCTGTCCACATATGTCTGCACGGTAGAATCCTTTTGTGATGAGGCTTCTTCTCCGCAGGCGGTCAGACAGCAGGTGCAGAGCACCATACCCATCAAAACAGCGATCCATTTTGTTTTCATTTTGTGCTCCCCTTTATCCAAACATTCGTTTTCCGAGCATCATCAGCGATTGCCGAATCAGCTCTGATGAGGAAAGGGCGGGGTCTAAGGATTGCAGTACACCCGCAACTTCCCCCTGCGTATAGCCCAGTACCAGCAGTGCGGACATGGCTTCTTCCATTGCACCGCCGGAAATTGAAACGGGTGCTTGCGGAAATCCTTCTGTCTGCACGGTTTTCGTGACTTTATCCTTGAGTTCCAGCACAATGCGCTGTGCAGTTTTCGTGCCGATGCCCTTTGTCTTTGTAAATGCTTTTGCATCTCCTGCCGCAATGGCAAGCGCAAAACGGTCAGGCGTTAAATCCGAGAGAATTGCCAGTGCATTCTTCGGGCCGACACCCGATACACTCGTGAGCTGGTCAAAGCAGGTGCGTTCACTGCGTGTCGCAAAGCCGAAAAGGGAAACATCGTCCTCACGGACGGTCATGCGGGTATACAGCATAACTTCTTCCCCGACGCTTCCGACTGCCGCCGCCGTTTGCATCCCTGTTTTGCAGGCATATCCCACGCCGCCGCATTCCACGACCACGAGATTCGGTTCTTTCAGCAGCACCTTGCCGCGCAGACTGTCTATCATGGTGCAAAGTCACCTCTTGGAAATTGGTAATCAGTAATCAGGTTTCGCACAGTGTCCGTGGCAAATTGCCAGTGCGAGCGCGTCCGCGGCATCATCGGGCTTCGGGATGTCGTCCAGACACAAAATGCGGCGCGTCATATCCATCACCTGTTTTTTCTCCGCCTTGCCATAACCGACCACGGCGGATTTCACCTGCAAAGGTGTATATTCAAAGACAGGAATGGTTCTCTGTGCGCAGGCAAGCAGGATCACGCCTCTTGCCTCGGCAACGAGAATACCCGTTGTTTTGTTGGTATTGAAGTATAGTTTTTCGACCGAAAGCACCTGCGGTCGGTACTTATCCAGCAAAAAGCACATATCTTCATAGATCTGTGCAAGCCGTGCGGAGAAATCGGTATGCGCCTCTGTGAGAATCGCACCGTATTCCACCGTCTGAAAACGCATTCCCTGATAATCGAGAATGCCGAATCCAACCGTTGCATAGCCGGGGTCAACGCCCAAAATGCGCAAAACAGCCTCCAATCCAGACATGGTTATTATACCATGAATGTGCATAAATTTCAAGTAGCAAAAAGCATGAATCCTCTCGAATCAGCAAAATTATGAAAACTTTGTGAATATTGCACAGCAACCCGCAACAACTTTCTTAAAATATGACATTTTCTTTGTGAAGTTTTACCATACAATCCCAAATCCGACCAAAAATGTCTTTTCTTCCAGCGGTGTGATGGTCAGACAGTGCTGCTGTGCGGTCGGATGGTCAAACAACACGATGGGCATGGCATTTCCCCAGCCGTAAATGGAATTGCAGTGCATGACGGACTGATTCAGCAGCGGATGCGAAACAGGCGCATCATCCAGCAAAATCTTTGCACTGCCATACTGCGGCGCACGATGCGATTCATAGAACACGACCAGTGCCTTGGCGTTCAGTGCAAAACGGAAGGTTTGTTCCTTCGCAGCATCGCCAACCCATACAGTTTTGTAATAGCTGAATTCTTTTGGTTCTATGTTAAAATCAGTCTGTGCGCCAGCCAAATCTCCTGCGGGGTAAAATTGCAGCTTCGTATAGGGTGCATCCAGCCACGGTTCCGGCATCGACTTTTGTGAAACTTCTGTATCTTCTATATTTTTTGCGGTATCCAGTAAGTGCAGCAGACAGTCTGCCAGCAATTGGTGTCCCTCCAACGTCGGATGACTTTCCCTGTCAGCATAATCTTCCCATGTCAGCGTGCCGTCCGCAAGCAGCGGATTCAGCCCCTTTTGCAGACTGACACACGGCAAACCATAATATTCGGCAATCGGGTGCATATAGCTTTCACAGCTATATTCGTTTGCACTCCGCAGCGTAAAAATCACGACAATCGGCGGATGCTCCAACAGCAGGAAACGCCGCAGCAGGCTTTCGAATGAAATCACACTGTGCCGCAATGTCGTTTCATTGATGGCATATTCCAGAAAAACAATATCAGGCGAATGGACAATGATTTCGCGTTCACATAGTGCATTTCCCTGCATCGTATCCATGCCGGCAGACGCCAGCACATGGCATTTTGCATCGTATCCGCGTGCATTCAGCGCGTCCGTCAGCAAAGCGGGATAAGGCTTCTCATAGAATTGGTAATTTGCATAGCCCTGCGTGATAGAACCGCCCAAAAACGCAAGTGTCAACTGCTTTTTCGAAAGCACAGCCTGCCACGGCTGATGCTCGCCGCAGGAAACCAATGCATTTTCTGCTATCATTTCTCGTATTTCTGATGAAATCACTGCACTGTCCCCCGTTCGTTTCCGATCATTCTCCATGTTCCGACATCGACAAGCTGCTTCAGCAGCAGTGCATATGCTGCGGAAGCTTTCGAAAGGTATGCACCGCGTTTCGTAATCAGTGAGATATTACAGCGGGCAATTTCATCGGGCAGAATATAATAGTTGGGGTGTTCGCGGAAATTGCCATAGTAAATCAGGGAATCAGGCAGGATGGCAATGCCCATATTGGCGCAGACAAATGAAAAAACCGTTTCAATCGTCTGCACGGCATATTCAATATGCGGCGTAAACCCACAGCGTTCACAAGCCGCTTCCAGATATTCTTTTGCGTATTCACCCGCGATTGCTGCCACGAAATGCTCCTCCTGTAAATCAGAAAGCGCAATCGGGCGCTGACGGTAAAAATTCGGCGTGGCATTGCAGATATCCTCTGCGGTCAATGGTTTTGGCAAGCGGGTGCATAACGGATGGGCAGGGGCGGCGGCAAGGTACATCCGTTCTTCTGCCAGCGCCTCCACATGAAACTGTTTCTCGTCAAATTCGCCCGTACCGATGATGAAATCCAATGCACCGGCTGTCAGGAGTTCACGAAGCTGTTTCATATCGGCTTCATGAATGGAGATATGGATTTGGGGATACTGCGCATGGAAAGCGGCGATGCTGCGGGAAAGCAGACATCGTACCCGAAAGGAGGATGCGCCGATGCGAACAGAGCCGGTCTGCATTCCCATCAGGTCGGAAAGTGCATTATTCATGCTTTCCTCCATGGCAAGGATGCGCCGTGCCCATGTGACATAGAGTTCACCCGCGTCTGTCAGGCGGATGGGGGTTTGCGCGCGGTCAAAGAGTTTCATGCCAAGCTGTTTTTCCAGACTATGGATGTATTGGCTGAGTGACGGCTGGGTGACATAGAGTTTTTCCGCGGCTTTGGAGAAACTCTGGCATTCGGCAACGGTAAGCACATAGGTGAGCTGCTGGGAATTCATCCTCACGCCTCCTTTGGATAGTGAAACTGTTTTCTTACATCATAGCAGATTTTGCATGATTTGTCAACGAAATCCGATGGGATATACCGAAACAGCCGCAAAAAAGAACAGATTCGAAACGCTCGAATCTGCGCTTTTTTCTATAGTGGAGCATACGGGATTCGAACCCGTGACCCCCACACTGCCAGTGTGGTGCGCTCCCAGCTGCGCTAATGCCCCAGAGGAATAAATGCATTATACCATATATTCCCCAGATTGTCAAGAGGAAATCGTGCATTTCAAAATCGACAAAGCATTGGACAGCTTGCTTTTTTTCCAAATTGGTGTTATAATATTGATATAACTCATGGAAAGGACGCTGAATTCCCCCTTGAAAAATAATACCTGCCGTCTGATGTTTCAGACAAGCTACTGCACACTTGCAGTCATCGCATTCCTTGCAAGTCTTGGATTATTCCGCTATGATTACTACGATAACTGGTATGTGCAGTTCACAAACCTCAGCAACTACTTCTGTATGTGCATTATGTGCTCAGAACTGGTCGAAACCGTCAAGCACCCCGAACGCCCCAAAAACACCACCCTTCCCAAACTCAAATATATGGGCGTTATCATGATTCTGCTGACCTTCTGCGTATTCAATTTCATCCTTGCGGGTGCGGCTGGCAGAAATCCTGCGGATAATTATGCGATTGCAAGCGTTTTACTGCATATTGTCCTGCCGATCATGTACATCGCAGACTGGTTCCTGTTTTATGAACGCCGCAAAGTCAAATGGTTTGAGCCGCTGATTTCTGTGACTGTCCCGATTATGTATGTACTGTACATCATGATTCGTGCGCCGTTTGTGACGCTTGACCCTGACAACAAGGATATCATGAAATATCCGTACTTTTTCCTCAATGTCGATAACATCGGATGGGGCGGCGTTGCGAAATGGCTTCTCATTCTGATTGCAGGATTTATTGCTGTCGGATACCTGCTGTTCGGCATCGACCGCCTCCCCTCCCGCCACAGAAAACCTGCATAACTTTTTCGCAAATCATTTTTATATTCTTCACAGGCATTCCTTTTGACATTATGACAGAATCGACAAGTAAAAATGCGAATTGTTGGGCGAATATACGAAAAGCGACAAAAACTATTGTAAAATTTCGCTGGATATGATATAATTCTTATAATCATAACGCATAGGAGGGGATGACCTTATGGAAACGAGACAATCAGAAATGCCGAAAGGCTTGAGCGATGAAGTGCTGGCTGATATTTTTGGCGAAGAAGCTTCACCCATGGAACGCAGAATGTACACCGATATCATCTTCCCCACATGGGTATCATGCCTGCAAACAGCGTGTGAAAAGAACGGATGTGACGAGAACGCGACCAAAAGCCATTTGGAGAAACTCGATGCGGTGAAAGCATTGATTCAGGATGGTAAATATGATGCCGCAATTGAACAATCAGCAAAGGATTGTCCTGAACTGTCCGACCAGATTCGCTCGTTCGTTCTTGCCTTACAGCACAAATGATTCTTTCCATAAAACCAGAACAACCCCCGAGAAATCGGGGGTTGTTTTTTTGTGTCATTCCGTTTGTGAAAATTCCAAAAGCCACTGCAAATCGACGTAATCCAGAATACCGTCCTCATTGCAGTCCGCCTGTGCCGCCGCAGAAGCACAAAGCTGAATGCCTGCTGTTTCGCTCAGCACGAACTGCATGAGCTGAACATCCGTCCAGTCACAGACATCGTCGCCTGTCAGGTCGCCCTGCACCGTACATTCTGCGCCCAGATACACCGCATTCCGCTGACGTGCCTGACAATATGCCGCGGCAGGTGTCCCTTGTTCGATATACAGAAAATAGGAATCATTCTCAACAACGTCATCACAAGCAGTCACCTGCACCATGCAGTCCTGTCGGGCATCGTAAAGTTCTGTCGGCACGTTATACGCCGCCGCATTCCCACGCACTTGTAACAATGTCGCTTCCTTGCCATTCACAAGATACACCATGTTATCAGCTTCCACAAAATGCGTATTGTCTGCCGCCGCAATTTGCAGCGCGAAACAACAATCTGTTCCCTTGCGGCTGCCGTCTGCATCTGTCACGCATAGACAATATATTGTATCTTTCTCCTGCAAATGCATTTGCTTCGTGTCAAACGGCAGCAGATTGCCTTCTGCATCATAAAGCAATGCTGTGACACGGTCGGTTTCCCATGTGGGCAGCGTCAGGATATAATCTCCCGTAGACGGCGCGATAAACGCAAAAAGGTACTGATTCCATGCATCGCCAATGGGCTGATAATACATTCTGTTCACAGAAAGCAATTCTGCCGATTTCCATTGCAGCAGCGATGCATTCGGCAGAATAAACGTCTGCACCGCCTGAATTCCTTCATAGCACCCCTTGCCGCACAGCTGCAATGATACCCTGCCGTACAGTTCCGCATCAGGCAAATTGGTACATTCGTATTCTTCCCCGTAAGTCAAAAGCAGTTCGCCATCCATGACTTGCAGACAATTTGTCAGGTCTGTACCCTGCGCAACGGTTGCAGGAAGGGATACCGTACAATCGGAAAACATTCTATTCTGCGGATTGATGGAAAGAGATACTGTACCGCAAGCCGTATCTGCACAGAAACGCGCCACGAGTGTATACCATTCGCCCGCTGTCAGGGAAAGTGCCGTCTGCTGTTCGGAAAGCCCGCAGACCATCCCCATGACCGTGCCGCTTTCGTCATATACCGCCGCAGAAGCAGCTTGCATTGCAGACATATGCAGCAAATTTTCTGCGGCTTCTGCACAGAAACGATATCTGCACACTGCACCGCCTTCCGCAATAACTGCATCCACACGCGGCGCTGTCCATTCCGAAACGGTTTCCGCATTTTCAGGAAGCGTGTAGAACAATAATTTCCGACTGCCGAAATAATCGCCGATGCCTTCCACTGTCAGCGAATGCACACCTTCTGTTTCCGCATCCGCAGGCAACTGCACTACATAATCCACATTTTCCTGCATAATCCTGCCGTCCATGCAAACACGCACCTGTGGCTTCTGCATTGCAGTCCCCATCAGTACATCTGACACCGCGATTTCTGCACCATGCAGAGAGATGCGCAGCGGGTGCAGACGCATAGCACTGAACGAATCCCGTGCGCACTGCTCCGCCATAAAAACATACGTACCTTTGTATAAATGTAAAATCTGTCCCGCAGAAAGAAATGCTTCCGATACCGCCGCTTGTTTTCCATACACATTACAGGTCACGGCAGTTGTGATGAAATTGCAGACATCCTCCACCTGCACTTCCATTTCATATGGTACATTGATTACATAATAAGACGTTCCATTCGAAATCTGAAGGACTTCATCCAGTGCCGCCGAAACATACCGCGGCGTTTTTTCGGATTCGGTCGGTGGGATAAATGGTTCATCCATATACCAATAGTCACTGGTATAACCGACATAATCCCCGAGTCCCTGTACCAGACAATACAGCACACCATCTTCCGTATTGACATCGTACAGAACACGATAGTCTTCGCCTTCTTCCAGTCGTCTTCCTGTTTCTATGCAATACATCTGGAATTCGCCCGTTTCTTTCCCCTTTATCATTTCTGCTTCCGTGAACATACTGCGCTTGTGATGAAGCACTGTCAGCACATAATCTCCTTCCGAATATTGCTGACACGAGGAAACGCTAATACGGTAAGAAACACCCGCAGCCAATTCCACACTGCACGTATCCGTCCAGAATTCCTCTGTCCGGAGCGAATACGCATCCTGCTCATATAACGTAATGATGAAATCCACACTGCATCTGCCCGCATCCAGAATAGACTGCATATCCCGTTTTCCAGTAAATACATCGTCCAGCACACTTGGCGCATACATAAGCTGTATGGTATAGCAATCCGTTTCCTGCGGCGTAAACCAGAAATACTGTTCGTGTCCCCAATCACAGCCTTCCACAAAGCAGTCCTCCGAAATCACATTGCCGCTTGGAATCCCAAATGCGAGCATACCACAATAATCGCCCATGCCGCTGAAGTAGAAAACGGCTTCACCATACGCGGTACAGAGTCCACGCATAACCGTGAAATCCACATTTTCCTGCAATGCCGTCCCATCCGCAGCGTACAGCACAACAGGCAAATCTGTGTCGGAGAAGTCATATGGCAGCGAAACCACATTCTGTTTCACAGTACATTCTGCCAACCGCTGTTTCTGCGATATTTCAACAAAAACGTCACAATCGTCATGGTTGATTTGGATACAGTACGAATGTCCTGCGAAGAGTGAAAGCTGCAATACAGGGTATTGGATCACATGATTCTCAAATTCGCAGTCTGCAATGCCAACTGGCCAATCTTGTTCATACACCATCATATCCAACGACGGAAAGTTGCATACTATCTCAGAAACACTCGGAACACCGCAAATGATATAAACGTCGTCTTTCTGCGGCGTAAAGGACAAATAACTTGTTTTTTCACTTTCTTCCAGAACCACAGGCACATTTTCCGTCACAACTACTGCATATTCCTCTGTGCGCTGCAACACGCCCAGATACGCACCGATACCGACAATTTCCACTGAGATCTGCTGATTGTCGCTTTCGAGCACCACCGTGCGGTAATCTATTCCTTCCCGCAATACCGTACCATCTGACATGGTAATGCGGTACTGCGGCACTGTTCCCGCGGCTTCCGTTATTCTGCCTTCCGCTGTATGCGGATTGCAAAGGGCAATATTACATTCGTCATACGAAAGGATATGCTGCTGATTCGTCGGTTTACAGGAAAATGTGAACGCATCCCACACATAATAATCACAATCTAAATTGATATAATACGTTTTTCCTTTTTGCAGCGGCAATACCGCACAGAGCACCTCTCCATCACTTGTTTGTCGCTGTAGTTCATCGCCATTCTCATTTATGATACGCATGACCAGCGTATCACCTCTTTCCGAGAAAATGTATTCTTCCTCCTCATCCGCTTTGGACAGGCATTGAAAACCATATATCCCATCATCGGGTGCAGTAAATGCCAATACGGAGTCCCAGTTTATTTCTTCATCTGCAAGCGTCACACTTTCCCCTGCGGTCAAGGTCTGCTTGACTTCATAACAGCGAATCGGCGCACTGATTGATGTGCAGCCCCAATAGTCGCCAATGCCGTATACCACGCCATAATAACTCTGCGGCACCCAAATGAAGTCTTTGTCCGCCGTCAGTGTCCATTCGAAAGGGGCAATCGTTTCGCTGCCATCGTTTGTAACCGTAATACTGCTGCATTTTGCCAGCACATCGGGCTGATCCGGATAGTAAAAGCAGGCATTTCTGTCTATTTGCTGTGCAGCCACATACATTCCCAATTTGTTGATCCAATTTTTCGGCGGTGTTTTGTCCATGTACAACAGCACACAACACTGCCTTTTTGATAAATCAGGCTCGTATACAAAAAACGTAATGATGTATTCTGTTCCTTTTTCCAGATAAAAACGATGGTCTGACAAATCAGATTTCTCCGGGTCATACACAGGAGCAAGTTCCGCGAACGGTTCTTCCTCACCACGCTTCCGAATAAGCGTATACGGGCCATACAGTGTGCCCTCAGGCAGCAGATAATACTCGCCTGATTCATCAGGTGTCACACTGATTGAAAATTCCGATGCAATTTCTTCTCCCGCCCGATACCGTTCGCACAAGTCCACAAAGACTGTTTTGCCGTCCTCCAGAAATGTCGCAGGTTCGAAAGACCACAGAAACACTTCAAATTCTGTCCGACTGAATTCCTGCCTGCCGTCTGTCAGCACTGCCGTAATGACGATTTCCGATGAACCCTCTGCACAGAAGGTCAATGTGTTGTTTTGTGTTTCGGCAAGCAAAGTCTGAGTGCCGTCTGTTTCCCGCTGATACCAGCGAAGAAAGGCATCTTCTCCGCCAATGCGTTCCACATCCAGCGTAACCAGATCGCCCTGAAACACAAAAATATTCGGCTCAACAGGCAGGATACAGGGCAGTGTGCAATATTCCAGACCGTGCTGTTTTGCATAAGCAATGGCAAGGGAATCCGTACCTGCATACACATACGAATCCCGAATGCCGTCTTCTTCAATGGTTTTCAGAGTATCCCCCAAAAAGATACTGTATGCTTGATAAATGCTGTTTTTCTCAATGGTTTCCACCTGCGGCAGATAGATCTTCCCGCAGACATTGGAAATACCATTTTCGCAGACCGTTTTCACATTCGGGAACGAGAAGGAATCCGCATCGCAACCATCAAACTGCCCCGCCGTGATGGTTTCCAGACTGTCAAATTCCAGCGATTGTGCGAATTTTGTCAAATACAGCGCATAAGGCTCCAATATCTCCAGATTTCCGAAATCAATATCTGTCCGCATTCCTTTTCTCGTCATATCTTCGCTTCCGACATCACTATTCCAACCGCAGTCGGCAAGTGCCCGCGTGCGAATGGCAGTCACGCCTTTTGCAGAGAGAAAACCAAGACTGTCCATTCCACAAAAGCATCCTTCCGGCAATTCTGTAATGGCTTCCGAAAGCGTGACCTTTCCGAAACACGTACCTGCAAAAGCACGTTTCCCCAAGACTTGCAGGGAATCCAAGGAGATTTCCCCTTTGAGTGAAGCATACTGAAATGCTTCTTCCTGCACTTCTATCAGTTTGTCCCACTGCAAATCCAGCGCGACCAGTGCCTCACAGCCGTAGAATGCACGCGTCGGAATCACCGTCAAAGCATCCCCTGCTGTCCATTCCAGATAGTCCAACACAGCGGCATCGCAAAATACTTCTTCCCCGATATGCTCCACCGTGCCAAAATACAGGTCTGTGACCGCAGAATCGGCAAAAGCACGCGCCCCGATGCTGTCCATGTCCCATGCAAACAGCGTTTCCAGACTGCTTTCCGCAAACGCATCTTCCCCGATCTCTCTGACTGACGGCGGCAAAATGACTTCCTGAATCTGATGGTTGCGGGCGAATGCACCTGCGCCGATTGCTTTCAGGGAACCATCAGGAAACGCGGCTTCCAGATCCACCACATTCCGCACACCCTGATATGCAGTCAGTACGCCGTTTTCCACGGTATATGCATCCACGATGTCCGTGTCACCAATGCAGTACAGACCGCCTGCACATCCGCTGCTTTGTCCATCCTTCATGGAAATCGCATATACATATGTGGTTTGTTCCAGTTCCAGCGGCGCGGTATACAAAATACGATTGCCTTCTTTTGGCACAGAACCATCCAGCGTGTAGTAAATTTCAGCATTCTCCTCCGCTGTCAGTTCCAGTTCGATCGGCGCACTGTATGTTCCTGCTTTCATGGAAAACTGCGGCACTGCACCGATTTCTTCCGCAAAAACGAAATCTTTCAGGTTCAGAATGCCTTTTCCGCTTCGTTCGCTTTCGCCGACATTACGGCAGTTGAACTGCAAATAACGGGAAACCTGTTCTGCGGAAAGCTGCGGCTGATAGGAAAGCACATCCGCACAGGCTGCCGCTGCAAATGCCGCAGCCGCACTCGTGCCGCTGATACGCTGGTTGTGTTCGCCATTCATACCAACAGTCAGAATGTCAACACCGGGCGCACAAAAATCGACCGCTTCCCCCATATTGCAGAAGGATGCCACAGCAGGCTGCCATGTATCTTCTGTTTCTTCCATTACTTTGCCGTATGCAGTAATCGTCAGGCATTCAGGGAACATCGCAGGCGCATAATCCGCTGTATCGCCCCCCTGATTGCCCGCAGGCACGCAAATCGGAATGTCCGCTTCGGCGGCGGCGGCACAGGCTTTTGCAAGCAATGCATCATCCCCTTGCGTGCAAACGCCAAGGACAATGACATCCGCTTTTTGTTCAATGGCATACAGCATCGCGCTGTACAGTTCCAGTGAACTTGAAACGCCGCTGTCGGAAACTGCTTTCAGCGGCAGGATTTTGACATTCTCACAGGTTGCCTGACAAATGATGCCTGCCGCCTGTGTACCGTGTCCGTGACCGTCCACAGTCTTATAGTCTTCTGACGCACAAAAACCTGCACTGCCGTCAGCAATGCGGTTCTGAAAGTAGTCTGCATTTTCTGTCATTCCTGTATCAATGACCGCTATTTTGATTTCAGGCAAATCTTTCGGGATAGACGAAAGCCATGAACAGTACACATCTGCGCCCATATCCTGTACGCCCCAGTTTTCTGTTTCCACGGCATCTTCTTCGGCATCCTGCGCACAGACCGTGTACACGCGGTCGGGCATGACCGCTTCTATGCATTCCGTCTGCTGATACTGCTGATATGCGGCACAGGCATCTTCCGCAGAAGCATATTGCAGAACATACAAATCTTCCATTGTATCCGTCACTCTCACGGCATTTTCCGCACATACCGCTTCTTTACTTTCCACAATCAGCCGCGCACTCTGAAATGACGCGGTCACGGATGCGCCATCTGCCGCATCCGTTTGCATGGCAGTCACATTTTCTGCTGCAGGAGCACTATCTTGCGATTTATAAATCGGCATATCTGCTGAAAAAATGCTGCTGCAAGCAATCAACCATGCAGTCATTTGAGAAATCAATCGCTTCATAGTTATTTTTCCTTTCTGTCTGAAAAAACTCTGCGTACATTATAGCACACCATTTCCGTGCGTGTCAATCCGAATCAGAATCGTCCATTGCAGGCTATAAATGCGCCCCTGCCCCAAATCTGCCGAAGCACTTGAATGTGTTCCTGCGAAATGGTTTGTTTTTTGAATTTTTTGTTTTCTATTGACAACTGCACAAAAATACGTTATAATAGCATTAACCTTATCACGAGCGGCGGAGGAATGGGTCCTTTGAAGTCGCGGCAACCGCATTCCGCAGAATGCATGGTGCCAATTCCCACGGGCAGATTGCAATACTGCACCGAAAGATGAGGAACGTATGCGAGAACAAAAGCGGCGGCATTCGTTTCCTGAATGACCGCCGCTTTTTTGCTGATATGAAGAAAGGAAGTATCGAACATTATGAAAAGATTTTTTACATCCGAGTCCGTCACTGAAGGACATCCCGATAAAATTTGCGACCAGATTTCCGATGCGGTACTGGATGCCATTCTGGAGCAAGACCCCAATGGCAGAGTTGCCTGTGAAACCTGCTGCACCACAGGTGTTGTGATGTGCATTGGTGAAATCACCACAACTGCGACCGTAGACATTGCCCGCATTGCGCGTGAAGTGATTGTCGGCATCGGTTACGACCGTGCGAAATATGGTTTTGACGGCAATACCTGTTCTGTACTGACATCCATCGACTGTCAGTCGGGTGACATTGCGCAGGGTGTTGACATGGCATATGACTGCAATGCAGATGATCCTGACAGTTTTGACCATCAGGGTGCAGGTGACCAGGGCATGATGTTCGGATTCGCGTGTGATGAAACGACTGAACTGATGCCTTTGCCGATTTCGCTGGCGCACAAGCTTTCCAAGCGTCTGACGGCAGTCCGCAAGGATGGCACGCTGGATTATCTGCGTCCGGACGGCAAAACGCAGGTAACGGTAGAGTATGAGAATGATGTACCTGTTCGTGTAGATACGATCGTTGTATCGACACAGCACAGTGCGTCTGTTTCGCTGGACACGATTCGGGAAGATGTGAAGAAATATGTGATCCTGCCGACAGTTCCCGCAGAATTGATGGATGAAAACACGAAAATTTATGTCAATCCGACGGGACGTTTTGTCATTGGCGGCCCGCAGGGTGACAGTGGTCTGACGGGCAGAAAGATCATTGTGGATACATATGGCGGATATTCGCGTCATGGCGGCGGTGCATTTTCGGGCAAAGACCCGTCGAAGGTTGACCGCAGTGCGGCATACATGACGAGATACATTGCGAAGAACATTGTTGCGGCAGGGCTTGCGAAGCGTTGTGAAGTACAGCTTGCGTATGCGATTGGTGTTGCACAGCCTGTTTCGGTATTTGTGGAGACATTTGGAACGGGTGCAGTGAATGAAGAAGTGCTTGCAAACGCGGTACGGAAGGTATTTGATTTGCGTCCTGCGGGCATTAGTGCGACGCTGGAGCTGCGGAAGCCGCAGTATCGTGCATTGGCGGCATACGGGCACATGGGCAGAGAAGATCTGATGCCGGCGTGGGAGCGCACAGACAAAGCGGAAGCATTGAAAGCGGCAATCGGAAAATAAATTTTCTTGATTTTCAAAAGAATTTGCGGCTAATTGATTGAGGATTCCAAAGGGAATCATTCCCTTTGGCGAAGACCAGAGGCAGCGCCTCCGGACGCCAACAGACTGCAAGCAGTCTGCACCGCAGTCGGCGAAATTCCCCATTTCGTCCTAACGAATCAGGAAGGGGTGAGGGGAAACCCTATTAAGGAGTTTCCCCTCGTGTCGTACCTGACATAAATAAAGGAAGGCAGGAAGAACGCTTCATATCGTTCTCTTGCCTTCCTTTGTATATCATGGGAACTGTATGGTGGAACCCCTCCTGATTCGTTGGACGAAAAAGGGTGTTTCGCGCTTCGCGGATGTAGCCGCTTTATGCAGTGAATCCTGCTAAGGATGCAAACTCGCCCGCTATCATTCCCGCCGCAAGATTTTCAAACGGCATCTCTCCGCTTACAGACGATTCCGCTATCAACAACGTCACATTCTGCTGCATCGCACTGTCCAGCATCGCTATGCAGGTGCACAGTCTGCTCACAGGCAGAATCGGGTGCTCCGGTTCCTCACGATTCATCCAGTTGATTCCCGGAACACCAACCTCACACGCAACCATCTCTACCCCGTAAAGCGCCTGCAAAATTTGCAGCAGCAATACACTCTCCGAAAGCTCCGGTGCTGTCTCATCTTCAAATGCCATGCCAAAACAATACGGCTGCGGCAATCCGTCACTCAAACAAAGCCGTATGCTCAAAAATGCATCAGGCGCAGTCATTCTCATCGCCGTGTAGCAGTCACGCACAAACCGCGTACGGTCATCAAAATCACCGCCAAATGCACCGTCACGATGAAATGCCGCCAGACTCTCCGAAAACAAATTACGCTCGCAAACATTCAGCGCAATGCCGTGAAATCCCGCTTCCGATGCGCTTCTTGCCGCAATGCCGCAGGCAACCGCGATCGGTGTCACCGCCGTTTCCTCCAGAATCACAGGCGTTCCCTCAAACAGCGGACATCTCTCGAAACAAACAGGCGCAAGCGCCTGTGCGCCCGCATGGTCAAGCAGTGCAACCATTACCACATTCGGAACAGCTTCCTTGACTGCCTTGCAAAGTGCCGCAAATGCATCCTTGTTTTCTTCATTGATGACAAGCTGTCCCGCATTGCACCGCGCTTCTTTGCTGATGGCAACCGGCTCTGTCCAAAGCAGCCCGCAGGAACGGCTCTTTGCCGCTGCCACATAACGTGCGATCGTGTTCGCAGTCGGCATTCCGTTTTCGTCTGCATCATAACCTGCGGAAACCATCACAGCTTCACGGTTTTGCAGAGCATTTCCATGCAGCGTCAGCGGGGCAGAAAGTGCAGAAGTGTCTTCCAGAAGCGGCAAAAATACGCCAAGAAGTGCCGCTTCCTGTTTCAGTTTGTCCATTGACTGTGCCATAGTATCTTCTCCTTTTTCAGTAATATCGTGTTATTTCTCTAAGCAGTATCTGCCTGCCGCGAAATAATGCAGCAGGCAGATGCAGTCTTGTGATGAAATTATTTGTTGCCGAGGTCGGCAGCGGTAATCAGTTTTGCAATGTAGGAAAGAATCAGGGTGATGTCGTCTGCGTTGTGGACATCGTTGCGGTCGCAGTCGGCATTGGTCAAGCCCTGGTCGGTGATAGAAACCTTATCTTCTGCCACAAAACGGGACAGCAGAATGACATCGTTGATGTTGATGTCGCCGTCACAGTCTACGTCACCATAGTATGCCTTGCTCTGAGCACTGCCCTTGGAAGTAGTGGTTGTGGTTGTCGCAGTCGTCTTTTTCGGTGCTTCGGTCGTGGTAGAAGCAGCCTGTTCTTCCGGCTTCGTGCCATCCGGTTCAATACCGCCGATCAGCACACCGTCTGCATAAACACAGATGTTATCGGTGCGGACTTCATTGCCTGTGCCGAAGAATGCATCATCTTCCTTGAAAATCTTCAGATCTGTATAACTCGGGTCGTTGGTCGGATCCCATTTGTCGCCGTAGTAGAAACCGATCTTGAATTGCAGCTTCTTGCCGCAGTTTGCGAAGTTGTAATCGCCCCAGTTCATTTCCACATAAGCATACTTGGAATCTCTGTCCCACTTGACAGGCGCACTGATCTCAGCAGCGTGCGGTGCTGCTTCCGCAGAAACCTGATCGTAAAGGATGGAAGCTTCCACCTTGCCGAAGTCAGCGATTTCGGAGCAATCGAAGTAGTAACGAACAGTCATGTTTTCGGGAGCCTTCGGTGCATTGGATTTCACCATGATGGAAACCTTCGTGACACCTGCGCCTTCTGCGTTGATGTCGTCAATGCCGCAGGCTTCTACCCATGTTGCATTGCCGCCGCCTTCGCCGTTTTCACCGCCGGAAGCGCCTCTGCCGCCGTCATCTACAGGCGGGAAATTCGGAGTGATCGCCTGCTTGTACTCATCCTTGTATTCAAGGTACAAGCCTGCTGCCGCACCCGGACAAGCCGCATTGTAGTCGATGGTAACTTCGTTGTAGATCCAGTCGGAGGTCAAGTCTTTATGGCCGTCGCTCTCATCAGGGCCGCCTGCGAGTGCGCCGAACAGTACATAAAGCTGCTGGTCTGTATCTTCGCACTTGGTCAGACCGGAAGCTGCACGGTGATGCGGGTTCTTGACGGAAGAAGAATCGTAGCCGACAAGGAAGCAGCGCGGGCCGCTCACACCGCCCGGTTCGAGCGCTTCGATGTCGTTGTTGCCGAGGATGTATTCCATCTGGTCTTTTGCCCACTTCGTGAAGAAATAATCCTCGTGTTCGGGCTTATAGTGGTCTTTGCCGCCTGTATACTTATCATAAACAAGCATACAGAACTGTACTGCGGTATTGTAGCGGCAGGAACCCCATGTATTCAGCCAGAAGTAGCCTTGCGGGGTAATGGTACCGGGACTGCCTGCCATATAGCCGTTGTAAGCCTTTGCGCACTGTCCCCAGAAGTCGATTTCTTCATAGGGGTTCTTGCCGGCAGCGTTCATGTACTCAATTGCAAGGTCGCACTGACCAAGCGGGTTTTCCTTTTCGGTATAGGTCTTGCCGGATTTATAGGTTTCGGAGATGCGGCCCATCAGCAGACCAACGCCGTTCCAGACGTCATTCCAGCAGTAGACGTATCCGGGCGGTGCATAGAAGTCGTACACAGGGAGCATATCCTGCAAATACTGCGCATCCTCGGTGATGAGGTAGAGCCAGCAGGCTGCAAAGCAGTAGTCATCTTCCCACTTTGTCGAACCATAATAACCTTTCGGGCCCTGTTCGGTATCTGCGATCGCTTTCGGATTATCATTGGTGAACTTATAGAGTGCCTTTGCATAATCCAGACATTTTTCTGCATATTCCGGATCGGATTCCTTGAAGTTCAGGTAGTTGATCGCAAGGCAGGCAGCGGTTTCTGCCACGTTACAGGTTGTCGGGTTTTCTGCCGTTGCAAACCATGCAGGACGAGCCATCGCATCATTCTGCGGAAGCTGCCAATAGCTGTGGTCGATATCGCCATCACCCACCTGATAGCAAAATGCCACAACATCGCCATTATCATCGCGGAATGTGCACTTCATGAAGTAGTCGCAGAAATAGCGGATAATGGTTTCAACGTGCTCTGCCTGTTCGGTTTCGACATAGGCATCGCGGAATTCGTAGTAGCCCCACGAAACAGTCGAACCTGCATACGCTTCCGGCAAACCGAACTTTACGTGGTCACCTGCGTCATGGAAGCCGCCAGCCACATCGACGGTATCATCTTCCGTACCCGTATTCAGGATATCGTGGTACTTGTCGATGAACTCCTGTGAAAGGTTCGTGCCGATACTGTCGCTGCCCATAGGCTTCAGGGGAACGGCATTGTCGTAAGTATGGCAGTTTGCACGCCATGCGAAACGGTTATTTTCCTCCACCGCATCACCGCACATATTGCCGTCATAGAAATACAGCGAATACTGAAGTGCTTTGGCGAAGTTGTCATAGTCGCCCGGCTCATCGGTCACGAGCGCAGACGCCTGGAACGGAATCGAGCTGAGCACTGTCAGGGCGGACAGAGATGCAGCCAGAATCCGTGCGGAACGGTTCTTCAAAAACCGCATGGAAAATCCCTCCTCTTTTTCTTGCACCGAATGCAGAATCCGGCACTGTACACATTATAGCATAGTCCAGTAAAATTTGCAAGTGTTTTCGTATATTTTCTGTTTTATGAACAGCAATCCCGCAATTCTTGACAGAAACCACAAAAGCTGGTCAGAAACCTCGCTTTTGATTTGCCAAATCAGCCGCATTTCTGTGTTCAGGACGAACGCAGAAGATACAGCGGATGTTTCTGCTTCAAGACAAATCCCTGCGACAAGGCAAGCCGCATAGATGCTTCATTTTGTGTATGGCATTGCCAGCAGGGTGTTTGTCCGCGCCGCAGTATTTCGGCAATCATACGCGCAACAACACGTTTGCCGCAGCCCATGCCGCGAAATTGTTCCGCAGTTTCTACGCCAATGTCCACTTCCTGATGAGAAATGCCCGCAGAAAACGCACAGGCGGCAAATTCCCCCGCATGAAACAGACAGAATCCGAAGCCGTTCTGCAAAAACTGCGCCTTGGAATCCCATGAAAAGGACGGAACAATGCGCCCTTTGATGTGTTCGTAATTTTCAGTATCCATCGGAACGATTTCTGTATCCGCAAGACTTTTTTTTGTATCTGCGCCGACAAATGCAAACTGATACTGTTCTGCTTTCTGAATCGTACCGTCTGACAGCAGAAATGCTTCCATCGCAGTGTTGCATTCTGCTTCCAGTGCGAGTCTGCCGCTATGTGCCCGACAAGCTTCGGGATTTTTCATCACGCAGACGATTTCGCCAAGAAATTCTTTGCTGATTTCTCCAACAGGAAAGCCGAAACCGCAGGCGTGCCAGAACAGATAAGCCCGCGGATGTTCTGCACAGTCCGCAAAAATCTCACCTGACTGCAACCCTTCTGCAATCGAAAACGGGTAGACCTTGTCCAGCGTTGTATGTGCAGCAGCAGCCGCCGCACGGGAATATTCGGATGGTGACAGTAAATACACGCCTTTCCCTCCTTTTTACGAATACCCAAAGAGCCGTACCCGCAGAAGCCAGAGAATCAGAAATTGTGCAGGATAAATCAGATAGAACGTATATTTTGCAATATTACCATGGATAAACCCACGCTTGCCGTTATAAAGACAGATGGGAAGAAATGCAGATAGGGCGGCATGAGATGACGGAATCACACTGCTGACGACAAACCGCAGAAGCGGTGTACTGCGAAGGGCATAGAGCGCTAAAATCAGAATGTAGCCACGAATTCCATAGTCTGCTTTCAGCAAGACCGCAGCCGCCATACCGCCCAACAGCACGACTGCCTGCATCCGCGGATGCTCCCGATATTTTTCATACAGGCAGATACAAAGATAGCCGAGAAAAAGCGTAAAAAAGACGTTCTGCCGTTCAAAATGCCACGAATTACAGTGTACCAGATTCCATGGCAATTCCGAAAGCAACGCAAACAGCAAAAGCTGAATACCGTATTTTTTACGATTTCGCGTATAAACAACACCCTCTGTCAAAAGAAAACAGTACAGCGGAAATGCCATCCGTCCAATCAGGCGCATGACGCTGTACACACTGACAGAAAAGCCAAGCACCGTAAAAAACGGTGCGGTACATGATTCGATACTGACCAGAAGAAATGCCGCGGTATGGTCAATCAGCATGGAACAAAGTGCGAGCATTTTCAGGGTACTGCCGCTGAAAATCCGCCATTTTTCGGGAATACAAGAAGCAGACATAAGAATCCTCCAAGAAAACATACTGTGTATAAATATATTAGCATATTTTCCCATAAAAATCAACAGAACATGATTTTGCAAAAAATAAAAATAATTGCAGAAACCACTTGACTTTTCCTACGGATTTATGGTATAATAGATTTCGCAATATGGAGATGTATCGAAGTGGTCATAACGAGAACGACTCGAAATCGTTTGGGCGGTAAAACGTCCCGTGGGTTCGAATCCCACCATCTCCGCCAAAAAAGTCCCTCATGCACAGGCATGGGGGACTTTTTCATATTCGCTTTTCGTGCATTCAGGGAAAAGTTTCCTGCTTTCCACATTTCCCGCACCACCTGCATCCATTGCACTGCCCATTCCGTTCACAATCCCGACAACGCGGCTGCATCGGTTTTTTTGTGTCCGCAGACGGAATCTGCATCCCTGACCGCTGTGCCTGTACCTGATGATACGCTTTGCAAATCCGATAGAGTTTCCCATCCTTGCGAAAATAATTTCCCGTTCCGATAAAATCAAACAGGACGCCCGCCGCAAGACATTCCTCATACAACGCCGTGATCCATTCAAAATCCAGCACGCGGTCACCATCGTAATTTTCACCGTCGGCAAGTACCTTCCGTATCTGCCCCGTTTCCAGATACTTCGCCAGCGTAATTCGCTCCAGCATCGGCGCACACATAATGTGCTTTTCCCGAAACGGCAGCGAAAGCAAAATCGGCACACGCTCATCCGCACGTTTTTGATTTTCCGCAGAAACACATAGACTCACATGGTCATATGCACTGCCCCAGTCCGCAGGAAGTGCCGCCGCAACCCGTTCCGCACGCTTCGTTTGCAGCCAGAACCGTAAATCCTGCCGCTGCCGCATCAATGCCCATGCCTCTGCCCGCCATGCATCCGCTTCCTCCAGAAAAAAATCACTCGTCAGACAAACATGAACCTGACTGCCTGATGGGATCTTATACTCCCCTGTCCGCGATTTCTTCAGCGGAAAATTGAAATTCGTTTTGGTACGGTAAATATCACCGCCGTTGCGTCCACGCTGCGCATCCAGATAAAACATATAGCAATGTTGACAGCCCTCACTGTATTTGCGGCAGCCGTGCCACGGATTCCAGATGTATTCCAGCATTTCAGCACCCCATTTCACAAGCATTTTTGTAATATCATTATACTGCGGGTTCGGCGCTTTGTCAATCCGCTTTTTTCTTTTCCATACGATACTGCTGTTCCCATTCTTCACGCGAAATCGCATATACTGCCGTCATTTCGTGTTCGGCATCCTCAAATGTTTCCACAAATGTCATGCCGATCCTCTGTGCGGTCTTTGCTGATGGTACATTTTCCTGTTTCATGTACGAAAACAGACGCAGGAACGGCGTATTTTCAAATGTCCAGTCACGGCAGAATGCGGCGGCTTCCTTCGCATATCCCTGCCGCTGATACGCTTTTGCAATGTGATAGCCGATTTCAGGCTTGATAATACCGTTAATATTTTGCATCGTCAGACCGCAGTCGCCAATCAGTTTTCCCGTGTCGGCAAGCGTGACCGCCCAAAGTCCGAAACCGAATGTGGCATAACGCTCCTGATTCGCAGTGATCCATCGGCGGACACGCGATTCGTCAAATACATACGGATAATACCGCATGATGTCGGAATCTCCCAAAACTGCGAAAAGCGCAGAAAAATCGTCTGCGGTCATTTCCCGCAGAAAAAGCCTCTTTGTAAATTGATTCATGATATTTCCTTTCTCCATATTACTTACAAAGTCCACTTGTAAATTGGCACATTGTTTGTGCAAAAGATGTGTGGACAATCAGACGTAAAATATGATATACTGATTTTGTATTTTCTTTCGATTCTATACAGAAATGAGGACATCCATATGTATCAATACAATTATGCGTTTGAATTTGTCCGCTCCATTCAAGCGGGCTGGAATCTCGGCAATACGTTCGACTGCGTGGCGCATCCGGAACAACTCCGCGCCGGCAAACAGCCGGAAGTATTTGAGTCCGCATGGGGCAACATTCCCGTCAACCGCGGACAACTGGAAGCGATTCGTGATGCAGGCTTCAACGCCCTGCGCATTCCGGTCACATGGTTTCAGCATATTGGTGAAGCGCCCGATTACCGCATCGACGAAGACTGGATGATTCGCATTGATTCTGTTGTCAGAGAGGCGTTTTCGCTTGGTTTTCGCGTCATCGTGAATGTACATCACGATGGCACAGACCGCGGTATTCTGCACCTGCAAGCAGACGAACTTGACCGTTCGGAGGAGATTCTCTGTAAAATCTGGGCACAAATCGCGGCATATTTTTCGGAGCTTGGCGAATCGCTGGTTTTTGAAGTCATGAATGAACCGCACGTTGCCAAAGATTTCACAGGCAATGCGGAATACTATGCGGCAGTGAACCGTTTGAATGCGGCGGCAGTACGGACAATTCGTGCGGCAGGCGGCTGTAACGGCTATCGTTATCTGATGCTGCCGACCTATGCGGCAACCTACAAGAAATCGGCACTGGATGCATTTGAATTGCCGGATGACGACAGACTCATCGTTTCAATTCATCCGTATGTACCGACAGAATTTTGTTTTGCAGCAAACGAAGTGCATTGGGCAGAACCGCAGGAAACATGGGGCAGCAAAGAGGACATTGACAAGCTGCTGGATATGTTCCGTCAATTGGAAAAGCGGTTTGTATCGAAGGGCATTCCGGTGATTCTCGGAGAGATGGCGGCAGTTGAAAAAGCAGACAGCCGCAGCAGAATGTTATGGCTTGCAGTGTATGCAAGAGAAGCGGCTGCGAGATGTATGCCGTGTTTCTGGTGGGATAACGGACAAATCGGTGCGGAGTGCATGGGAATTTTTGACCGTCGGACACTGCAATTCCCCTGCCCTGAACTGGTGTCGATTCTCACAGGCAAACGTGTAGACTAATGAAACGGCATCACAAGCGGCTTATTGAAATTTCCTTGACATTTACGGAGGTGCAGCATGGCACTGGATGGCGCATTTCTTTATTGTATCCAATCTGAATTGCAGCCGCTGATCGGCAACCGCATTGATAAAATATATCAGCCCACACGCGATAGTCTGGTACTATCCTTTCGCGGAAAAGGCGGCGCAGTACGTGTTCTGTTTTCGGCTTCTGCGGACGCTGCCCGCGTCCACATCACCAAGGAAGCTGTGGAAAACCCGCCGCAGCCACCCATGTTTTGTATGCTTCTGCGCAAGCACATCAGCGGCGGAAAGCTCGAAGCAATCGAACAGGACGGTCTTGAGCGCATTCTTCGCCTGAAACTGCGCTGCAATAATGAACTCGGTGACAGCATCATACTGACGCTTGTCACGGAAATCATGGGACGCTGTTCAAATATCATTCTGGTGAACGAAAATAACCGCATCATCGACAGTATCCGGCGTGTTGATGAAGATATTTCGCGTGTACGTCTGGTACTTCCTGCGATGGATTATCAGTGTCCCCCGCGAGAAGAACGCATCTGCATTCTTTCCGCATCACAAGACGAAATTCGAACAGCGCTCTGCAATGCACCCGCCGCACCGCTGGTCAAATCTCTGATTCGAATGTTTGAGGGCATTTCCCCCATCATCGCCCGTGAATGGGAATTCTATGCAGGACGCGGCGAAACGCTTTCTCTGCCGCTTGCAGACGCGCATCTCGACCGCTTGCTGTTCGCCATTGCACAGACACGCGATATGCTGCTGAACGGCACTGCAAAATTCACCGCACTGCGTACCAAAGAGGGGCAGTGGAAAGATTTTGCGTTCTGTCACATTGCGCAGTATGGTGCGGTACTGATTTCCACAGAATACCCGACCGCCAGCGAAACACTCGATGCATTTTTCTCACAGCGCGACCGCTACACCCGCCTGAAACAACGTGCGAATGACCTGTTCCGTTTTCTTGCAGCAACTTCAGAGCGCATTTCCAAGCGTCTTGCCAATCAGAAAGAGGAACTGCTTGCCTGTGACAGCATGGAACTTGACAGACGGCGCGGCGATTTGCTCTCCGCAAACCTTTATCGTCTGCAGCGCGGTGACAGTGTTGCAAGGCTGGAGGACTTCTACGAAGAATCCATGCCGATTGTGGAAATTCCGCTGGATGTCCGCCTGACGCCGCCGCAGAATGCACAGCATTACTACAAGCGCTATCAGAAAGCCTGCAATGCCAAGAAAAAGCTGACGGAACTCATCGTAAATGGTGAACAGGAGCTTAATTATATTGACAGCGTATTTGATGCACTGACACGCGCAGAATGTGAATCTGACATCGCACAGCTTCGTGTCGAATTGACGGAACAAGGCTATCTGCGTGTCAACCGCAAAGCCCCCAAGCCACCGAAAGCGCTCCCGCCGATGGAATTTGTTTCCTCGGACGGTTTCCGCATCCAAGTCGGACGTAACAATCACCAGAATGACCAGCTTTCCCTGAAAATGTCGGAGAAACTGGATATCTGGCTGCACACGCAAAGCGTACACGGCGCACACGTCATTATTTCCTGCTTTGGAGAAACGCCGCCTGACCGCACGATAGAAGAAGCCGCAAAGCTTGCCGCATATTACAGCAAAGGACGCGATTCTGCGCAGATTGCTGTGGATTATTGCCTTGTCAAATATGTAAAGAAACCAGCCGGAGCACGTCCGGGCATGGTGATTTATACGAATTATCAGACAGCATTTGTGACACCTGACATTGCGCTGGTCGAAGCCCTCAAAGCAGATGCCAATAGCTGAACACAAAATATCACACCGCACAGAACCATAAAAATTCTGTGCGGTGTTTTCATTATTCTTCCCATGGTGTAATTGCTTCATCCATGACGCCGGGAACACGCAGGTCATAACCATTGACCTCGATCATAGCATCATCTAAGTCAATCACCATGACGTGACGACCGTTGAGGGTTTCGAGGTGCACCTTGTCTTTTGCATCATTCTTGACATTCACCACGATCTCAGGTGTTTTGATGGTGGTTTTCGACTGCACAAGGCGTTCGGGCTTCAAGGTTGCCGCACCGACACAGGATTCAAAAACGGATTCCGTGCGTTCGAGTTTTTCTTCCGGAACGCCTGCTTCAGAAAGCATCCGCTTCAGGATTCTGCCTGTCAATTCAGTCGGTGCTTCATCGGTTTTGTTCTTTGCAACGATTTCATTCAGCTTTTCGTTGACCGTCGTCACGGCTTCATACGTCAGTTCATCGCCCAGCAAAGTATCCAGCACCTGCTTCATGCCGGTTTGTTCCGCCACGATCGTTGCATCGGGTTCGCATTCCAGAAATTCCTCAATGAATGCGGTATCCGGCTCGTTCGGCGTTTTGGTGTAATACAGCACATGATGTACGTCATTTGCACGTTCGGTAAAAACGGGATACAGGAAGCCCGCAGAAGGGGCTTTGCTGATGACAGCATTTTTGTTCTCCTGCCGCAGAATAGCATCATCGAAGGTGTCATATACCAGCGCACTGACCGTTTTTGCCACAGGACAAAGAGCCGTCAGGATGTAACGAAACACGGTATCCGATTCGCCGTCCTCCTCATCCATTTTATTCTTTCGCGGTGTATCATACTGACAGAATGCGACCATCACGGCATAGGACTCATCAGAATCCATGATTTTTGCAAGCTTGTCCACATATTCCTGCGCCAGATCTTCATCTTTCAGTTCAGAGGCAAGCACCTTTGCAAGATACGTCTGTGCCCCATCTTCTCCATACGCATGATTATTGAACGCCATTTCAGTGCTTTGCTTTCCAAGATTGCAGTTCAGCACTTTCTTCATGGTTTCAAACACGATATCGGATTCAGGACCGGTCAGTTCGGTCAGTTTCCGAATACGAAGCGCACGAACATTCCGTTCCCCATCCACGAAGGCGGTGAGGATCCTGTCCATGGTAAAATATTTTGCTTCCGCACCGAAATGATTGCGGATTTCACTGAGTTCCTTGCGGTTCATGTTGTACTCCTTTATTGTAAGATGAAGCCCCGCCACAAATGTGACGGGGCATTCTGGTTGGGGTAGCAGGATTCGGACCTACGAATGCCAGAGTCAAAGTCTGGTGCCTTACCGCTTGGCTATACCCCAATATATCTATTATAACATATTCCAAACAAAAAAGTCAAGAGATATAAGAACAGCCAGAGAAAAAATCTCTGGCTGAAAGAGTGCCGGCATCGATCTATCTTCCCGGGACGTCTCCATCCGAGTATTTTCGACGCGAGTGAGCTTAACTTCCGTGTTCGGAATGGGAACGGGTGGTTCCTC
>JAZUJW010000035.1:0-14378 GCA_045642925.1 Oscillospiraceae bacterium
AGCGGTGTCATTTCTATACAATCTGACGAAAAATCTGTCTGCGCATCTGTACCACCAGCTCTGTGCGGTGTTGCCTTATGTCGGGTGCGACACGAGGGGAAACCCCTTCCTGATTAGTCAGCACGATAAAAAGGGTGTTTCGCGCTCTGCGGAGCGCGACCAGAGGCGCTGCCTCTGGACTTCGCCAAAGGGAATGATTCCCTTTGGAATCCTCAATAAAATAGCCACCAACATTTTTGAAATAGTTTCTTATTGATTTTCATGGAAGAAATACGGCAGAATCTCTATTACATAATGTCTGACATATCCCCACCAGTGCGTCAAGCCCGGCGCTACCATAAAGTACAAGTTGCCTTGCGAGAAATCAGACGTGTACGTAAACTGCGGCAGCTTCTTCATCGCTTCAATCTGCGGACTTTCATTCGGATACGCAATGTCATCCGAACCCGTCGCCGCAAAAATGAAACATTCATCTTTCTCATACCCAAATCTGTCAATCGCATTCGCTACATCCTGCGCTTTTCCCTCTGCGGAATTAGAACCCCAATGGTCACCACTCAGCGGCATGAAATATCCTACCATGTCAAGGTCATTCACCATTACCGCCCATGTCGATACTGCACCCATCGAAAAACCACCGTATGCACGATGCATTCTCGATGCCTCAATGTCCTCCGCAGATGTCGATTCCGCATAAGTCGAATACTTGCCCTCTACAAATGGTACAACATCCGAACGGAATTCCTTGTAGAACGTTTCTGCACTGCAATTGCCGCCATTAAAGGTCGGTGTTACCACAATCAGCGGGTCAAGCAATCCATCTGCAATCGCATGGTCAAGCATCTCTTTCAAATGTACTTCATCACTGAACAGCAGATTTTCATTTTCGCCGCCGCCATGCATCAGATAGAAGATGTTGTACTTCTGACTCGGATCATAACCATTCGGCGTGTAAACCCAAAGCGACTTGTAGCCGTTAATGCTGTTGTAGCTTTCTTTCGTGATCGTTCCGCCGTTCGAAATCGGATTGAAATACGAATCAGGACATGGATGATAACTCAGCGCAGGATCATAATCGAAATCATCGGATACTGTAGTCGGATTTTCAGGCGGTGCAACTTCAGGATAGTCCGTTTCGCCGCATGAAACATATTTTTGCAGCCAAATGATGTCTGCCGCCGTCACTGTTCCGCTTTGATTCACGTCTGCACCACATTCCGCATGGTACGTCTGATATGCTCCAAGCATGAATCCTTGCTTTGCCATCGCCACGTCTTCCGCATTGATGACACCATTGCCGTCTACATCGCCCAGAATAAAGCCGACATTGCCCGCTCCCTTGATGACTGTTCCCGCAGATGCCGCCGTCACATCATCAACATAGAAAGAATTCGTACTATCTTCGGTTTCAATGTAAATCGACATATTCGTTGCACCGCTCGGCAATTCGAAATTCGTGTTTGCAAGCTGAATCCAGTCGCCTTTCAGTGCCGTGCCTTCCGCAATCGAAATATAGTCCGTTTCATCATTTGCATTTGTATACTGCAATTTCATGAAAAATGTATCGGTCGATTTTCTGCCCTTTTCATACATCACATTCGCAGAAAAGCTGTATGCCTGTCCCGCAACGAAATCCGAACCCAGATTCTTCATTGCACCGTTCCAAGCCTCGGCTCTGCCCGATACGTACAGCGATTGATTACCCTCAAAGTGCCCGTTGTTGGTCGCAACCACGGATGCGCTGCCTCTGCCTGTCCAATCGTCCTCGCCGTTCTCGAATGTGCTGTGGAAGTAAGTCGTGCTGTCTGCCGCCGTGATGAACGCTTTCGTGAAGTCCAGATTCGCAACGGCTTCGCTGCGTTCTTTCGCAAACTGCCAGCTTGCTACACGAAACAACGTGCCGCTGTCACCCGAAAAGCGCAGATACAGGTCATGCGTACCGCTTGCACCCGAAACCTGACAACTGACATCTGCCCATGCATCCCAGCCGCCTGTGCTGCCAAATGTGCATACACCAACGATCGGCCCGACCGGGTCATCCAGATGGACTTCAACCGTACCGCCCTGTGCGCCGGATGCAACGCGAACTGTAAACATCGCCGCACCTTCGCCGAAATCCACATTGCGATACATCACATAGTCCCCTGCTTCGATTTCACAAAGCATTTTGCCGCCTGCATCGTTCGAACCGATTTCCACACCGGATGCTTCGCTGAACGCTTCTGCCCCGACTGCCTGAAAAGGCTGCAAGGCATCAGTTGTACTGTCAGATGTATAGACAGCTTTGCGGGTTTGATTTTCTGCCTGAACTGTCAGCGGCAAAGAATTCAACGCTGACAGACAAATGACAGATGCCGTGAGGAGTGCCAGTTTTTGCTTCATAGGTAAAATCCCCCTTTTGTATTTATAGTACCATAATAAAACAAACATCCTGATTACACAATATACATTTTGCAGAAAAAGTGGACTTTCCGCAGATTTCTTAAAACTACATAAATAATTCATCACGATTCATAATTTCACAAACATTCACAAGAGAATTTTACTACAAATTATATTGTTTTGTCCACCTTTTATGAGATTTCGATATTGCATCTTGTCCGTGCATTTGGTAGAATGATACTATAAATATATATTTTTAGGGGGATATACCTATGAAACAAACAAAAATCTTTCAGAAAGTGACCGCTGCTTGCTTGTCTGCACTTCTTTTGACTGGCAGCATCGGCAGCCTTCCGCTGACCGAATCGCTGGAAGCAAACGCAAGCAGTACGGTCATCAACCCGTTCATCTGGTCAGATGTACCGGATGACGACATCATTCGTGTGGGCGACACCTACTATATGGTGCATACCACGATGTTCTTCAGCCCCGGCGCTCCCATCATGAAATCCAAAGACCTCGTATCATGGGAAATGTGCAACTACGTCTTTGACAAGTACGCGGATGGTGATGTCCAGAACCTCAAAAACGGAAAGCACGATTATGCGCATGGGCAATGGGCAACCAGTCTGCGTTACCACGACGGTATGTTCTATGTGTTCTTCGGCAGTTACGGTTCCGGCAAATCCTACATCTACAAAACCGATGACATCGAACACGGCACATGGACGCGCAGCGAACTCAACGGTATGTATCACGATGCCTCCATCCTCTTTGACGATGACGGCAGAAACTATCTCGTCTACGGCGGCGGCGGCGAAATCAAAATCAAGGAATTCAATGCCGAAATGACCGATTTCAAATGGGGCGGTCTGGACAAAACACTGTTCAAAACAGGCCTTACCAACCTCGCCGGCGAAGGTTCACACGTTCACAAAATCGGTGACTACTATTATGTATTCATTATCGCATGGCCAAACGGCAGTGGTCGCATCGAACTCTGCTACCGCAGCAAATCACTGACAGGCAATTTCGAAGGCAAAACTGTCCTGAATTCGGGACTCGGCACCTACGGCAGCGGCGTTGCACAGGGCGGCATCGTCGATACCCCTGACGGCAAATGGTATGCGCTTCTGTTCCAGGACCACGGCGCTGTCGGCAGAATCCCCGTCCTCGTCCCCTTCAAATGGGAAAACGACTGGCCCGTCATGGGTGTCAATGGCAAAGCGCCGATTACCTTGACCGTGGACGGTGACTACAAAGGCACACAGATGGCAAAGGATGATGATTTCACCTATGATGCCAATAAGCTGATGCTTGAATGGCAGTGGAACCACAACCCGGACAATACCGCATGGTCTGTGACTGACCGCGAAGGCTATCTCCGACTTTACAATAAATGTGTGACCAATAACTTCCTCTTTGCACGCAATACTTTGACCATGCGCACCGAAGGTCCTGCTTGTTCGGGTGTCATCAAACTCGACACCAAAGGCATGAAAGCAGGCGACCACGCAGGTCTGTCCGCATTCCAGTTCAAATTCGGCAATGTCGGCGTTTATGTTGGCGATGACGGCAGCAAACACATCTACATGGCAACCAACGGCGGCGATACAATTGATAACAGCAGTGAAAAGATTCAGGAACAGGTCAATATGCAGGGCGATGAAGTCTACCTGAAGGCAGACTACCGCTTCAATACCGTCGATGCCAATTTCAATGTTTCGAACAATATTGATAAGGCGAACTTCTATTATTCCTATGACGGTGCAAGCTGGAAGAAAATCGGTACGGAACTGAGTATGCCTTATGACCTCACGCTCTTTACCGGCTACCGCAACGGCATTTACAGTTTCAGCACCAAGAGTACCGGCGGCTATGCCGATATCGACTATTTTGATTATGAGCGAGAAGCATGGAATGTCCCGATTATCGTAGACCCTGACGAAAACGGTTACTTCTTCAATAATTCCTTCGAAAGCGGTTCTGAATCATGGGTCGGCAGAGGCGGCGCTTCCGTTTCTACCTCCAACAAAGAAGCCAAAGACGGCTCGAAATCGCTCTACTGCACAGACAGAACTTCTTCGTGGCAAGGCGCTGCTGTAAACCTCTCGACTGCGGCATTCAAACCCGGCAATGCTTACAGCTTCGGTGCTGATGTCTGCTTCACCGAAGGAAGCGACACCAATGATTTCAAAATGACATTGCAGTATGAAGATGCAGAAGGCGAAACACAGTATGCCGAAATCGCAACCGGCACGGCAAAGAAGGGTGAATGGATCACCCTCTCCAATGGTTCCTTTACCATTCCGGAAGATGCCCATACGCTCCAGTTCTACATTGAAACACTCGAAGGCGAAGATTCGTTCTACGTTGACAACGCATTCGGTGCGCTCGAAAATGTCGGTGCTGTGCCCGAAGAACCGTTCCAAGTCGGCGACCTCGATGAAAACGGCGTGGTCAATGCAATTGACCTTGCACTCGCAAAACAGGGAATGCTCGGCGAATTCAAGACTAAGCGTCAACAAAAAATCGCTGACATGAACGAAGACGGCAAAGTCGATGCGGAGGATATGCTCGCATTACAGGCATTCCTGCTTGGCAAAGAAAAGTAAATCCCTCCTCTCACCACCAATATTGCAAAATGCCCTTGGCTTCTGTGCCAAGGGCATTTTGTATATCAGACTGCTTTTGAAGAATGCAATGTGATGGACACCAACTCCGGACGGTTAAACAACCGCTGCGGAAAAATACTGTTGCCCAGACCACGGCTGATGATCATGGTACTGCCGCCGATTTCATGAACGCCTTCACCGTACTTCGGAAGCACGCCCTCATCCGGCGCATACAGACCTTGATGCGTAAACGGAATGCGGAATTGCCCGCCATGCGCGTGACCGGACAAAATCAAATCCACACCTGTTTCTGCATAATCCGCGAAAAACTGCGGCTCATGTGCCAGCACCAGATGAAACACCGATGCATCATCTTTTGCGACCAAATTGGCAAGCGTTGTACCCTGCAAAGAATCGTTGTACATTCCCACCAAATGGATCTGTTCCCCTGCCGCACTCGTCAGAAGCACCTGTTCATTGCACAGATATCGTACCCCCATCTCTTTCACTTTTGCAAGATATTCCGACAACCCTTTCTGCTTCAAGCCCGCCTCATGATTGCCTGCGATATAGTAGCATGGCGCAATCTCTGTAAGCTGTTCCATTGTATACAGCGCATTGTCGAAATTTGTATGGGATTTTCCGTCCACAAAGTCACCCGTCAACATCAGATAATCGGGCGTTTCAGCGTTGATTGCTTTCAGCAGCGCCCGATTGTTCAGCGCATATTTTTTGTTATGAAGGTCGGACACCTGCACAATACAGCAGCCATCAAAGCTTTCAGGCAGTTGGTCGCTTTCATAATCAATGTGCGTCACCTGAATACTGTTGTTTGACCAGTAGCAGAATCCTGTCACCACTGCAACGACCAACAGAATGCGCATCCATCGTTTCTTTGTGTAATGATTCTTAATCTTTCCAAAAATGACTTCAGTCGGTTTCGTTTGCAAATTCATTCCATTTCTCCTGCATTTCTTCTGCCTTTTCTGAAAGTTCCTGCTGCATCTGTTCCTTCTTGGCTTCAAATTCCTGTCCTTGCTGAGCGATTTTTTCACTTGCTTCCTGTTTTTTCTGTTCGAATTCTGTTTTCCATTCAGCCTGCTTCTTTTCCAGTTCCCTTTGCTTTTCTTCGATTTCTTTCAGCTTCTTGTCGAATTCTTCTTTTGTTTTCGCGGTTTGCTCTGCCGCTTCCTCCCGCATTCGCTCCAGTTCTTTGCGTTTTTCTTCGAGTTCCTGCTTCTGCTGTTCAAATTCTCCGGAATATTTTTTGAACATCTCGTTCCATGAATCATCCGCGCCTGTTTTTGCACCGTCATACACACTTTTCAGCGATTCCTTAAAGCCATCTGCAAAATCCCCGATTGCTGTCCAAAGCTTATTCTGCGGGTTTGTCAGCTTCGAAACCAGTGTACCAGCCATTTTTCCGCTGATGATGCCGGCAAATTCCGAACCACTGACTTCCGTATATCCGGAAGGGACTGCAAAATTTGTCTGGTCAGGCTGATTCAGCAATTCGACCGAATAGTAATAATACAGACTTGGCGTGGATGCAGACTGCACCATCACCAGCTTGCCGTCATCAAAACAGAAATTGAATTTCTCATTCTTGCCGTCCGCAAGGATGCTGTACTGTTCGTAGTCGTACTCTTTTTCGCCAATGGTAACCTTTCCTTCTTCGATAAAGTTACTCTCTTTGACATCCAGAATTTGCTCTGCCTTCTCAAACAGGGCATAGTCTGGCGCAGAGGCATCGTGGGAGCACATTTTCTTCGTATCGGCGTCAAAAGCATACTGTTTTTGGTTGGCATACAGCAATGCAATCGGGCTGCCGTTTGTGACACTGATCTCCGCATACAGCATGGAATCATAGCGGTCGATAAATACGGTCTCGTTTATACCCATGCCGTCAATAGTCAAATGAATACGAACATTTCCTGCTTTCCACACTATGATTTTTGCAAAAAGTGCAGCTGCTTTATGACCGGAAAAGCTGCTGTCGCCATTCTCCGACACATTCGAAGATGCCGAAAAAGGCAGATCACATCCCGTTACTGTAGTACACAACATTGCCGCCATCATGAATGCAATAAATTTTTGTTTCATTTTCTTCATCCTTTCTCAGACTTCAGGTATCCCATCATCAAGCCCTTATCGGGTCTGATTCATTATAGCACTTGTTCTGCACAATTGCAAGCACTTTCGTAATTCTTCATAAAATCATAAAAAATCGGATATGGCACAAACGTACCATATCCGATTCTTGTTCAGGATAATGGATTAGAAACGAGCAATAATGCGAAGGATCTGCGTGATATCGTTCATGTTGAACGAACCATCCTTATTCGCATCGCCGTTCAGCTTGCCAAGTTCAGAAACCAGATTCTTCACGCCGCTGTCTTCGTTGACATAACGAGCGCCGAGAATTGCGTCACTGATGTTGACGACGTTATCGCAGTTGATATCGCCCAGAACCGTGACTTCCAGCGGCTTTTCCGTTGTGGTCGTCTTGGTGGTGGTTGTAGTGGTTGTGGTAGTCGTCTTGGTGGTGCTGGTAGTCGTCTTGGTCGTAGCAGTGGTCTTTTCGGTAGTCTTTGCAGTGGTTGCGCTGCTGCCGTTACCATCGGTGTAAATGCGAATCTCGTCAATCGAGAAGGTATCGCAGTCGATCCACCAGATACCGAACTTCAATTCTCCGTCGTAACCATACTGAATGATGTCTGCGGTAGCGGAATCCATTTTCCATGTAATCGTGCCCTTCTGACCGTTGATGGTAGATTCCATATCATCAGTCTGTGTCCAGTATTTGTCTGCCTCGACCTTGGTAGAAGAACCGAATGCACCCTGCCATTTGCCGACCTTATCCTTCGTGGTGGAGAGGTCAACTTCGATCTTGGTGATCTTTTCGTTGGAGCTTGCAGGGATACCGAAGTCTTCGTACTTGAAGCCAATCATCTTGTCGTCCTTCGGCATCTCGCTGTAAACGACCTTCTGGTTGACTTTCATCGTATAGCAGCCGTCAGAGGAGGAAGAACCGCCGCTGGTGGTTTTTGCTGTGGTTTGCTGGGTAGGCTGTGTCTGCTGGGTATTCTGTGTCTGCTGGGTAGCCTGCGTTGTCTGCGGGTCACTGCTACCGCCCAGTTCTACATTCTTGACACCCTCGATGGACTTCTCAACGGAACCGCTCTTGTAGAAGTCGTACAGACCTGCTGCTGCGCCGACCAGTGCTGCGTTATAGTCGCAGGCAACCTCGTTGCAGACATAGTCGCTACGGCTGTCCTGATAAGAACCGCCCTGATCGGTCGGGCCGCCGACAAGTGCGCCGACAAGTGTGTACTTAGAAGGAGAATTATCCTCCGCAGTGGAAACACCGGAGCAAGCTCTGTGGTGCGGTTTATTTGCAGAGTTGCCTGCGAAGCCGACAACAAAGCAGGTATTTGCAGGGTTTGCACCCAGAATATAGTTCATCTGACCTTTGCAGTAGCCGCTGTAATCAGCACCCTTGTGCTTGGTTGCGATCATAGCTGTGGTCTGGAATGCACAGTTCAGACGCGCACTGCCCCATTTATCAAGGAACAGATAGTTCGAACCGTTTGCTTTCTGGTTCATCCAGCCGCAAGGTGCAGACCAGTCACCGGTGATCTCAGCGAGTACGCAGGCAGCGCCCAGATAGGTGTTGTCCCAGCCGTGAACCCAACCTTGATACTGCGTCTGTTTGCCCTTGCAGTCATTCAGATACTGCTGATCTTTCGTAGCGATGTACAGCCAGCCTGCAGCAAATGCCTGTTCATCCTGGCAGCCGCTGCTCTTATAGAATTCGCTGCATCCTTCGGTAGCGACCTGATTGTAGGTCGTGGAGAACTTATAGAGTGCCTTTGCATAGTCCAAGGACTCTGTATCGCCAAAGTTCAGATAGTCCAGTGCCAGTGCAGCGGCATATTCTGCGGCAATATCAGAAGCGCCGTTGTTCGACCAGAACATTTTTCTGCCGGAACCCTGTGATTCAGGTGGGCCCCAATAAGCGTGGTCAGCATTACCGTCACCCTTCTGGTACAGGAGGGAGCTGACAGTACCGCCATTCATTTTGGTACTTGCCTTGAAGAAATCGGTAAAGTGCTTGGAAATCTTCTTAAAGTGTGCAGTCAAGCCAAGGCTGTCGAACGAATTCTTGTATTCGTAGTAAGTCCAGCCCAGTGTTGCGGCAGAATAGCCCTGCGGCAGACCGAACATTGCGTGGTCGCCTGCATCGTGATAACCACCGGGAACTTCATCGTCCGTATGGCAGTTGCCGCGCCAGCTCATTGCACCGACAGACTCAACGTCTTTACCGCACATATTCGCATCATAGAAATACAGCGAATATTGCAGCAGCTTTGCGTAGTTGTCGCTGTCTGCAGCGCTTGCGGTCAGATTACTGTTCGTCTGCGGCAGAAAGACAGAACCGAAAGCCATGGTTGCGCCGAGGCACAGAGCGCTTGCTTTTTTCAGAAAATGAAAATTCATTGGAAAATTCCCCTCTCATTCAATTTTGAGATATGCCCTCTCTAAGAGTGTTGTGCTGAAATCAGCATTCAACAGACTTATTATATCTCAAAACATTTCTTAATATATAGATATTTTATGAACAGATAATGAATGAAGTGTGACTTGATATAGAAAATATTGGTTGTATTTTGTGCAACTTTCCAAATATTGCGAATTTATATAAATATATTGCTGGTATTTTGTATGTTTTTGCAAAATCTTCTATTTTTCATCCAGAAAAGACTCCAAAAAATTTCATTTGCATTTTTCGAATATCTGTGCTATAATAGATAGGAATGTACAATGAAACGGAGGAATCCCGCTTTGGCAAATCAAAACATTCGCAATTTCTGCATTATTGCGCATATTGACCACGGTAAATCCACGCTCGCAGACCGTATTCTTGAAAAGACCTGCGCCGTGGCTGTCCGTGATATGGAAGAACAGCTTCTCGATAATATGGATATCGAACGCGAACGCGGCATCACCATCAAAGCGCGTGCCGTGGCACTCGATTATACTGCAAACAACGGCGAAACGTATCGCTTTCATCTGATCGACACCCCCGGCCATGTGGACTTTAACTATGAAGTCAGCCGTTCACTGGCGGCGTGTGAAGGCGCATTGCTGATCGTCGATGCTTCACAGGGCATTGAAGCGCAGACGCTTGCCAATACGTATCTTGCCGTGGAAGCAGATCTCGAACTTGTCCCTGTCATCAACAAGATCGACCTGCCCTCCGCAGAGCCCGACCGTGTCGCCGCAGAGGTCGAATCAGTCATTGGTATCCCTGCGATGGATGCACCGCGTGTTTCCGCAAAAACAGGCGTGAACATCGAAGAAGTGCTGGAGCGCATCGTCACCGACATTCCTGCACCGCAGGGCGATGAAAATGCCCCGCTGAAAGCACTGATTTTCGACAGCGTGTATGACCCATATAAAGGTGTTGTCATTTATGTGCGTGTCAAGGAAGGCACTGTCAAGGTCGGCGACCGCATTCACCTGATGGCAACAGGCGCAGAGTTCAATATTGTGGAAGCGGGTGTCATGAGCGCCTCCGAACACATCAACCGCGGTTCTCTGACCGCCGGCGAAGTCGGCTACCTCACTGCTTCCATCAAAAGCATCGGCGAAACGCACGTCGGCGATACCGTCACGCTTGCTGACAACCCCTGTTCCGAAGCACTCCCCGGCTACCGCAAAGTCAGCCCGATGGTGTTCTCCGGTATCTACCCCGCAGACGGCGCACATTATAATGACCTGCGCGAAGCACTCGAAAAATTACAGCTCAATGATGCAGCCCTGACCTTCGAACCCGAAACCTCCATTGCACTCGGCTTCGGTTTCCGCTGCGGCTTCCTCGGTCTGCTGCATATGGAGATCATTCAGGAACGTCTGGAACGTGAATATGACCTCGACCTCATCACAACTGCCCCCTCCGTTATCTACCGCGTCACCCTCACCAACGGCGAAGTCATCATGATCGACAACCCGTCCAATTATCCCAATCCCGCCAACATTGCCGATGCGGAAGAACCCATCGTCAAGGCGGATATTCTTGCACCGAAAGAATATGTCGGCGGCATCATGGAGCTCTGTCAGGAACGCCGCGGTACATTTAAAGATATGCAGTATATTGACGATAACCGCGTCAATCTGCACTACACGCTCCCGCTGAACGAAATCATTTACGATTTCTTCGATGCGCTCAAATCCCGTACCAGAGGCTATGCCTCGCTGGACTACGAGCTCGCAGGCTATGAATCTTCCAAGCTGGTCAAGCTGGACTTCATGCTCAACGGCGATATCGTAGATGCACTCTCCTTCATTGTCCATGCGGACAAAGCGTATCCCCGTGCACGAAAAATCGCGGAAAAACTCAAGGACAACATTCCGCGCCAACTGTTCGAAGTCCCGATCCAAGCCGCCATCGGCGGAAAAATCATTGCCCGCGAAACGGTCAAAGCAATGCGCAAAGATGTCCTTGCCAAGTGCTACGGCGGTGATATCTCCCGAAAGAAGAAACTGCTGGAAAAGCAAAAAGAAGGTAAAAAGAGAATGCGTCAGCTCGGCTCAGTCGAAGTGCCGTCGGAAGCATTCATGGCAGTTCTCAAATTTGACGAATAAGGAGCATGACGCATGAAATTTACCTGTCCATATTGTGGGAAAGATACCTTTTCTCCTCTGATGAAAGCCAAAGCAGGCGGAATGTCTGCAAGCGGTGAACCCTGTCCTGAATGCGGCGGCAGATGCGTCAACGGCAAACTCAATCTTGCCGTCAATTCCATCACGCTCGGAATCGCATTCATCATGATTCTCGTCACCTATTTCCTGCACCAGAACCAGCAGCAGCTTTTGCTGTTTGGTGTCCTGCCGCTAGTCACAGCACTTGTGTTCAATTTCGTGTTCAATATGTTTTTCGGCAAATTGATTGAAGCCATCAAACGACAATGAGTACAGGAATCTATATCCATGTGCCGTTCTGTGCACAAAAATGCCCTTATTGCGATTTCTATTCCGGAAACTACAGCAAAGACCGTGCCGCACGTTATGCGGACGCGGTCTTGCGCAATCTTGCGGCACTTCCTGCAAATCTTGCAGTAGATTCGATATATTTCGGCGGTGGAACGCCGTCTTTGCTCCCCGCCTCCATGCTGGAATCCTTCCTGAATGCCATTGCTGTCAGATGCCGTCTGGAATCGCCTGAAATCACCATCGAAGCAAACCCACGCACCATGACAGACGAGAAACTGCGTACATGGCATTCCTGCGGCATCAATCGGCTGTCTGTCGGAGTGCAGTCCTTTCAGGACGACGTATTACAGCATCTCGGACGAAATCACACAGGAACACAGGCGGAAGATGCGGTACTGCGTGCATCGGCAGCAGGCTTTCGGAATCTCTCCATTGATTTGATGATTGGCTTGCAAGAACAAACCACCGAACGCTTTACAGAGGACTTGGCGCGTGCCGTTTCACTTCCAATCACGCACTTTTCTGCCTATCTGCTGAAAATTGAAGATGGGACACCGTTTGCATCCGCCCCCCCTGCCCTGCTGGACGATGACGCCATGGCAGAACGCTATCTGCAAATGTGCGAATTTTTGTCTGCACATGGCTTTGCACACTATGAAATTTCCAATTTCGCACAGCCTTCTTTTGAAAGCCGCCACAACTGCAAATATTGGCGCTGTGAACCATATATCGGCATCGGCCCTGCGGCACACTCCTGCTTTGACGGCAAACGATATGCCGTACCGCGAGATTTTGAACGCTTTTGTGCGTCTGCACTTCAACCGACAGAAATCACTGACAATGTCCCTTGCGGAGACGCTGAACGCATCATGCTAACAATGCGCCTGCACAGTGGCATTTCACGAACTGCTTTTCCACATCTCTGGGACATTATTCTGCGCAAGGCAAAGCCGCTGATTCCAAAATATCTGACGCTGCAAAATGATACCCTTTGCCTGACTGCGGAAGGCTGTCTTGTTTCAAATGCCGTGATCGTCACGATACTCCCCGACGAAAAGGACGGTATCAGCGAGGAAAACTGTATCTGAAGCCGTACATTTTCCAACACAAAAAATATCCGCTAAACGCTTGCAATCATGAAACTTTTATGTTATAATAGTCTAGTATCGTGTACCTCGGTACCTCAGTAGGATAGAGCGTTCGCCTCCTATGCATTTCCTCCAGCACGCAAGCATCAGTTTCATATTTTTATAGTTTTTAATATGCCCCAATAGCTCAGTAGGATAGAGCGAACGCCTCCTAAACTATCAACCGGGCGATTGCCTTTTCTGTTATTTTATTAGATATGTCCCAGTACCTCAGCTGGATAGAGGATCCGCCTCCTAAGCGGGCTGCCGCAGGTTCGACCCCTGTCTGGGACGTTTAAGCGCAGCGAAAACGCTCGAAAACGGGTGCGTTTTCGCTGTTGCTGTAAAATGGTGGATGGGGAGCAGATGACGAAGATTTCCGACAGCAAGCATGATGGAATACTGATTGCAGTCAGTATTCCTTGGCTGAAAATCCGCCAGCAAATTGCAGTTTGCCGGTTCGGAAAAGCGAAATGCGCCAGCATTTCCGCCATCACTTCGTTGTGTTTGTGTCATCTTCATTGGTTTTTTTCGTTGTCTGTTGTCCGTCTTGTTCCGTTTCGTCCAGAGCTTTGAAAAACTGATCGGTATGGTCAGCAAGCTCCTGACGTGACTCATCTGTGATTGTACTGTAGATCTCAAGAAGCATCTCGCTGGACGTGTGGCCCATGTCACCCTGAACCGCTTTGATGTCATGTGACATTGTAAGTTTGAACGTTGCGCCGGAATGTCGGAGCGAATAAAGGTCAACCTCACGCAGATCATGATCACGGATCAGCTTTTTGAAGCGCTTGACGAGAGTTGAATCCGAGATCGGATTGCCGTTCGGATGACAGAACAGCAGATCGTAGGACGGAAAACCGTTGTTTTCCATTTCTTTTTTCTGTTTTGCGATGTGCTGTCTCAGTTCTTCCGCGAGATCATCCGGAATATAGATGTTGCGCACGCTGGATGCAGTTTTAGGCTTTTTCAGAACCATTACTGTTTTCTGATTCGGTGCAAGCTGCGGGAAAGTGAGATATACCTCGGTTTTTGTATTTTCAATATTCTTTTGATTCAGTCGGGCAAGTTCTTTCTTGACTGAGATATACGGACGTTTGCCGTCTTTTGACCTGTAATGGACGTCTTCGTAAGATAAACCGGTCAGCTCGCCTGTCCTGAGCGTTGCTGCAAACATCAGCTTCAGCATCAGCAGGAGCGTCGGATCTTCGCAGCACTGAAACGCCTGCTTTACTTCGGCGAAAGTCCACTGTTTGCG
>JAZUJW010000036.1:0-5987 GCA_045642925.1 Oscillospiraceae bacterium
GGCGGCGGCGAGGAAAGCTGATTGTATCTCTTCGGCAGTCAGATTCGGCGTAGAGCATTTACATTCGCCTTTATATTTATGCCCACACTGGTAAATAGTTCTGCGATACCGGTCGGTTGAATGCCATACCTTCGGGCTGTAAAAGCCGCCGCATTCTCCGCAGATGAGCTTTGATGCCAAAATATCCACACCGCTATAGCGGCTCTTGTTTCCCTTGCGTCGTTCCATTTCCGCCTGCACCGCTTCATAGATTTCTGGTGTGATGATTCCATCATGACTGCCTTCCACATAATATTGCGGGATCTGACCGTCATTCTTTTTGGTTTTCTTTGTCAGATAGTCGGGCGTAAAAGTTTTTTGCAGGAGTGCGTCACCCTTGTATTTCTCATTTGTCAAAATGCTTCTGACCGTACTGCCTGACCACTTCACCTTGCCGCCGGGTGTAGGAATCCCACGCTCCGTCAGCGTTTTCGCAATACTGTGCGGCGTGAAACCGGCGAGAAAGCACTTGTAGATTTCTCTGACAATTTCTGCTTCTTTTTCATTGATCACCAGCTCACCATGCTCGCCCCTGTCATAGCCAAGAAATCTGCCAAACGGAACGGACACTTTACCGTCTGCCATTCTCCTGCGATGCCCCCATGTGACATTTTCTGAGATGGAGCGTGATTCCTCCTGACTGATGCTTGAAATGATCGACAGGAGCAATTCACATTTTGAATCGAATGTCCAGATGTTCTCCTTTTCAAAATAACACTCCACATTATGCTCTTTCAGTTTGCGGATCGTGGAAAGAGAATCTACGGTATTTCGTGCAAAACGGGACACGGATTTCGTTATGATCAGATTGATTTTTCCCGCAAGGGCTTCTTCGATCATTGTCTGGAAGCCCTTTCTGCCCTTGATGCTGCATCCTGAAATACCCTCATCAGCGAATATCCCGGCAAATTCCCAGTCGGATCGTCCTCTGATATAATCGGTGTAGTAGCTGACCTGTGCCTCGTAGGAACTCTGCTGTTCCTCGTGATCGGTGCTGACTCTTGCATAAGCTGCAACCTTTCTCTTTACAGGAGCCGACAGCGGTGCATCAGTGAAGCGGCTGATTGTCGCCGGAATCGTTGTTATACTTTTTGCCATGTCTTTTCACTCCCGTCTTTGTAGATGAATCTCAGGCTGCCGTCTGTAAATGCAAGAATATAGTCAATGTTGGCTTCAAAGACCTCACTGTCAAAATCATTCAGTCCCAACACATAGGCGGCAATTGTCCGTAGCTTGCAGTCTGAAATATTGATGGCAGTACATTCCGCATGAGCCAGCCGCTTGCCTTTACAAGTCCAGTACACATATTTTCCTTTTGTGATGTATTGACTGTAGAGATTGCCGCAATGAGCGCATCGGATCTTGTCGTGAAAAGCGGCGGTACGGGTGCCTAAATTGATATTTTCACGGAGCTTCAAGGCTTCATAGTGTCTGACCTCTCCGTCAACCGTATAGAAATCAATAGATCCTGTTCGCTGAACAGTGATTTTGGACACCGTACTTTTGAATGCATCTTCATCAAAAGAACTGTAGCCGAACACCTCACAGAAAATACGCTCGATCTCAGCATTCGGGTAATTCACGCTGTCACAGGTTTGCGGACCGCCCGACTTGCTTCTGCACCGCCAATACATATGGTGGTCTTTCCGGTCGCTGATTACTCTGCCGTACCGCCGTCCGCAGATACCGCAGAAAATCATGCCGTCAAATAAGTGCTTGGGAATCGTACGCTCCCGCTTGGGCTTTGGAATACGAACGGGAATCGGCGGGTGTGTCCATGTTCTGATCTCTCCACCAGAAAGTGTGAAGTGAATATCTCCGTTTTCGCCGATGCTCATAGATGAAATCAACTTCTCATAATCCTCACCGACAGTCTCGATGCAGGCAGCGATCAGTTTATCCTCACGGATATTGATACTTTTGCAGTTCTTCCTGTCCAGCTTATATCTGCACGCCCAGTTGATATATGTGTGACCTTTGCTGTGGTTCAGTCTTCTGGAGTAGTAGCCGCCGCAAGTCTCACAGCGGATCAGCCCTGTGAAGAAGTACACAGGATGTGCCATATCTGCTCGACGTTTCATCTCGATTTTTACCTTTTCATACGTTTCACGGTCGATGATAGCCTCATGACAGTCTGAGTAAAGATATCTTGGAAGTTCACCGCGATTCCGTACTTTTATTTTGCTGATTGGATCAGTCATAATATACTTTTGCTTCAGTGTATCACCGACATAAATCTCGTTGTAAAGAAGCTGACGGACACCCGATTCCTGAAAGCAACTATTCTGCGTTGTGCGAATGTCGGCGGTATTCAGTTGATCGGCTATTTTTTGAAAAGATAAGCCTTCCAAAAACATTCGGAACATCCAGCGCACTGTTTCGGCTTCTTCCGGTATAATTACATATTGCTGCAACGCATCATCAAAATGATAGCCGAGAATATGCTTGTTAGCTGTACCAATCGTCCCTTTCTGAATACGCTTACGGATGCCCCACTTACTGTTTTCGGATATGGAGCGTGATTCCTGTTCTGCAAAGCTGGCTAATAATGTCAGCATGACTTCACCATCCGATGAGAGCGTGTTGACTTGCTCCTTTTCAAACCGTACCTCTATGCCCAGTTCTTTCAGATGTCTTACGGTATTCAGCAGATCAACGGTGTTTCTTGCAAATCGGCTGATGCTTTTGCAAAGAATAATGTTGATGTTTCCTTTTTCACAGTCTGCTATCATTCTCTGAAATTCTGAGCGTTTTTCGATACTTGTTCCGCTTATATATCGGTCAGCGTACACGCCTGCGTACTCCCATTCCGGATTCTTCTGGATCAGGTCACTATAGTAGCTGATCTGTGCCGATAAGGAGTGCATCAGACGGTCTGTTTCCATCGAAACACGTGCATAGGCTGCAACCTTGAGCCGCGGTTTGATAAGCGGCACAACAGGCTCGATTTTTGTAATAACAGGTGTTTTTTCTGCCATTTGACAGACCTCCTTTCTGATTTATCAGCTACCATGTTACCGTCTTATCAAGGACAAGTCAACGGATTCCCGGTAAATAATGTGCCGATTTTCGGACGGTATTTTGCCCTCATCTTTGTATCAATTACGGCGTATTCATCTGCTGTTATCAAGCGTTTATTCAGCATATTTTGAAACAGTTTCATCGTCACCAGATAGGTCATTTCGTTTCGGTTCATATGATGCACCTCCGTAGCGATGGGTGATGTAGCAGGAATGTGAGCAGTATTTTCTGCGGTGGCCTGCATAATCAGAGAATTGCTTTCCGCAGGCAGGACAGGTAATCGTAACAAAGGAATCATGCCGAAGCAATTCTTTATGTTCCTGCCAGTATTTTCTCTGACATGAGGAAGAACAGAAGGTTTTCTGCCGATGCCCCGGTGTATTGATGAGCGGCTGACCACAGCGTTTACAGCGGCCTTCTGTTATTGTGGCTTGAACGACAGGTACGGGAACAGCGGGTGTTTTTTGAGCTTTCCGGCTGCAAAACGCTTTTATCGTACCGACTGCGATTGATAAGGAATCGGATATTTCTGAAAAAGTCTTGCCTTGTGCCCTCATCTGTATAATTTGTTGTTTCTGTAAATCTGTCATAGCATACCTCCCATCACCATACATATGAAAAAAACGGGCAGAGGATAACCCCTGCCCGAAAAGAAATCAAATTTTGACAAGTGTGCCTGTGTATGTGTCATCAGAGCCGCTTTTTTGTAGACCCAGTTCGATCAACTTCTGCTTCATCTCATTAACGCATCTACCGCCGAGCGTGCGAATTTTTGCAAGGTCGCCGAATGCCAGTACATCGCTGACTGTATTCAGCCCTGCGCGTTTCAGAGTGTTGAAGCAGCGAACCGAGAGATCAAGTTCTTCGATGGTCGTTTCAAGGAGCGCGGTACTTGGAGATGGGCACAAACCCGGAATTTCCGAGCGGTACTGTACGATCTCCCTGCTTAATTGTTTTTCGCATCGTGCAATGACTTTCTGACCGTCCTCAAAACTGTCGTTTAGCCATTTCAGTACCGCATCCTCCTCTGCCTTGCCTTCATAATAGGAAGTGAACCCCTCAAAATCAATCAGTTGTTCGCCTGCGGCAATCAATCTTTGGGTGAACGCCCCTGTGATCACCTCGCTGAACAGTGCAAGCTCCGCTTCCGTTTCAAATTCGAGCCCCATCTTTTTCAACCGTTCCGTATTGAATGTACGTGTTTCCATAGCAGCCTCCTTTACACAGCCGACTTCATTTCTTCTCGTTTTCTGATCCATGTGTACAGCCATTCTGGCTTTACGAGCTTTTCAGGGTGATCCAAATAGTAGAGAATCTCTGACGGTTTCAACGCACGCAGACTTCTGTACGGTTCAACAAGCGTTTCGCGGCTTCTTTTCTCGATCATCGCTGCAATTGCTTCGCCGTCTTTCTGCTTCTTCGGCGGAACAGTTTCCAACGTAAAGGGGGCGGTCTGTCTACCGTTGATGCTCAGTGTCGTCAGTGCCTGATATGCATCCTGCCGCGCTAGATATGTTCCCATTGCATCATCATCAAATCGGATTGCAGCGCGGACTGCATCCTTCGGTGAAAGACGGAATGCGCTGAAATTGGCTGAATTTGCCTCTAATGCATCTCTGATCTCATCGGAAAGCTGTCCGGTGTGCTGATGGCACAGCACCATCGAAAGCCCGAATTTCCGTGACTCTGCAAGCATTTTCGGCATTGGATTTGTCTGGAACAAGGCCGCTTCATCTACAATGACCATATGTGTCCGATCGCGCTCTTTTCGTGTCAACACAGTACTCCAGAATTTCATCATGATTATCGTGCCAACAATGCGAGCGGCTTGCGTTCCAATCACAGGCGAGGCAAGGTCGATCAGCGTGACAGTATCCGTGTCGATCGTGTCTGCAAAATTCAAGGCATTTGCACCTGCGCCGAGCGTTTTGCGAAGCTGCTCTATGGAAGTCAGCCGCTGAAATTTGCTGAGATACCAACCGAGATTCAAGTGAAATTCGCGGCTGTCATCCATGCAGTATTCCTGCCAGATCATTTCTGCGACTTCTGGAGAAGCATTTTCGATTGCTTTGCACAGCTTTTTCATTTTTTCCTGACTCTGAGAGAGGACAGCAATGCTTTCGAGTGATGCACGTTTGCCGAGCAGTGCGATGGATGCCTTGGCAAAAGTGGCAAGCCAGCGTTCATAGCGTGGACCGACAAAGACCTCTCGCGGCGGATTGAAAATATCGGCGAACAATTCGCACAGATCAGCAATATTGCGCTCCTCCTGCACAGGGTCGCCGCTGTCCCAGATATTCAGCGGAACAGGATTATCCGCATCGCTTATTCGCACGACACGTACCCGTTCGGCATACTGCTTCGGAATTGCATGGAGCACGGTATCAATGGTCGTTCCGTGCGGATCGAAGAACGTCAGACCGTGCCCCTGCTTGATCGCGCTGAGAATGATCGATGCAAGCAGCGTGGATTTACCCGTACCTGTCTGTCCAACGATCTGATAGTGCCGTCTGAGATCAATTTCTCCGACTGTAACATTCCGATGAATGCCCGTGATGTCCGTTGCCCTGCCAAGCGTGACGGCTTTCTTGTCCTTTGGATTTATATGGTTTGCGGGATATTTTTTTGCCGTCTCACGGCAGGTGTCCAACCCAATCACAGGTTGATGCAGGATCGGCTCCGTCATCAAAAGCCGTGCGGCATAATCGGGCAGTGTCGGCGCATATTGCAGCGGTGCATCCCAAACTGCGGCGATATCCGACTGTGTCATTGCACCGAGCCGATGTAGTTTTGCCTCTCTGACCGATTCATGAAGAACCGTGCGAAGACGCATTGACGGCGCTGACGGCAGCCGCAGAAGTACACGCAGCCGCACGGGTGTTCCGATGTATTCCACCGCTGACGGCTCTGCATACGGATAGGCTTTC
>JAZUJW010000037.1:0-25595 GCA_045642925.1 Oscillospiraceae bacterium
ACCCTATTAAGGGGTTCCCCCATACAGTACCTAATAAAAGCGGCTATACACACAAATCATACACAAAAAAGGCAGAAGAAGCGTATCTTTTCACGTTTCTTCTGCCTCATTATCTCTTTGTCAGGAAATGTATGGGGGAACTCCTTAATAGGGTTTCCCCCATACCCTCTCCTGATTCGTTGTAAGGAAACAGGGGTGTTTCGCGCTCTGCGGAGCGCGAACAGGGGCGCTGCCCCTGGACTTCTCATGATGGGGCACAGGATGTGCTTTCAATTCCCTTTGGACTTCCAAATATTTATTTATGCAACAACAAACTGACTGTTGTAAAGCTCTGCATAGAAACCGTTCTTTCGCAAAAGCTCCTGATGACTGCCTTGCTCTATGATGTCACCATCTTTCATGACCAGTATGATATCTGCATTCTTGATCGTCGATAAACGATGCGCAATCACAAACGAGGTTCTGCCCTTCGTCAGATTGTCCATCGCCGCCTGAATCACCAGCTCCGTGCGCGTATCCACCGAGGACGTCGCTTCATCCAGAATCAACAGCGGCGCATCTTTGATAATCGCTCGCGCAATCGTAAATTGCTGCTTCTGTCCCTCCGAAAGATTCAGATTGTCATTCAGTATCGTGTCATATCCATTCGGCAGCGTTTCAATGAAATGCCGTAACCCAACCGCTTCACACGCTTTGTCCAGCACCTCATCCTTCACACCTTCCTGATTGTACACAAGATTCTCCCGAATCGTTCCGCCAAACAGCCACGTATCCTGCAAAATCATGTCAAACAGGTCATGCACTTTTTCACGCTTCATTTTCTTCGTGGAAATACCGTCAATCAGTATGTCACCATTGTCAATGTCATAAAAACGCATCAGCAAATTGACCATTGTCGTCTTGCCTGCACCCGTCGGGCCGACAATCGCAACCTTTTGTCCTGCCTTCAGCTTCGCAGAGAAATTGTGAATGATGGTTTTGTCAGGCAGATAGCCGAATTGTACATTGCGGAATTCCACATCGCCCTTGACATTCTGCAATACCTTATCCTTTTTGCTTTCATCAGACATTTCTTCTGCCTCCAGCATCTCAAAGACACGGTTCGATGCGGCAGAAGCCTGCTGAATCTGCGTCATGGACTGTGCAAATGTGGTCAGCGGCTGTGAGAATTGCTTTGCGTAAATGACAAATGCAGTGATCGTACCAAGCGTCACGGCATCGTTTCCATTGACGATAAATGCCACACCAACAATGAAAATCAACGCATATGCAAGGTTTCCGACAAATGTCATGATTGGATGCATCAAACCGGAAAGAAACTGCGATTTCCAGTTGCTGTCATAAAGCGCATGGTTGATGTCATTGAATTTGTCTGTTTCGGTCTTTTTTGCGCCAAATGCACGCACAATGTTGTGATTCGTGTAGATTTCTTCGATATGACCATTCATTCTGCCAAGGTCTGCCTGCTTGCGGTTGAAGTATTTCTGCGACTTTTTCAGTATCATTGCCATGAACACAAATCCCAGCATGGACGATACGATCGTAACGACAGACAAAATCCAGTTCGTCTGGAACATTTTGATGATGACACCGACAAACAGCGCCAAAGAACTGATGAGGTTTGCACTGCTTGTGGAAAGCGTCTGGCTGATGGTATCCACATCGTTTGTGATGCGGGAGAGGATGTCGCCTTTCGTTGTGGTATCAAAGTACCGAAGCGGCAGACGATTGATTTTCTTGTCAATGTCTGTGCGCAGACGTTTGGAGGTATACTGTGTGACCGTTGCCGTGATGAACTGCTGACCGTAACTCAGTACCGCACCCACTGCATAAATAATAATCAGCGTGATGCAGATTTCTTTGATACCGTCCATATCGACACCTGTCATGATGCCCTCAACGATTTTGTTCATCAGGTCACTGATTTTTTCCGGCCCGATAATTGTGGCAATCGAACCGCCCACTGCAAACAGCAATGCGACAAAAATCGCAGGCAGATACCGCTTGCAGTATATAACGATTTTACGGATCGCACCGAAATCGGCTTTTTCATTTTCGCCGGCAGTGCGCATCATTCCACCCATATGCGGCATATCAGTGCATCTCCTTTCCGTTCAGTTCTTCTTCGGAAAGCTGTGACAACGCGATTTCCTTATAGACAGAACAATTTTTCAGCAAGTCTTCATGTGTTCCGAGTCCTGCAATCTCACCGTCATGCAGTACCAGAATCTTATCCGCATTTTTGATCGTACCGATACGCTGTGCAACAATCAGAATCGTGGTGTCATTCAGATGTGCTTTCAGTTCCTTTCGTACCAGCATATCCGTTTTGTAGTCAAGTGCAGAGAACGTATCATCGAAAATCATGATTTCGCTGCCTTTGAATACGGCTCTTGCAATGGAAAGACGCTGTTTCTGACCGCCCGAGAAGTTCGTGCCGCCCTGTGCCACACTTGCATGAATGCCGTTTTCCAAGGTCTGTACGAAATCGGACTGCGAAATTTGCAGTGCCCGCTGAATGCGCGGGTCATCATCTGCGATGGTTTCCTTGCATCCGTAGGTGATGTTCGACTGCACATCGCCCATGAACAGTGTTGCTTTCTGCGGGGCAATGGAAATCATGCTTTCGAGCTGTGCTTCGGGATATTCCTTGATATTCACACCATTCAGCAGAATTTCGCCTTCCGTCACATCGTAAAAACGCGGAATCAGGTTGATGAGTGTTGTTTTGCCTGTACCGGTTGCGCCGATGATCGCAAAAGTTTCGCCCTGTGCAATCGAGAAATTCAGATTTTTCAGGCAGGGTTTTCCGCTGTCCTGATATGCAAACGACACATTTTTGAATTCGATTCTGCCTTTGCCCTGCGGCGTGACAGGCTTTTCGGAATAACGGATGCTTGATTCCGTATGCAGTACTTCATTGATACGCTTGACGGAAACCATGGTACGCGGCAGCATGATGAAAATGACCACAAGCATCATGAATGCCATGACGACTTGCAGTGCATATTGCGTAAATGCGGACATATTACCGATGACCGCCGCACGTTCCATCATGGGTGCTTCATTCATCAGGTATGCGCCGATCCAGTAAATGGCAAGCGTCAGACCACTCATACAAATGGTCATGACAGGCATCATCAAGCCCATGGTGCGGCTTGTGAACAGGTGGTTATGGGTAATGCCTTCGTTAACCACTTCGAATTTCTTCTCCTGATATGCTTCTGCATTGAATGCACGCACGACACGGACACCTGACAGATTTTCTCGTGCAGTGTCATTCAGGTTATCCGTCAATTTCTGAATCTGCTTGAATTTCGGGAACACCACAGAAATGATGACGATGATCGTCACAAGAATAATGGCGACACAGATCAAGACAGCCGTTGTCCATTCGATGCTGGTCGTGGAGATCTTGCAGATTGCCCAGATTGCGGTGACAGGTGCTTTGATCATGATTTGCAAGCCCATTGCGATCAGCGTTTGCATCTGCACAACGTCATTGGTGGTACGGGTAATCAGACTGGGCGTGGAAAATTTGTTGATCTCAATGTTGCCGAAGTGCATGATGCGGTCAAACAGTTTTTCGCGCAGGGTTTTGGCAAAGCCTGTCGCGACCTGTGAGGCAAAAAAGCCGCAGAACATGGAAGCCGCCATACTGCCCAGTGCGCAAAGCAGCATCATGCCGCCGTTTTTCCAGACTTCTTCCATCTGGATACTGCCTGCTGAAACAGAAGCGGTCAGTTTTTGTGTATAGTCGGGCATGGTCAAATCCAGCCAGACCTGCACAACGACCAGCAGTACGCTGATGAACACATACAGCCAGTCTTTCTTTTTGAGGTTGGTAAAAATCATTGTCGAAAAGGACTCCTTTCATGAAACGTGACATCTAATGGGGTTAGCAATTTGCTGTAAAAAATCATGCAAACCAATCCGTGAAACAGTCTGCATCCACAACATCATGTATTTCTTCGGAAATGCGGATAAATTCTTCGAACCGTTCTTCACCGATGCACTCCGCAACGTGCATAAAATAGCGAATGAATTGCTCTTTCTTGATTGTGATGCTTTCCCTGCCGTGCGGAGAAAGTGTCACCATAGTTTTGCGGGCATCCTGTGGGTCAGGGCTTTTGATGATGAGGTCTTTTTCCTGCATATTGCGCAGCAGGACTGCGACGCGCGCGGTACTGACTTTCATATGCTCGCTGATTTCGCCTGCACTGACGGCTCTGTCCGTTTCCTCAAGGTAGCGGAGGACGCATCCGATGCCGTGGGTGCTGTCGTCCATCTGTTGAAAGAGGTGGTGGGGGCGGGTGCTGACGAATCGTTGAATGAGCGTAACGGCTTGTTCTCTGGTCATAGTTTCACCTCCTATTTTGCTAACCGTGTTAGATTATAGCATAGAGCAAAGGAAAAGTCAAATGAAAGCGATGAAAATGCAAAGCAATTCAGACATATTTACAATTGCATATGTAATATGGTATGCATTCTTGGGAAAAATGAGGAGTCCAAAGGGACTCAATTCCCTTCGGACTCCTCAATCAACGAACAGTGTTCCTTTGTTTGCGGCTCGTTCCATCGTTTGATGATGCTGCGTAGTTTTACAAGATTGATCAGTGCCCGTGTGCCTTCATCAACAATGACTGCAAAAAATACGCCCACCATTCCGAAATGACACACTTTTACAAAAAATTCTGCCACGCCGATTACCAGAAATGTTCCGAAAATCTGCGTTTTCAGCATCCATATCGTGTTGCCGCTTCCGCGTATCCCATTGCCGATAATGATGTTGCCAGATTTTCCGTACAAATTCAAACAGACCAGCAAAAGATAGATCCCGCTGGTTGTGATGATGCCTTCATTCTTCGTGAACAATGCAAGGATCTGCTGCGGAAATGCAATGCATATCAGCAAAAATACAAACGAAATACCCGCTGATATCACATACGCGATCTGACACACCGACTTGAATTCTTTCACATCATTATTGCCGCGTGCTTCGCCTGAAATCGTCATCGCACCCGAACCGATCGCGCCGATCATGACAACGATCAATACTTCCACCGTAAACACGATCGAATAAACACCTGCTGCAAGTTGGTCGATGGAATTCAGAATGCGAATCAATACCAGATTGCCGACATTCCACCCCAGATCTTCCAGCGCAGCATTCATGCCAAACTTTGTGGATTGCAAAAACGGCTTCCAGGATGCTTTCAGTACCATCTGAAGCGGCGGCTTTGTTGGCAGGGAACGGTTTGTCAGCACGATGACCAGCACAAATGCACCGCCGATGTATTCGGCAATGGTGGTGGCGATCGCTGCGCCTGTAATGCCCATTTTCGGCATCCCGCACCGCCCGAATATCATCATCCAGTCCAGAAGAATATTCAAGCCCGCCCGCACAATTGCATATATCAGCATCGGTTTCGTGTTGTTTGAGGTCTGCATCACGACCATAAATGCATTTTCTATTCCGAGAATCAAAAAGATAGGCGCAAAATATCGTGTATATGTCAGACACATCGGCATGACATCCGACGAAACGCCCATCAGCCGAAAGACATATTCGCAGCAGAATTCCCAGAAGAAAAACAACAAAATCGGTAGCAAACTGTACCATTTCAAGAGAGAAGATGCATACCGCATGACACGTTCACGGTCGCCTGCACCGACACTCTGACTCATCAGAATGGAAGAACCCATTGCCAGCGTCGTACAAAATGACATCGTTGTCCATAACGGAGATGTCACATTGCCCAGCGCACTTTGCAGGAGCGGATCGCCCAACTGCCCAAGAAACATTCTGTCGATCATCATTTGAAGCTGTGAGATCGCATTGCTCAGCATGATCGGTACTGCGATGATCAGCAGCTTCTTTATGTATATTCCTTTCAAGATTTTTTGCCTCTTTCCTCATTTGCGTTTGGATGCCTTGTTTCATCGCAAATTGTTGGCTGCAACCCATGGATAACATTATACACATTATCATAAAAAAGTCAATGACATTTTGATTACAGATTTGTCCGTCAGAAAAGTTCAGAGCCATTGGATAAAGGCGGTTTTGTCCTCACTGTTATAACCTGCGCGGCGATAAAAACGGAGCGTGCTTTCCTCTTTGGAACCTGTCAGCAGCATCAGCTTATAGCAGTGTTCGCGTTCTGCAAGTGTTTTCGCATAGGCAAGACAAGCCGTTGCGTAACCCTGCTTGCGGTATTCAGGATGCGTCACGACATTCTCCACAAATGCATACGGCTGCTGGTGATGTGTCAGATTTGGAATAATGATGCAGACGCAGGAAGAAACGAGTTTGCCATCGGCTTCTGCCACGATGATATGGTGTGAAGTGTCATCCAGAATGCCTTGCCAGAGTGCAGAAAGTGCTTCACTCTGCGGCGGGATCTCATTCTCATGCAGATGCGTATACAGCGTCAGCAGACCGTCCAGATCGGCTGCGGTGACTTCACGAATGTTCATAGCAGCGTCCTCTTTTCGTATTATTTTGTATTCAGCAGGTTTTTGAGTTCATTCAGCACACCGGTTTTGATGCTGTCAGCAAATTCGGCGGCTGCCTTTGCGATTTCGTTTTTCGCAACACATTGCAGCTTTGTCTGCCGTCCAATGTTCACGTTCATTTTTTCCCATTGCTTCTCAGTGCCGCCGTAAATGATTTCGCCGCACATACTCAAATCGGCACTGATGGAACGGACAGATTCGGGAATGACCAGCTTTGCAAGATTTTTGCATCCGTCAAACACACCGTTTTCGATGGAGTACACGCCGTCAGGAATGACCAGCGCCCGCAGGTTCTTACAGCCGCAGAACATTTCTTTCGAAAGCTGCGGAATTCTGCCGCAAAGCCGAATCTCCTCCAGATTCTCACAATTCATGAATGCCCTGCTGCCAAGCTCTGTCACCGTGTCGGGAATGACAATGCTTTGCAGACCATTGCAGTGCGCAAAAGCGGATACTTTCACTTTTGTCACGGAAGTCGGCAATGTGATGTCCTTGAGGTTAGAACAGCCAAAAAATGCAGCTTCACCGATGATATTGACGGAACTCGGCACTTCGAATGCGCTTACGAATTTGCCGGGTGGAAATGCGACCAGAATACTTCCCTGCGCATTGAACAGCACGCCGTCCACGCTTTGATAATGGAGATTCTGGTCATCCACATGAATATTCTGCAAAGAGGGGCAATGCAGTGCGGGCTGTTCCAAAGAGGTCACGGTATTGGGCAGATAGAGTTCTTCCAGACTGGTGCATGAAGAAAACGCACCTTTTTCGATGATTTCAGGGGAACAAAGCACGACTTCCCGCAGTTTTTCCAAACGGGAAAAAGCATGGCTGCATATTTTCTTGACAGAATCAGGTACAATGACTTCCGTGATTTGTTTGTCATCGAGCGCATGACTGTCTAAAGTATGTACCTGTGCAGGAATTTCGATTTGTTTTGACCAGCCTGTAAATTTCACGAGATGTCCTGCCTTGATTTTGAACGAACGCTTCAATGCCATGCAGCATTCCCTCCTAAACATAAATTTCCATTATATTATAACATAAAAGGGATGCTTTTGCAAGCCGTTTGCAACAGATTTCTTTGTATGCCATTGCCAATCATAAGGTAAAGTGTTATACTACTATATAATAAGTGAAAAGGAGTCACATATGAAATATTTCATGATTTTTCTTTATTTTGTAATCAGCGCAGTTTTACAGCACCTCACGCACGAATCGCTGCATATTCTGGTGGGAAAGCTTTGCGGATTGAAACTGGTTTCCGTGCAGTGGCTGACGTATCACGGCGGGACAAAAGTGACGTTTGCAGGGGAAGAAATGCTGGATATGGAGGGGAAGAAGCCGTTATCATGGATTTTGATGACTCTGGCAGGCATTTGCGGCACAACACTCGCAGCATATTGCTTTGTGACGGTATTTTTTCTGCTTCCGATGGGGTATCTGAAGTTGTTTTTCTGGGTACTGTCTATCATTTTTTTACTAACAGACAGCGGATATGCATTGCTTTGTGCGCTGAGTGGCAGTGGGGACTTGTACATATTTTGCAGCAGCAAGCGCAGGCAGAACATTGTCAGAGTCATTACGGGATGTGTTTTTTTGTTCCATTGTTATCTGGTGCATCTGTTAATGTAATGCAGCGAGAGGGGCGTGCGGTATCCACTTTTCAAAACATTCATGATATAATGGTAAAAATATATAATGATATTGCTGAAATTACGTAAATCTGAACTACTGTAATAATATCCTGTTCGAAACTAAAATCTTCCCGTTTTCATGAAAAATGTGCAGCACGATGCAGGATGGGTATGAAAAAATCATTGCAATGCAGTTGCATATGTTGCAAAAACCAATGGAATGGATTGATTTTTTCTCTTGACATATACCCATGAACATGATATAATATGCATACAAAATATAAAAGACGTGCCGACAATGTCAGCACGTCTTTTCACGGGCAGATTATTTGGTTGATGAATCATCGCCGTCAAGCATCTGGTTCAGACGATTGCGGAAGATGTTGGTGGTCTGTGAAACAGGCCCCATCGGGTCTGGAGTGCCGGGCTGGAAAGGAACACTCATACCGTTACCCGTAGGCTGGAAGGGAACGCTCATGCCGTTGCCAGCAGGCTGGAAGGGAACGCTCATGCCGTTACCCGCAGGCTGGAAGGGAACGCTCATGCCGTTACCCGCAGGCTGGAAAGGAACGCTCATGCCGTTACCCGCAGGCTGGAAGGGAACGCTCATGCCGTTACCCGCAGGCTGGAAGGGAACGCTCATGCCGTTACCCGCAGGCTGGAAAGGAACGCTCATGCCGTTGCCGGCAGGCTGGAAGGGAACGCTCATGCCGTTGCCCATCGGCTGTGCATTGGGGTTCATATTCGGATTCGGGAACGGCATCTGTCCGCCATTATTCATTCCAGGCTGGAACTGCATTCCGTTCATGCCGGGTTGCGGCGGACGAAAACCGCCTTGCGGAGGCTGGAAACCACCCTGTGGCGGGTGGAAGCCGTTTGGCTGCGGGGCAAAGCCGCCTTGTTGAGGCTGGAAACCACCCTGTGGCGGTTGGAAGCCATTCGGCTGCGGCGGAAAACCACCCTGCGGAGGCTGGAAACCACCCGGCTGCTGTGGCAGTACGTTTGGTGGCGGCATGGTGCCATCAGGACGCTGCACCATAAAGTTGTTCATACCCGGCTGGATGGGCGATTGCGCATTGAACGGGTTCGAAGCATCCAGCTGCAAATTATTTGCAAAATCTGCGGGACTGCCGAGCGGCGTATCCGCAGTGTCATCGTATCCGCTGAAGAAATCGGGCGCTTGTGAAGCAGGCACCAGTGTTGCAGCGGGCACTTTTTTGTCTTCTGCCGTGATGATCTGGCATCCGCTGTTGTCGATGCTGGAATTGACCAGCAGAAGCATGGATTCCTCGTCAGGCATCTGAATACTGAAATCCTTGAGCGAAAGCAGGATCAGGTGCTTTGCGATGGCATGACCTGCGGCAAGAACAGACATAATTGCAATCTTTTCCGCACGCAGGGGTTCGATCGCATCCTGATTGAAGGCGATGCTTGTGACACCGGAGTACACCTGGTTGGAATCGGTGACGATCAAGCACAGACAAGCGTCATCATTCACATATTCGGGCTTTTGTTCTTTCACAGCAGTTGCAAGTTTTTTCGCAGAAGTATAGAAAGACTGAATATCCAAAATCAACACCACTTTTCTTAAAAATTGAACACATTGATTGTGTTTTGCCGAAATAGAAACATCTATCGAGCGCGAATCAAAAGAATTCAGATTGAAATATGCTACTACTATTATACACGAAGAATGGAATATAGTCAATATGAAATAGTGCAAAAATATGGTTCGTATTTTGTATATGATGCACAGTTTGAAAACATATTTACGCAGAACAAATTTACGTGGTTCATAATTTGTTAATAGTTTCATTGTATTATGAATGAACAAACTGTGCGAAATGCCAAATAAGTAAATAATTATTTACGATATTTTTTCCTAAAAAGCTATTGACATACTTTCCATAAAATGGTAAAATGTTGTTAATGAATTTCATATCGAAATTCACAAAAAAATTCAAACATACGTAATGATTTACAGAAAGGTTGTGACTTCTATGAGAAAATCGAGAAAGATTGTCATTTCTGTGCTGGCGGTGAGTTTGCTTGGCAGCATGGTTGCGATGCCTGCGGCTGCCGCAGACATTGCAGAAATGAATGGTGGTTCGCTTCTCACGGAAGTTTCATCCGGTTATTCTTTTTCACTTGCGGATGGCACATTTGATTTCTGCGATCACATACACAAAATTACAATTGATGGTTCGAAGATCGCAAATGCCATCGACCTTCGCTTTGACGGCAGAGATATTTCCTACTACGGTCTGAATGATGACGGTGCACTTGCTATCGTCTACTTCAATACCGAAGCCGATGAGGGCAGGGGATTGATCGCCGGAACGGATTCGATGACCTACATTACCTATCAGAATGGCAGCATGACCGAAGTGACGCGCGAAATCGGCACGGCTGGTCTGTTTGGATTTGATATGGCAAATGCGGATTCGTCGCTGGAAGGCATGATGAATGTGTTCAATGGCAGTCTGTTCAGCTTTGTGGGCGCATTCGGTACGGTCAGTGCAGATTACAGCGCAGTTTGCGGCGGTTCTGCCGCATCCGGCAAGGCGGCATACGTCAAAAGCGAACGTCAGAAATTTATGCTGGTAGATGATAATTACATCACGAATGAAGCAGGTTCCCGGAATGAAGCCTTCTTTGCTAATGAAATGGGCATTTACAGCGGCTATGAGGTCGTTGACGGCGTGGACTACAATGTATTCTGTTTCTTCGGCAGCAACGATGATGTATACTATTTCGCATACGGTCTGACGGATGACGGTTACCGTGTGATGACCATGAAAGGTACCGCAGAACAACAGAATGAACGTGTCAAAAAAGTCAGACTGGAAAATGTCGATATTACCAAGGCTTCTGACAGTGCATCGCAGTATATGATGAAAATGGCGGCTTGTCTGGCAGCGGCACAGGGCGGTGCTTCTATGGGACTGGATACCATGCAGATTCAGCAGACTGTTTTGTGGAAGCGTTTCTGTCTGGTTCCTGCACTGGAAGTAAAAACAGCATTCGCATCCGGCACATTGACACTGGATTGCGCCAAGGGTGTATACAGTGGTTCGATTTCGGATGAAAATGGAAATGCACAGTCGCTTTCGATTGCCTTGCAGGGCAAAAATTATGTTATCACTGCCGAAAGCGTCGGCACATATACAATTGCAAATCAGTGCGGCTATGGCTCTTTGAAGGCGGCAAATCCGTCTAAGGCAAAGCACACATCCCCGTGCTGTAAATCGAGCGAATGGTGGCTGCATTCGTGGAATGCGGGCAGCAATTGGTTCGGCAATTGGAATTATCATAATTGTCCATGCAATTGGTTTTGGGGGTGGTTTTGGTTTTGAAGCAGGCAGATGAAATCGTTTTCGATATACTCGTTCGTGCACGTTCCCAATGAATTTCGTATTAAGTTTTACTAACAAGAATGTATTTGAAGAAAGGATGTATTGAAATGGCAGCAATTGATAAGAAGAAACTGGAATCTCTGGAAGGGTACAATCCGAAAATGTATCGCAACATGAAAGTTGTGTATATTGTCCTTTCCGTTTTGAACCTGATTGTCGTATGGATTTCATTTGGCTTGGTTGGTTTTTCCCTGTATGATGCGGACTCTGCGTATACCTGTATCAGCCGGGTGGAATCACAGCTTCTGACGTCAGAAACCTATGTCCTGAACATGGCGCTGAATGTGGAAACGACGCCTGAACAAATTGCGAAGGTACGTGAAATCTTCAGCGAGATGGATGCAACGAAACTGGAATTTGATGACCTGGGCAATGTGGACGACAATGTTGCTCAAAAATTTGCAACAGCATATAATTCCATCAATCAATATCGTCGTGTGCTTTCCACTTTCGCAATGGATTATGAAGCAGCAGCAGGCGATGCTGAACTGCTTGCCGAATATCAGAGAGGTCTGTTCCAGGGTTATAAGAGCGAAGTTGAACCGCTGATGCAGAATGCTATGGCAGAGATGGATGAGGCGGTTGAACAGCAGCAAAAGTTGACGACCGATATTTTTGAACGTACTGCGAAGTCGTTCCTGCTGGTAGTAGCATTCCTGATTCTTGTTATGGCTGTTGGTGTTGCAGCAATTGTTCATATGCAGAAGGTGGCAATTCGTTCTGCATTGGAACTCAAGAAGAAGGCGGATGAAGTGGCTGCAACAGAGCGTAAGCTTGACCAGTCGCGTGACAAGACGAAGGAAATCGCATTCCTGAACGTTCTGACGAACCTTAAGAACCGCTATGCACTGGATGAAGATCTGGACGTACGTTTGGCAAAGGAAAATTTCCATATTTCGAATTTTGACTTTGACAATTTCCGCAGCTTGAATGAAAGCTATGGCAGAAACTTCGGTGATGCGTTCCTTTCTACCATTGCAGAAAAGCTGAAGACCACATTCGGCAAATATGCAGAGATCTATAACATCACCAGTGATGAATTTGCTTTCGTATTCAAACCGAACATTAGTCAGGCACAGGCAGCCAGCATGACACAGCACATTTTTGAACTGCTTTCAAATGTGCATATCATCAATGGCACTGCGGTACAGCTTCCTGTTTCAGGATGTTCGTATCATTATCTGGCAGGCGAATGTGCGAATCTGAATGTTCTGCTGAACAAGATGGATGCAGCAATGCATGAAGCCAAGAGTCATGGCGGTCGCACCGTTGTTGAGGTTTCGAACCTCTGATGTTAAACAGAATCGCTGATAAGAAAAGCGGGACGCTATCCGAGTGGATAGCGTCCCGTTTCAGTCTGTAGAGCAAGTGACAGCTCCGATACAACATTGAAAAAGTGAAGCAATGTTTATTCGATAGCAGGGTTTTGCTGCTGCTTGTGTCTGGCACCGGATTTTGCGAGGTGTGCGGGGTACCAGCGTTGGAACCAGAACGTAAATATGCACATACAGGCGATGCCGCAATTGCTGATGAGGGCGGAATTGCGGTGTAGTCCGCGGCGGAACATCAAGAATGAAAAAATGGTGATCGCTACATACAAGATGCCCCAGCCAACTGAAAGAATGTAGTTGGTTTTGAGGAAAAGCGGATTTTTCAGTGTATCGTTGCCTTCGAAGCGATATTTGACATATGCGGCGGAAAGCGGTTCTTTTGTCAGGCAGGATATGAGCCAGAAACAGCCGAATCCCAGATAACCCGCCAACACTGCGGTATCGTTCCAGCGGGGGATGGATGCCAGAAGGGAAAGGGCGGGAACGGCTGCAAGTGTCAGGCGGTCAAAAATGGTCATTGCACGTTTGCCCATGCACAGCGGCAGAAACGCACAAATGAGAATCGGTACAAAAGTTGGCTTTAATGGAATGGAGGCACAGATCCAAAAGGCGATCCATGGCACAAGCAAAAAGGAAAGCTTGGGCGGCTTGAGGGGCGTATGCGGTGTATCTGTCGGTCTGGAATCCGCGCCGCCGAAAAATGTTCCCCATTTCATCATAAAGCGAAAGTCACCGCTGACCTGATAGAGCCCCTGAGAAAGTGCTTCATCTCCACGAATTTTGCCATTGGCAACGGAAAGCCACACATCCCAAGGCGTATCAATGCGTGTGGTTGCGGTCAGTGAGCCGTCCGTGCGAACTTCACTGCCGTTGCCGTCCAGTCGGATCTGGTACGTTTTGCCGCGGTCGGTGTAGCAGATTTCCAGTACGCGCACTTTGCCGTCAAAGCAGTTTTTGTTGTAGCGGGCGGCGAGTTCCTGCGTGAAAGCGAGCGTTTCATCAGGCGGGGCAGTTGATACCTGCTGCAATACGTCATTACTCATAAGACGATTCCTCCTTTGGAATGAAAGGACGTTCGGATATCTTATGATGATTATACCATTTTTTTACAGATTTGTCAACTCTTATAAAAATAAAGTTCGTTTTGATATATTTAATGTTGAACAGTAACTATATTACATCAGTTTAGAATAAAAGAAGTATTTCGCGCTTTGTGGAATCCCGAAAGGATATGAATACAAAAAACGTGCAGAATGGTGTGGGATGGACACCTTCTGCACGTTCTTCATTATTCCATACAATCGTTCAGCGCAATCGAAAAGCAGGGCTTCATGCAGCGATAATATTCCTTCACATCATCGTTGCTGAAATGCTGCTGCAATGCATTGTGGAACTCAGTTTTGCTCTTGCTCTCATTCAGACAGCGGAGGATCTCTCCTGCGATCTCTGCATTGATCGGCAATTCCACCAGCGAAAGCACTGTGTCGATCGTGATGGCGTTCGGGATGCTCTTTGCCTCATGTTTTGCAGGTTTTGCCGCAGGTATAACTGCCTGCGCAGTGGTGACATTCATTGGCTGTACCTGAATGACGGTCGCACGCTTATGCAGTGCAACCTTTGCAGGTTTGGAAGTTTTTGTCTGCTTTTTCGGCTGCGCCGCCGCAGACGATTCGGAAGGTACTGCCATATTCGCATTCTTCGCAGGCTTCACGGGCTTTACCGCAAGTGCTGCCTTCAGCGACGGCTTCAATTGTACCTTGGTGTGCAGATATTCCTTGCAAAGCGTAACGGCTGCACTGTATCCGCAGTCCTTGCTGATAATGAAATATTCATCAGCGGACTGATTTGCGATCATGTAGCCAAGCAGCGTGACCAACTGGAAATCCAGCGCGTTCTTGCCGCCCTGATTCAGACAGATGCGCTCGGGGGTAATGCCTGCTGAGAGCATCTCGTCCATCACTTCGAAGGAAAGCGTGTTTGCACTGTGGCTGTAAAACAAAATGATGCGGTCATTGGGTGAAACCTGACCGATGCCGTGCAAACCTGTTGAGTTGACATTTTCATAGTCAATGAGATAGAGTCGCATATTTTATGATTCCTTTCAAGATTCCGATGCGTCATACTCCTTGTCGGGCAATGCTCCATGAATCTCATCATTGAATGGGCCGTTTGTGCCCACATTGAACGTAATGGCACGATGCAGAATTTTGATTTCAGTATTGCAGGCAACACCGCCATATTCGCCGTCCAGTGTCCACGGAATCTCCTCATTGGAAACAAAGCGAATGCGGTCAGTGCGGAAATAAAGAACATAGTTTGGATTGATGTCCTCATTGATTTTGATGAGGGAAGCAAGGATATGCTGCATTTCCATTGCGTCTTTCGGCTTGCGGACGAGCATAACCTCGAAAATACCATCATCCAGCTTGAAGTTCTTCAGCTTCAGCAGACCACCGACAGAAGCGGTGTTTGCCACCATGCCATAGATGAAATCGTCTTCTTCCGTGATGCCGTCATGCTCAAATTTCAGGTGCAGAGGACGAATCGACGGGAGCTGTGAAATGCCGTGCAGGATATATGCCATGTGACCAAGCACGTTTTTCATGTTCTGCTTGGTTTCATACACAGTTGAGGTGAATGCACCAAAAGCTGCAACATACAGAAAATAGTTGGAATTGAATGCACCCACATCACAAATAAAGTGATGAGGATCATCCATCAGCCATTCGGCAGCTTCTTCAATGTCCGAAGGAATCCCGAGTCCCTTCGCAAAATCATTGGTCGAGCCGCAGGGGATATAACCGAGTGGAAGCGGACTCTGGCTGTGTACCAGTCCCTGCACAACCTCATTTAGTGTGCCGTCTCCGCCCGAACAAACCAGCAAATCAAACTTTCCGCACAGGCAGGCATATTCCGCAGCCGCACAAGCATCCATGCGTGCCTGTGTCGTGCGGACGGTGACCTCATAACCGTGCGAAGTAAAAGTATCAATGACTGACGCGATTTTACCGCGCATGACATTTTTACCTGATCGCAAATTTGTAATGAAATAAAGCTTCTTCATGCTGCATCTTTCCTCTTGTGAACATTATAGATGGCAAAATCCGTTGGAGCATAACGCATCCTAATATCATTATAACAAATTTGTATGGAAAAAGCAAGCTTTTTTTGTCAGAATAAAAAAATTTCAGTTTTTTTGAAAAAAGGGCTTTACAAATCCAAAACTTTGTGCTATAATAATTAAGTCGTCAGGAGAGAGAGCAAAGACGACAGAGAAAATCACATTGGGGTGTCGCCAAGTGGTAAGGCAGCGGACTCTGACTCCGTTATTTCGAGGGTTCAAATCCTTCCACCCCAACCAAATCCGAAAAGCGGATTACTTTTTCGGTAATCCGCTTTTTTCATATCCTTATTACAGTTGAAATGCTAAAAGCGTTTTGACAATCTTAATGAATGACAGCCAAAGTGTAATGTCAGACTCAGTATCAATGGTTTTCACAGTCTGTATTTCTTTACGGTATCGCTCACAAAACTTTCGCTTTGTATATCATCGCGGATTGCCACCTCATTCGGGACATTCCTACTGGATACCCCTTTGAGAGTGGACGGAATCGGAAAGAAAAACTGTCAATCAATTGTATTTAGTTTTCAAGGTGCTGCATATCGAAATGCATTCCGGAAAGAAACTATTCGATATGAAAGTGCTTTTAGACAAAGCAAAACCTTCCAGTCCGATGCACCAACAACCGACTGAAAGGCTTGACAAATACTATGAAACGTGGTATAATTAACACACGCTAATAGCCGTCTCACTAAATCAGCAGATGTTGATTCCATCTGATTGACTATGGGGTATATCGGAACGCCAATTCTGATATGCCCTGTGGGATGCTTTTAAGCACGAGTTAATTATAGCACAATTTTCTGTACTAGTCAAGAGGTTTTCGAAAAAATTTGCCAACTTTTTAAAGTTGGCTTTTTTCGTATATATGTGAATAATGAAAAACCGCTATATAGGCGGCTTTTTTTATGTCCTGCGGTTTTGAAAAAGTTGATATATGTATCAACTTTTCTTTCAATCAGTTTGAAATCACCTCGATGGAATAGATTTTCGGAAAAGAAATGGTGGCATCTTCTATCCGTATGCGCTTGTAAGCGTAGTCAATTGATGTGACCTTGCCAATCACATTCAGATATGCTGTATTGTTGTAGTACCGAATCTTCACATGGTCGCCCTTTTCAAGTGAAAGCAGCGTATCGGAGATTTCTGCTGCTTCATCTTCGCCAAGCTCTCGTTCTGGCTCGACAATACGCTCCTGTTCCCGTACAATGTCATAGTAGCCGCGCAAGGCGGCAAATGGCTGAAATTGGATTGCTCTATCCATGATGTCCTCCTACGGTTTCATTGCGATAGCGTCCTGTGGCTTTCTCGCAGAGGTTGAATCCCTTCAAGACAGCATTTTTGCCCATCCTCTTGCGTATTTGCAAGACAGAACGCATCAGGTTTTCTTCTTTTGTGTTATCTTCCGGTTCTTCCCACAGACTTAGCTGTAAGTCAGGTTCATAGGTCAGATTGGCAAGGCTGATGCCGAGCTGACGGATTGGATAGCCGACACGCACCTTGTCCCAATACAGCTTATTGAAAGCGGCTTGCAGTTTCTTCATGGAGCAAGTCGCATCGAGCTTCATCGAGCCGCCTGTTGCACGGCAGCAGTCTTTTGAGTAACCGATGAACAGGCTGATGCCCTTTGCATAAAGGTTGTTGTCAAGCAGTTCCAGAACCAGATTTTCGACCATTTCCTTGACGATGATTTCTGCATTCTTACAGTCGTAGTCCTCAAATAGTATCTGACTGTTTGAAAGACTGCGGCTTTTTCCTTTGTAGGCGTGAATCTCTGCCATCGTGCAAGGTTCTCTGCCGTAAGCATGGTCTATGAGGAATTCTGCTTTTACTCCAAATTCCTTTTTCAATAGTGTTTCAGGCAATTGTGTGATACCATACATATCGTATACATTGTATTTCGCCAGTCTGGATGCAGTACCATAGCCGACATTCCAGAAGTCTGTCAGCGGTTGATGATGCCAAAGCTGTTTCTGATACAGCTTCTCATCCAGATAGCCGATATGGGACGGAACGTGCTTGGCAATGATATCCATAGCAATCTTGGCAAGATAGAGATTTGTGCCGATGCCGCCCGTGGCTGTAATACCCGTCTTTTGATAGACTGCATCCATAAGCATCTGCACAAACTGTTCCGCATTGCAATGGTATGTTGCAAGATAGTGGGTAGCGTCAATGAATACTTCGTCAATCGAATACACATGAATGTCCTCTGGGGCAACGTATTGAAGATAGATGCCGTATATTTGCGCTGACTTCTCCATATAGAGCTTCATGCGTGGCATTGCACAGACATACTCCATGTCCTCTGGAATCTCATACAGACGGCAGCGGTTCTTTACACCGGCAGCTTTCATAGCGGGACTGATAGCAAGCGTGATTGCACCGTTTCCACGCGAAGCGTCTGCAACCACAAGATTGACCTTGAACGGATCGTAGCCAAGTTCTACGCACTCTACCGAAGCATAAAATGATTTCAAGTCTATACAGCAGTATATTGGCTGCATTAGCATCCCTCCTACGAACATCTGTTCTTACATTATATCACAAGAACGAACGTTTGTCAAGAGGAAAGTGTAGGGACTATCAGAGAAAGAAAAACACGCACAATCGCTAATACGACTGTGCGTGCCTGCTTTTCGAGTGACGCAAGGTTGCAATCATGCAATTTATGGGATTCTTGCAAAGTTGATACATATATCAACTTTTGGATACTGACTGAAAAGAAAAATCAAACCCAGATTTCAATGTAGCATTCGTCTTTTTCAGAATCGAACTCTACACGCTGCACTTCCTTGTTCATGAGAAAGCTGAACTCAAAGCTGTATGGCTGCATGATGAATTCATAGTGTTCTGCAAGTCCGTGGTAGCTGAACTGTTCGCTCGGCAACGCATCGGGATCATCAATGGAATCGAAGAAATTATAGTCAATGACAAGATTCTTGATTCCATACCGAATGACCTCTTGCTTGATGAAGTCGAGAAGTGTACGGGTGTCCTGTTTGCATGAGATAGTTTTAATCATAGTAGAATCCTCCTTAGAATTTAATCTTCATCATTCTTTCTAAGGAAAGTTGATACATATATCAACATTGGAATCTATGCATAGTATAACATAGATGCAGAATAATGTCAAGCGGATTCAATGCAAGTATTTCTGAATATCCTCATCGGACATACCATTTGCCCTCATCTTGGCGATCATGGACTGACGTTCTGCCAATGCGCCTTGTGCTTGAGCAAGATACTGATCGGGCATTGTCGGATAAGACTGCACTTGCTGTGTCTGAGTGTCTGCAATATCCGAATCACAGATATTCAGGGCATACTTGCGAGAGCGAATGTGCAAGTACACGTTGAACAGCAAAAAATCTGGACGAAACGGGACTATCTGGACAATTTGGCACGAAATGATATAGAATGCCATTGATGGCAAAAGGTTATACACCGAGCGATAGTTCAAAAGGCAATACACCGTAGGTTCGATTTTCCGCCAGCAGTGTAGAAACTACTTGAGAACGCTTGCATACGAACGGAATTTGTGATATAGTGAATCAGAAGTAACACGGGAAACTTCCAAAAAGAATAGGAGGGATAGAATGCCGGAAAAAATGGATTTAACCGGTCAGAGGTTCGGAATGCTTACTGTGCTACATGAATCTGAGAATCGCAGAAGTTATTGGGTGTGTCAATGCGACTGCGGAAACATCAGAGAAATCATTATAAGCAGTTTAACAAAGGGAAAATCAAAATCTTGTGGTTGCAGAAAGGTAAAGGATTTGTCCGGTCTGCGGTTCGGAATGCTTACTGTACTAAACAAATCTGAAAAAAGAAATCACTATTGGCTTTGCAAATGTGATTGTGGAAACACAGCGGAATTTTTGGACAGGAGATTGACGGCAGGAGTAATCGAATCATGCGGCTGTGTTCAACCTGATGTCACAGATCTCACAGGACGAAGAATAGGAAAGCTGACAGTATTGCGTGAATCAGAGCATGACAAAGATATTTGGATGTGCCAATGTGACTGCGGAACGCAGAAAGAATTTCGCGGCAAAACTTTACGAGCTGGGGATGCAGTATCTTGTGGCTGTGCATTAAGAAGGAAAATGGATATGACCGGTCAGCGATTTGGTATGCTAACAGTTTTACGCGAAGCTACACGGGAGGAAAGGCTTGATCCACGAAAGGTATGTTGGGTTTGCAAATGCGATTGCGGAAAAGAATTGATCGTGACAGGGGAAAGTTTGCGAAAAGTGCCCGAAGCCGGTCATCCAAAATCCTGCGGTTGTGCAATGTTAGTTGATTACACCGGTCAGAGGTTCGGCAGATTAACCGTGCTTCGCAAGGCGAAACGCAAAGGGTATTGGATTTGTCAATGTGATTGTGGCGGATTAAAGGATGTGCTTGGACGGTGTTTGCGTGATGGACTAACGAAATCATGCGGATGTCTTGATCGTGAATCCAGACAGCAAATCAGTCAAGTATTTGCAGATACAAAAACACAACCATTTCGGCTTCGGGATGGAGGATATAAAAAACCTCAAAGGAATAACACTTCCGGTGTGCGAGGTGTTACTTATAATAAAGCAAGAAAGCAATGGGTAGCCACTATTACATTTCAGAGAACTGTTTATTTTCTAAAATCATCCAGTGATATTGAAAAGTGTATCGCTGCACGAAAAGAAGCAGAAGAAGCAGTATTTGGCAATTTCCTTGAATGGTATGAAGAAACCTACGGCAAGGATCACATGACCAAAAGCAAACAAGCGAAAGAGCAAAGAAAGCTCCGAGCTGAAAAGAAAAAACAGGAGGATGATGAAAATGTCTGATTTTGAAAAGATTACAACGATTGAAACGATTATTCCGCTGATGATTTCAGAGGAGGAAACTCGTCAATTTCTGATTCGCTATGAAGTTATTAAAATCGACCATGCGGCTGAATATCGTGCTGAATGCGAAGCCGCAGGAGAAACGTGTGAGGAAATTGATGAGGATGATGAGCTGAACGAGCCGGACTTCATTCCGATTGCTACTATCTCAATCCGTGAGCTGTCTGAATTTGATATGTGCAATCTGAGCGATGAACCCGAAGATAACAAGGAACTTGGCAAAGAAGTGTGCCGTCTATCCGGTTGGCTGATCATGAGTAGCCTTATGCAAGACTATGGCTACGATCCACATATTCTCTGTGATGATTTTTCGGCTGATCTTGAATATGTTTGGTCTGCTCTGAATGACGAATCAATGAGTGCTGCATCTTTATTATCTGATATTCTCAAGAATATATATTATGTTGATACAATCAGTATCGCACCGGAATATGACAATGACGATTTCAAAGCGAACTATCTCGAAGGTTTGCTTGGTCATCTGATCATGATTATCAATGACACACTTGAAGATGAAGTTGAACCTCAAGTTGTCCATAAGCGTTGTGCATACGATGAAGAAGATGATCACTATATTGATTTAATCTGTTTTTTCCCTGCGCCGCTTCTGTTTGATAATAGCAAACAGCAACAAATGACAGACTTAGCTTGTGGTCTGGTATCGAGAATCCGGAATGAAAAGTTTGAAAGAATGAGAAATCCGGATGCGGCACAAGAAAAGCCAGAAGTTGAGATTCATGTTGCTCCTGAGTTGTATCTGCGCTCTGCCGGTATGCGTGTCAGCGGAGTAGAGCCTTATCCGGAAAGTGCGAAGAATAAAGCAGAATGGGATTTGCTGGAAAATGCCGGTTGGTATGAATGCGGCAATACAAGGTTACTTTACATGACACGCTTTGACTGCGAAAACGAAGAAGATGAATGAATAAGAAAAGCCGCCTTGTAAGGCGGCTTTTCTATTACTATCGTTCGGGTTCATACGCTGGTCTTTCCATTTCCATATCTGGTATATCCTTTGCGTGTAGGTCTTGAGCAATCTCGTTTATCAAATCTTCATAGGCACTTCGATAGATCTGAATTAAATCAGAATTAACAAAATCAGGAAGATCTTGATATTTATCAGAAGAAAGTTCTGATTCGATTTCGTCAGCATCGGCAAATTCGGAAAAGTTCCAAGGATTATAGAATGCAGTCATGTTGTTTTCTTCATTCGAATTCATTACCGAATTCAAGTATTGCTGATACAGTGTATGCACTATATCCATTATGCTGTGTGCAATTTGATGATTTGTAAGATCCTGTTTGGAGTTTATCATAATAGTATTACCTTCCTTTCAAACCCTCTCGTAAAGTCTGTTTGTATTATACCACATAATTTATAATTTGTCAATACTAAACAACAAATATTTTTTTAAGATGCTGTGATTGTATATTGTGTAGAAATATGGTACATTATGAAAAGACAAAGCAAGTTGATCACCTTTTGTGATACAACTTGCTTTATTGTCTTATTTACAAATTAGCGCAAATCTGATATACTGATTTCTCGATTCACCGAGAAAATAGTTTTTAGATCTTCATGAGTATATCCTTTTTCGGCATAGTCTTGGGCTAAGTTTATCATCAGGTCTACGGGCATTGCAGAACCATTTATGCCTGTATCTCGATGCATTTGTGTGATACTCGTGTTGATTGTTGATTTGAATGAACCGGCAATATATGTGAAGAACGCCAATGGAGCTTGCGTTTCACCATATTGCTGATAAGTAGGGATATAGACATCTTCCATTACTCTTTTGTGGTTGCCAGTAATACTGTACCCATTGTGATATGCTTTATTGTCAATAATTCCACAGTATCCTGCTTCTTTCGATTCGATAAACACATCAGGAGTATTGCCGAGCGGGGCAACATACTTAGCTTCCATTTTGAAAATCTTTTTGAACATTTCACAAGTGGCTAATTCAAAGTCTTTTGCACCAGCTGTACCCATGTGAGCAAATTCTTTGTACGATAGGAAAAAATCAGAGATATTACCGTGAGGGTAATTCTGAATCAGGAAACTTTCAACTGTTCGCTCATCAATTCCAGTCTTTTCCATGATATGCTGCACAATATCCTGCGTAATTCCGGTTATGGGTGTTTTCAAGGCAAGAAGCACATATTCATGCCTGATTCTCGCTTCGTTTCTCTCGCGTTGCGACAAAACGTGTTCTCGCTCAAAATTCCGAAGGTCTTTTGCAGAGTTGCCTTTTCCGTAAGCACGAATATAATTTTCCGTGATTTCAGGATTTGGGATAAAAGTCGGATTTTCGTCAATGAAAGCATCTACCTCTGCTTCTTTTCCGACACGGATACTGATTGATTGAGCGCCGCGATCAATATATTGTGTCATATTCAGATAGTTGAAAAAGGTATTGGCAATGTTCCAATAGGTTTTGTGGACATCGTCCTCAACAAACTGATTTCCGATTGCATTTCGACGGTATTTGACAATCAATTTGACCACTTTATCAAAAGTTGCATCTGAATCGCTTGTTGCGTAATGAATGACAATGCCATACATTTCTTTGGTTGATAAAGTGTTGTTCAACCTTGCATCTTTCAGAAGCCGTAACATGAATTGAAATGGATGAACACGAAAACTGCTGTCAATGCTACCAGTCCCAGAATAAGAAGTTGCAGAAGGGTATTGGTATTTTTTGAGTTGCAAACGCATCGCATTCACAAATGTGATGTTACCTTTGACGAGTTCCTCACCAATCAGCGTTAATCGGCATTTTCGGTTTTCATCTTCGATGAATACCAAGCCGAGATCTTTCATCTGCTTAAAGAGTGTTCGAGTTCCGCCGCCGCCTGAACCGGAACGTCTTGCACGAAGCGTTCCGTGTTCAGTAATACTTCGGTTTCCGAGGGCATCTTCCAATTCCAGCTGTAAATCTCGCGTCCAGACTTTTCCGATGCACACATCGTTATATGCGATAAGTGCTTGAAGAATAGTCGTGAGTTGCCTTTTTTGTCTTGATACAAACCAATGAGAATAAGCCATAATGCCCTCCTTATATTTATTCGTCTTTTGTTTCAGCTTCAATCCATGGATATTTAATTCCTGCAAAAGTATTCAATATCGCTTCAAAAATAATTTTTACTCCTGCCGGAGGAACTGCCATTCCGATTTGCTTGCGAACCGATGAGTACTTTCCATAAAACACAAAATCATCTGGAAAAGTCTGGATTCTTGCACGTTCTCTATTAGTCAGTTCCCTCTGTTCGTCTGACCAGTGATACATGAATGTGCCACCGCCGCCAGCTGCTGTTACGGTATATGACGGTTTGTCCGGATCGAGCTTTCTATAAATCTGACTGATTTTTGTCCGAGTTTTTATCTTTAGTTCTTCCGGCATATTTTCCGCTTGCCATACATTCTCGCCGGGCTTAATATAGGAAAGTCGCTTGCGAACCTTCTCTTGCAGTGGTCTGATTTCGTTGTTTGCTGCATTTTCTGGAATTCCAGATAAGGCTGTTCGTGCCGAAATATCACAAGCACTATACATTTCCGGAGAAGGAACATGGAATTTGATTCCTTTTTCATCATAGTCTTTACGAATACCGACTATGATTATTCTGTGCCTTGTTTGCGGTACGCCGTACTGCTCAAACTTGTACATATGAGGTGTAAGCACATATCCTGCATCTTCCATATCACGAAGAATCTGCTTGAAATGCTCACCAGATCCGGCAGACTTCAAACCGCTTACATTTTCAGCAAGAAACCATGCTGGCTGAAACTTGCGAAGCACTTTGATGCCGTATGTATATAACTGTCCGAATTGTTCATTGTCCAATCCTTGATGTTCACCAACATTTGAAAAACTATTACAAGGGAAACCGTATGCGAATGCATCAATTTCACCGAGCTTGTCGATATCCAAGTCACGGACATCCTCACAGTACACAGTTGTTGAATCGCCGTTACATATGTTTTCGGAATACGTTTGACAAGTATCGGGATCAAAATCGGATGCCCATGCATGGATAATAGATAGCGAACCGTCTTTGCTTTGTGCCATGTGTGCGCCGCAGGCTATGCCACCCGGTCCACAAAAAAGTTCGCCCAATTTGAATGCTTTAGTTTTCTTCTTGCTCATTGTATTACTTTCTGGCTTTACGTGTTCCCAACGTTCTCAGCGGATTAAAATGCCGCCGCATATAAGTATAAGTATTATAGCACAGTTTTCTATACTAGTCAATAGAATCGTATGATAAAACACTGATTATAGAGTGCTTAAAAAAGCAAAGCATCATTCCGTATTACCGAAGTGATGCTTTCGATCCTACCAATCTGATTCATAGCTCAGAGTCCTAGTCTTTTTACCGTCTTGTAAAAGCGACCGCGCTTCATGTTCATTTTCCGTATGGTTTCGACTGCCGTTTGTTCGCCATTGCGCCATTTCTTGCATTCAGCACGGAATTTGGCTTCATCGAGTGGCATGGGCTTGCGACCTTTGTACTTGTCGTTCTGTTTGGCAATCGCAATACCTTCTCGCTGCCGCTGCAAAATCGTTTCTCGTTCCAGTTCTGCCAGAGCTGCGAACACGGTCAGCATGAACTTACCTTGCGGAGTGTTTGTGTCAAGGTTCTCTTTCAGGCTGATGAGTGATACTTTCTTTTCTGTCAGGTCATGG
>JAZUJW010000038.1:0-10989 GCA_045642925.1 Oscillospiraceae bacterium
ACAGCGTCCCTGGACTTCGCAAGCTTTTGAAAAAGCCACCGCAAAACTTTAATTTTGCTTCGCGTGCATAGCCGAATAGCTACGGAAATACTTTTCCTTTGGAATCCTCATGATATGCCTTAATTTTTGATTGCTTCTGCCATCTGCTTCGCGTATTCCGCAACCTTCTCCGTCGATTTTTTCCCGTAATGTGCCACAAGCCCCGTTACCGCAACCTCAACTACAATACCATCTCCAACCGCTGCCATCTGCGATGCCTGTTCCACAGTCGAAATACCACTGCTGATAATACACGGTACATCCGTATATGCGCGAATTTCTTTCACAACTTCACTGACATCACTCTGATACGCCAGCTCCTCATTCGCCGTGGACGGATTCGACACAACATATACAAATCCCGTCGCTTCCTTCGCAATCTTCGAAATGCGCTTCTTCGAGGTCGGAGCAATCATCGAAATCAAATCAACACCATACTGCTTGCATACACCGTCAAATTCTTCCTTCTCCTCAAACGGTACATCCGGAATGAACAGCCCATCCATCCCAACTTCTGCACACGTCTTTACAAAACGCTCCGTGCCATACGAAAATACCACATTCGCATACGTCACAAATACAAACGGTACAGTCACATCCTTGCGCAATTCCTTCACAAATTCGAAAATCTTATCCGTTGTGACTCCACCCTGCAATGCGCGGATGTTCGCTTCCTGAATCATCGGGCCTTCCGCAGTCGGATCTGAAAAAGGAATACCAATTTCAATCGCATTTGCTCCATTTTCTACAAGTGCACGAATATTGTTCGCGGTCGTTTCCAAATCAGGATCACCGCAGGTCACAAACGGAATCAATGCCTTTCCGTTCTCAAATGCTTTCTTCAAATTACTCATGGATATCCTCCCCTCTGTATCTTGCAATCGCAGCGCAGTCTTTGTCACCGCGTCCCGAAATCGTAATTACAATGATCTGATCTTTGTCCATGGTCGGCGCAATTTTCAATGCGTGCGCCACTGCATGGGACGACTCGATCGCAGGAATGATGCCCTCCGTACGGGACAAATATTCAAATGCGTTGACTGCTTCTTCATCCGTCACGGCAACATATTCCGCTCTGCCGATGTCATAGAGATGTGCGTGTTCCGGGCCGATGCCGGGATAGTCAAGGCCGGCGGAAATCGAGTAAACAGGTGCGATCTGACCAAATTCATCCTGACAGAAATAGGATTTCATACCATGGAAAATACCCAGCTTGCCAACATTGATGGTTGCGGCAGTTTCAAAAGTATCAATGCCTCTGCCGGCAGCTTCACAGCCAATCAGACGAACTTCGGGATTTTCAATGAAGTGATAGAACGTGCCGATGGCATTCGAACCGCCGCCGACACAAGCCATCACGACATCCGGCAGTCTGCCTTCTTTTTCCATCAGCTGTGCCTTGATTTCTCTGGAAATGACAGCCTGAAAATCACGAACGATTGTCGGGAACGGATGCGGGCCCATGACAGAACCGAGGCAGTAGTGGGTATCTTCGATACGGTTGCACCACTCGCGCATTGCCTCCGAAACGGCATCCTTGAGTGTTGCCGTACCGGATGTGACCGAAACGACCTCTGCGCCCAACAAACGCATACGATACACGTTCAATGCCTGACGCTTGGTATCTTCCTCGCCCATGAAAACGACGCATTCCATGCCCATGAGTGCGGCTGCGGTTGCGGTTGCAACGCCGTGCTGACCTGCGCCCGTTTCGGCAATCAGACGGGTTTTGCCCATTTTCTTTGCGAGAAGTGCCTGACCAAGCACGTTATTGATTTTATGCGCACCTGTGTGGTTCAGGTCTTCACGTTTCAGATAGATTTTCGCGCCGCCGAGTTCTTTGGTCAGCTTTTCCGCGAAGTACAAGCGGGAAGGTCTGCCTGCGTATTCGTCCAGCAGCTTCGTCAATTCTGCTTGAAATTCCGGGTCATCCTTGTAGCGGTCGTATGCTTTTTCGAGTTCAATGACGGCATTCATCAGCGTTTCGGGGATATACTGTCCGCCGTGAATTCCAAAACGTCCTTTTGGATTACTCATAATCAATTCCCTCCATGTGTGATTTGGCTTTGTAAAAAACAAAACACTCGTCCTCAACTGCTTACAGTCAAGGACGAGTGTGATTTACGATATAACACTCGCGGTGCCACCTTGATTCATGGGGAAAACCCATGCACTTTAGAGGATACTACATATCCCTGACAACTGACGTATGTCCTCACGTCGCAGTTTTACCGATTTTCATCGACTGCGCCCTCCACGGGCCATTTGCTGTACTGATTCTTGCTCGGTTCTCAGCAATCCGAACTCTCTGTAAAGGCATACACAGCTTTATCTCCGCTTCAACGGTTTCGGTTTGAACTGTTTGTATCATAGCACATTACGGGGGGATTTGTCAATGGAAAAAGGTAAAAAAAGGAAGACACCGAAAAACTTTGTGAGTGTGCACAAATTTGAAAACGCCAAGCAGCGATATTCAAGCATCGCGCACTAATGTGAAGGAATTTTAACAGTGTGCATACGCAGTGAAGAATCAGTAGTGTATTGAGCGCCTATCCTGCGCCCCATCATGAGGAGTCCAGAGGGAATTGATTCCCTTTGGAATCCTCAATAAAAAAGCCGCCAACATTTTTGAAAATCAAGTAAAACTTTAGCGTGCATAGCCGGATTGTTACGGAGAGACTCTCCCTTTAGAATCCTCATGATGGGGTGCAGGCTATGCGCTTAGTCCTCTGTATTGTGCTGCTTTGCCAGCAGTGCACGAATCTTTTCGTGCGGGTCAATCACAGAACTAATCGAAACATCATGATTGATAGATGCAATGAAATATGCCGCATACTTGGATACGTCTACCTCATGGAACCACGGACGCTCCAGCAGTTCCGGTCTGCGATATGTCAGATTCGTTCCGAATACTGCGTCAATCGTTCCCTCTGCATATGCCTTGTCAAACTTCTCCAGTCCGTGCGTGAACAAACCATATGTAGCATATGCCAGAATACGCGATGCTTTCTTCTCTTTCAGATTCCGCGCAAGGTCAAGCATGGATTCACCGGATGCAATAATATCATCCGCTACAAATACCGTCTTGCCCTCAACAGGATTACCCAGATATTCATGCGCTACGATTGGGTTCTTGCCATCAACAATGCGCGAATAATCACGGCGCTTGTAGAACATACCAAGGTTTACACCCAGCATCGTTGCATAATACATATTTCTGCCCAGTGCACCTTCATCAGGGCTGATGACCATGAAGTTTTCAGCATTAATGTCAAGGTCAGGCAGACTTTTCAACATGGTTTTCAGTACCTGATACGACGGAATGACATTATCAATACCCATCAGCGGTACTGCGTTGCTGACACGAGGATCATGTGCGTCAAATGTAATGACGTTCTCAACACCCATCGCTTCCAGTTCCTGCAATGCACAAGCACAGTCCAGAGATTCACGATAATTTCTGCGGTGCTGTCTGCCGCCGTAAAGAATCGGCATCACCACGTTCAGACGATGCGCTTTTCCGGAAGCCGCCTGAATGATACGCTTCAGATCCTGATAATGGTCATCAGGTGACATCGAATTGACACGGTCAAACATTTTGTAGGTACAGCTGTAATTGCCGACATCAATCACGATGAACAAATCTTTTCCGCGAATGGTCGATTTGATCAAACCTTTGCCATCGCCCGAAGCAAAACGCGGGCATTCGCATTCAATCAGATAATCGGTATCGGGAATGCCGTTTTCGTTTGCCCATGTAACCAAATAGCGGTTGATTTTCTGGGCAAGCTGTTCGGAACCGGGCATCGCAATAATGCCAAGCGGTGCAACAGGTTTGTTCTTCTGATAAAGCGTGTCACTGGCAGCAAGAGTCATAGCGGTACATCCTCCACATTTCTATTCTTCAGGCAGCATCGCAAACGCTCATGCATTTTTTGTGCGACTGCCTTTCTTTCTATCACAGGGGAAATTCCCCCTAGATGCGCAGCTTATTTGCAGAAATGGTCAATATAACGGTCGATATCCGCTTGGATAATGGTACGTGCGACTTCCGCATTGCCGAATTCATCCACGGCAGTGGTTTTCTGTTCGAGTTCTTTGTAAACACGGAAGAAATGTGTCATTTCCTCTGCGATGTGCGCGGGCAACTCTGAAATGTCGCGGTAGGTGTTGTAGTTCGGATCATCGAACGGGATAGCAACAATTTTGTCATCGCGGTGTCCCTGGTCAATCATGCGAATGACACCGATGGGATAACAGCGGACGAGCGTCATGGGAAACAGCGTTTCCGAGCAAAGTACCAGCACGTCCAGCGGGTCATTGTCATCGGCATAGGTACGCGGAATCAGACCGTAGTTTGCAGGATAATGCGTGGAAGTATGCAGAATGCGGTCAAGCTTGATGAGTCCGGTTTCCTTGTCGAGTTCGTACTTATTTTTGCTGCCTTTTGGGATCTCAATGACGGCGACAAAATCGTTCGGGGTGATACGTTTTGGTGAAATGTTGTGCCAAATATTCATAACCGCAGAATCCTTTCTGTTTCTTTGTACACAAAAAAGTATATCACAAATTGGTGAAAGTGTCAATCGGGAATATGATTTTTGTCAATCTGGTATGATTTCAGACTGAAAGCGGTGGAAATCTGTTCCATTTTGAGACGATAGTTTACGAAATTAGCCTGATGCAGACAGCATTATGCGGCTGTCACGTCAATGACAGTAAATTCTGATAAAGCGCCAATTTTAATCGGGATCGCCCAGCCGGAAATGCCCGATGTGATGATATAATCGGTATCCTGCTGCCGTATATGTCCATAATATGCATCGTTTTTGCCCATGAGGACACCGATCGGGCCTGCGGGGAAAATGTGACCGCCGTGGGTGTGACCGCAGAGGACAAGGTCGGCATGGGCAGCCGCTTCTGCATCAAAATCGTTTGGCTGATGGTCAAGCACAATGGTGTAGCTGTCGGAAATGGGCGGAAATGCGTCCATCGAAAGGCGTTCCTTGTCGGAGGTATCCTTGCGTCCGATGAGGGTGAGCCGTTCGTTGAGCGATCGTATGTCATCTTCCAGTACCGTGATATGGTGTGCTTCCATGAAACTGCACATTTCCTCTGCGGTAAAGTCGCGTCCCGATGCGTGATAGCCTCTGTCGTGATTGCCGAATGAATAAAATACACCGTAGGTCGTCTGAATTTCTTCCAGTGCCAGTATCGCGGCTTCCATGTCTGCGCGACAGCTTGTATCATCGACAAAATCGCCCGTAATAACAACCAAATCGGGATGAAGGGCGTTAATGCGCACGCATTCCTGCGGGAATGATGTGCTGTCCAATGTGACGCCGAGATGGCTGTCTGCCATTTGCACGATGCGAAGGGAATCTTGTCCGAGATTTTTCGCGGTGGTCAGGTCATAGTCGGTCTGCACGACATGATGTGCAGTATACCAGCCATAGACGCAAAGAACAGCAGTTACAATGATAGCAGAATATCCGGAAAAAGGCGCTGAATACTTTCCTTTGGTGCATTTTCGCACGATCCATCCGAGTGCGTCCACAATTATCCAGATGACAATAAGATACATTGCGGCGACAAGTGCAGTGTAGACATTCCAGATACCGACGGCAATGAGCAAAAATACAGGAAGAAAAGAAAGTACCCATGCAAGCTTCGGATGCTTGTCTATGATTTTCGAAAGCAATGGGCATTGATGCGTGCTTCGTACAAGATAGATACAGCCGCCAATCGACAGAAAAAACATAATTACAAATAAAACAAGAAAAAACATACGAAACACCCTTTCATTTATTCTGTATCTTATTATAGCAAAATATTCATGACATTGCAACCTTTTCTTGCAGAAAACGAAAAAATGTGCTATACTGTAATATGAGGACAGCTTCTGTCGTCAATACGGAGAAAGGCGGTGTTTGAAACGGACGATGCTGAAATTATTGCGCTGTATTTTCGCCGCAATGAGCGTGCAATTACAGAAACAGCGCTGAAATACGGCAAAAATTGCCACGGGATCGCATATCGGATATTGGAAAATGCAGAAGATGCTGACGAATGTACGAATGACACATGGATGCGGACATGGAATGCCATTCCGCCCGATGAACCGCAGAATTTTCTTGCATACCTGATCGTGATCGTCCGCCGCTTGGCAATCGACCGTTTCCGCAGTCTGGGACGCTCAAAACGCGGTTCGAACCAAACGACTGTGGTACTGGATGAACTTGCGGAATGTATTTCAGACAACACTTCTGTTGAACAGGAAACGGAGCATCGGCTACTGCGGGAACGCATTCAGGCATTTTTGCGCAGTCTGCCAAAGGAACAGCGCGTGATGTTCGTACAGCGCTATACCTATATGCTGTCTGTCAAGGAAATTGCGAAGCAGAACGGTTTTTCGGAGAGTAAAGTGAAAGTGACGCTTCTGCGGGTACGCAATACCCTGCGGGAAATGCTGGAACAGGAGGGATTGCTGTGAATGCAGATCATTTGCTGGATATCATGGGCGAATTGGATGCAGATCTACTGATGGAGTCCCTGCCGCAGGAAGACATACAGCAGAAACCGATCCGGAAGCGTGCCATGGTAATGGCAACAGCCGCCGCCGCGTGCATCGGATTTGTGAGTCTGGGCATATATCTGCACCGCCCGTCTGCACCGCCGGTCACCCCCGGCAATACAACCACTACAACAACGATAACCACACAAACATCGGTCGTCAATACCTCCAAAAACACCACGGAACGGACAAATCCTACAACCGTATCAGTCAAGACAACGCACAGTACGTCAACGACCGACACAACGCAGGATGTCGACACAGAAACAGCAGAAACTACCGTTCTGCCGATTGTAACCGATGAGGTGACAGAACAGACAGAAGTGACAAGCAACACACCCGATACACAAACAGAACATACCACCCATCCAACAGAATCGCAAACCGAAGAAACGACCATCCCGACCGAATCCTCTGTCACAGCGCCGCCTGTGATTTCGTCTACGCGCGCTACAGAACCTTCTACAGTGGCTTCAACGGACAGCACGGAAGTACAATCAACTCCGGTCATATCTTCCTCGGCTTCCCATCCGGTATCCTCTGTGGTTTCCAGCACGGCAGGCACGGAATGGTCAACGGAAAGCATCCTTGCACTCTGGGCAGATAGCCCATATTATTTCGAAGAAGGCGTACTGTATTCGAAAGCAGGAGATTATCCGCCCGATTCGCCGGAATTGTATTCTGCTGCAAATAACTGGCTCCTTGATTATGGTCTGACGCTGACGGACGTGATGCAAGCGCTGGGCATCTTTTCTTGATGGTACAATTTCATTCTTCTGAAAAAACAGGCACACAGTGAACAGAATCGAACACTGTGTGCCTGTTGCCATCTGATATTGTTGACGTATTTTGTTAATCATGCTAGGAATATGAATAAAATATTAATGTGATGTAAATTTTCTATTGCATTTTGAAATAAAGTATGATATACTCTCTATATACAATCTGTTGTATAATTCTGTTTATGACGATTATTAGGAGGGTAATTTATGAACAAGCGAAAGAGAGCCACAGCCGTTTTTCTGGCTGTACTGTCCATTCTGGCAATGGACAATGCAATGGTACCCATTTCTTGCAACAACAATATCGTTTTGACAGCAAGTGCCGACGACACAGATATCACCTGGAACCTTGACGAAAATGGTGTTCTGACCATCAGCGGTTCTACTGAAATGCCACATGTCATTAATTCTGCAAGTGTTGAATGGAACGACAGCCGTAACCTCATCAAAGAAGTCATCATTCAGGATGGTGTGAAATCCATCGGTCAATATGCCTTCTATAGCTGCAAAAACCTTACAAAAGTGACGATTCCAAGCAGTGTTACGACCATCGGTCAATCCGCATTTGCCGGCGCGACTAAGCTCACTTCCATTACCATTCCGTCATCCGTTACTTCAATCGAAAGCAGAGCGTTCTCAAATACGGGCTGCACCGAAATCGTGATTCCGAATTCAGTCACAGAATTTGATGGCGCTGTCATGGCAGATTCGCCTTTATTGGAAAAGGTCGTTCTGCCCGAAGGTCTGACAACGCTTGGTACGAATGTGTTCGGCGGCTGCACGAACCTGAAATCCGTCAACATTCCGTCTTCGGTCACGACCATTCATGAGTATGCCTTTTCTTCTTGTTCTTCCCTGACATCCATTTCTTTGCCGAATGGACTGAAAACCATCGCCTACAATGCATTTGAATTATGTACAGGCTTGAAAAACATTGTCATTCCCGACAGTGTTGAAGAAATCGGTGACTGTGCATTTCAGTTCTGCACAGCACTCGAAAGCATTCAAATCACCAATCCGAATATCACGATTGGTGAGGGCGTATTTTCAGAATGTTCCAGCCTTGTCAAAGCGGATATTCCCGAAGACCTCACATTTCCATCCAATGTCTTCATGCATGATTTGAAGCTGACAGGCGTTTCTCAGCCCTTCGATCTTGCAGAAGGAACTGAATGGGGCTTCTCCACATCTGATAAAATTCATTGGAAGCTCTCTTCGGACGGGGTACTGACAATTAGCGGCAACTGCCGTATGGACGAGAAGCAAACAACTGCTTCCTTCACGTCAGGATGGAACAGAGAATCGAAATACCGCAATCTGATCAAAAAAATCGTCTTTGAAGAAGGCATCCAGTCCACAGCAATCCGCGGCTTTGAATATTTACTGAATCTGGAAGAAGTCGTTCTGCCTTCCACAATCAAAAAAATCAATGTGAATTCCTTCGCACACTGTGAAAAGCTCAAAACCATCAATTTCCCGGAAGGTCTGACTGCTATTGATGATTATGCATTTTATGGCGCAGAATGTCTGGAAACCATTGACCTGCCAAGTTCACTGGAAACACTCGGCATCGCTTCCTTCTATTGCTGCCGTCCCGCCGAAACCATTGAAATACCCGAAAAAGTCAAAAACATCCCGCATGACTGCTTCGCAGGATGCAATAATCTGAAAAATCTGGTGATGCACGAAGGTCTGCAAAACATCGGCTTCCAAGCATTTTTCGCCTGCGGCATGGAAGAAGTGACCATTCCCGATTCGGTCGAAACGCTGGAAGATAATGCATTCATCGACTGCCACAATTTGAAGTATGTTCATTTTTCGGATAACTCCAAGCTGACTTCCATCGGTTCTGCCGCATTCAATAATTGTGTCGCCCTGAAAAGCTTTGCGATGCCTGACGGCGTGACTGAACTGCAGCCATCCGTTTTTGCGCAATGCTTCAATCTGAGTGAACTCGAACTTTCCAAGAATATCACGAAGATCGGAGAAGGCGCATTCACATACTGCCTCAGCCTCAAAAAGCTCTATATTCCGACCAGCCTGAAATTCATTGATCAGTACGCATTCACGACTGCAAAGAACCTGAACACCATCATTTACTGCGGTACGCCGGAACAGTGGGAGGCAATCAATGTCGAAAAAGGCAATGACAAATTCCTGGAATATCCGCAGTTCCATGAATATTACCATGACAAATGCACCTACTGCGGTGCAGACCGTGTGTATTCCAATTCCCGTTTCGAAGGTTATTCGCTGACGCTGGATGGTTCGATCGGTGTCAATGTTTATATGTCGCTGGATTCCTGTGTGACAGAAGATCCGAATGCATATCTGCGGTTCATTCTGCCTGATCAATCTGTGCAGAAGGTGCTTGTTTCTGAAGCCGAACGGAAAACTGTGGACAACAAAGAATACTATGTATTCCGCTGCAGTGTTTCCGCGCAGAATATGTTTGACATGATCACCGCGCAGATCACGCTTGGTGACAGCTCAAAAATAGACACCATTCAGTTCACGGTTGATGAATATGCAGCTGCACTCAGCCAACGCGATAGCAGATACGCAGATTTTGTGGAGAAATTCCTGGATTATGGCAGATTCTCCCAGTGCTATTTTAATCAGACGATTGATTATCCGAAAAATTACGCAACGGATGATTATGCGCGAGTGATGAAGAACATCACGCCGTCGAAGGGCATTGAGGATGCAGATTATGCCGGTTCTTCGCTGCTTCTCAAAACCAACACGATACTTCGTCATTATTTCACGTCAGATGGTGCGGGCAGAAATATGAAGTATTCGTATGATGGAGGCGAAACGGTTTACTATGTAGAAAAGTCCTTTGCGCCGACGCAGTATGACCAGAAGATCGAGGGCTTTGATTATTGTATTTACGATTACATTTACAAAGTACTTTCCACGAATAGTGTGGACGATTCGCTGAAGAAGCTTTGTGTCGCGTTGTATGATTATGCAGAAGCTTGCAAGGTACTTGCGGGGCAAAACCTGCTTTGAAGGAGGAGCATTCATGAAAGAGAGTTATGTGAAGGCAGAAATGGAAATTGTGGTACTGGAGAGTGCAGATGTCATCACGACATCCATTGTGCTGGATCCTGATGAAACGGAAATTCTGTGAAATAAGATTTTATCCGATAAAAATGGCTATGCACGCGAAGCGAAATTAAAGGCAACACCCTTTTTCGTTCAACGAATCAGTAAGGGGTTTCCCCTCGTGTCGTACCCGACATAAATAAAGGAAGGCAGGAAGAACGTTACATACCGTTCTCTTGCCTTCCTTTGTTTTATCACAGAACTGTATGGGGGAACCCCTTAATAGGGTTCCCCCATACCCCCTCCTGATTTGTTGTAAGGAAACAGGGGTGTTTCGCGCTCTGCGGAGCGCGACCAGAGGCGCTGCCTCTGGACTCTGCCAAAGGGAATGATTCCGTTTGCCATCCTCAATATAAGTGCCGCATATATTGCGTGCAGCCACCTTTGGAATCCTCATGAAATGATGCGGAAGCGTCCGCTTTTATTCCTCGGATTCACCCTCGGTCGATGTCTGATTCTTCAGTACATCACCAATCTCTGTCA
>JAZUJW010000039.1:0-2873 GCA_045642925.1 Oscillospiraceae bacterium
TTCCGCCATCTTGCACAGAAATTCTTTGCTGGGCGTCAGCCCAGCGGCATCATTTCTGTACAATCTGACGAAAAATCTGACTGGTCAAACTCGTTTGACCATACGTATCCTGCACCACCAGCTCTGTGCGGTGTTGCCCTAGAATCGGTATATACAATGTGAACCTGAATGCTTTGTATCAGCTTTCCAACTCTTTTTTCGTATATGTTCCGGCAAGCTTACCATAAGCCAGAACATTTCCGGATTCACCATTTGCACTCATATCAAGGATTTCCCCAAGCGTCAACGCATCTCTGCCTGTTGATTTGACTGCACCTGGATATTCTTTCGGCTCATCGCGCAGTGCATAAACATAAATAACATAATCGTGTGTACCTGAGGGCGGATACGGCCCGATATAACGATTGTTTTTTTCGCCATATTCCGGAACAGCACCAGCGGCAAGAGAAGTTTCCTTAATACCACAGGTTTTAAGGTGAATGAAGTTGCTTTCGCTTTCGTCAAGCATATAGACTGCATAAACACCAGCACCTTCTGCGGCATCCCATGTCAATTGCGGTGAACAGTTTTCGCCAAGGGCTGTATTGGAGATCACTTCCTCCCACACGTTGTCTTGCAGCTGTTCGCTGGTTACTTGTAATACTTGCAAATTTTCAAGGGAAAAGCTTTCCTTTACGACAGTTGTTGTACTGGCGGTTGTCGTAGTATCTTCAGTACTTTGCGTGGTCGTAGTGTCTTCTGAACTCTGTTCGGTCGTTGTAACGAGTGCGACAGAATCTTCAGAATTTTGCTGTGCGTTATCACAGCCGGTGGTGAAAGCACCCAATGTTGCAATGAGAAGGAACGCTAAATAACGATTTTTCATAATAACTCCTTTGTAAATTTAATGCCGTTTATCATTATACTGAATTGTATGGAAAAAGTCAATCATCAAAATGCACAATAAACGGTGGGCATCCACTTAAAGCAACACCGCACAAAGCACGCCTTACGGCTTGGCCGCACATCTGCTTGCAAATTTTCCGCCATCTTGCACAGAAATTCCTTGCTGGGCGTCATTTCTGTACAATCTGACTGGTCAAACTCGTTTGACCATACGTATCCTGCACCACCAGCTCTGTGCGGTGTTGCCTAAAGCGTTTTCCGTCTAATTTGATACGATAAAACGAATCACCACCTATGGCGTCTGAACCATAGGAGGTGATTCGTTTTTGATGGTTATAGAAGGCAGTTCAATCTGCTATCACTTCAAAATTTCTGCTTTCAGCAGCGAGAAATCTACAACAGTCAACTGACCGTCTTGATCCAGATCGCCTGCTTTCCAGTTTTTCAGTTCGGTATCCGGATTCGAAAGCAGCCATTTTTGCAGCAGTACAGCATCAGCAGCATTGCACGCGCCGTCCATATTGATATCGCCGGTGACTTCCTCATTCTCTTCTTCAAGCGGACTGTTGTCAAATACGATTTTCACGCGGCTCAGGTATTCTTCGGTATCAAGAATTTCGACATTTTTCCAATCAGCCTCGGTACCATAGAATGTGAGCGTGCCGGAACTGGAACAATCAGAAAAACAGTATTCGGCAATGGTCTTCAGTTTCTTGGACAATTTCAGACTTTCCAGTTTCTCGCAGTATCCGAACGTCATCATTCCAAGCATTTCTGCGCCTTTGATATCGACGGATTTCAGATTGCTGCACATCCAGAATGCATTGTCACCGACTTCTGTAACACTCATCGGACATACAACGGAAGTGACTTTGTCATTCTTCGAAAATGCACCAGCGGCAACATATTTTACGCCTGCCGGTACCGTCACATCGCCTGTTGTTGTTCTTGCATCAATCAATGCATTATTGACGATGACCAATGGATTCTTCTCGCGCTGTGCAGTCAGCCACGGGGTATTCTCAAAGGTAAAATCGGATGTTTTCACCAGATGGTCTGGAAAATTGATGGTTTCCAAAGAGGTACAGTTCTCAAAAACATGGAAACCGAGTCGTTCAATATTTTTCGGAAGTGTTACTTCGGTCAGATTCGTGCAATCGGAAAAAGAATACGAATCAATTTCTTTGAGAGAATCCGGAAATGTAACGCTCTTGATGGAAAGATACTGAAAGGAATACGTCTGGACTTTCGTGACCGGCAGACCGTCAATTGTTTCAGGTATGACAAGATCACTTGGCTCATTTTTCAATCCGCAAATAGAAATATGGTCAGAATATTTCATGTAATAAAAGGTATCGTTGGAGCCGTCCTCAAAGCTCTCCTCGTCCGCTGCATAGGCAGTCATGACAGATGTACCGATTGCATTGCGTCCGAGCATGGGAACAACACTCCCGATGGCCAATGCCGCCGCAGCCAGCACCACTGCGGCTCTTTTGAAATGATGGGTTCCCGTTTTCATAAAATCGTCCTCCCTCTTAAAACGATCATATTATATGGAATGGTACAAGACCATAATAATATCATACACATATTATGGTTGTGAAGTCAAGTGAAACCTATATTTTTGTAATTTGTCACAAAGATAAAGTTGAAATTTTAGACAAGATGCCAACGGCTCGTCCCACATCAACCTGACCTGCCACAATATCAGATGTTTTCTAGCGATATTCGCCTTGGCAAAAGACAGAATGTGTGTTATAATCATATTATCAATCATTGTTATCTAAGGCAACACCGCACAAAGCACGCCTTGCGGCTTGGCGGCACATCTGCTTGCATATTTTCCGCCATCTTGCACAGAAATTCTTTGCTGGGCGTCAGCCCAGCGGCATCATTTCTGTACAATCTGACGTAAAATCTGACTGGTCAAACTCGTTTGACCATACGCATCCTATGCCGCCAGCTCTGTGCGGTATTGCCCTAAAATA
>JAZUJW010000040.1:0-35004 GCA_045642925.1 Oscillospiraceae bacterium
GTATGGGGGAACCCTATTAAGGGGTTCCCCCATGCAGTACCCGCTAAAAAGACAATGAGGCAAGAAAACGAGTAATCACGTTTTTCTTGCCTCTCTTTATTTATGTTGGGTACGACACGAGGGGAAACCCCTTCCTGATTAGATAAGACGAAATGGGGCGTTTCGCCGACTGCTGTCGCAAAACTTTCATTTCGCTTCGCGTGCATAGCCGGATAGTAACGGAGAAACTAATTACGGATATCCGTTCATGTGCTTTTCTGCAATGATCGACGGGTAATCCATATATGCATAATCCAAATCAACATCGCCCTTGATGCCACTGACGACTCCCTTGCAGCTATATTGCCACATTCCATATGGATTTGCATAAGCAGGTGCAGCGACATTGTAGTGCGCAACCCAGATATTGAAGCGTGCTTTTGCTTCGGGCGTCAGCAATGCCGTCAGCGGATTTGCCGAACCATAAATGGATGCGTAATATCCGGCTTTCTCGATTTCTCCACAGAATGCTGTCGCAATTGCACTGAATTCTTCCGGCTTCAGCTTGAGCTGTTTGCTTTCCTCAATGTCAAATGCAACAGGGAAGTCCAGTGTACGGTGTCCGAGTACCTCCAGACACGCCTTTGCTTCCATCACTGCATCTTCCGGCGTCAGTGCATATGAATACCAGTAAATGCCGACAGGCAGTCCAGCCGCCTTTGCCGCATCGTAATTGTGGTAGAAACTCGGATCAATCTGATAAGCGCGTCTGCCATAACCAGCACGCAAAATGACATATTCTACGCCGCTTGCCTTTACTGCATTGAAATCAATTTCGCCCTGCCAGAACGATACGTCAATGCCCTTTGTCCCTTCCTGCACGGTCGGCGTGGTGATGGACTGCGGTGTTCTGGTCTCTACAACATCAATTGAGCCACGCTCGTTCAGATAACCGTCCAGCAATGTGCCTTCGGCGGTTTTGCAGCTGATGTTCTGGATGTTCAGGTCGAAAGAGTCACCGATCACAGCCGTATCCGGTACGCGGAAGCCAAGACGTGCGAACAAGCCGTCACCCGTTCTGCCTTCCTTGGCATCCGATGTGAACAGAATCGTGCCTTTTGCACCCATCAGGGAAATGTCAGCCTCGTAAGCCTGACCAAGGGAGCCAAGCTCACAGTCGGGGTCGCCTTCTTCGTTCGCGGCAAAGAAAAGTGCGGGATCGTAAGTCAGAGTAAAATTGATGTTTTCAAGCTGGGGATTATGTTCAACAATGATGTCAACCCATACAACTTCACCAACCAGCGCTTCCACAGAAGAAACACTGATGGTAAAAGGTGCAGCAGCTTCGACTGCATCTCTTTTTTCCAGTACATAGTCAAAGACATCTACTACGCCGTCACCATTGCGGTCAATCGTTTCTGCGGCAGAGGCAGACAGTGAAACGGTCAGCACTGCGGCAGAGAGCAATGAGACGAAAGCAGTTAGAATACGGGCTTTTTTGATTCTCATATTCTTTTTCATCCTTTCTGTTCTATCAAGCAGGTCACACAATTTCTATCTAAGGTTCATACTGTAGTCATAATTGTATCATATAGTGACTGAAATTTCAAGAGCAAATGTATTCAGGACAAGAATTTCAACCTTTTTCACATATATTAAGTATAACATTTGTGCACATTCACGATTTGGGAATATTTTCGAAAAACCCCTTGACTTTTTTCACTTGATGTAGTATACTTATAAAGCAGTCAGGAGAGAGAACAAAATCAAAACGGATGAAACTCCTGTAAATATGCTGTTTTAGCTCAGTTGGTAGAGCACATCCTTGGTAAGGATGAGGTCGCTGGTTCGACTCCAGTAAACAGCTCCACGAAAGCCGCGATGCAATAGTGTCGCGGTTTTTATTTTTCTATGCGAATCATTAAGGTAGTTGGTTAATTAAAAACTCTATTAATTTATTTATCACATAAATAAAACAATCAGCCAATGATACCTTTATATTCTGAAAAATGATGCATTTACATAATAATCAAAATAGCATGGCAAGAGAACAGTACAATTTGTTCTCTTGCCTGTATTTTTATTCATTCGTTTTTGCATCTTCTTTGTTACACAAGACTTGTTGAATCGCTTCTTGTTCCTCTGCGGAAAGTGCCAGTGTTGTACCAAAATGATAGAATGCAACACCTGACAATGCATCATTTGAGAGAACCTCTGCGGCTTCTTTCGCGGGAATCCCTTCGTTCCCGATCCATTCTCTGCTGCCGCTGCCCGCAAAGACATCCGTCACTCCGACTTTGTACGTGGCAATGCCGATCATCATGCATACGGATACAGCCCGCGGCAATGTTGTCCATTCCTCCAATACCTTCGAAAACGGCATAACTGCGTTTTCAAAGCCATAGTATAATTGTGGAATCACCCAGTCGCATACGCCGCCTTCTGCGCACCACGCTTCCACATCTGCGTACACTTCATCATGATTTTCTTGGATGCTTCCGCGTGGACTAATGGAAAATACCGCATCTTCTGCAATATTATGCACAGTGCCGTGAATTGCCTGTACAAGCGCTGTGATTTGTTCGCGCCGCCAGTCTGCGAGATGGGCTGCATGGCTGGAAGCGAAAGAATCCGCATCAAATGCGGCATCTGTTGTGGGATAAAAATAGTCATCAATGTGAATGCCGTCGATGGGGTAGCGATTGAGGAGTTCGGCGGCGGTGCGGCAAATCAGGCTGCGGACATTTTCCTGTGAAGGATTGAGATAGGAGCGTTGTTCCCATGTCAAAAAATACTGTGCGCGTGTATTGTCATCTGTATACCAGCGTTCGAGGAGGGAATCGCCGTGGAGGCTGTCCATATCTGTGGTAGTTGCGAGGCGCAGGGGGTTCATCCATGCGTGCAGGGAGATGCCGAGGCGGCGGCATTCTTCGGAGAGGAGGGCGAAGCGGTCGAAGGAACAGGCAGATGCGGCGGGCGGCAGGAGGGCAGAAGGGTAGTAGGCTTCGCCGAAGGCGACGGCGTGGGCGAAGATGGTGTTGATGCCGAGGGATTGGATTTGGGAGAGGTAGTGGCTGATGAGGGCGCGGCAGACGGCTTCATCGTTTACGGGAAAGAGGGTATCATAGAGCATATAGGGGAGCCAGACGGCGCAGATATGTGGAAAAGCGTTAGAACGGACGAGGTGATTCTGGGCAGAGAAGCATTGGGCGAGTTGTGAGAGGGTTTGTTCCTGATAGGGGATAGGCGGGTAATCGGCTGACACGGCGGCGGTTTGGGGGCGGGGGATGCAGCCGCTGAGCATGGTGGCGGACAGTAGCAGGCAGAGTGTTTTTTTACGGAAATGGCGCATAGAGAGTACCTCCCTTTTGTATTTGTGACATAATGATAGCAGAAATGTAGCGGAAAAAACGTCGAAAGGTGGCTCTTTTCATGAGGATTCCAAAGGGAATCATTCCCTTTGGCGGAGTCCGGGGGCAGCGCCCCTGGTCGCGCTCCGCAAAGCGCGAAACAGGGGTGTTTCGCCGACTGCGGTGCAGACTGCTTGCAGTCTGTTGGCGTCCAGAGACTCTGCCTCTGGACTTCGCGATTTTTTGAAAAAAAATCGAGTAAAACTTTCATTTCGCTTCGCGTGCATGGAACCATTTTTTCATGCGCCCCCCCTTGCTTTTTTCAGAAAATTGTGCTATCATATATAATGGAGTAATTTGGGAATGATTATGTGACCCGAAAGGAAGCTGTTTCTATGACTGAACCCCAATGGACAAAACGCAGCACCTACGCCTATGACTTGCCGCAGGAGCTGATCGCACAAACCCCTATCGAACCCCGTTCCGCTTCAAGAATGCTCTGCCTTGACCGCACAACAGGCTCGGTAGCGCATCACCACTTCTTCGAACTCGGCAATTTCCTCCGTAAAGGCGACTTGCTCGTGATGAACGATTCCCGCGTCCTCCCTGCCCGCCTCTACGGTGTCAAAATCGAAAATAATACCCCCATCGAATTCCTCCTCCTCAAACCGGTCGCGGAAAAAGTATGGGAAATTATCTGCAAACCCGCCAAAAAAGCCAAAATCGGTACCCGCTTCCGTTTCGGCGATAAATTGGAAGCCGAAGTCCTTGCCATCACCGAGGACGGCGGCAGACAGGTGCGCTTCGAGTGCGACGGCAACCTCTATGCCGTGCTCGACGAAATCGGGCAAATGCCCCTGCCGCCCTATATTACCGAAAAATTGCAGGATAAGGAACGCTATCAGACCGTTTATTCCCGCGAACTCGGTTCCGCCGCCGCACCGACCGCAGGTCTGCACTTTACCCCCGAATTGCTTGCTTCCCTGAAAGAACAGGGCATTGATGAAGCTTTCGTGACCCTCCATGTCGGTCTTGGCACGTTCCGCCCCGTCAAGGAAGATGATATCCGCAACCACCATATGCATATCGAACATTATACCGTCCCTGCGGAAACTGCCGAAAAAATTCGCAAAACCAAGGAACACGGCGGCAGAGTCATTGCGGTCGGCACAACATCCTGCCGTACATTGGAAGGCGCATTTCAGGCGAATGGCAAACTATGTGCCTGTGAGGGCGATACGGGCATTTTCATCTATCCCCCTTATGATTTCAAAGTCATTGACGGCTTGATCACCAATTTCCACTTGCCGGAATCAACACTTATCATGCTCGTATCTGCATTTGCAGGCTACGAACATACCATGAACGCTTATCAGACTGCCGTGGCAGAACGCTATCGCTTTTTCAGCTTCGGCGATTCCATGCTGATATTATAACAAACGAATCGGAGGTATCCACTCATGAACCAAGTATTGCGTAAAACGAAAATCGTCTGCACGGTCGGCCCTGCAACGGATAAAGATGAAGTCATGCGGCAGATGATGCAGGCAGGCATGAATGTTGCCCGCTTTAATTTCTCCCATGCTGACTATGAAAAAGATAAGATTCGCTTTGAACAGGTCGTGCGCCTGCGTGAAGAACTCGGACTGCCGATTGCCACGATGCTGGATACCAAAGGCCCTGAAGTGCGTCTGCGCACATTCCCTGACGGCCCTGTGGAGTTGCAGGATGGTGATACTTACACGCTGACGACACGCGATGTGCCATGCACGGCAGAGGTCGGCAGTGTGACCTATGCGCGTCTGACAAATGACGTAAAACCCGGCGATTCCGTTTTGATTGATGATGGTCTGGTGGAATTGAAAGTTGACCATGTTTCTTCAACAGATATTACCTGCAAGGTTGTGCATGGCGGCACTCTGAAAAACAACAAATCCTGCAATTTCCCTGATGTCACGCTTTCGATGCCGTATCTGAGTGATGCAGACATGAACGATCTGGAATTCGGTGCAAAGCTCGGATTTGATTTCATTGCGGCAAGTTTTGCGCGTACAGGCGCAGATATTCGTTATTTGCGCAAGTTTACGCAGAGTCTTGGCTGGTACGGCGTGCGCATCATTGCAAAGATCGAAAACCGCGAAGGTGTGGAAAATATTGACGAGATTCTGGATGCGGCAGACGGTATTATGGTAGCGCGTGGTGACATGGGTGTTGAGATTCCGTTTGAACAGATTCCTGCGATTCAGAAGGAGTTGATTCGCAAGGGATACGAAGCGGGCAAGCAGGTCATCACGGCAACGCAAATGCTGGATTCGATGATTTCGCATCCGCGTCCGACGCGTGCAGAGATCACGGACGTAGCGAATGCGATTTATGATGGCACGAGTGCAATTATGCTTTCGGGAGAAACGGCGGCGGGACAGTATCCTGTGGAAGCGGTACGGACGATGCGCCGCATTGCGGTGACGACAGAGGGCAATATTGATTACAAGGGTGAATTTTTGAACCGCATGGGAGAGAAAGTGACGATTGCAGATGCAATTTCTCATGCAACGGTGACGACGGCGCATGATCTGGATGCAACGGCGATCATTACGGTGACGAAAGGCGGAGAAACGGCTCGATTGATTTCGAAATACAGACCGATGTTCCCGATTATTTCCTGCACGATGGATCCGATGATTCAGCGGCAGATGAATTTGTCGTGGGGTGTACATCCGTTGGTGATTTCGGAGGAAACGAACACGGATGATTTATTCAGTCATGCAGTAGAAGCGGCGTGCAGGGCAGGGTATGCAGAGCCGGGAAATCTGGTAGTCATTACGGCTGGTGTACCGCTTGGCGTATCGGGCACGACGAATCTGTTGAAAGTTGAAACGATTGAATAAGCGATAACGAAAGCGGCTATTGTCATAAGGATTTCAAAGGGAAAGTTTTCCGGAACTATCCGGCTATGCACGCGAAACACCCCTGTTTCCTTACGACTAATCAGGAGGGGGTATGGGGGAAACCCTATTAAGGGGTTCGCCATGCATTCCCTGACAAAGAGGCAATGAGGCGGAAGAAACGCGAAAAAGTACGTTTCTTCTGCCTTTTGTTTGTGTGTATATTATATATATGTGTAGCCTTAGAACGAAAAAGGGGATTTCGCCGACTGCGGTGCAGACTGCTTGCAGTCTGTTGGCGTCCAAGGGCGCTGCCCCTGGACTCTGCCGGAGGGAATCAATTCTCTCTGGACTCCTCATAATGGGGTGCAGAATATGCGTTCAATTCCCTTTGGAATCCTCAATATAATAGCCGCATTCTTTTCACTTTGCCGTTTGACAATAAAACTTTTGTGACCGCGTGCGGAAAAACCCTTGACGAAAAATCAAATTTGTAGTACAATAAAAAAGGCTACAGGCTTTTGCCTTTCCATTACCCACTGTTTCTACAGTGCGGAAAATTTTTTCTGGAGGTATACCCCAATGAACTTTATCGTTGAAACTTCTGCCCGTCACGTACACGTTACCGAGGAAACCCTCGCCATCCTCTTCGGCGAAGGTCATGCACTCACAAACAAAAAAGACCTCTCTCAGCCCGGTCAGTTCGCTTGCGAAGAACGCATCGACGTCGTCGGCCCGAAGAACACCCTCAAAAATGTCTCCATCCTCGGCCCTGTCCGCCCTGCAAACCAGGTCGAACTCTCCGCTACCGACGCCCGTTCCATCGGCATCGCTGCACCCATCCGTGAGTCCGGCGACATCGCTGGTACCCCCGGCTGCAAACTCGTCGGCCCCTGCGGCGAAGTCGAGATCTCTGAAGGCGTCATCGTTGCAAAACGCCACATTCACATGACTCCCGCTGATGCCGCTGCTTTCGGTGTGCAGGACAAGCAGATCGTCTGGGTCAAAATCGACACCAACGGCAGAAAAGCTGTCCTCGGTGATGTCGTTGTCCGCGTTTCCGAAAAGTTCAAGCTCGCTATGCACATCGACACCGATGAGTCCAACGCAGTTTCCTGCGCTCGTGACCAGATGGGCGAAATCATCGAAATCGGCTGATTTCTCCTCCTACTACAAAACAATTCGGCGGGCGCTGTATCCGATGCAGCGCCCTGCCCAATCGTATCAAAAATATTGATTATGTGAAATCGTCATGAAAGCGAGGTTTTTCCTATGCTGTATGAAAATCAGCCGTCACTGCTGGCTGTCAGAAACCTGACAATGCTCGTGGATTTTTACGAATTGACCATGGCAAACGGCTACTTGGAAAACGGTTTGACCGAAATCGAATCCTGTTTCGACCTCTTTTTCCGCAGAGTCCCCGATAACGGCGGCTATGCTGTTTTTGCCGGTCTGGAACAAGTCATTGAATACTTGCAGAATCTGCATTTTACAGAGGCAGACTTGCAATATCTGCGTGAGAAGAAAATCTTCTCCGAGGAATTCCTTGCATATCTTGCCGATTTCAAGTTTGCCTGCGATGTGTGGGCAATTCCGGAAGGTACACCCATTTTCCCGAACGAACCGCTGATTACCGTCCGCGGCCCCGCCATTCAGGCACAGTTCATCGAAACCATGCTCCTGCTGACCGTCAACCACCAAAGCCTGATTGCTACAAAAGCAAGCAGAATCGTGCGTGCGGCAAACGGCAAGCCTGTCATGGAATTCGGTTCGCGCAGAGCACAGGGCAGTGACGGTGCTGTGTATGGTGCAAGAGCCGCTTATATTGCAGGCTGTGCAGGTACCGCCTGTGCCATTTCCGACCGTGAATTCGGTGTGCCTGCCCTTGGCACAATGGCACACAGCTGGGTGCAGATGTTCCCGACCGAACTCGAAGCATTCCGCGCCTATGCAAAAGTTTATCCCGATTCTTCCACCTTCCTTGTCGATACTTACAATGTCCTGAAATCGGGCGTTCCGAATGCCATTACCGTATTTCAGGAATTGAAAGCGGCAGGTCATGTGCCGCAGGGCATCCGTATCGACAGCGGCGACATTGCGTACCTCTCCAAGAAGGCACGTATCATGCTCGATGAAGCAGGTCTGCCGGAAGTCAAGATCGTGGCATCCAATTCGCTTGATGAGTATATCATCCGCGACCTTTTTGTGCAGGGCGCGAAAATCGACAGCTTCGGCGTAGGCGAACGCCTTGTCACCTCCCGTTCCGAACCCGTTTTCGGCGGCGTGTATAAGCTTGTCGCAACAGGCACAAAGGAAAATCCGAATGTAATGATCCCGAAAATCAAGCTTTCGGAAAATGCTGTGAAAATTACAAACCCCGGCTTCAAAACACCGTGGCGTTTGTTCGATAACGAAACAGGTATGGCGATCGCCGATGTCATCACGCTTGAAAACGAAACGATTGATGACTCCCAGCCGTACATCATTTTCGATCCGGAATTCACTTATAAGCGCAAGAAGCTTTCCGGCTTTACTGCAAAGCGTCTGCAAGTGCCGATTTTCGAGAAGGGCAAGCTGGTTTATCAGAGCCCGTCCATTTCGGAGATTCGTCAGTACTGCCAGCAGCAGCTTGACCTGATCTGGGACGAAGTCAAGCGTTTCGAGAATCCGCACGCATATTATGTGGATCTTTCCGAATCGCTCTGGAAGCTCAAGCGCGAACTGCTTGACCGTTATTTCGCAGAATGACATACTTCCTGCCCCTTTCTGCAATGGGAATGCGTTCCCATTGCAGCGGGATGCAGGGAAAGGAAAATCATGAAACAACAGCATCTACGGCGAATTCATCTTGGCGCGGCACGCTGTGCGGCAGATTTGACGGACGGCAGTGAGCGTGCAGAGTATGTGCCGCAGGCGTATCTTCTTTCCGTGCTGGGCAGACCGCTGCGCAGCGTCAACCTGATGTATTGCTACTATCCGCTGGATGCGGGATTTCCGCAGCGGGCACACGATGCCTTTGCGGATATGAAAGTAACGTATCAGTGGGGATATCCCTACGATGATTATTTTCCCTATACGGGAGGGCTGCATGGCAGCAGAGATGGCAAGGTGTTCGAGGAAATGCGCGAGATTCGCGCATTCGGACAGGATGTTACGCTGACGCTGACCTGTGACCCGTTTGTGTCCGATGCGCATTTGCAGGCGATCGCAGAGGATTTGCGTCCTTTTGGCAGAATCTATCTGCGGCTGAATCATGAGGCAACGGGCAGTTGGTTTGCATTCAATAAACGCGCTTCTTATGAAGAAGTAGCGTCCTTTTTCGTTCATGCGAGCGAAGTTATCCGCAAGTACGCCCCGAATGTGCGCACGATCCTTTGCATCGGCGGCGTGGAGGACATGAATGCAGACGAAATGACCAAAGAAAAAGAGTTCGCACAGGCCGTCCCTGCCGCAGATATCTGGTCTGTCGATAAATATATGGCGCTGCATTACGGCTGGCCGTATGATGTGGCGCTTGCGGGCGGACACAGCCATTACCGCAGAAGCGTCCGCGAAATTTACACCCTGACGAAGCGTTCGTATGAACGGTTCACCTATCTCAACGGCGGTGTCAAAAAGCCGATGGTGATGAGTGAGTTCAATGCGGATGGCGATGTGACAGGGCCGTATGAACAATGCGACATGGTGAACACGTTTTTCAGAATGGTGAAAAACGATGCAGAACCATGGCTTTCCGCCGTCAATTTCTATCAGTTCCGTGACAGAGGCAGGCTGGGGCTGGAACATGAAGAACATGGTGTCGGCATTCCGCAGCCGCTGCTGCAAACGTATCGTGCATGGATTCATGACGAACTGTTTCAGCCGAGAATCGCAGACATGGGCGAAGATGTCACGCTGCCCATAAGACTGCGGTGGGGGAATGCGGAAGATGCGGACGGCATTGCAGTCATGCTGCATTTTGACGCAAATCCACATTTTTGTGAACTGACCTTTGCCGATGACGGCAACTATATGCTGGAATTGCACGGCAGATGGTTCCACAAAGCCCCGCAGGAACATTTTGTCGATTTGATGCCGGCATTTTTCGAGCATCCGCTGACGGAACCCTGCGATTTCCCGCTTCGCATCTTTGCGCCGCCTGCGGACGGACAAAACGATTTGTCGCTGCCTGACGGCTTGGAAAATGCCTATGCGGAGATTGCCGTTTTGCCCGAAGTCCGCATCGAGTATGCGCCTGTGGAGGAATCATGTCTATGAAGCAGCTGTTTGTATCGGATATGGACGGTACGCTTTTGAACACAAATGCGGAACTTTCTGCATATACTTACGAAAAGCTGTCTGTTCTTCTGCAAAAAGGTCTGCCGCTGACGCTGGCAACTGCACGCACCTATTACGGTGTGTGTCCGATTTTGCAGGAACTGCCGTTTTCGATTCCGCTGATTCTGCAAAACGGTGCATTGCTTTACGATTACCCGAACCGCCGTATTCTTCACGCAGAGGAAATACCGCCTCATGTCTTTACGGCAGTCTGTGCGGCGATGGCGGAAAATGATGTGGAAGGCTTTGTGTATTGTGCGGAGGACGGCGTTCTGCGCTGCTGTTATCATGCGCTGAAAACCGAATCCATGCGGCAGTTTTATCAGGAACGCCGCGACCGCTATGAAAAGCCGTTCTATCAGGTAGATTCGCTGCGGGAACTTGCGGAAGCGCACCCTGTTTATGTGACAATGAATGCGCCGCAGAAGGTTTTGCAGCCGATTGTGGATACATTGCGGGCGCCGGGCGGCATGACGCTTTCTTTTTATCAGGATGTTTACCGCGAAGGCATCTGGTATCTTGAAATTTCAGCTGAAACTGCAAGCAAGCAGCACGGCATTGCGTGGCTGCGGCAGCAGTACGGCTTTGATTATGTCACAGGATTTGGCGACAATGCCAACGACCTGCCGCTGTTTGCAGGCTGTGACCGTAAAATTGCGGTGGAAAACGCCGTTGACTGTTTAAAATCCGCAGCAGATTCGGTGATCGGCAAAAATACCGATGATGCGGTGGTACGCGCTCTGGAAGCGCTGTGGAACGGCAATTGACCGCCATATAAAAAGGAATTTCATAGCGGTACTGCACTGAAAATGCGGTGCAGGGCTGCTTGAACACATTTGAAAGGACTGGTTTCATTTATGAAGAAGTTGATGCTTGGAAACGAAGCATTCGCAAGAGGTTTGTACGAGGCAGGATGCAAATTTGCATCCAGCTACCCCGGCACACCTTCCACGGAAATCACCGAGGAAATTGCGAAATTTGAAGAAGTCTATGCAGAATGGGCTCCGAATGAAAAAGTGGCTGTGGAATCTGCACTGGGCGCGTGCTTTGCAGGTGCAAGAGCATTTGCGGCAATGAAGCACGTTGGTCTGAATGTTGCGGCTGACCCGCTGTACACCGCTTCCTATACGGGTGTCAATGGCGGTCTGGTCATTGCTGTGGCAGATGACCCCGGTATGCATTCTTCGCAGAACGAACAGGATTCCCGTCACCATGCCATTGCTTCCAAGATTCCGATGCTGGAACCGTCCGATTCGCAGGAGTGCAAGGATTTTGCAATGCTGGGCTATGAGATTTCCGAACAGTTCGATACCCCTGTGCTGGTGCGCACTTCTACCCGTGTTGCACATTCGCAGAGTGCAGTCGAACAGCTTCCGCGTCAGGAAAAAGAGCTCAAAGCTTACGAGAAGAACCCTGCGAAATATGTCATGATGCCTGCATTTGCAAAGGGCAGACACGTTGTCGTAGAGGAGCGCACAAAAAAGCTGATCGCATATGCAGAAACCGCTGCTGTCAATAAAATGGAGGACAACGGTGCGGAAATCGGTGTCATTACCTGCGGTGCTGCGTACCAGTATGCAAAAGAAGCACTCGGCAATACCGTCAACTACCTGAAACTCGGTATGACCAACCCGCTGCCAAATCAGCTTTTCCTTGATTTTGCTGCAAAATGCAAGACCGTTTACGTTATTGAGGAACTGGACGGCATTCTTGAATCTCATGTCAAGAATCTTGGCATTGCCTGCAAGGGTAAAGAGATTTTCGGCTGCATCGGTGAACTGAATCAGGTCATCATTGCCGAGAAGCTGCTTGGCAAAAAGCCTGAAGTATCACAGTATCCCGAACAGCTTCCGATTCGTCCGCCTGTGATGTGTGCAGGCTGCCCGCACAGAGGCGTGTTCTATAATCTCGCAAAGCACAAGATTCGCGTTTCGGGCGATATCGGCTGCTATACGCTGGGTGCGGCACAGCCCCTCTGCGCAATGGACTGGACAATTTGCATGGGCAGTTCCATTTCCTGCCTGCACGGCTTCAACAAAGTCCGCGGCGAGGAATCGCAGGGCAAGAGCGTTGCTGTCATCGGTGATTCGACCTTCATGCACAGCGGTCTGAACAGCCTTGTCAATGTTGCATACAACGCTTCGAATTCAACCATCATCATTCTTGATAACTCCATCACGGGTATGACCGGTCACCAGCAGAACCCGACCACAGGCAAAAACCTCAAGGGCGATCCTGCTGCTGCCGTTGACCTTGAAGCACTCTGCCATGCCATCGGCATCAAGCGTGTGCGTGTTGCAGACCCGTATCACTTGCAGGAGATGGAACAGGCGATTCTCGAAGAACTTGCTGTGGATGAGCCTTCTGTCATTATCAGCCGCCGTCCGTGCGCACTGCTGAAATACGTCAAGCACAACGCACCGCTGCACGTTGACAGCGAACAGTGCAAGGGCTGCAAAATGTGCCTGAAACTCGGCTGCCCTGCAATCTCCATGAAGAACGGCAAGGCAAGCATTGACCACACACAGTGTGTCGGCTGCGGCATCTGCGAAGAACTCTGCAAAGTCGGCGCGATTCAGAAGTAACGCAGAGAGCGCAAACAAATGGCAAAGCAGAACAAGAAAGGCGTTTTCGTAGCATCTATGATTGTGGAAACGCTGGTGGTCGGTGCAAGTGCGTTTCTGTTTATGATTCCGAACCTGATTGTGGAACCGATTCTGGGCGTGCGGTATTATGACCGCCGCGCTCCGATTACTTACAACTCGGAAAGTCTGCCTGCGGGAACGGTTTTTGTAGATTTGCTCGGAAAATACGATGCATCTTCGCCGTCTTATACCGCGTGCAATGCGGAAGCGGCGGCATCATTGCCTGTTGCCGATGCGCAGACGCTCTGTGACTATACGGAGGACGGCTATTGCAGTCTTTTGCTGCACAACAGCAAATGTGACAGCCATATATGGTATAGCATGAACACCACACTGACACTGGCTGAGGACTGTGATGCGCAGGCTTTGCTGAATTCTTACAATGTGTTTTACATTGCCTATGTGGATGCAGACGGTAAATTACTCGGCACTTCCAATCGCATCATTCGTGCAGAGGGTGCGGAAGAACTGCGTGACGGTTCGGATCTGCTGGTATATGCGAAAGAGAATCGCTTGTTCGTGCAAGCAATGACATCCGCACCGGAGGAAGGGAAGTATCTGGATCTGCCGCAAGGGACAGCCTATCTCGATCTGCTTGTGACGCTGGATGTAACCAGTCAAAATTACAATGCATGGAATGATTGTCTTTCCTGCTATCCGAATGTTACTGAAAAAAGTGAAATTGCAGGGGCACATCTGGAAACCAATTATTGTTCGCTGATGCTGCATGATAAACGTGTGCAGGAGGCTTCCGTCTTCAAAAACGGCGGAATCCTGATGCGGGCAGATGAAACAGTGCGATACGGCGACTGGGAACTGATGCAGGACAGCCCGCAGATCAAGGCTGCATTTATCGGCGCAGACGGCAAAATCCTCGGTACGACAAACAGTGTCACTGCGGAGAAGGCGGAATGGGCGGAAAACCGATTCCAAATCGGAAGCGGCGTTTTGATGGTGGATAGTTCGCACGGACGCTATGACGATTATCAGAATCTCAAACCGAAGCTTTGGATGATGAAAGGTTTGAGTGCGTTTGTCGGATTGATGGCACTGCTGTTCCTGCTGCGGAATTTCAAACGGCTGTCGCAGCGTCAAGCACTTTCCGCAGATACGCTTGTGCAGGAAATTGCAGGCGTAACGGATTCAAAACGCGCATCCAAATCAAAAGACTGATTCTGCGGGAGAATGTTCTCACGCGGGCATCAATCTGAAATATGAAATGATACAGGACGGGATTCCCGTGCTGATTTCCGAAAATACGGAGGAAAATAGAATGGAAACAAAGTCAATTATGATTGTCGGCGTAGGCGGACAGGGCAGTCTGCTTGCAAGCCGTATTCTGGGCAATGTTCTTTTGCAGAAGGGCTTTGCCGTCAAGGTCAGTGAAGTACACGGAATGTCGCAGCGCGGCGGTTCGGTTGTCACATATGTTAAGTACGGCGATGCTGTTTATTCGCCTGTTGTTGAACAGGGCGAAGCAGATGTCATCATCTCATTTGAACTGCTGGAAGCGGCACGCTGGGCATCCTGCCTGAAAAAAGGCGGCAAAATCGTCACTTCTACGCAGACGCTCGACCCGATGCCTGTCATTACGGGTGCGGCATCGTATCCGCAGGGCATTGTCGAAAACCTCAAAGGCATGGGCATTGATGTGACAGCAGTCGATGCACTTTCGCTTGCAGAACAGGCAGGCAGTGCAAAGGCTTCGAATGTGGTGCTGATGGGCGTTGTGTCCAAGAAGATGGAATTTGAGGAAGCTGTCTGGCAGGAAGCACTGAATCAGTGCGTACCCGCAAAGTTTATCGAGATGAACCGCAAGGCATTTGCACTGGGCAGAGAAGCACTGTAAGCCAAACGGACAGATTGCCTTGAAGGAAGGATGAAACACCAATGGAACGATACTGGAACGCGGAAATGGAGTGCATGGACAGAAAAGCATTGGAAACCCTCCAGAGCTACCGTCTGATGCGCACTGTTCGTCGTGTTTATGAAAATGTCCCGCTGTATCGGGAACGGATGGATGCGGCAGGCGTGAAGCCTGAGGACATTCAGAGCGTTGCAGATTTGCACAAGCTTCCGTTCACCTACAAGCAGGACTTGCGCGATACCTACCCTTATGGATTGTTTGCTGTACCGATGCATCAGGTCGTGCGCCTTCATGCGTCCAGCGGTACAACGGGCAAGAAGATCGTGGTCGGCTACACCAAAAATGACCTTGAAATGTGGTCGGAGTGCTGTGCGCGTGCGCTGACTGCGGCTGGTGCGGATAACACCGACTTCATGCACGTTTCGTATGGCTACGGATTGTTTACGGGCGGATTCGGCGTGCATGGCGGCGCAGAGAAAGTCGGCATGACCGTTATCCCCGTTTCTACTGGCAATTCCAAGCAGCAAATCAACATTCTCAAGGATTTTGGTTCGACATTCATCTGCTGTACACCGTCCTATGCGTTGAGTCTTGCGGAAACGATGGCAGAAATGGGCATCACCAAAGACGACATCAAGCTCCGTGCAGGATTGTTCGGCGCAGAACCGTGGACAGAGGAAATGCGCCATGATATCGAAGAAAAACTCGGTATCAAGGCAATGGATATCTACGGTCTGACAGAAATCATGGGGCCGGGCGTGGCATTCGAATGCTCCGCACAGACAGGTATGCACATCAACGAAGACCACTTCATTCCCGAAATCATTGACCCCGATACGGGAGAGGTACTGCCGGAAGGTTCACAGGGCGAACTCGTATTCACCTGCATTTCGAAGGAAGCCTTCCCGATGCTTCGTTATCGTACCCGCGATATCGTCACCCTCGAACGCGGTGTTTGCTCCTGCGGCAGAACCTTCGTCAAGATGAAGAAGCCCGCAGGCAGAAGCGATGATATGCTGATTATCCGCGGTGTCAACGTGTTCCCGTCCCAGATCGAGAGTGTTCTGCTTTCGCTGGGCAACACCGCGCCTTACTACCAGATTATTGTAGACCGTGTCAACAACAATGACACATTTGAAATTCAGGTCGAAATTTCGCCCGATATGTTCACCGATACCGTCAGCAACCTCGAAGAACAGGCAAAGCGCATTCGTGAGGCTGTCCACACAACACTCGGCATTCAGGCGAAAATTACGCTTGTTGAACCGAAAACCATTCCGCGAACGGAAGGAAAGTCGGTTCACGTTATCGACCGCAGAAAGCTCCACTGAGAGAGGAGGATTTTCATGTTCATTCAACAGATTTCCATATTCATCGAAAACCGTCCCGGCCGCCTTGCCGCTGTCACACAGCTTCTTGGCGATGCCGGCATCGACATTCGTTCCCTTTCCCTTGCAGATACCCGTGATTTCGGTATCCTGCGCCTGATCGTCAACAAACCCGAACTGGCTTGCCGTGTCCTGAAGGATGCGGGATGCACCATTACACTCACCAATGTCGTGGGCGTGAAAATCTCTGACAGACCGGGCGGACTTGCCGATGTGCTCCAGATTTTGAATCGTGCGGATGTGAATGTCGAGTATATGTATGCGTTCGTCAATCGTGTGGCAGACCGTGCCGATGTGATTTTCCGTGTGGACAAAGAGGAGAAATGCCTTGCGGTTTTGCAGGAGAATCATGTGGAAATATTGCCATGCGATGAGGTATACGAGGCGTAAGCGCTTTGTGAAAAATGCTGTAATTCTCAAACACTTTTGCATAAAAACGCCGAAATATTATGCAGTCCTCTTGACATTTCGCCAAAATAGTGTATAATATTATTGTAGGCACTGTGGGCATTTGATAAAATGTCAAATTTGTCAAATTACCTGCTGGTTACAAAATGAAAAAAAATTGCGATAGCATGGATATGCTTTCACGATAGGAGAGTGTGTATTATGGGACTGATTGATTTTGTAAGCGACAAAAGCCGTTCAGCATCGGATAAGTTCGCTAATATGTCCGAAGTACAGAATTTGAAAAGAAAGATTCTGTATGAGGAGGAGCGTATCGTTGAGATTTTCGCTGACCTCGGCAAGAAATATTACAAGAATCCTGACGAAGATCCTTCCGTATTCCGTGCGCTGTGCGATGACATTGACCAGCGTCGCCGCCGTATCAAGAAAATGAAGTTTGAACTGAATACTCTGCGTGGCTACAAAATGTGCCCGAAGTGCGATGCACAGAACAGCGAAAAGAGCATCTTCTGCGGTGTCTGCGGTGCAAGACTGCCTGATCCCGAGGACGAGGATTTTACCTCTCTCGAAGAAAACGACTACTACACCGAGAGCAGCAATCAGTTCTTCAATGCAGACAGCACCGGTAATATCGGGCTGTAATTTCCTGTAAAATAACATACATCAGACCGTTCCATTTTCGATGGGACGGTCTTTTTTTGTCTTTTCGAAAAACCTGCATATCTTGTCCTTTACGCGCATAGATTGAAGCAGAAAGGCGGGATGCATATGAAAATCAGCAGTTTCGGGAAGGTACTTCCATACCTGCCGCAGACGGTACAGGGGGTACTTGCTTTGCTTCCAACAGAAAAAACTGCGCAGATACAGGAAATTCGTTTGCGCATCGGCAGAAAGCCGCAAATCGTATGCGGCGGACAGGCAGCGCCGCTTGCAGAAAGTGAAACCGTCGGCAGAACAATGTTGGATGAAACCTTTTTGCGTATTTGCGAGCATTCTATCCATAGCTGCCGTGAAGAAGTACAGCAGGGATTTGTCACGATCGCAGGCGGATGCCGTGTTGGACTTTGTGGAACGGCAGTGCTGCATGACGGTATGCCCGAAACGCTTCGCCATATCAGCGGGATGAATTTTCGAATTGCGTGTGAAGTGCGGGGCTGTGCAGCAGAACTTGTACGGCGTGTCTTTGCGGACGGCATCTGCGGACTCGTGGTCGCTGGTGCGCCAAATTCCGGCAAAACAACGATGCTGCGGGATATTTGCCGTATCATGGGAAGCCGATACCGCATCAGCGTCATTGACGAGCGCGGAGAACTTGCTGCCCTGCGCTACGGGGAATCGCCGTTCGATATGGGCGAGCAGACCGATATATTTGACGGATTGCCGAAAGCGGTCGGCATCGGGATGGCAGTGCGTGTGATGTCGCCCGAAGTGTTGATTTGCGATGAAATCGGCGGCGCGGACGAGGTCGATGCGCTATTGCCTGCATTACATACGGGTGTACATCTGATTGCGGCGGCGCACGCAGGCAGTCTGCCCGCACTCTATGAACGTCCGCAAATGCGGCGGCTGTTGGAGGCAAATGCCTTTTCCTATGCGGCAATGCTGGGGACAGGTGCGCAGTGCGGGCAGGTGACGGCACTGCGGCTGGTCGGGAGGGAAAACTGATGCGGTATGCAGGACTGGCACTGCTGCTGACGGCGGCGGCACTGCTTGGCAATTGCGCGGCGAAACGCTTGGAACTGCGTGTAAAACGGCTTGATTTGCTGGAACGCTTCTGTATGGCTGTTTCGGCGGAACTGCGGTATCTTCTGCCGCCTGTGGGTACGCTTCTGCGGACGCTTTCGGTGCGGGAATGTTTTGCAGAACTGTCCTTTTTGCAAGAGGCGGCAGAGAATGCGGAAGCTTTTCCCGATGGCTGGCGGAAAGCAGTCGCGGCGGACAGGCATCTGCGGACGGAGGAGCGTGCCGTCCTGCAAACGATTGGGGACACGCTGGGACAAATGGATGCGGAGGGACAGCTTGCGGCACTGGGGCTTTGTGCGGAACGTCTGCGGGAACTGCGGGAAACGGCGGCGCGGCAGGTGCAGGCACGCGGGCAGATGTATCGGAGCATGGGCATTCTGGGCGGTATTTTTCTCGTGATTGTGTTGATTTAAGGGGAAATGCATGGATATTGACCTGATTTTTAAGGTAGCAGGCATCGGCATCATCGTGGCGGTACTGAATCTGGTGTTGAAACGAGCGGAGCGTGAAGAACAGGCAATGCTGACGACACTGGCAGGACTGATTGTGGTACTGATGTTGATTATCACGCAGATACAGGATTTATTTGATACCGTTAAGACGGTGTTCGGGTTATGGTGACGGCATTGCAGGTGGCGGGGCTTTCGCTGACGGCGGTTCTGCTGGCGAAAACTCTGCGGCGGTATAGCGCAGAACAGGCGATGCTGCTGACATTACTGCTTTGTGTCGGGCTGACGGCGGCGGCAGTACAGTCGCTTTTGCCGCTGTTGGAACGGATGAATCAAATGCTGACAGCAGGCGGTTTGCGGGCAGACGAAATTGCAAAGCTGAGCAAGGGCATCGGCATCTGCATCGTGACGGAGCTTGCGGCGGAAACCTGCAAGGATGCGGGAGAATCTGCACTATGCTCTGCGGTGCTGCTGACGGGAAAAACGGCGCTGCTGCTGCTTTGTCTGCCATTGATGGAATCGTTGCTGACGGTTTTGCGGGAGGTGTTGGGGGTATGAAACTGTTGCGGGGCTTTGTCATTTTTCTGACCGCATGGTGTATTTGTGCATGGGGCGTACCGTTGTGTTGTCATGCGGCAGATGCGGAAGGCATGGAAGCGCTGGAAGCGGCGGCAGAAAGCATTCCGTACCCTGACGGCATGGAGGCACTGACAGACGGCAATGCGGTGATGGACATTTCGCCGTCAAGCTGGGTGGGGATGCTCTGGGACACGCTATGTGAGGAGCTGCGTGCGCCGCTGGTGCTGCTGTCGGCACTGTTGACGCTGACGCTGCTTTCTTCGGTGCTGGGTGGAATGCGGGATGCAGCAGCATCGGACAGCATGGGGAAAATGTTGGATTTGCTGTGTATTCTGGTCTGTGTGGGGGCGGCGGCAGAACCGCTTGGGGAATGCCTGACGCGCACGGCAGAAGCGCTTCATGACGGCAGTGTGTTCATGGCATCGTTTGTGCCTGTGTTCAGCGGATTTCTTGCGGCAGGCGGTGCAGTGGCGGGCGGTACGTCCTATCAGGTTTTATTGTTGTTTCTGACGGAATCCATGCAGCAATTGAATGATGGCATTCTCTTTCCGCTATTGCGGGCGGGTGCGGCGCTCGGCATGGCTGACGCGGTGCATCCGTCCCTGCATCTTGGCGGGCTGGTCGGCGGTTTGCGCAAGGGCGTGACAACGATTCTCGGCACGCTGATGACAGCATTTGCGGCATTGCTTTCGGTGCGGAGCTTTGTGGCAGACGCGGCGGATGGGCTTGCTATGAAAACCGCGAAATTGCTGACATCGACACTGATTCCGATTGTGGGCGGGGCGGTGTCGGATGCGTGCGGGACGGTGCAGGGGAGCATTCGGATGCTGCAAAGCGGGACGGGTGTGCTGGGCATACTTGCCATCGCATGGCTGACCGTGCCGCCGCTGTGTTCGGCGTTTTGCTATCGTCTGGCGTTCGGTATTGCGGGCATGGCGGCAGAAACGGCAGGTGCGGCATCCATGCAGCGGCTATGCAGAGATGCAGAAAGTATTCTTGCGGCGGCTGCGGCAATGCTTGTCATTTATGCGCTGATGCTGATGTTTTCGACTGCCATTATGCTGATGCTGATGACAGGAGCAAAGTGAGGGGAGGGGAATGAGATGCAGTCGATTCAGACGACAGTGCTTTGTGCAAGCCTGACTGCTGCGGCATTGACGGCGGCGGAGAGCATTTTGCCGATGGAGCGCTTCGAAAAGCAGATGCGCGCCATATTTCTTTGCCTGCTGATGCTTTCACTGCTGCGGCCGCTTATCGGAATGCGGCTGACGCTGCCGGAAACGGACGAAAATATGTCGCTTGCGCCATGGACAGCGGCAGCACAGGCGGCACAGGAACAGGCGGCAGAAGAATGTCTGCGGGAGAATTTGCAGCAGGCGCTTACAGAACGCAATGTCAATTGTGAGGTGCGGCAGGTGACAGTGCATATTTCGGAGAATGGCAGCATAGAAATAGATGCGGTCGAAATTGCAGGCAATACGCTGACTGCGACAGTCTATCTGCGCGAATGGCTCGGTACACAGCCTGTGATTACCGTTTCGGGAGAGGAGGCGGCAAATCAGCCGTGAAGTATATCAAATGGCTGCGGCAATGGTGCAGGGAGGGCAGCGGCGTGCGTGTGGTCGTGCTGCTGGGAGTGTGCGGCATGGCACTGATCATGCTTTCGGGACTTTTGCCGCATGATCGGAAAACGACGCAGGACGTGACAGTATCGGCAGTGGAATTTTCGGAAGCGGAATATGCCGCAGAAATGGAAAATCGCCTGCAAACGCTGCTTTCACGCATGGAGGGCGTTGGCAGTGTAACGGTCATGGTGACGGTCAGTGGGACGGCAGAGCAAGTCTATGCAGAGGAGGTGAATGCCGCGCAGAGTGAAAAAAGCCGACAGTCGCAGAATGCGTATGTCATTATGAAGTCGGGCGGGACGGAAACGCCGCTGGTTTCCCGCACAAAGTATCCGCAAATCGCGGGTGTTGCGGTATTATGCAGCGGGGGCGGCAGTGCAGCCGTGCAGGAGCGCGTCATGCGGGCGGTATCCACCGTACTCGGCATTGCGGTATCGGATATTTATGTCGGGCAGCAGCGAACTGCTGCGAAATCCTGAAGGGAGCGTATTTACATGAAAAAACCAACTGTAATCATCGGAAAGAAGCAAATCATTCTGAGCGCCATGACACTGATTCTCGGCATTGCGGTCTACCTGAATTATGTGCTTGCGGACGGCATGACCTTGCTGCCGCAGGATGCGGTGACAATGCAGAACAAGAGTGCAGAAGCGGTCAATGCAGAACCATTGCAGGCAGAGGGAGAACTTGCCCCCTATGGCGCAGCAGAACTGGTCAATGCGGCGGCAGACGGGAATGCAGACTACTTCGCGCAGGCAAGACTGGAGAAGCAGACAAGCCGCGACCATGCCGTAGAAACGCTGCAAAGCATCATTGGAGGCGGCGATCTGAGCGAGAACGAAATGGTGGTCAATGCCATTGATGCAGTGAGCATTTCGAAGCAAATCGAGAGCGAAAGTGTGATCGAGAGCCTGATCCTTGCGCAGGGATTTCATGACTGCGTGGTATATCTGGACGGTGATGCGGCAAAAATCGTAGTAGAAACCGCAGGACTCGAACCCGCACAGGCAGCCGCCATCAAAGAAATCGTGCTGAGTGAGGTGGAAATTCCCGCAGAGGGTATCCGCATTTTTGAGGTCGCACCGTGAAAATTGCGGCTTCCGAAAAAAATTTTTTGTGAAACGCCGATTTTTTTCAAAAAAAGGTTGTGCCGCGGCGAAAAATTTGCTATAATAAGAAATGTATAAATTCATGAAGCGATGCGGCAGGCTGTATGGCAGCGGCTTGCCGTCCGCTTCCGATAACTGCAATCTGATTTTACAGGAAACGGAGAAAAATACTATGAGCAATCAATATCCAAGCAAACCGGAAGTTGCGGGAAATGTAAAAATTTCCGAAAATGTGATTCGTTCGATCGCAAAGGAAACTGCGATGGAAATTGAAGGCGTGGAAGCCATTGCACCGCCGCATAAATCGTTGCTGCGGGCTGCAAATGCCATTGAAATTGCAGTCAGTGGTGATGTGGTGGAAATCACATTGAATCTGGTCTTCCAGAACGGCATCCGCCTTCAGAAGGCAGCAGAACAGGTGCAGCGCGCAGTAAAGGAGAATGTGCAGAACATGACAGGCGTTGTCGTGTCGAAAGTTCACATTATTGCTGCGGGACTGGTATTTGAGGGCTGAGAAAGGAATTTTCAAGTATGACAAGACGTGAAATCCGTGACAGTGCGTTTAAACTGATGTTTGAAAAGCTGCTGCGCGATGACTCAATGGACGAGCTGTATGCGATCGCGGAGGATATTGACGAAGTCATCGTCAATGCACAGGTACGCGAAATGGTGGACGGCACATTGGCACACGCAGAAGAACTGGACGCAATTGTGAGCAAATACAGCAAAACCCGTGCGCTTTCGCGTATCCCGAAGCTGAATCTTGCCATTTTGCGCATCGCACTCTACGAGATTCTGTACGATGACGGAACACCGCAGAATGCTGCCATCAGTGAAGCGGTGGAACTGGCGAAGAATTACACGTATCAGGAAGATGCAAGTTTTATCAACGGTCTGCTGGGTGCGTATGCCCGTGACCATGCAGAACCGAAATCTGCGGCAAAGGAAGCTGGAGAAGCATGAAACTGCTGGGCATTGATACCAGTAACTACACAACATCCTGTGCATGGCTGGATACGGAAACCATGGAAATCATGCAGCAGAAGCAGCTTTTGCCTGTTCCGGAGGGACAGGCAGGTCTGCGGCAGAGTGATGCCGTCTTTCACCATACCCGACAGCTGCCGCCGCTGATGGAAGCGCTGATGCGGCGTGTGGACGGTGTACCTGCTGCAATCGGCGTATCTACGCAGCCACGTTCTGCAAAAGGTTCGTATATGCCATGTTTTCTTTCAGGAAAAGGAACGGCACAGGTACTTTCTGCCACATTGCACTGTCCGCTGCACGAAACCTCCCACCAGATGGGACATATTCTTGCGGCACTCTATTCTGCGGGAAAACTCTCGTGGCTCACGGAGGAACATGGTGCATTTCTGGCATTTCATGTCAGCGGCGGCACAACGGACTGTGTGCTGTGTACGCCGGATGCTGATAAGGTGCTGACCATTACACCCGTGTCGCAGTCGCTTGACCTCAAGGCGGGACAGGCAGTCGACCGTGTCGGACTGATGCTGGGTTTGCAGTTTCCGTGCGGCGCAGCACTTGAAAAACTGGCAATGCAAAGCAAATCGAAGGAAAAAGCGCGTGTCACGCTGAAAGACGGGTGCTGTTCCCTTTCCGGCTTGCAGAACCAGTGCGAAGCTATGCTGAAAAAAGGTGTATCTGCGCCTGATATTGCAAAATACTGTCTGAATTCGATTGCGGCGGTGCTGGATGCAATGACAAAGGATGCCGTGCAGCAGACAGGACAGAATGCGATTCTGTATGCGGGCGGCGTAATGTCGGACAAGCTGATTCAGACGCAGCTTGGTTCTTTGCCATATGATATGGCATTTGCACAACCCGCATTTTCCTGCGATAATGCGGCAGGAATTGCAATTTATGCAGCACTTGCGGAGAAATCAATATGTCTATCATAACCGTTGCAGAACTGAATCATTATGTTGCGGTGAAGTTTCAGATGGACAGCAATCTGCGAACACTTTTTGTGCGCGGCGAAATATCAAACTTCAAGCGCAATTTCAAATCGGGGCATTGCTATTTTTCTCTGCGGGATGCGGAGGCATCCGTCAGCGCTGTCATGTTCAAATTTCAGGCGGCAAGACTGCCATTTGAACCTGCGGACGGAATGCACGTTCTGGTGCAGGCAACCGTCACGCTTTATGAACCGACGGGTTCTTATCAGCTGAATGTTGCGGATATGCAGCCGGATGGTGTCGGCGCACAGGCGCTTGCCCTGAAACAGCGCCGTGAAAAGCTTGCAAAACTGGGCTATTTTGATGCCGAACATAAACGTCCGATCCCACCGCTGCCGCAGAAAGTCGGCATTGTCACATCGGCAAGCGGTGCGGCGAAGCATGACATGATCCAGACGATCGCGCAGCGTTGTCCGCTGGTGACGGTCTGCGTGTATCCATGTCTGGTGCAGGGCGCTGATGCGCCGCAGTCGATTGCGGAAGCACTGCACACGGCAGGTGCGGACGGCTGTGATGTCATTCTGATGGGCAGAGGCGGCGGTTCTGCAGAGGATCTATCCGCTTTTCAGGAAGAAATCGTGGCACACGCGGTGTATGCATCGCCTGTGCCTGTCATCAGTGCCGTGGGGCATGAAACCGACCATTGCATTGCCGATGATGTTGCCGATTTGCGTGTGCCGACACCGACCGCAGCGGCAGCGGCGGCAGTTCCCGATATGCGGGTATTGATGCAGTCGGTGACGATGGCACGAAAACGGCTGGACAGCGCCATGACAGCACGGCTTTCGCAAAGTCAGCAGCGCTTGCAGCAGCTTACGATGCGGCTGCGGGCAATGGCAGTGGACAAGCAGGCAGCGCTCCAGAAAGAAAAATTCGAGGCACTGCGCGGACGCATGGAGCGTGCGATGCAGCGGATGCTGGAACAGCGGCAGCAGGCATTGCTGATGGCACAGCAGCGCCTGGATGCAAACAGTCCCGTTGCGATTCTACAGCGCGGTTATGCCTTGGTGTATGACAAAAATCAATCGCTTCTGCGTTCTTCTGCACAGCTTGCAGAAGGGACAGAGCTGAATATACGCTTTGCGGAGGGCGGCTGTACCGCAGTTGTCACCCGCGTGGAGAAAGCAGAGAACAAATGAAATTTGAAGAAAACATGAAAGCATTGGCGGAGATTGCGGAAAAACTCGAAGCAGGCAGTTTGCCGCTGGAGGATGCCATTGCCCTTTATGGGGATGGTGTCAGACTTGCAAAGGCGTGTCAGGAAGAACTCGAACAGGCATCGCTGGTCGTCAAGGAATATGAAAAAAGTGAAAATGCGGAGGCAGAAAGATGACTTTGGAAACGATGCGCCTGCATATGCAGGAAAATATTGCACTGATTGAAAACACGATGCAGGACTTGATGCCGCAGGAAGCAGAATTGCCGCAGAAAAATCTGGTGAAGGCAATGCGTTATGCAGTGGAGGCAGGCGGTAAGCGTATCCGTCCGATGCTGGCACTGGAATTCTGCCGTCTTTGCGGTGGTGACGATACACAGATCTTGCCTGCGGCGTGTGCGATCGAACTCTATCACACGTCTTCGCTGGTACATGACGATATGCCCGAACTCGATGACGATGCAATGCGCAGAGGAAAACCTGCGTGCCATATCGCTTTCGGCGCAAGCACTGCGCTGTTGGCGGGCGATGCAATGATGATGCAGTCCATTTCATGGATCGCGGAACAGGAAAACCTTTCGGCAGACCGCAAAGTGGCACTGATCCAGGAACTTGCAGCTGCGGGCGGTGTGCATGGTGTGCTGGGCGGACAGCAGATTGACGTAGAGCATGAGGGAAGCACCGATGTGACACTGGAAGAATTGACCGAGATGTATGCCATGAAAACAGGTTCGCTGATCGTAAGCGCCTGCAAAATGGGATGCATGGCGGCTGGGGCAGATGCGCAGACGATGGCGATCGCAGAGGAGTACGGTCAGAAGCTTGGACTTGCGTTCCAGATCGTGGATGATATTCTGGATGTGACCGCAGAGGAGGAGACGCTTGGCAAACCCATTGGCAGTGACATCGAACAGCAAAAGAGCACATTTGTCAGCCATTACGGATTGGAACAGGCAAAGGCAGTGGCAGCAAAACTGACAGTCGGTGCGATGACGCTGCTTTCGAAACTGCCACAGTCCGACTTCCTTTGCAGCTTAACGAAATATCTGCTGGTACGGCAGTTTTAAAAGAATGCACGGAGAAAAAAATGGGCACAGAAAGTCAAAAACAGGCTGAGGAAGGCATCGACCTTGCGCAGCTCCATCTTCCTGACGAACTTGCAGAACTGACCTATGCTGAATGTGAACAGCTTTGCAAGCAGATTCGTCAGTTATTGATTGATACCGTGAGAGTGAACGGCGGGCATCTTTCGTCCAATCTGGGCGTTGTGGAACTGACGCTGGCACTGCACCGACAATTTCATTCGCCTGATGACCGCATCGTATGGGATGTGGGACATCAGGCGTATGTGCATAAGATTCTGACGGGCAGAATGGCGGAATTTCAGCATATTCGGCAGGAAGGCGGCATTTCCGGCTTTCCGAAGCCGTCCGAATCGGTACACGATTCGTTCGTGACAGGACACAGCAGCACGGCAGTATCGGCAGCCTGCGGCATTGCGGAAGCAAACCGCATTCAGGGCAAAGCAGGCTATGCAATTGCAGTCGTGGGCGATGGTGCGGCAACAGGCGGAATGTTTTTCGAGGGACTCAACAACGGCGGCAAAACCCGCAGCAATCTGATCGTTGTGCTGAATGACAATGAGTGCGCGATTTCGAAGAATGTGGGTGCAGTGGCGAAGTATCTTTCGAATATCCGAAACAGCAACAGCTATGTCAAAACCAAGTGGGCAATCGAAAAAGCACTCGGCAGAACGCCCGTAGTCGGCAAACCGATCGCGGAAGTGCTGAAAAATACGAAGGATAAACTGCGTCAGAACATCGAACAAACCACGATGTTTGAGGATCTGGGCTTTGTGTATCTCGGTCCTGTGGACGGCCACAATCTCGAAGAACTCGATGAAGTGCTGGATGTTGCGAAGCAGTATCAGCGTCCTGTGCTGGTACACGTCCGCACGGTCAAGGGCAAGGGCTATGCGCCTGCGGAAGCAAATCCCGGAGAATACCATGGCGTTCCGAAAATTGATGTTGAATCCAAGAATCCCGAAATCTCCACAGATGAATGCTTTTCGACCGTATTCGGCAGAGAACTGATGCGGCTGGGCAAAGAGGACAAGCGCATCTGCGCAGTGACGGCGGCAATGAAATACGGGACAGGACTGCAATTTTTTGGTGCGGCTTGTCCGTCACGCTTTTTCGATGTCGGTATTGCTGAACAGCACGCCGTGACATTCTGCGGCGGATTGGCTTCGATGGGGATGATTCCTGTTTTTGCTGTGTATTCGACATTTTTGCAGCGCTCCTATGACCAGCTTCTGCATGATATTTCGATTGCGAAGCTGCACATGGTCATTGGTGTTGACCGTGCAGGACTGGTGGGTGAGGACGGCGAAACGCATCAGGGCATTTTTGATGTTCCGATGCTGACTGCGATTCCGCACATCAAGCTGTATTCGCCCGCAAATTATGAGGAACTCAAACTTTGTCTGAATACGGCGCTTTATGAGGACAAAGGGCTGGCAGTGATGCGGTATCCGCGTGGACGTGAAAACAGTGTTCTTGCGGGGTTGCAGCCGACAAAAACCTATACACATCAAGGCAGCGGCAGTACGCTTCTTGTGACCTATGGCAGGATCAGTGCGCAGGTCACGCTTGCGGCGAAGGAATTGACGGCGGCAGGAATATCCTGCGGCATTTTGCGTTTGACACAAATCTGGCCTTTGCCTGAGAATGTGCTGGATATTGCGAAAAATTATGATTATGTGTACTTTTTCGAGGAAAGCGATGAAGTTGGCGGCATTGGCGAAAAGCTTGCAGGAATGCTGTTGGAGGTCAATTTCCGCGGAAAATATTATCACAATGCGATTCATGGGTTTGTGCGTCATGCGGCAGTAGAGCGCTGTCTGGACAAGGTCGGGCTTTCGCAGGAGCGTATTGTGGCATTTGTAAAGGAACAGCAGCATGGCAGAACGACTTGACACGGCGCTGGTCACGAGAGGACTGTGCGAAACGAGAAACCGCGCAAAAACGTCTATTGCAGAAGGAAATGTCACGGTCAACGGTGTGGTATGCATGAAACCTGCGCAGAGTGTTGTGGAAACGGATGTGCTGGTGGTGACGCAGCCTTTGCCGTATGTTGGGCGCGGCGGGCTGAAGCTTGCGCACGCGCTGGCGGAATTCAAGCTGAGTGTAGCGGGATGTGCCTGTCTGGATATTGGTGCATCGACGGGCGGTTTCACGGATTGTATGCTGCAAAACGGTGCGGCGCACGTACTGGCGGTAGATGTGGGACATGACCAGTTAGCGGCGGAATTACGTGCAGATGCGCGTGTTACGGTGATGGAGGGAATGGACATCCGCAATTTGCCGTTGGATGCAGCGGGATTGCCTGTGCAGTTTGCGGCGTGTGATGCGTCATTTATTTCGTTGAAGCATATTTTGCCTGTATTGCCGTCATTTTTGGAGGCTCATGCGAAGGCAGTGATGCTGGTAAAGCCGCAGTTTGAGGTCGGGCAAAGCGGATTGAACAAGCATGGTGTTGTGCGGGATGAGAAGCTGCGTCTGCGGGTATTGCGGGAGATTCGTGATACGGCGGCGGCGTGTGGAATGATGCCGCTTGGGGATTGTGAATCGCCTGTGAAGGGCGGCAGCGGCAACACCGAGTATTTGTTGCTTCTGGAAAAAATATAAGCGTTCGAAATGAGCATACTTTTGAAGAAATGTTCGCCGTAGTACTTCTGATTGAATTTCAGAGGTACTACGGCTTTTCTATTGACAATGTGGCAGCGGTATGGTATGATTGTTAGTATTATAAGCAAAAACGTGACCGAATTGGAGGAGGATAATATGAAGGCGCAAAGTAAAAAAATCGCATGAAGGAACTGATGCCATATCTGGAGAAAAGGGGGAATTACAAGCTGGAATATCTTGCGGGCGATCATTTCATTTATCAAACCGAGCCGGAAAAATGCGGAAATATCATTCAGGAGTTTCTTGAGGAGTCCAAAGGGAAAGTTTTTCCGTAACAATCCGGCTATGCACGCGAAGCGAAATTAAGGCAACACCGCCAAGCCGCAAGGCGTGCTTTGTGCGGTGTTGCCTTTAATTTCGCTTCGCGGATGTTGCCTTAAGATGCGCGCTTATTGCGTCAGACGTGCAATGCGGCTTTCACAATCCGCAATCACTGCTTCTGCATCTACTCCATTACAGTATGCACCATCACGATACAGTACCTTACCAGCACAAATCGTCATGCGTATATTCTGCTGTCCGCCACTCAATACCAGACTCTCAGGAATATGATGCAGCGGACGCAAATTCGGCGCACTCAAATCAATAACCATCATGTCCGCCTGCTTCCCAACTGCCAGTACATCACAATCCGTCAGCCCCATCGCACGCGCCGAACCAACCGTTGCCGCCTTCAGCAATTCTGCCGCGGGCAGCGCAGCCGCATCCATGTTGCGCAGCTTCTGCAATACCGTCCCAAGATACATCTCTCGGAACATATCCAGTCCATTATTCGATGCCGCACCATCTGTGCCAAGCGCCAGAAGGACACCTTCCTCTACACATTCCTTCAGCGGCGCAATGCCACTCGCAAGCTTCGCATTCGAACACGGACATGATACCAGATGCATCCCGTTTTTCCGCAGAATCGCACGGTCTTTCTCATCCGTCCATACCCCGTGGAAAATGCCGCCGCCGTATTCCCAAAGCCCCAGCGAATCCAAATATTGCACAGGTGTCGCACCATGCCGCCCGATGCATTCTTCATGCTCCGACTTCGTTTCACTCACATGAAGATATACAGGCTCTTTCAGCGAATGCGCATATGCCGCCATCTCACGATGCAGCGATTCATCACTCGTGTATTCCGCATGGAATCCTAAACGCATCGTAAACCGCGGGTCACAGTCATGGAATTTCTCGTACTGCGCCTGCAATCGCGCGACATCTTTCGCCGTGCCGTTGATGCTGCCGCAAAGTACCCCGCGAATGCCCGATTCCATCGCAGCACGATACGTTCCGTCAGGGAAAAAGTACATATCAAAAAATGCAGTCGTTCCCGATGCAATGTATTCCAGCATCGCAAGACGGTCAAATGCATACACATCTTCTTCCGTCAGTCTGTCCTCATACGGAAATACCTTCTCAAACAGCCATGTCTGCAACGGTACATCCTCTGCAAAAGAACGCAGAAACGTCATTGCCGAATGCGTATGCGCATTTTTAAAGGAAGGCATCAGCAAATTGCCCTGCAAATCATATTCTTCCGTAAACTGCGGCAGTTCCGCAGGTGTTTCGCCGATGTACGAAATTTTGTCGCCGTCTGTCCAGAGTTCTCCGTTTTGAATCGTGCAGTCATTCTGCATAGACAGGATGCGTGCATTTTTGAATCGCAGCATAACAAAGCTCCTTTTCTGTTTTGTGATGAATGTTCCGTTTTTACTTATTTTTTAACCCACTTCATGGAAATATCGAATGCCTTGACGCTGTGTGTCAGTGCGCCGATGGAAATGATGTCAACGCCTGTTTCCGCAACACCGCGCAGTGTATCATGCGTAATGCCGCCCGATGCTTCCAGCAATGCTTTGCCGTCTGTAATGCGGACTGCTTCGCGCATGGTATCATTGTCCATGTTGTCCAGCATGATGATGTCTGCTTTTGCAGCAAGTGCTTCCCGCAGTTCATCCAGTGTGCGCACTTCGACCTCAATATTCACCATGTGACCGATGTGCTGACGCAGTTGGGTAATGGCAGGCGTAATGCCGCCGCAGGCATCAATGTGGTTATCTTTCAGCATTGCGCCGTCAGAGAGATTGAAGCGGTGGTTTTTGCCGCCGCCGCAGCGTACTGCATATTTCTGCATGGCACGGATTCCGACCATTGTTTTGCGGGTATCCGCAATCGAAGCCTTTGTGCCTGCAACAATATCTACGCATCTGCGTGTTTCGGTTGCAATGCCGGAAAGATGCTGCAAAAGGTTGAGCGCAGTACGTTCGCCTTTGAGCAAGGTGCGGGTATTGCCATGCATTGTGGCAAGAATATCGCCGTACTTGACGCGGTCGCCGTCCTGCATCTTTGCTTCAAAAGTCACGCCATCGCCAACAAGGGCAAAGACCCGTTCAGCAATATCCATGCCGCACAGAACGCCGTCATCCTTTGCCATCAGGTAGCAGTCGGATTCATCATCAGGCGAAAGCAAAAAGTCTGTGGTGACGTCCATTCCCGTGATATCTTCCATAATGGCACGGCGAATGACCTCATCAACATACATGGGCAAAAGCTGCATCATAATTGTTCCTCCAGAATTAAGTAAGCACAGGTTGCCTGCGATTTTGCTTCGAGGTAGTCGATATCCATTTTCCATTCTTCGCAGGCGATGAGCTGAATGAGTTCGGTGACGCGCTCATAAGCGGCGCGGATATTTTCGGTATTCGGAATGACGAAGTAATTTTCCTGCAAGATTTTGCGCAGTTCGGTACGGATGCCGTGAGGAATGGGAGTTGTGGCAGTGATTGGCTTGAAGTGACCTTCCTCGAAGCGTGGGCTGATATCTTCGGCTTCCTTGGCAATTTCTTCTGCGGCACGGCGGGAGAATACCAGTGCTTCCAACAGCGAATTGGATGCAAGACGGTTGTTGCCGTGAACGCCTGTGTGGGCGCATTCGCCGCAGGCATAGAGGCGTTCGACACGAGTTTGTGCATTGATGCCGACATTGATGCCGCCCATGAGATAATGCTGACAGGGGAAAATCGGAACGGGTTCTTTGGTGAGGTCATAACCCTGTTCGAGCAATTTGTTGTAGATTTTGGGGAAACGTGCTTTGACTTCTTCGGGGTCTTTGTGGGAAATATCGAGCCAGAAGTCATTCGAACCGGTGCGCTGACTTTCGAGGATGATGGCGTGGGAAACGACATCACGCGGTGCGAGTTCCAGACGGTCATCATAGCGATGCATAAAGCGTTCGAGGTTGCAGTTACGGAGGTAAGCGCCCTCACCGCGGACGGCTTCGGAAATCAGGAAGCATTCGCGGGTATGTTTATTATTGAATGCAGTCGGATGGAACTGGATCAGGCTGAGGTTTTTGATACGAGCGCCGAGTTCGTAGGCGATGCGGATGCCGTCGCCGGTAGCGATGGCGGAGTTGGTGGTATATTCATAGACACGACCGATGCCGCCGGTAGCGAGGATAAGAAAATGGCAGTTGACGACGGCAAATTCGTTTTCTTTCATGAGTTCGCAGGAGAAGCCTGTTTCGGTTTTCATGGCGCGGGACATGACGGTATATTCAGAGATAGTGACATTTGGGAGGAGGCGGGTAGAAGCGAGCAGACCGCGGAGGATTTCCGCGCCGGTAGAATCGGCGTAATGGAAGATACGTCTGCGGCAGTGACCGCCTTCGAGGGTACGGTCGTAGTCGCCGTCGGAGCCGCGGTCGAAGATGACGCCGTAGTTTTCGACGAGCTGTTCGATATCGCGGGCGGCTTCGGAGACGAGGATTTGGAGTGTTTTGGGGTTATTGGTGAAAGCGCCGGCGATACGGGTATCGTTGGCATGGAGTTCGATGTTATCGTTGGGGGAATTCCAGACACCTGCGATGCCGCCTTGCGCGAGAGCGGAGTTACAGAGGGTAGCTTCGCGTTTGGCGAGGATGAGGATACGGAGGGATTGTGGGAGGTGGAGGGCGGCATAGAGACCTGCGGCGCCAGCGCCTGCGATGACGACATCATAATTTTGTTCTAATTCGAACATGGAAAAGACTCCTTCAATAAAGTACATCACCAAAAATGGATGATTAAGGATATTGTAGCACATTTTGGGAGATTTGTCACGCATTTTTTTGAAATTTGTCGTTATAAAATAAAAGCGGCTATTTTATTGAGGATTTCGAAGGAAAAGTATCTCTGTAACGATATGGCTATGCACGCGAAGTTAAAGTTTTACTCGATTTTTTTCAAAAAATCGCAGAGTCCAGAGGGAATCAGTTCCCTCTGGACTCCTCATGATGGGGTGCAGGATGTGCGCTCAATAACCGCGTGCGCACCCGCTTATTCATCGCGCAGAAAACCTTTTTCTGTCGCTTTTGCAATAATATCCATCGCGTATTCCCCAAGCGCTTCCGAACCTTCAAATACCTTCGTATTGCGCTTCTCTACCTGCGAACGCTTCGTCTGATGCTCCAGCCACGAAGAACCACCATTCCGATAATTCAGCGTCAACGGCTGTATTCTGTCCAGACTTGCCGCAAACCGCGCTTCCGCTGTGCTGCCTGCTTCGAATTCTTCCCACAGCTTCCGCATATGCGCCCCCTGTTCTTCCGGCAGCATCCCGAACAATCGGTCTGCCGCCTTCTGTTCACGCTCTGCCCGCGTCGCGTTCCCTGCATCATCGTATGCATAGGTATCCCCGGCATCAATTTCTACAATATCATGTATCAGCACCGTTTCCAATACCGTCTTCAGGTCAATCGGCTCGTTCGCATACTCCGCCAGCACGATTGCAAGCATCGCCAGATGCCATGCGTGTTCAGCATCATTTTCCTTGCGCGGTTCATGCAGAACCGGTGTCTGCCGATAAATGTTCTTCATCTTGTCCAATTCTACAAGAAATTCAATCTGCTTCGAAAAACGCTCCGTGTCTATCGCTTTCATATGCCAAACCCTCCATTTACAGACAATATCTGCCCTGTGATAAATCCTGCCTGTTCCGATGCAAGAAATGCCGCCGCATCTGCAATGTCACTCGGACTGCCGATACGTCCCAGCGGCGTTTCATCTGCCAGTTCTGCCATCGTTTCAGCATCATGCATCGCATTCATTTTTGTGTCAATGACACCGGGAGAAATGCAGTTTACCCGTATGCCCGAAAGCCCGACTTCTTTTGCCAGTGCTTTCGTAAAACCAATGACCGCCGCTTTCGATGCACTGTAATGCACCTCACAAGCCGCCCCGATTTCTCCCCAGATGGAAGAAATTGTGATGATATTTCCGCGGTGTGCGTGCAGCATCGCGGGCAGAACCCGCTTTACTGTGTGCATCACACCACCGACATTCACTGCAAATAATCGTTCAGCCTGTTCGTCTGAAATGTCCTGAAACAGCCCTGTTACTGACATTCCTGCATTGCAGACCAGCAGGTCGATGCCGCCGAGCGTCTGCTGTACGTTCTCCACCATGCGGTCAATTGCCGCAAAGTCGGCAAGGTCTGCCTGTACTGCAATGCCGTGCAGTTCAGTGGCAAGTGTCTGCGCGGCTTCTGCATTTGCGCCATAATGCAGTGCCACGGTGTAACCATCCGCGGCAAGCCGTTTTGCGATGGCACTGCCGATGCCGCCGGATGCGCCTGTAATCAATGCGTTCATAACTGCCTCCCATATTTGGGGCAGCACCGCACAAAGCACGCCTTACGGCTTGGTGGCACATCTACTTGCAGATTTTCCGCCATCTTGCACAGAAATTCTTTGCTGGGCGTCAGCCCAGCGGCATCATTTCTGTACAATCTGACGAAAAATCTGACTGCGTATCTG
>JAZUJW010000041.1:0-36029 GCA_045642925.1 Oscillospiraceae bacterium
TAAAAACAGCAGTCGGGCAGACAAAAGCCTGACTGCTGTTTTTTTATGTGCCGAATCAGAACACAGGTATCATGTGTTCTGATTCGGCATTTAGTTTTTTAGCTTGGCATTTCAGTCGCGTATTTGTACATCTTGTCGTGCAGCATGGCATCTTGTTCACAAATAATCCATCTTGGGATTGAATATGTACCTCTTGTCAGAATCTATTGTAAATGAATGCAACATGTGTTATACTCTATATCAGGCGGAACTTTCTCTCCGCCACGATGGAAAAGGATATCAAAACAGGAAATCATTCGGAGGGATCATATGAAACAAAAAAGGATTGCGGCGTTCATAGCGGCTGTGCTGACGGCAAACTGTATCGGGATGCAGTACAGTCAGAGAATTCACGCAGGCGACAGCGCAGACAGTCTGCATTGCACGTATTACAGCGGTACGAACATCGGCAGGCAGAACTACGACTATTTTTCTTCGCTGAACTCAGCCAAGACAAACGCTTCTGCGCTGGTTTCGCTTGCGGACGGCAGATGGATGCGCGTACAGGGTGAGGTATCGGGACTCGGACAAACGGTTCTGGTTGAATACTACGATGCGGATTTCGATTTGCTGGAACGGAAAAATGTTCCCATGGTACTGCCGGTTTTCGGCTGTTTCTACGAAGCTTCTGACGGATACTACTATCTGGTCACAGGACAGAAAAATGTCAACGAGAAAGCCGATGTGGCAGTCTTTGACATTGCAAAATATACAACAGACTGGGAGCTTGTCGGACATGACCAGCTTTGCGGCGCAAATACTGCAATACCGTTTGATGCAGGCTGTGCGCGCTGTGTGGATGACGGAAAATATCTTGTTGTCCGCACCAGCCACGAAATGTTCAACGGCAACGCATATCAGGGACATCAGGCCAATGCGACCATTGAATTTGACATGGATACTATGGAAATCACAGATGATTCCTGTGCTGTATCGAGTCTTGGCGTTGGCTATGTCAGCCATTCGTTCAACCAGTTCATTCTGATGGACGGTACACAGCTGGTTGCGCTTGACCACGGTGACTGCTATCCGCGGTCGGTTGTCCTGAACAAGTACAATACAGACTATACCACAGGAAAATTTAAGCCTGATTACTCTAACCGCTGTACAGAAGTCGATATGTTTACGTACGGCGAGATGGACGACAAGTATCGAAATGATATGAGCTATGTGAACTATACAGGTGTTGCAGTCGGCGGTTTTGAACAGAGCAGCACCCACTATCTTGCTGCGCTGAACACGATTGATCAGGACAACTGGGAGGAATGTGCGACCAACTATTTTGTTCGGACAGGCAGCTTGTATGCGTATACACGTAACATTGTTGTATCTGCTGTCCCGAAAAACGATCTTGACAATGCCAATGTTCAGCAGTATCAGATCACCGATTATGCGGAAGGTGAAGCGACTGCACACAATCCGCACCTGACACCCATTGGAAGCGATTCGTTCATGCTTCTCTGGCAGCAGGACAAAACGGTTTACTATGTCGTTCTGGACAATACAGGTGCGCCAATCAGCGAAACCTATTCGATGGAGGGCGAGATTTCTGACTGTGAACCTGTGTGCAGCAATTCGAAGCTGTACTGGTATACCTGGGCAGATGCGAATGTGACATTCCACAGCATTGACGTTACCGATCCGTCCAAGCACGATTCTGTGGTCTATTACGGCGGACATGATTATCATTTGGATGAAGAACCTGATGAAAACGGAATTCTGCATGATACCTGTTCCAAGTGCGGCGATGTTGTAGACCATACCGTACCGACAGCGATGAGGGTACTTCCGTATCGCAAAGTATCTTCGGGTGTGCTGAGTACATGGAACTATGTGGATCCGCAGACCACACAGCTGGATGCAGGCGAACAGATCTCTATGTATATCTCATCAATGTCCCCGTCAGGACTGAATCAGACAGACCAGCAATGTGTTTCGGAAATCGTGGACGGCGCGGATGCGATTCAGGTTGTGACGGATAACGATTTCTACGGCAATCCTATCTATCAGGTCAATGATTTCGAAGATGAAAACAAGACCTTTACAATTTCGATTCATCCCGTTTATAATCCGTCACTAACGGAAACCTTTACCTTTACCACAGGACATCACTATGCTGTCCCTGAGATCGTAGAGCCGACCGATGAAAAAGACGGATATATCCATTGGGAATGTACCAAGTGCGGATATACCAAAACGGAAGTGATTCAGAAATTCGCCGCAAAAGACGGTTCTTCTGTGACACCTGTTCTGAGTCAGGATTCTTTGGAATACAACCATTCCGAGCGGAAACCGAACGTATCTCTGACGCTGACAGATCCCGAAACAGGCGAAGAAACCACGCTGACCGCAGGTACCGATTTCACCGTCCGCTATATCAACAATGTCAATGCGGGAACGGCAACTGCGATCGTGACCGCGACAGCGGACAGCGACAAGCTGATGGGTACGATGTTTGTCCCGTTCACGATCACACCGCAGAGTCTTGGTGATGCAACCTGTATCATTACACCGGGACAGATGGATGTGGAAGCACCTGAAACCAATTTGTACGATGCGGCAAGACCGACGCTGAAATTCTATGACAAGCAGGGTTATCGGATCCAGCCGGAAGATTACTATATCAAGGGTGCATTTATCTTTGATGAGGACTGCCTGCATCTGGATTACATTGATTTTGCCATTCATGCACAGGCACAGAACTACACAGGCGGCATCGAAAAATATTACAACATTCCGCTGATCGACCTGTCCGAATATCAGGCAGTTTTTGAGGATGAGAAACTGGCGGAAACAGGTGAGGCAGAGTATTCCGGTTCTGCGCAGAATCCGTCGGTCAGCGTGACAACATCGAAAGGCCGCGTTCTGGAACCGGACGTTGATTATATCGTGACCTACGAAGATACGACGGAGGTCGGTACTGCCACGGTGACCATTCAGGGTATCGGTTACTACGAGGGCGAAATTACGCTGCATTTTGACATTGTTCCTGAGAAGCATCCTGCACCGCCTGCACCTGTCTATGGCGATCTGGATGGCGATGGTGAGCTGAGCAAGGAAGATGCTGTATTTCTTACGGAGATTCTCACAGGTGAATCGGAACTCAGCGAAGAAGCAATGGAAACGGCAGATTTCAACCATGACGATATCGTCAATGTTCTCGACCTGACTTTGATGAAACAGCAGATCTTGCAGCAGGCGAATCAGTAAATTCCGCTTCTTCGTTTGATTGTGTTTTCCCTCTGCGGAATGCAGACAAATATATATAATTTTCAGGAGGTTACTATGAAAGCAGTCCAAAAGCGCATTTGCGCTGTCCTGACTGCAAGCCTGCTGACCGCATCGTTTGCGGCATTGCAGGTATCGGCGAAGGATTTTGTACCGTCCGAGGTGAATGCCAAGCACGAGTACCGATATAATCTGTTGCTGGGAACAAATATCAATGTGGATTCCTGTGTTTCCAGATCCGACTGGCAGGACTATCTCTACGATCCGACACGCGGCATCAAGGTGATCGACACGATGGTTGATCCGCATGATCCCTTTAAGACCATTCAGCCGCGTATCGACAATGTGCTCAGAACATATGGCGGAAGCTACGAGTTCAACGAAACAGGTATTTGCTGTCTTGCCAATATGGAGCGTACCTACGACTATTTCAAAGGACTCGGCTATACGCCCTCACAGCCTGTTTACGCCGCTGTCAATTCCGAATCTGCGATAAGTTCCAGCAGTCGTACCGATAAACGGGAAGAAGCAAAATGCACATCCGTGAACGGTTCTCCTGTCTTGATGTTCGGCATCGGTTCTGCGGATACCACAAAGGAAAGTGCCACATATTTTCAGGGCTGTGACCTCGACATCGTGACGCATGAGTATATGCATATGATTACCTGCACCCGTTTTGGCTGGGAATACGGAAATCTGGAAACGCAGGCACTTGGCGAGGCGTATAGTGACATTATGGCAGAACTGCGGCAGACAACGCCCGACTGGAAAGTTGCAGCAGATTCCTATATCAAGAATCGGCAGCGCGGCAACAAAGCCTACTGTCTGCGTGATTTAGCAGATCCGAGGCGCACCAACTGTCCGGAACTGCCGAACAATTACAATTTCACCACCTATCCTGAAATGCAGGCCTCCAGTCGGAGCGTCACTCCCGGCGAGTGTTCGACTGTGATTTCTCATGCGGCATATCTGATGTATCAGAAAGGGCTGACCGCAGAAACGCTTCGCAAGATCTGGTTTGCATCGCTGGATTATCTGAACCCTGCAACAGCATCCAATGCGACGTTTGCGGACTGCAAAACGGCGGTCTGTGCGGCGGCACTTGATTACTTCCGTGCAAACGGCGGCAGATACTATATGTCCGGTTATCTGACAGTTATGGATGCATTTTACGAGGTCGGACTGGAATAAGTTTTTCCGCACTTACGGTACTTGTATGAAAGGATAAATGAACGGCACGAATGACGCTCAATTTGAATGTCATTCGTGCCGTTTTGTATTGATGTTCGTTCGCCGCTTGGGGAGGGATGCTTAAAGGGGTTTTGCCTTGCCTGCTGAAACGGCAGAGGCAACCAACGCTTCCAGCGAAACATGAATGGTGAACGAAACGTATTCAATGATCTGTTCACGGTCGCAGGATTCTTTGCTCTGGATGATCTCAAACAGTTTGCCTGCCATAGCCTCGATGAAAAAGGATTCCAGAAACGTGCGGTATTCGGCAGAGAGCCTGACGTTCTGCGCTTTTTCGGCGGCGGAGAGCATTTTTTCAGCGATGAATTCAAAATCCTTGTATAGTCCGCGCTTGATTTCAAGGCTTCCGAGTGAGTCACAGACACAGTTGAGGATATGACGGTTTTCTTCAATGTATTTGAGCAGGAAAACCATTGCTTCTTCGAATTCCATAGCAATGGTAAAGCTTTTGATGCGTTCGATCGCTTCCTGATTGAGCATCCATTTCAGCAGGTCATGGATATCCTGAAAATGATAATAGAAAGTTTTCCGGTTCAGACTCCATTCACGGATAATGTCGCTTACGGTAATTTTCGCAAGCGGCTTTTTTTCGAGCAGGATTTTCAGCGCATCCGCAAGTGTTTTTTTTGTATTATTGCTGGTCACGGCATAGGGCATAATATCACCTCTTATGACAAGTATACCACAAAACAAGATTTTTGGCAAGTCAATTTCGGACATCTGACCATCAAATTTACATATCTGTCCGAATTTCACACATCTAGGTGTATTTATCCGTTGCATAGTATTTGGGGCTGTGATAAGATGTTGAATGGAGGCGAAGAAATGAAAAAGTTTTACAGCATTATCACAGCAAAACCGAAACTCGTTGTCATGATTTTTCTGCTGTTTTCCGTTCTATGCGGAATCATGATGCCGTTTGTCGGTGTGAATTATGACATTGCGGACTATCTGCCGTCGGAAAGTCCGTCAACCGTGGCGATAGATGTCATGAGCGGGGAGTATACAGGCGGAATCCCGAATGCGCGTGTCATGGTGAAAGACCTGACCTTACCGCAGGCACTTGACTACAAGGAGAAAATCGCCGCGGTGGAGGGCGTGACAGACATCACATGGCTGGACGACAGCTGTGACATTTATCAGCCGCTTGAAACGCTTGACCGCACGCTTGTAGATGACTATTTCAAGGATGGCGCGGCATTATACAGCGTCACAATCGCGGAGGAGAATGTGACGGAGGCTGTTGGCGAGATCCGTGAAATCATCGGGGAAGACAATGCGATCACGGGAACAGCCGCATCGACCGCCGCTGCAACGAAAAACACTTTGGAAGAAGTGTCGGTGATTGCGGCCTGTACGGTCATATTTGTTATATTCATTCTGATCATGACCACAAATTCATGGGTGGAACCGTTGGTTATCATGCTTGGATTTGGTGCGGCGATCGTGATCAATATGGGAACGAATCTGCTGTTCGGGACAATATCGTTTGTATCGAATGCTGCCGCACCGACATTGCAAATCGCGGTGTCGCTGGACTATTCTGTATTTCTCATACACCGTTTTGAGCAATGCCGCAAGGAAACGGCCGATGTGCATGAGGCGATGATAGAAGCACTCTGCAAATCGACACCGTCCATTCTGGCAAGCGGTCTGACAACCGTTATCGGTTTTGCGGCACTTTGTCTGATGCGATTCCGCATCGGTCCTGATATGGGTTTGGTACTTGCAAAAGGTGTGGCGATCAGTCTGATCTCTGTGTTTGTGCTGATGCCGAATCTTGTATTGCTGACCTATCGGCTGATGGACAAAACGTTCCACCGTCCGTTTGTCCCGAAATTTGATGGTTTTGCACGTATGGTCACAAAGGTGATGATACCGCTTGCCGTCATATTTGCCGTCATTATGATACCGTCATACCTTGCGTCAAATGCGAACAGCTACTATTATGGTGCATCGTATATTTTCGGAAAGGGAACGGAGTACGGCCGTGATACCGAGGCTGTAGAGGCAGTCTACGGCAAAAGCGATACTTATGTCCTGATGGTGCCGAAAGGTGACAATGTGACCATGAAAAAGCTCTCTGAAAAGATTCAGGCTTTGCCGCAGGTTTCATCCGTGCTGTCATATGTCGATACAGTCGGCGTTGAAATTCCTGAACAGTATCTGGACGAAGAAACGCTGTCGAAACTTGTGTCGGAGAATTATTCGCGTTTGGTACTGAATCTGGATACCGAATATGAGGGTGCGGATACGTTTGCGCTTGTGGAGGAGATTCGCAGTACGGCGGCAGAATTCTATGACACATATCATCTGGCAGGGCAGGGCGTGACCACATATGACCTGATGAAAACGGTCACAGGCGATATGCTGAAAGTCAATCTGATCGCTATTGCAGCGGTATTTATTGTATTGCTGCTGACGATGAAATCCTTGTCCTTGCCGTTTATTCTCGTACTGAGTATCGAAACGGCGATCTGGGTCAATATGTCGTTCCCGTATTTTATGGACACCACGATTTTCTACATATCCTATCTGATCGTCAGTTCGATTCAGCTTGGCGCAACGGTGGACTATGCGATCCTGTTTACAGACCGTTATCTCGGACTGCGAAAGGAATACGGAAAAAAGGAGGCAGTGCGGCAAATGCTTTCTTCCTGTGTGGTATCTCTCATTGCATCCAGCAGCGTTATGATCGTTGTCGGATTCCTGATGGGCTTTATTTCCACACACGGACTGCTTGCACAGCTTGGACTGTTTATCGGACGGGGAACACTTTGTTCTTTGATGATCGTACTGTTTGTGCTGCCCGGACTGCTGTACCTGTTTGATGGTGTGATCAGCAAGACTACGCTGCATTCGGAATTTGTAAAGGAGAGATGAATATGAATCGGATGAAGAAATATACGGCGGCTGCAATGGCATTGCTTCTGACATACAGCGCACTTCCGCTGAATGTATCTGCACAGGATACGGATTCCCAAAAGGAAGAAGTCATTTACGTGATGGCGGATGCGGCAGGCACGGTCAAAAATGTATATGCAGTCAATATTTTCGGCAGCGGCAGCCATGTGGATTTCGGCAGCTATACGGATCTGAAAGTGCTGAATACAATGGACACGCTGAAAGAAACCGCAGACGGTTATTCATTCACCACAGATGAAGATAAGGTCTATGTGCAGGGTACGCTTCCTGATGCGGAGATTCCGTGGGATATTTCGATCACGTACTATCTGGATGAAAAAGAGATGTCCGCGGAGGAGATCGCAGGCAAAAACGGAAAGCTGAAAATCATGTTCGATGTTGCAAAGAATCGGAACTGCACCTCGGACTTTTATGAGGGCTGTGCATTGCAGGCGGATTTCACGCTGGATACGAAAAAGTGCAAAAACATCACATCTCCGGATGCAACGATCGCAAATGTCGGCTCCAAAAAACAGCTGACCTATACGATTTTACCGAATAAGGGCATCCATACAACGATATGTGCGGATGTCACAGATTTTGAAATGACGGGAGTAGCTGTCAACGGTGTGAAGCTCAACCTCAATATGAATGTGGATACGTCATCATTCTCTGACAGGATTCAGAAACTGACAGACGGGATCGGAACGCTGGATGACGGTGCAAAATCACTTTCTGACGGTACAGATACGCTCAAAAACGGGACAAAAGACCTGAAAGACGGTTCGCAGAAGCTGGCAAGCGGAGCGAATTCGCTGAACAGCGGTGTTGCTGAACTGGAAAATGGCGTTAAGAAGGTACAGGACGGACTGAATGCGCTGTATGAAAAGAACGAAATGCTCAACGGCGGTTCGGCAAAAGTGCGTGATGCCCTGAATACGATTCAGGAGGCACTCAATTCTGTTTCGACAGATACCGAAAAGCTGCGGACGCTCATGGACGCATCGGGACAGATAAAAAGTGGTATCAGCAGCCTGAAAAACGGTGCAGAATCTCTCCGTCAGGGAACAGCATACTCTGCATATCAGGATACCATGTCACAGAATGGCATTGATATTCCTGCAATGCAAAACGGAAATTCTGCGGCGATTCAAGCATTCCGACAGCAGATTACAGCTCTGACTGCTGCGGCGCAGGCACTTCCGGACGGTTCTGCGGAAAAAGCACAGCTGCAATCCCAGATCGAACTTTCTCAAACGGCAATTCAGCTTCTGACAGGCAGCAGCGGTCTGATAAAGGGGACACAGGCATATTTCGGGCAGCTGAACAGCGGAGCAGAGCAGTTGTACGGCGGCATTGCACAGCTTGACAGCAGTTATGACGAATTCCACGCAGGAATGCAGACACTTGTAGATACGATCTCGGGAATGCTTGTTAAGCTTTCTTCGCTGTCGGACGGTATCAATGAGTTGGCAGGACAGTATTCAGGACTCGACAACGGCATTCATCAGTATACAGACGGTGTCGCGCAAATCGTATCGGGCTATCAGTCGCTGACAAGCGGTGCGTCTGCCCTGACAAGCGGCAGCAAGGAACTGAAATCGGGCGCGGATGAACTGAAAAAGGGCGCATCTGCGCTGTATGACGGAACAGCAGAACTGTCAGACGGTTCGAAAGAACTTGCGGACGGAACAGGAAAACTGCGCGATGAAACCAACGGAATTGACGAGAAGATCAATACGGAAATAGAATCCATGCTTGACGAGTTGATGGGCAGAGATGTTGCAGATGTATCGTTTGTGTCCGACAAGAATACAAAAGTGTCGAGTGTGCAGTTTGTCATCAAGACGGATTCCGTTGTGAAGCCGATTGTTGAAGCAGAGAAACCTGCGGAAAAGGAAAAGCTGTCGTTCTGGCAGAAATTAAAGAACTTATTCAAATAATGCAAAAGGCAGCATCGTACAGCATTTGTGCGGTGCTGTTTTTTGCAGCTGCTTTGGGATTGACAGAATCAGCTACGAGGTCGTGGACAAGAACCTCAACGAAAACGCAGATTCTGTGTTTGACAAAGCGCGTGCCGTTTATATGGGTTACCGTACCACCAATGGCGCGAGCGAAAATGTCCAAAAAGTCAAGCGGATTCCAAAAACAGAATCCGCTTGTTTTGTGCTGTATGGTCAGCAGTGTGTTTTCAGCCAGTCAGCGAGCTGTTCATCGGTCATTTTGTTGAGAACATCGCCTTCGAGCAGCGAGGCGTTCGGACAGCTGACCTGTAAGCCTGCATTGGTACCGCCCATTTTGCTTCCGCCCGAAGTAGCAAATGGAATGATTTTCTTTCCTGAAAAATCGAACTTTTCGAGGAAAGTGTTGACGATCGTGGGCGCAACATACCACCAGATCGGGAAGCCGAGATAGATGGTGTCATATTTGCTGAGGTCGAGGGATTGATCTTTGATCGCAGGGCGCGAAGATTTGTTCTTCATTTCCTTGGAACTTCTGGAAAATGGATTGACCCAGATCAGATCTGCTTTGGTATATTTCTCCTGCGGTTCGATCTCATATAAATCTGCACCGAGAATTTTCGAAATGCGTTCAGCAAGCGCACGGGTTTTTCCTGTGGCAGAAAAGAAAGCGACCAATGTCATAGAAATACTCCTTTCGAATGAGTTATTCGGTTTTGTTCGGCAGAAACGGATCGTACATCATGATCGCAGAATTCTTGACGATCATTTCTTCGGAGAGTTTCGTGCCGTTTAAGTCATATTTGACCTGCCAGAGCTGGTTGTGACGGCTGAAACCGCCCCAGTATTCGCCCTGCATAACATGTTCGCGTTCTTCGATTTCGAAGCGGAATTCAGGCTTTTGTTCGCAGTAGATACAGCCTTCGAGATTTTTCTTTCCGACCTTGACGCGAATCTGGTAGGTGTATGGTGTCGGATTGTAGATCATCAGATCGCCGTGCGGATAAAAGCAGGTTGCACCGCTTCCGAACGGCTGTGTACGGTTGGAGTCTGGAAATACATCGTAGCCGTGGCGGTGACGTTCAACGACCTGCAAAGGTGTATGAACAGTCATCCAGAATATCAGATTGGAAAGCTGACAGAGTCCGCCGCCGACACCTGCCTTGTATTTGCCGTCCTGTAAGATCATGCCCTCGACATATCCCTTTCGTTTGCTGGGTTTTCCGATGAGAAACCAATAGCTGAACACTTCGTTCGGACGAATTAGAATGCCGTCGATCTTGGCGGCGGCAAGTTTCAGGTTGGTGATTTTATTGTGTTGTAGCCACATATCGACATCTTTCAGCTTTCGCAGGAGGGGTGTCTGGTGGCTGAAATAGGGATATTCCAGTGTATTATCGGCTTGCGTTTGGGCAAAATAGCGGCGTTTTTTCACCCAGAACAGCTTTCTTTTCGTGCCGTAGTAGAGTTCGCCGCATTTACGGCGCAAGGGACTTCTGTGAATGGGCTGTGCAACTGGTTCTAACATATTATCCTCCCGAATCTGTCCGATATCATGTGTATTTAATCAGCGTTTTGTGACCACATTTCAATAAATGCTGTGGCGTATTTTCTTGAAACACGAATGACTTCTTTGTTGATAAGCGTTGCAGAGAGAGTACGGTCAACTTCCTGTTCGTAGCCGATGATTTTGCTCATGTTAGCGAGGATCGACTTAGAGATGCGGAAGAAATTGCGATCTGAAACCTCCGGTTCAATTTCGACCAGTCGTTGCTTGACTTCCATTTTTGCGGTTTTTGTGAACGCGTAGACACGTTTGTTGCTCGATTCAAAATAGAGGACATTATCAATCGGGATCTTGTGCATTCCATTGTTTTTGACAACTAAAATGTATGCCGAAGATTTGAGATTATCCGCTGTTGACAATTCCACGGGAGTCGTATCGGGCAGCATTGGCTGTACAGAGAGCGATGGCGCAGCTTGTCGGACGGAGAGGATTTCCAGACCGATCGCGAGATACTTGGCAAACTGCTTGGCGAGGATCGTGAAGACTTTTTCTTCGGCGTAGCCGATGGTCATAAATCCGTAAATTTGTGCATCGAAAACCAGCGGCAGTACATGGACATTCTGAATAGCACCAAACGAGAAAATGTCAGGGTAAATATTCTGTGCGCGGAACGGTACATTTTCGCCGTTGATCAGATAGTCTTTCAGGTAGACGCAGACGGCATCTTTTGCATCGCGTCCCATACAGTTGACCCCAACGCTGATCTGGTCGCGGATGAGGTATTTATGGTTCTTGACAAATAGCGAAAAATCCGTCATTGACTGGATTTTATAGAGCTTTTCTTCGATGCGGGCGTTGCGGAATTCCATTTCTGCGGTTTCTGTTTTCTGAAATGTATCCAGCAAAGCACTGACGTGTTCTGACGGCTTTTTTCCGCAGCCGCAGCTTTCTCCCGTGATCAGGGATAGTTTTTTTGTCGGGAGCGTTTGCGGGTATGTTCCGGTCAGAAGACCGTGCAGCATTGCCATTGCAGTACAGCCGCACTCCTGTGTATCAGCAGGGAAAGTGGTAATGGAAAGTGCGCCGTTATCCGCGAGATGTGAACCTGCAAATCCCGTGACAAGTACATCGTCAGGCACACGGATCCCAAAGCGGAACAGGTTCTTGATGAGTACATAGGCGATCTCATCATTCAGGCACATGACGGCGTCAGGCAGCGGACGTTCATGGAAGGCAAGCTCTTTTGCGAGCAGTTCCGCACCCTGAATCCAGTAGCCGCCGTAGAGTATCGTGCGGTCATCGCAGGCAAGGTTATGCGCCTGCATGACGGTTTGAAAGCTGTCGATACGGGAATCCGGTGTGTTTTTGACACCGCCCAGACAGTAAATCGTCTTACAGCCGTGTTCGTCGATCAGGTGTTTAGCGATTTGCGCAAATTTATCTGCCATATCGAGCTGAACGACATTCGGAGTGATGTCTGATTCACCGATGACGACAACGGGCACATGACATTTGTTTCGAATGGCGGTTTCGATGGGCAGGATGAGATTTCGGTGTGCGGCAAAGCTTCGTTCTGAGAAGATCACACCGTCATATCTGTCGAAATCGATCAGTTCGAATACCGCTTCCTCAGCGTTGGTGTAGAGCTCGCTGAGTTGTGGCATGGAGAATGTAACGGTGCGGTATCCGAGGGCGTTTGCCTGCTTTTGGATGCCGAGTACATATCCGTCATTAAAATCATTTTTGAAGTCCGAGAAAATGACGCAGATAGTTCCTTTTTCTGCCATTTCAGCACCTCCCGTACATAGGATTCTGCTATTATTTTAGCACGCCTGCGGCATTATGTCAAGAAATCGCTTGACAATCGCAGAAAAACGTGATAAAACGCGGTTAGGGCATAAAGGGAAAGCCGTCCTCACGCGCTGTCTGTTCAACGATGCCTTTGTTGTACGGGCATTCCCGCGTATACTTGTATTCAAAAACATCCGTCTGCGAATGGCTACACACGCAGGCGGATGATGTTGTTTCAGCCAAAACCGCCGCGGCCTACTTCATTGCCGCGGCGGTTTGCATCAATTATCTTGTGGTAAAGGGGTTGTCACGGTAGGACAGTTCCTGAATGCTTTTATTGCGGTAGTTGACATCCTCACGCAGGGCAAAGCCCATTTTCTCCCAGAATGCATTGGCGTTCAGGTTTTTCTTGAAAGTCAGGAGTGCGACTTTTGGGATACCTTCTTGTTCGAGTGCCTGCATGGTCGCGTCCACGAGTTTTGCACCGATGCCCTGATGGCGGCAGGCGGTGGAAACCGTCAGATGCTGAATGAATCCGCGGCGGCCATCGTGTCCGGAGAGAATCGCGCCAACGATTTCGCCGTTGTCTTCTGCAACAAAGCTTGTTGTGGGGTTGCGGCGGAGGTATTTTTCAATGCCCTCGCGGCTGTCGTCGGTACTGTTGATGCCCATTTCGGGGGTGTTGTCCCAGAGCGAATAGACGCCGTCGTAGTCTTCGATTGTCATAACGCGGATCGTGATCATGGTTGAGTCCTCCTTGCTGTGTGGTTGATATGGTATTCCTGCTTTGGAAAAAGATAGTATATCACATTTGAAAGCATTTGTCAAGGAAATTCAGCAAGCAGAGTGCAGGGGATTCATTGTTTCCCGTTTTTGATAAAGGTGAGCAGCGTTTCGACATCATCAAAATCATCATAATCGCAGCTCATTCCACCATCACCTTATTGTTTATGTAAATATAATCTGAATATCACTATCCTTCAAGTTCATTCCAGGATTCACGTTCTTGATGAAAGACCTTATCAGATTCTCGGTAGAAGTCTTGGCTCTTGCAAGGTTAGCATCGTTACTTTCAAGCTGTTCTGTGAGCTTATCCAATGCTTCAGCTCTATCATTCAGCATCATTTTTACGCCTGAATCATAGTCACCATTCAACTCAAAAAAGCCTTTTTCGTATTTGTAGAGGTAGGCTTTCGTATGAGCATTATCGAGAGCTATATGACTGAGCTGTGGAGTTTTTAATTTAACGAGAATATAGTTATTATAATCATCAATTATGAACTCGCTAACACTCATATCCACGGTATATACACCCGTAGCATTAAACTCCACCCAGCGAGTAGTCTTATCAGCATCCTGATCAGGTTCAGATATTTTAACCCAGCTATCGCTAACACTCAATACCTCTAACGAGTTTTCCTCTTTGATATTGCCGATTGTGAGCGTTGCCTGATTGCTTACATGATTCTGTTCCTCGAAGTAATCAAACGCCTTTTGCTTAAATTGATCGTAAGTTTTCCGCTTTGTCTCATCATAAACCGTTGAAAAGCTATCTGCGCATGACTTTTTGGCATTTATTCCAAACAAGAAGAAAAGAAGTCCGCTTCCTGCGATGCAGATGATGATCAGTATAACCGCAAGGATTTTTAGCCTTTTACCACTATTCTTCCGTGTTGCTGTCCTTGAAGCTGACATGAATCACCACCTCCTCCTTTGTAGCAGACTGAATCAGAAATGTTACTTGCTTTTCAGCCGAACTCTTTGCCGAATCCATAAGAAGATCATAATTCGTGACAGTTTCCTCGGCATTTAGTGTTAATTCTTTCATGCTGTTCATTACAGCAGTATAACCGTCCTCATTGCTGCCCGACCAACTATGCTTCATGTAAGAATCAAGCTGTTCGCTCTTTTTGTCATCGATCCTCAAAGTAGCTTCGGGCATGGGCAACAAAACTTCATAGTTATTACCATTTGGGGTGATCTCAGCATTATATAAGTCTACAGTAAAGGTAATATCACCATAGAATGCCAACAGCGTTTTGTATTTATCACTAATTTCCAAGAGATCATGCATCACGACTGAAGCAGATAAAACTTCCAGCTTCCCCATTGTCTGGACTTTATTAGCAACATCGACCTCAGTATCCTCTGCTGAAAGCCCCGCCGCCTTACCGTCTTTGGCTCCTTCGGCTAAACCTTCCGTGATGCCCTCATATGAACCGGTGAATCTTCCTGCTGCTCGTCCTGCTGTTGTGCCTATTCCACCGCCGATTTCCTCTGCTCTTATGTACGCTGAAATAGAATAGCCAAAGATACATAAAGCTACGACTGTGATTGCTGTAAGCAGAATGTCAGCTGATATTTTCTTTACAAGTTTTCCAATGGGCATTTTTGTGTTCTTTGGTTCCTTCTTTGTAGTTGTTGCAGTAGGCATTATCTTCACCTCACTCGCTTAATAACTGATTTTTGTTTTAGACTTCATGTCGGAGAATTCTTCATCTAACTTGTTGTACTTACAAGTAGTTTCATAGCTGCTGACGGGATCATAGCTCTTGCTGAACGGATTTATTGATTTTTTGTATAACTGATAATTCCCATTAGCAGTCAATGTGATTTTTAGTTTTCTTGAATTATCTACGAAATCTCCGCTTTTGAGCGCAGCCTTGCTCGTTGTATCATCATAATTTATTACAACTGTACCATTCTCATAAGTGTAATCCTGCGCATTGAAGCTGGAACCATTTACCTTGCTGATCATGACCTCAATGTCAGTATAGTAGGTACTGTCACCTGAATCGGTACTGATAGACTGAGAACCACTTCCGGTTAAAATGTAGTATATTTCCGTAGTTTTCTTCTTTGAAGCATTGGTTTTCGTAACATCTATCCTTATTGCCTCATTTTTCAGCGAACTCCAGTCGGAGACAGCTATTTTAAGTCCGGAAACGGTTTCGACCTTCTTGTCTTTGAGAAGTTGATTATCGTCAAGACCAAGAGGATTCCCCCAACTGTCAAAGAAATCTTTTGCCACATAGGACTTCTTTTCGTTTATCGGTTCACTGGTTCCGTTATAAATATTAAACTTGATCTCTGTTCCAACTGTATCGTCAAGCTCAACGGAAAGATCAGCCTTTTGGGTAGAGCTTAATTCAAAGACCTTGTCTATTGTTACCTCGTTACCGTCATTGTCCTTGAATTTGATTCGATGGTCTGATGTGCTGACGATACACTCTGCCTGATCTGACAGATTATTGACCTTGTATCTTTCCGCAGGCTTGAAACTTGCAGTCAGCTGATCAGTGTCAGCGGCAAAGAAAGACTTATCCTCTTTCACTTCCTTGCCATTCAGATAGTATGTTATCTTACCGCCCTTATCAGGCTGCGGAAGGTCTATTTTCTGCTTTTGGGTAAATTTCAGCTTGTTCTTCAGCATATACTCAATATTTGAATCAACATTGAGTTTCTTTTCGCTGTCACCCATATTGAACGTATAACCGTCATTTGGCTTGCCAATATAGTAAATGACATCGCCTATATTCAGGCTCGTTGCTTTTGTTATCTCGTTATGGTCACTATCATAGAAAATGACCTTACCATTGGTATATGTATAGGCAGAAGGATCGAACTCAAAGGCATCGGACTCATTGTATACAGAATATACATACCCATTATTTGTTAATCTGATAAGGTTTTTAGTAGTGCCTACGCCTGTTATCATTCCGGTAGATTCTATGCGAACTTCTGCACCCAATTTGGCGTATGCGGTAAGCGGAAACTCCGGATCATACTTCTTTCCGTCGATCCATATTGTCACCGGACCTGTTGCAGATACGCTGTCTATTTGAATTTCGAATTTCTTGCCTAATGCCAATTTATAGCTATCCACAGCACTTTGAGCATCGTACTGAGTAAATGTTACAATTCCTGTTTCGTCATCATGTGACTCGCATTTAGGTTCACACTCGTTCTCTATAAGGTAATACTCATCGGGATCGTACTGTGCCTTAACACGAAAAACAGCATTTGCTTCAACCGAGTAGCTGTCAGCTTTAGTTGAGAATGATTGTTCGCCCACATTCACAGTCCAAACGGGAGACAGCGAAATCGTATTTTCATCATTGTCACGATACTCAGCTTCAAATGACAACTCTCTGCTTTTATACTCACCGTCAGGAATAATGCTTATTTCCTTGTATTGTAAGTCCGAAGGAATAGTGATCGCATCATCGGAAAACGAAGCGTAGGTGAAGTTTGCCTGATCTCCGTCAAACACAGCCATTGTAAAGCCCTTAAATTCGTATGTGTTAGACTGCACAAGACTGGTTGAATCGACCTTAGCATATATGGTGTCGCCTGGATTTACAAAACAGTTTTTCTTGTCTATCATATCCTTATGGTCGGCGTCCGTATAATAAGTAACACTCAGCAGACTATTTGAAGCAAAAGAGACATGAATCATTCCTGGGTGACTCGCAAGTTCCGATTGAGCTATTTCGTCATCCATATAGTAGCCGTCAGCATCTACGTTCTCCTCATGTGCATCTTTCATATTGAGATACGAGTTGTACTGCTCATTATCATGAAGAAGATACAGCTTCATAGCTGAACAACCCGACAGTAATATGAGGGTAATAGCTGACAACATGGCAAAAGTTTTTTTCATACGATTATCACCTCGCTACGACTACATAGTCGAAATATGTCTATTTGTTTATTATACCACAAAAATGTGCTAAAAGTCAATGCTTTATTCGATAATATTCAACAATTTTCAGCATTATGCTTGCCTGTAACTACTAAACGTTTTTACTATCAAAAATTATACCATTTGGAAATTTTCTCTTTTATCACTATCATGATTTTACCACTTAGATTAAAACAGTTATAAAGATGGATTCCATATCACAAACATAATGATAGCCCTCAAAGCGAATGCCTAAATAGGCTTAAAAAATTTAGTGCCTTGTGGCACAAAATATTACAAAAAATCGCAGAGTCCGGAGGCAGTGTCTCCGGTTGGCGTCCGCAGACGCCGAAACATCCTATTCGTCCCAACAAATCAGGAGGGGTTCCCCTGTATCCTGTCTCAGGCACAGAGAGAAACTACATTTCGGAAAAAATGGGCAGAGAAGTGTGAAATTTGATCGCTTCTCTGCCCGTATTTTTTTATGATCTAGCACCTGCTTCGTGCTTCCATACCCCTCCTGATTATTTCAACGAGAGAGGAGTTTTGCGCTCTGCGGAGCGCGCTGCAACGTAGGTTTACGTCACTCTTTCTGCGGATGCGTATATATTGCAACACCCGTACAGGTCAGCAAAATCATTAGCAGTATGCCAAGCGGAAATGAATCGCCTGTTTGGGTGCTGCCTCCAATCGGCTTTGCTGTCGTGGATGCCGTTGTTACAACTCCCGAGGATACCGTAGTCGTGATTACGGTAGTCACCGTGGTGACAACTGCTGTTTCCTGCTTCGTGACAATATCCAGCGCGATGTCCTCATAGACAGGCTCCAGTTTGAGCTTGCTGTCGCTGACTGCACTTGTGATGTCCTTGCCATTGGCGGTCACTGCCGCAACGACCATTCCATCGGGTACCAGAATGTCAATTTCGGGTTCAGAGAGCCTGTCAATTTCGTAGTTGGCACCGCCGCCTTGTCCGTTGACCAGAATCGTAACATCCTCTGGGCAATGCACCGTCAGAGTGTGTATACTCGGTACAGACAGATGAATGACCGCGTAGGTATCAGGGGGTGCGGAATCCTCCGCGTGTGCTGTGGAAGCGAAGCATGGGAGCAGGCAGAGCATCAAAGCGAAAACTGCCGCTTTTCTCATAGAATCGCCCCCTTATTTGCTAAGGTATTCAATTTGGAAAGTCACGGTGTCCTTATAATCACCGGCAAACGCATGATTCCAGTCATCCTGCGTAATGGAAACGGTCAGGTCAACGGATTGTCCTGCGGTTGTGAAATCAGCGGAAACGAACTTCGCACCAACCTGATCGGCAGTACCGGTATTGATCGCGTAGGGGATGACTTTGGAATCATCCTCGACATGATTGAGGGTGTAGTCGGAAATCAGGGTGATTCTGACAGCCGAATTGGGGGCTAGATGCGCAGATTCGAGGGCAAGCGCACCGAAATCGGTATTGAGGGCGTTCAGTTCCACATCGAGGTTCGAGGGAATCGTGACAATATAGGCGGGGTCAACGGAAGTGGTGATGACAGCATTTCTATTATCGTCCGCGGCAAAAACAGGCAGCGCGGCAGCGGAACACATCATCATCAGCGCGGCTGCAAATGCTAGTTTTTTCATAGGATATCCTCCTTTCGTCAGGACTCTGTGACTGCGATGGTAAAGATGACAGGGTCACTGTAAACACCTGCAAACTGCGGTTCTTCGTCTGTGGTGAACGTGACAGCAGCAGTCTGCGTATTTTTGGCGTTGTTGAATTTTGCGACGATGCCGCCTTTTTTCTTATCCGTCAGTTTTCCGAAATCAGTGGTGGATGCCGTATAGGGCAGTTGATATTCAGCAGTATCGGAAGTTTTCATATTGAATTCGCTTGCACTGGAGAGGGAAACGACGATGGTCTGCCCCTCCTTGAGAAAGACATCCTCTGCGGTGACATTTCCGCTGTTGGTATAGATGCCCGTGCCGTCATCGGCGAGGGTGATTTTTGCGGGAATGGTGACCGTAAAGGTGGGATTGACGCTGAATTCAACGGTTGCACCCGATTCTGAAAGCGAAGGTGAGCTGTCGTCTGTCTGTGAAATCGTCGTATCTGCGAATGCTGCAACGGGTACGAGCAGCGCAGCCGAAGCCACTGCGGAAGCAACAGCGCAAATCAGTTTCTTCATGGGGTCACTCCTTTTCTGTCATTTCGGGGCCTTGTTTTTATACTGCTGCTGTGAAGTTTTCGGTGATATCCTGATTGTTCAGCTTGAAAGTAGTTGGGAGAGGACATTTACTGGATCCTTCGTTCAAATTAAACTCTAATGTAATACTATATGCCTGTCCTATCTCAAGATTGGTGATCTGAGGCAGAATCGTCAGGATTCCGGAATCAAAACTATTTTCAATTTTTGTGGATTCCCAACCATTCTCCGCTTCGAAATTCGTGAATTCAATAGCAGAATCAGAAGTCATAGCTCCGTACAGCGTGACATTCGTAATTTCATCAGGCAATGTAATCCCGATTGCAATCACATCGCCTTCTTTTAAGGCCAGCGGGAAAAAGGCTTCCGATTCTTCCTCTTCAGCTTCTGCCGCCAAGGTGGAGATATTGAACGTGAGGGTTTCGGTGTGGCTGCCCGCGGTCGTTGCGCCCTCCGCTTTCGAGAACGTCAGCGTCTGCGAGCCGTCAGCGTCAAAGTTTGCGACTTCATCGCCCACGGCAATTGCGGTTTCGCCTGCGGAAATGGTATAGGTTGCAGTGGATGCGCCGTCAGCGGTTTTTGCGTTGAACGTGCTGCCGCTTGCGGTATTGCTAGCGGTTTGCAGCTTCACGGAAATCGCCTGACCCGTATCCAGCAAGACATCCTCAGCCTTGATATCTGCGGTGACATCAGCAGTAGCGGAAAGGGTCACGGAGGCTGGAATGGTTACGGTGTAGCTTGCTTCTGCGTTATAGGTGACTTCAAGGTCATCAGCAGATACCATAAACGGTACAGATGCGACAGCCAGTGCCAGTGTCGTGAGTGCTGCGATTACTTTTCTTGTTGCTTTCATGATCGGATTCTCCCTTCAAGTCGATGAAAATTCAGAAAACGTAACTAATGTAGTCCGTGATATCCTCACCATTCAGTTCAAACGAAACGCCGTCCTCGATATTCGTAGTGCCTGTGTTGAAATTAAGCGCCACAATGTCCATGAAGCGTTTGCTCGTGCTTTCGAATTGCAGTTCAACATCCATGAATTCGGAGGTGAAACGAGATTGACCGATGGTCAGCGTCCAGCCATCCGGCACGGAGAGTGCCGAAAATTCAATATCCGAATCAGAAGTCATTGTTCCACGGACTTCCGCAACCGAGTTATCAGGCATTGTATATCCGATGATAATCGTGTCGTTTTCTTTTAAGGTCAGCGGGAAAAGGGACTCGGCTTCCTCCTCCGCAGCCTCCGAAACGGAGATATTGAACGTGAGGGTTTCAGTGTGGCTGCCTGCGATCGTTGCGCCCTCAGCTTTCGAGAACGTCAGTGTCTGCGAACCGTCCGCGTCAAAGCTTGCGACCTCATCGCCCACGGCAATTGCGGTTTCGCCTGCGGAAATCGTATAGTTTGCAGTAGATATGCTGTCTGCGGTTTTGGCGTTGAATGTGCTTCCGCTTGCGGTATTGCTTGCGGTTTGCAGCTTCACGGAAATCGCCTGACCCGTATCCAGCAAGACATCCTCAGCCTTGATGTCTGCGGTCACATCCGCGTTGCCGAGCGTCACACTCGCAGGGATCGTCACAGTATAGGACGGTTCGACATCAAACTTCACTTCGAGTGAGTTGCCGCCTGCATCTTCGGTATTCTCCAGTTTCAGGTACAGCGTGTTTTCCTTTTGAATATTGTAATCAGAAAGTGTGCGGTTGTCCTGCAATTCTTCATACGATCCAAAGCTCAGTGTCTGTTTGTCAGGCGCGATGCCATTTTTGTCCTGAATTTTGGCTTTCACTGCGTCAATGGTATCAGAGGGTTCCACATCCAATGTGATGGTTTTATCAGAATCCGGATCTGTCTTCACGAAAATCTGCATTGCATATGCAGAAATGGTTGCAAGTGAGAAAGACATTGCAAGTGTTGCGGTTGCGGCAATGGATTTGATTGTTTTTTTCATGAATTTCAACTCCTTTGCGCTTATTTTACAGCAACATTAAATGTCAGTTTGTCGGAATATTCGCCTGCATTTTTCACGTTGGTTGGTGCGGTAAAAGTCAGTTCCTGTGAGAATGTATCCGTGGTGCCGTCAAATGTGAATTCTGCGGCGGTATCGTTGAGTTTCAGTGCAGTGTCGTCTTTTTTGATCTGATAATTGGCAGTGGATTTTCCGTCTGCGGTCATTACCGTGAATTGTGCGTCATTCACAGTATTTGCCGCTTCTGCGATGGATACGCAAATGGACTGACCCGCTTCCAGTATGACATCTTCAGCTATGATTTCCGCTGTCACATCCTCACTGCCGAGTGTGACACTCGGGGGAATCGTCACGGTATAAGACGGTTCAGAAACATACTCCACCGTGATGGTATTGCCGCCGCGCAGCCGCAGTACCAGATGCAGTGTGCTATCCTTTTGAATGTTGTAATCTGCAAGCGTGCGGTTATCTTCCAGCTGTTTGCCCGAGAAAATGAGTCGCTGCTGATCTGGCGGGATGCCCTCTTTGTCCTGGATTTTTGCTTTGATGTTTTCAATGGTGTCCGAGGGTTCCACCTCAAGCGTGATGGTTTTGCCCGTCAGCGTCTTGACGTAAATCTGCATCGCGCTTGCAGGGATGGCAGCAAGCGTGAAGGACATCGCCAGTGCGGTAAACGAGGCGAGGGCTTTTGCTTTGTGTTTCATTTGTGTCAACTCCTTTGTGTTTTATTTTGCAATCAAAACTGTTTCTACATTTGCACCGTTCAGTGCAGTTTGCTGATCCATGGCGATGGTGGAAATTTTGATGACCGCAGGGTATTTGCCTTCTGCAAGAGGTTTGGTGAGCGTCACATCATAGATAGACTGCCCAGGCGGAACGTATTTGGACTCATAGATGGTTTCGTTCGTATCTTTCAATACGATTTCGAACTTGAAGTAGCACGGATTTCCCTCCGGATTCAGCAAAGCCATCGTGACGTCTTTCGTATCCTTCGTGATGGTAATGGACGGATATCCGGGAATTTTGATGCCGACATCCGCACCGCCTTTATCTTCGGGCTGTTTTCCCTCCCAGTTGCCGGCATTCGGGTCGATATCGAGGGACGGCTTTGAACCGCCCGAATCAGCTTGTGAGGTTGCAGGCGTTGTGTTCCCGAACCATTTGTGCCAGTTTGCACCGATCGTGATGCCGCCTAGTAGCAGAAGCAGAATGATGATGATTGCGATGACAATGTGTTTCTTCTGGATTGTGATGCTGTTTTTGTTTGTGTTTTCGTCCATTATGATAATTCCTCCGATGGCTCGCGGTATACAGACTGTATCACAATTTCGTGGAGAAAGCGTGCTCTGTTGTGTATATCAGTTATCCATCCGCTGAACCTAATTGTGATGATGAACAATTTGTTTTCGATAGCATGAGCATAAATCATTCACCTTTTATAGTATAACACAGGGATTTCCGAAAGTCAAGATAAATATTTTTGTGATGTATATTCGAAAACAATATATACAATATGTATATACAGACATAAGATACGATATGATTCTGCGAATGCAGCTATACTATTTATATATGGAAACCTTGCACGATGAAGTTCCTCTTTTTACGTATAACATCAAACAATTGTTATTTACAGCGGATTATATACTATCTGTAAAGCAGATTTCTCACGGAAAGTTTAAAATCGCGCTAAAATTGACTGCAATGTCAAAATCAATGCAAAGATTTGAGCTAATTTGAATGAAATCCCAATTTTCTCTTACAAAAGTCTTGACAAATATAATTTGGTGTAATATAATTAATAAGTAATGTATGTGAATCTTAAACGATTACATTATATAATTAGGAGAAAACCATATGGATATTGTCCAGAAGCCCGAATCACAGCCAAAAAAGAAGCCGAAATCTCCGATGAATCCGATTCAGGTTTTTCTGCTGAATCTACTGATTGTCATCGTATCGGTATGGCTTTTGTTTGGTTTTGTACTTGGGTTTGCGATTGCCCCCAACGGCGATATGAGCCCCAATATCAAGGAACATGATCTGCTGCTGTATAATCGTTTGGACCACGGCTGGCACGCACAGGATGTTGTTTTGATTCGCAAAAACAACCTTACGTATGTCGGACGCATTATTGCAGTACAAAACGATACGGTTGAGATTACTGATGAAAACACGGTGATTCTGAACGGAAACACCATGATAGAATCCAATATTTATTATGAAACACCCCGATATGAAGGTTTTGTGGAATACCCGCTGACCCTGCAAAAGGATGAGTACTTTGTTCTGGTAGATATGCGCAATGGTGGCGAGGACAGTCGCTACTACGGTGTTGTCAGAAAAGAGGAAATTCGCGGCACGGTGATCACGGTGATTCGCAGAAACAATTTATAATGTATCATTGAGGTGGAAAATTGAAATTCTGGAACAAAACAGCAGAATTTGCCAATCATATTTTAATGGCGTTGGTACTGGTTCTGGCTTTGGCTATGTCTTTGTACGGGCTGTATGTTCTGTGTGATATTTTCTATATCAATCAAACTGCTTTTGTATCGCATGATCTGTTGCAGTATCGCCCCTCAATCAGCACGGATGGCGAGTCGGAGGACAATTCGGCAAGCCTGGGGAATCTGAAATCGATCAATTCCGATACAGTCGGGTGGGTGGAGATTTTTGATACCCATATCAATTATCCTGTTGTACAGGGCAAGGATGATCTGGAATATCTGAACAAGGATATTTACGGAAATTCCACGCTGACAGGTTCCATTTATCTTGCATCCGATAATAACAGCGATTTCAATGATTGGTATAACCTGCTTTATGGGCATCACATGGATAACGGCGCGATGTTCGGAGCTATCTCAAAGTTTCTGGATCAGGACTATTTTCAGACGCACAGCAAGGGAATCCTGCAAACGCAGTCAGGCACTTATGTTTTGAATGTATTTGCTTGTATTTCCACAGATTCCTACGAGGGTACCATTTATCACATCAGCGAGGACGCGGAAGAACGCTATCCCAAATTGAAAGAGTATATCAGCAATCATTCCTATCAGTTGACGGAAATGCCTGATGATGCAAGGATTCTGGCTTTTTCCACTTGTACGGATGCAACGACCAACGGACGTATTGTGTTGTTTGCGGACGTCAAAAAGATGGAAGCAGCCGAACAACAGGTCATCGCGGAACGGACCGCTGAGGAACAAACCAAACAGCCCGCCGTCAAAAAACTGACCGCCGCGATTGGCAAGATATCGCTTGGATCGCAGTGGGCGGCACTCAATCTGGTTTGTGTGTTGTATACGCTTCTGACACTGTTCCCGATTTTCGGGATTCGCAGGAAATACCGACAATTTCGGTTTTCAAAAAAGACATCGCAGGACTTATCGACATCGCAGGAACAAACAAAACGCACAGAAGAAATCATTCGTGATTTGCGTGGATTTGTTCGGAAAATGCGTGTCGGTTTTTTGTGTGAAGCGGTGTTATTTCTGGCGGCAGCGGTCGTATTCCTTCTGACGGAGGACATCGGCAAATCCGTGATTTTATACGATGAATGGACATGGTTAATGGTACTGATGGCTGCGGGGGCATTGGCAATTGATTTTATCTGCTTCCGTTACCGCGGTATCCGACCTGAACCGTAAGTATCTGAAATGAATGAAAAAGTTAGGAGGTGAGTCACATGAACGGCACAAGAGGCAAGCAACGGCATATCTTTCGGAAACTGTTTGCGATCGTCTTTACGATGATCTGTATTTTCAGTGCCATGCCGCTGGAAGCTGCTGCATCTGCGTATCAGGAAAACAAATTGACGTATCAGCAGATCGATGCATTTGTCAATGAGGATGGTTCCGAAAAAGTTGCATTGGATGGTATGATTCCTGTCAATGCATCTGTAACGGCGGAACCGCAGAATGCAGAAAATGATACTGTGCTTTGTTCATATGACATCACGATCCTGAAAGACGGAACCGCGTTCCAGCCGAGCGCGAAGAATCCGATTACGGTTGAAATTACCAATACACTGATTACCGCTGCGGTAGCAAACGATCACCCGTTGGAACTCTGGCATATTCATGATGACGGCACCAAAGAACGCATACAGAATTTCACGGTTACAGACGGCATCCTGACGTTTGACGCCTTTGGTTTTTCCGTGTACGAGGTTGTGGACGGCAATCCGCCGATCTGCACGTACAGTTTCTATGCGCCTGATTCGAACGGAACCTACCAGAAGTACTACTTCCCGCTGGATTCCGGAGATTTTGCCTATCAGCAGAGTGTCAAAGACGGAGAAATGCTCGTTGTACCGCAGCTTCCTTCTGTCCCGACGGCGAATTCGACGTTTCTTGGCTGGTTTGTATACGATGAAACCAAGGGACTGCTTTCCGATACGCCGGTAGACTTTACGAAAGCGATGTCCGTGACGAAAAATTCGAATGTCACGCTCAGAGCAGTATATTCTGATTGTGCCTATATTATTTTCCACGAGCAGTATAATGCACTGAAAGGATCTTGGCCGATTGTTGCGACACGCCGTGGCGCGTTGTCAGGCGGCGAGACCTCCATTCCGATTGATGATGTTGTGATATCGTATGATGACAGCATTTCAGGAGAGGAGCATCAGGCGAATGCAGCTCCGCATATGATATTCCGCGGCTGGTCGCGTACACCCGTACAGAAAGCGGGCGATTTTGCAGAGCTGGTGGAAAGTCCGTATACGATTGAAGAAAACGTAGATCTTTACCCGGTTTTCTCTCATATCCGCTGGCTGACATTCCAGACGGAAGAGGGCGGCAGTTATATTGCGCCGAAATACTATTATCTTGGCGAAACGGGTCCGTCCAGTCTGGAAGTGCCGAAACGGACAGGATATTCCTTTGAAGGATGGTATACCGCAGCAAACGGCGGCGGTACCCGTATCACGGATGCCACTGGTAAAGTCGTGCTGAATGGCAACGTAGGTACGGCTCTGACAGGTGCAAGCGGCAGACTGAATGTCAAAGAAGATACGACTTTGTACGCAAAATGGGCAGTTGCCGATTCGCATTATACGGTCATTGTCTGGAAGCAGAGCCTGAATGACCGCTATGATGCTGCGTCCAAAACATATGATTTCTATTCCGCAAGCGGAGCCATCTCAGCAAAAACAGGCAGTACGGTCAGTGTGGACGATACGTATCAAGATTACGTTGCAAACAACCCAACCGATTTCAAGGGCTTTTATTATTCGCATTGTGATGAAGATAAGAAAGTCGCAGGTAACGGCTCGACTGTTTTGAATGTATATTATGACAGATGTACGGTCATATATTATTGGGATCCGGAAACCACATGGGATAAAGTCGGAGCGATCACGGGCTTGTACGGACAGCCTTTGAGCCAGTACGGGTATTCGTGGCCGAAGGGCGGTCCCCTCCAAAACCATATCTACAGGTACGAAAAAACAAACGGCGGCATTACCTATCTGCATTATTTCAATTCCATTGACACTGGTAAAAATGGTGTCTCAGATTATAATGAGCAAACGCATACTTATACCACGAAATTCATTAATGATGAATTAGATACAGAATATAATGTTGTCCATCATTTGCAGCTGGTAGACGGTTCCTATTCGAATACGGACCCTGCTTACTGTCTGAAAACCAACAGTAATTCACAAGGATTGACTTTTTCCCATAAATTTGAACCTGAATTCTATGTGGCATATTACTCATTAGACAAGTTTGTTTCGGATCCATCAAAAGATGCGAAGAAAGCGGAAGTCGGTAAATCCTCTGAAGACTGTACGAAAGTCCTTCATGTTTACCACACCAGAAGAAGCCATACCATCACATTCCTCGATTCCATCACCAACGAGCAATACGCTCAGAAAACAAAGAAATTTGAGGAATCCATTGACGGCGCGGAAAAGGACGTCGTAGCGACCAACGTGCCCGATGGCTATTATTTTGCCGGTTGGTATTACGAGTCAACCTGTACCACAAAGGCGGATTTCACAGGTCAGATTATGCCACCAAACGACCTTGTGGTATACGCAAAATGGGAACCGATTCAGTATCTGGTGGAACTGGATCCCAACGGCGGTGAATTGGCTCCTGACCAGCGTACATGGTATTTCCGCGAATACGGCGGCGACCCTGTTGAGGAATACAACACCGCAACGCGCAATTATGTTCCGTCAGTAAGCGGCAGCTATTTCTACAATTATCAGGGATATGATCCCGCAGAACCGACCAATTATGGTGTTGCGCAGTATACGGAGAATATCAACAGCGGCGCAGATTTGTCTGTTGCTTATGAGTATGACCCAGGAAATTACGCATACGCGCAATGGTATGAGGTAGACCCTGTCACCGGAAAAGAATCCATTTATAAATTCGGTGAGCCGGTCTATCATGATACGAAACTGCGTCTGCACTGGAAGGAACTGAGCACCTATTTTGTACGGTATGATGCAGGGGAGGGCGAAATTGACGGTAACGACAGCAACGAAGATGCGTTCAAGAATTTCGATTCCTCCGACTATGCAGACCATGCAAATGTCATTATTTCCAGAACCGCGAATGCGCCTGACGGATTTAATTTCGTGGGCTGGAAAGTGAAAAACGATAAGAACGAAACCATATATTATCCCGGACAGAATTTTGAATTCCGTTCCGAATATGCAACGACGGAATACGATGACGCCGGAAAGCCAAAGAAGTATATCGTCATGGAAGCGGTATATTTGCCGATCGCGACTGCAACGATTATTTACGACGCAAACGGCGGTACGATTGCGGATGATGCAGACCTCGGCAAACCTTCTGCTGCTTCTCCGATTCTGACACCGGTATATTCCAATGACGGTACCGTTGCTACGGTCAGCAATCTGCTGAACAACTCCGGCGTACAGCTGAGCAGCGGCAATGGATTTGTATGTACTTCCAAAGATGGTACCAAATCCTATCATTTCAGCGGTTGGAATACCGAGCCGGACGGTTCGGGTACGCATTTTGACGCCTCTGGTCAGTATTATGTAGACGTCTATGAACCCATGACGCTCTATGCGGAATGGGAAGTCAATGTGTACTTTGACAAAGCCAATGAGAGTGCATCATGGGGTACGGCATGGGGTACGCCTTATCAGTACGACAGCGCAACAGGACGTTATTATCGGACTGTGAAGCTGCATTCTGTCATTGAGGAGCCTTCCCGCTATCCGATCTCCAGTAATGAAACCTTCTACTATTGGGGCAATGAGCGTTATTCGCAGAATGTCGAAAAGCATGATTTCTCGCAGCCGATTGAAGAAGAAACCATCCTGTATGCGTATTATCGGTTGCCGCTTGCAGTACCGGTCCACGTTGCGGATACGTCCACCAAGGACGTCAACAAGTGGAGTCAGGATTCGACATGGAGAATCCTGAGTGAGGCACAGGTACGCGCAGGAGAAACCATCTCGTTTGCGAGTGCCGCAGATACCTACACATTTGTGAACCAAGACAAGGTGAGCGGGTATGTATATGCGTTCACTTGTCTGAGCGATTCCTTTGGCAATATTTCTGATGACCGGGTCGTATCGTCTGTCACCTACAATCACACAGCGGACAGAGTATGGGTGACCTTTACGGACGGTACCAGCGAACCGCTTGCGGACAATCAGGAGATTTACATCGTGTACTATAAGCACCCGAAGTCGCTGCCCATCAGTTATGTACGTGCGGAGAGCAGCGGTCTCGGTACGCTCACAACGCTTTCCGTGAACACCAGCGGAACGTCCAAAGCTCCGACCACGGCATCCATTGATAACACCGGATCCAGCAATATCTACGAAATGAGTACACAGGTCAAAGCAAGTCCGATGACCAATTATCTCTCCAGCAAAACAGAACAAAACAACAATAAATTTTTCTCATTTGCGATTGGCCCGCAGGGCGCGGCTTCCATTGCAAACCTCAGTCTGGTCACAGAACCTGTTGAAGTCGGCGGCACGCGTCCGACCCTTTATGTCAAGGATGCTTGGGACGGCATCACCTATTCTCTGGACGGCAATACATGGTATCGCGCAGGCGATAGTATGCAGCTGTATGTTGTGTATTATCCGAGTGAGCCAGTCATCGTCACGCTTAGTGAGCAGACCATTGGTTTGCAGGAGGATATGTCCAAGAAATTCACCTACACAGTGGTGATCGAGGAGTATACGCAGACCATCACGCAGCCGCAAGAATCTCAGAAGAATGTATGGTACAGTAAAGGTGACCCGACTGTCGGCACACCAACGAGGAAGAGCACAAATACCATCACAACCAAGCTTTCCAATGGGGAAACGGAGCCGTTTACGTTGTACCGTTCCATTACTTCCGCAATAAAGGATCAGAAGAACTCTAAGCGGAATCAGGTTACAACGATCACTTATCAGACCATTTCCATTGTGCAGGCAGCCGAGAACGGCTTTGTCACCAGTCAGGATGTCAATGGTGAGCCTGTCACTGAGAATGTTCTGAGCTATTCGTATTCCACGGCGTACAGCGCACAAAGCCAGTCGGTGAAGTTTACGAATGTGCGGATGCCGATTCCGATTCCGATTTATGTTGCAATGGAGTCAGGCGGCAAACTGGTACCGAATGACATTCTCCGCAGCACGGATAAGAACGACAATGAGCTGCAGATCGACTTTGACGAAACCATAGCACTTTCCGATACTGAACAGTCCGGTTTGTTCCTTGGCGATCGGGATGTCTATGCGTTTGAAGGCATAGTGCTTGGAAAGGAAAATGTTGACGGTTCCATTACCGTTCTATCAGATGACATCACATCGGTGACCTATGGACAGCTTAATTCCGAAACGATCTACGGCAACTATCTGAATCATGACAAGAATCTGGTGATGCAGCAAGGTGCGTGCCTGTACTATGTCTACTATCAGATGCCGAAAATCGTATATGTGGAGGAAACTGACAGCGGATTGCGTGTGATCCAGCAGCCGACCAGAAATCAGGAGGCTGTGTCCATGAATGATATGACAGTGAAATCGAATATGCCGCTTACGTTGGGAGATGGTTTGCATTTCTCGCAAAACGGTAAAGGATTCCGTGTGCCGCCGAATCTGGACGGCCTGGATGACTGTTCCCTGACATACATTCGGATCGGCGTGGCATCGGGCAGTTCCGCAATTGATTATGCACCCGATAAAATTCTGGATCTGGATGCAAAAAACGGTTCGATACGGTATCGCTTTGATTCTGCCGCAGAGTGGACAGAATGCAGCGCATCACCGACTGTATATGTAGTCTATAAGGAAATCGGCTATGACCTGCGCATTACGAAAAAAGTCGTATTCGGTGAAGACGGACAAGACTTTACTTTGACGATTTATTCGGATGTACTGGAAAACAAAGCCTACCGTATTGGCGGATATACATCGGATACCGTAACGGCAAATAACCACACCATTACCCTGCAAATTCTGAACGGTTCGGATATTACCATTCACGGGCTTCCTGAGGGATCGTACATCTTGAAGGAAACGGATTTGTCGGATGATTTCACGCTGACGGCAATATTCAATGGCAATGCTGAAACAATAACAGATGCTTCTTGCACGGTATATCTTTTCAAGGATTCTGTGATGGAACTGACCAATCAAGGAGTGGGACTCATCCCTCCGACAGGATATACAGAATCCGTAGCACCCTATTTTGCAATGCTTCTGATGCTGTTGACATTTTATGTGATCAGCAAACGTTCACGGAAAAGGGAGGTGAGAGTTGATGTATCCTCACCGATCTGAACGTCCGATCGAAAGAAGTCCTGATATCGGCGGAATCGGGCGTTTGAAAGATTCCGCGATCTATCAAAATTACAATACGAAATCAGAAAGGAAAATGATTATGAAACAATTGAAATGTAAAGCAACCGCTATTTTATCTACTGTTTTGCTGACCTCAGTATTTGCACTGGGTTCCATGCCTGCATCCGCAGCAAACGATACCCCGATCACACTGCTGCCCAATGATGCCGCAAAAACCGTAAATTTTGACATTGCCAAGGATATTGTCCTGTTCAATACAGCAGAAAATACCGAAATTTACGCACCGAATGTCACTTATACCTATTCTGTCGCTGTTGCATCTCCTGAATCGTCCACCATTACTGCGCCGCCGTATGGTCAAACAAGCGGTTCGATGGCTGTCAAGGTACGTCAGGGTATTGCAGGTGCGGTCAAAATTAAAGGTAATGCTGATACCGAAGCGGGTGCAACTGCAAACGTACAGTTTGGCAAGGATGCGACCGATGAAACCAAATTGCCGACCAATCTGGAGGGCACTGATCTGACCGATGTGGATGACATCGCTGACATTTGTGTTGCAACGGAAAATCTGAATGTTGCAATTGATGCATCTGTCATTTACGATGCAACCGGCAAGAAGAATCCTCCTGGTGTCTATCGCTATAAGATCACGGATACCACGCTCACCACCAATGCAAATACGCTGAAAAACGCAGGCATCACCCGTGATACCGCCAACTACGATTCTGTTCTGTATCTGGATGTGTATACCAAATACAATGCTGACAAGTCGGATCTGGAAGTATATGGTTACGTTCTGTTCAAGAATCAGAACGGTTCTACGGATGAAAAATCCTTTGACAGTGAGGATGAAACAACTGACGGATATGTAAAGGTAAGCGGTTTCGATGCTGAATCCGAGGCAGAATATGATACGACTGGAACAGATCCGGCACTGAAATCCATCTATTCTGACCAGTACCACACCTACAATGCGGAATTGCAGAAAGTCACTGAGGGCGCACTGGCAGATGCAAACAACAAGTTCCCGTTCAAGGTTGATCTTGCAAACAGCACCATCAAAAACCAAGCAGATTTCTACTACGTCATGAATGATGCGGAAAGTGAAAAGCAGGCTCTGACTGAGGCGGGTGCATGGACTTACGGTACAGTCACTGCAACGGATACCGCAACGCTCGCACTGAAAGACGGCGATGTATTCCAGGTGATCGGTCTGCCCGCAGGCACTACCTTTACCGCTGCTGAACTGAACAATACCGCTGATCTGTATACCACAGACGTTACCTTGAACGGTGAAGAACTGGTAAAAGCTGCACAGATTGCAAGCGGTGCTACCTGCGCAATGGGCACTGCACAGGAACTCAAGAATCTGGATGATGATGATGCGGTTTTGCCGGCTGATGTATTTGTGTTCACCAATACGCTGGATGTCATCTCTGTAACAGGTTTGTTCTTCAATATTGCACCGTTTGTTGCAATGTTTGTATTCGGTATTGCAATGATCGTGCTTTACAGCAAGAACAGAAAGCGCAATGAATCAGACAACATGATTTGATTGCAGGGGAATCCTTGCGGATGCGATGGATGATATCTCCCTGTGCCACCATGCACGGGGAGATATGATGCAATTGGAAAGGGACGGCACAGATGTTGAAATCGGGACGTTTTTGGCTGGCATTGCTGCTCGTGTTGATTCTGACAGTATGCCTGATCCATAAACTATGCAGTTGCCCGCCAAATCAGCCTGTGCAGCAATATGGTACAATTGTAACGGTCACCGCAGCGGCGACCACCACTGACACTACGGCTCTGACTACGTCAGTCACAACGACGACAACTGTCACCACAACGGTAACGGATGCGCCGCTTTCTGCCGCGGAACCGTATCTTTCGAAGCAGAAGCTGGCGGAATTGCACGCAAACGCAGAGGCTGTATCTGCGACCTGTGCAGATTTCATTGGCTGGCTGTACGTAGCTGATTCGGAAATGGATTATCCGGTGGTAAAAGGGGAGGATAACCAGTATTATCTTTCTCATGCGCCGGATGGACGTTACTATCGCAGAGGAACGATTTTTCTGGATTATCGGCTGGACCGTAATTTTGCGGATGCTACCAACATTCTGTTCGGACATAATATGGTATCAGGAATGTTTGGAGATATTCGTTCTTATCGAAATGAACAGGCATTTGAGGCGCATCGGTATGGTTGGCTGATGACGTCAGCGAAGCTATACCGTATTGATTTTTTTGCGTTATCGCTTGCCAGCGGATACGATGCGCTGTATGATGTACCGCAGGAAACGGAAGGATGGCTGAATCGACTGCATGAAACGGCACTATATGAGCGTGAGCCGAATCATACGGAAGGGGACAAATATCTGTTGTTGTCTACGTGTGCGGGAGATTTTCAGGCAGCGCGGCTGATGTTTACGGGAAAACTTGTGCCGGTCACGGAAGAAGAAGCGTGTCGGTGATTTGTGACATCACTTAAACTCGAAGCAGAGAATGGAAAACGATTCTCTGCTTTTTGTTTGCTGTTTATTCTAAACAAAAGTTATATAAACTGATAAATGAATTTATATTTGCACACAAAATATATTAAATGATTGTTAAATTCCTTCATTCTGGTTGATTTTTGATAAGTTATATGCTATACTGAACACGGTGAATCAATCACCAGAAGGAGGTTATATACCAATGAAATTTACTAAAATCACAGCAGCAATTCTCTCTATCACTGCACTCGCAGCTATGCCATGTATCCCAGAAGTCGCTCATGTTCTTCCTGATTACAGCATGACAGCTAGTGCAATTTCCATGCCGGAAGGCTATATCACCGTCAACGGCATCAGCTATGTCATCCAGACCGATGACGACGGTACCAAAATGGCTTCCGTCAATGGAATCAGCACCACTGCTTCCACACTGACCATCCCCGCAACCATCAGCTGGAATGGCAAGACCGTTCAGGTCAAGTGCATCAATGCAAATGCTTTCTATGCAAACGGCACAGTCAAAACCGTTGACCTGACAAAGGCAACCTATCTGCGCAGAATCTACGATGAAGCGTTCAAATGCTCCACTATTGAAACGCTCACGATCGGTAACTCCTCGTCCGTTGCACTGACAATCGGCAACTATGCATTCAGCAGTTCCAGAGTGAAGAACGTAACATTCTACGGCAAAACCGTTACCATTCAGAACTATGCATTTGCAAGCTGCGATTATCTGAACAGTGTATCGTTTGAATCCGGCGTTAAGACCATCACGCTTGGCGAAGGTGCTTTCAGTGGTCTGCGCAGCATGAGATACATCTACTTCAAGAATTCTTCCGTCGCTTTGACGCTCGGCAAGTCTTGCTTTGCAAACTCTGTTGTTCAGAACATCACACTGCCTGCATCTGTCAAGACCATTCCTGACTATTGCTTCCAGCGTTGCGGCTATCTGACCAGCTTCCAGATTCCTTCTACGGTTACCACCATCGGTAAGGGCGCATTCCAGTATGCAAGCCTGCCCTCCACTGTAAAGATCGGCAAGAATGTTAAGAGCATCGGTGAAAACGCATTCACTTATCTGAACAACACCGCATCTTTTACCGTTGAATCCGGCAACACGGTTGTTAAGGCTGTCAGCGGCGCACTGTATTCTTACAACGGCGTTACGCTTTACTGCTACCCGCCTATGAAAACAGGCACTACTTTCACCTGCACCGCTCGTACCATTCCCGATGGTGCAATTGCAAACAACGCCTATCTGAAGAATCTGTACATCGAAAGCTATCAGCGCCGCAGCGGCGACACCGCTGATTTCGTAAATCTGACAAATCTGGAAGTTCTGAAGGTTCCGACCACAGAATCCAGCCGTCCTGATTTCGTTGCACAATTCAGATCCTTGCTCATCAATACCAAGCTGCACAAGATCAACGGCAATGAACTGGTCAATGTACCGACCAGCGGTGAGCCGACCTTCTATGGCAAGTACAACACTTACATCACCGATCATTTCGATGAGTTGGAATATTATCCTTTCATGCAGGATTATGTTGACAAAATGGCAGCATACGTTGTCAAGTCCTGCACTGACTCCTCTATGACCGATCTCCAGAAGGCAGTCAAGCTGCAAAAGTGGATCATGAATCGCGTGACCTATGACCATGTGGACACGAAGGATCCGAAGAACCACGTTGATGCTTCCGTTTTCCTGCACAAGAGAAATGGTGTCCGCTGCACTGTCTGCGATGGCTATGCAAGATGCTATCGTATTCTGATGGAAAAGGCAGGCATTGACTGCGTATATGTTAGAGGCGAAGCGAAAAAGACCGGCGATGACGGTCATGCATGGAACATGATCAAGATTGCAGGCAAGTGGTACCATGTTGATACCTGCTGGGATGATACTGATTATGATGCATCTTCTTCCAACAAGACCTATGCAAAATATTATCAGCACTTCCTCTGCTCGGATACCGAGTTCCAGGCTACCCACGGCAGTTATAATTGGTTCTTGGGTGACGCTCCTGCGGGAATCACCTCTCTGCCGAAGGCAACCACCAACATTTCCAGACTTGGTGATGCAAACCAGGATGGCAGATATCAGCTGAATGACGTTGATAAGATCCAGTCGCTGGAGGGTAAGACCGTTGGTACCAGCCAGCAGCTCATCAATGCTGACATGGATCTGGACGGCAAGATCACCGGCGAT
>JAZUJW010000042.1:0-24272 GCA_045642925.1 Oscillospiraceae bacterium
AGTGCGAACAGTACCCCCGCTTATTACGGCTATGACGGCTCGACCACAGAGAAATTCGCCGAAAATTTCAATCTGACGTTCATCTCTCTCGGCGCGATTCCTGCGGAACTGACCACAACCGAAACGACTACGACTACGACAACAACAACGACCACTACAACTACAACAACAACCACCACCACAACCACTACTACGACTACAACAACAACTACCACCACGACCACAACCACAACGACCAGCACGACTACCACTACAACGACCACGGCATTCAAGGCGACCAGTGACTCCAGAACCACCACGACTACTACATCGACCACCAAAGCAACTACAACGACAACCACAACGACTGCCACCACAACGACGACGACCAGCACCACATCGACCACGACTTCAACAACCACCACGACCGCTGCAGCGACAACGACTTCCACCGCAGCAACCACAACTTCTACAACCGTAACCAGCGCAAATGCAACATCTGCTGCAAAAACAACGACCGTTACCACCGCAACCACTGCGGCAGGCAAATCCACAACGACTACCAAATCAACAGGTGTCAAGACCGGTGAAAATCTGCCGCTTGGCATTGTACTCGCAGGTGCAGCAGCTTGTGGCGCGGCACTGCTTCTGAAACGCAAAAAGACTTGCTGATGCAGCGCCTGGCATTTCTGATATTTAAATGCAGGAGAATCGTTTCATTTCGGTTCTCCTGCATTTTTTTGCGCTGACTGCACCCTCCTGCAAGCTCATATTTGATTCTTCACAAAATATACTTGATATATCATAATATTTATGCTATAATAAATATAATCTTGTTAATTGACACATCTTTTGCCGCACAAAAGGAGGAATATCGCATGGAAAATAAGCCTTACTGCATCGGAATATGCTTCTCTCACGCCAAAGACAGCAGCGATATTCAACTGCTGCATACATTGTGCCATGATATCAAAAACGCAGGAATGTGTACGCTTTCCTTTCAGTTTCTGAGTGATCTGTCAGTCGGCAACGACAGCGATATCGGTGAAATGGCGCTGATTCAACTGATTCCTTACCATCAGCTTGACGCCATGCTGATACTGACGGAAACCATCAAATGCGATGATGCCATTCAGCAGGTCGTGGACGAATGTAAAAATGCCAATGTCCCTGTCATCGCCATCGACCGCCCATGGGAAGGCTGCCACCACATCTGCTACGATACCCATACCGCTTTTCGCTATGTCATTGACCACATTATCACTGTGCATCACTGTTCCCGCATCGCCTTTCTTGCAGGCATCCGCGGCAATGCGATTTCCGAAGAACGTCTGCAAATCTATCGGGAATCACTGGAAGCACATGGTATCCCATACGATGAAACGCTTGTAAAATGGGGCGAATTCTGGTACGGCCCGACCGAAAAAGCCGTGCAGGAAATATTATGGGAACAGAAAGGCGACAGATTCCCGCAGGCATTCTGCTGTTCCAACGATGCGATGGCAATGGCTGTCTGTGCGGAACTTTCCAAAGTCGGCATCCGCGTCCCGCAGGATGTGCTCGTCACAGGCTGTGACGGCACTTATGCAGAACAGTTCTTCAATCCGCGCCTGACGACCGCCGCCATTCGCTACAGCGGCATCGGTGCGGCAGTTGTCAAATTACTGAAACGTCTTTGCAGATGTCCTGCACCCAATCGCTGCTGTACCGAAACCGTCCCATACCGTCCCCGCATCGGTCAGTCCTGCGGCTGCAAACATCTTGACGCATCTGACGCCGGCACCCGTACCGTCAATATTTTCCTTTCCTTGGAAGGTTACCGCTTTTTCCACCAGCAAATGCACGATATTATGTCCCGAATGCTCGCTGAGAATATCACCAAGGAAGAACTGCCGATTCGCCTGCTGAAAAGCCGATTCGGACTGCCGTGGTACTGGTGCAGCCTTGTGCTGACACGCGATACTTATCTTGCACTCGGCTATACGCCGGATGAAGAAGATGCCCAGCATGAAACAGTGGAATTCTGCCGCTGGGCACACGGCGAAGAACTCCCGCTCATGAAACCGTTTTCCTCCGATTTTCTTGTAGAAAATCCCGAAGAAGTATTTGAGGCAGCAGAATCAAATGCCCTGATGGTCACGGTCCTGCATGAGCAAGCACAAATCCTCGGTTATTTTGTCATGGCATACGAGCCTGCCACTCCCGATTATAACGAAAATGCGCTGGAATACAGCCGACTGGCTGATTATCAAAGTTCCATCGCACACGTTCTGTTTACGCTGATTCAGCGGCAGGCGCTTCTGGAAATGAACAAACAGCTCGAAGAAATGTATATTCACGATTCCATGACGGGACTGTACAACCGCCGCGGCTTCTATCAGCAATTTTACACACTGCGAAACGAAAATGATTTCTGGCTCTGTATTGCCGTTGTGGACATGGACTCCCTGAAACACATCAATGATACTTACGGTCACGCAGAGGGCGACATCGCCATTCTCGGACTGGCAGATATCCTGAAAAGCATTTCGCCGCGTCACAGCATTGCGGCACGATTCGGCGGCGATGAATTCTGTCTTGCCATGATGCTGGAGCGCGATAACATCCATTTTCCCGAAGCTTTTCGGCGCAGAATGGAGGAGGAAATTGAAATCTTCAATGAACACTGTCAGCTCGGATACAGCATCAGCGCAAGCTGCGGCATCGAAATGCAGGTATATCACAAAAATATTGACCTGGATGCCGTCATGAAACTTGCAGACGACAAAATGTACATTGAGAAATCCATGCGCAAAAACCAGCATTTTCTGCGGAAGAAATGAAAGGAACACGCCCTATGACACGGATTCAGGAACGGCTCATGACACAAATCGACACGGAATATCAGAAATTTCACGCACGAATCGTACCCAATATCCCCGCCGCTACCATTCTCGGCATCCGCACGCCCATTCTGCGGAAACTGGCAAAAGAACTGCGCGGAACGGATGAAGCAGCGGCATTTTTACAGGAATTGCCGCACACATATTATGAAGAAAACCAACTGCATTCCTTTTTGATTTCGCTGGAAAAGGACATGGATGCGGCACTTGCAGAAGTGAATCGGTTTCTGCCATATGTGGATAACTGGGCGACCTGTGACCAGCTTTCCCCGACGGTATTCCGCAAATACGCCGAAAAACTGCTGCCTGACATCACCCGATGGCTGAACAGCAGTGAAACCTATACGGTACGCTTCGGCATTGAAATGCTGATGAACCATTTTCTGGACGAACGCTTTTCGCCTGCATATCTCGAAATGACCGCAAAGGTACAGTCTGAGGAATACTACGTCAATATGATGAGCGCATGGTATTTTGCCACAGCGCTTGCAAAGCAGTGGGAAGCGACCGTACCGTATTTGCAGGAACAGAAACTTTCTTCATGGGTACACCAAAAAACGATACAGAAAGCCATCGAAAGCAACCGCATTTCTGACGAACAAAAAACATATCTGCGCACACTGCGTCTGAAATAAAATGTGTGTTCATTTTTGAAAAAGCACTTGACAGCGCTCTTTTTCCGTGCTATAATATGCTAAAAAGCTTGAAATGAACCGCAATGGGCGACAAGCAAGAAGAAGGAATGATTTTGAATTTTCATCCACAAAAGGTCAAGGCAACACCGCACAGAGCCGGTGTTGCCTTTATTGTAACTTCTATGGAGGTCTTTCCATGACAACACAACGCTGTGACGTTTGCCCGCGTCAATGTCCCGTTGACCGCAATACAAAAGCGGGTTTCTGCGGCATGACCGCTGCCTTCCGCATCGCCCGCGCCGCCCCGCACCTCTGGGAAGAACCTGCCATCAGCGGAACGAACGGTTCCGGCACCATTTTCTTCTCCGGCTGCAACCTTCGCTGCATCTACTGCCAGAATGCCGACATCGCCGCAGACGGCGTCGGCGCAGAAATCACCGCACAGCAGCTCATCGACATCATGCTTCGCTTACAGGCGCGCGGTGTGCATAATATCAACCTCGTCACACCCTCTCACTATACGCTCCGTCTCGTCCCCGTCCTGCAAACGGCAAAAGCTTCCGGACTGCATATTCCGATTGTCTGGAACTCCAGCGCCTACGAACTTCCAGAAGTCCTGCACCACCTTTGCGGACTCGTTGATATCTACCTTCCCGATTTCAAATATCTCCACAGCGACACCGCAGATGCCTATTCCCATGCGGCAGATTACCCGCAAGTTGCCAAAGCAGCACTCGCAGAAATGGTCGCACAAGTCGGCGCACCACAGTTCGATGCCGAAAACGGTCTGATGACACGCGGCGTGCAGGTGCGGCATCTGGTACTCCCCGCCCATGCACAGGAATCCCGCGAGATTCTGCACTACCTCCACAGCACCTACGGCAATGATATCGGCATCAGCATCATGAACCAATACACACCCATGCCCCGCGTGGCAAACCACCCCGTGCTTTCGCGGCGTGTCACAGAACACGAATATGACACGGTTTTACGCTATGCTGAACGCATCGGCATCGAAAATGCTCTGATTCAGGAGGGCGAAGCCGCCTCCGAAAGCTTCATCCCGCCCTTTTCCGGAACACTTGAACTCCCCTGACGCACTTTCCGCTGTCGGATTTGTGCATACGTCACGAGAATCCAGCGGAAAATTTTCCGCTTTCTGCCCTTCCTTTTTTGGAAAATCATCTTGACTTTCGAACATAAATATTGTATACTATAAGTATGTATTTTGCATTGTGCAGGATTACTGCGTCTGTTCGAACGCGGCTATTCTGCTTGCGGTTTGGGAGACGGCTGTTTCTCGATTTCGTTTTCCCTATTTTTTATTTGTGCGGGATGTGTGTAAGGCGTGAAATGTCAGGATTTTACGAATATACATCGCGCTCTGATATATTGATAATGCAATACACTATTATAGTTGCCTGAATTGCATTCTCCCGAAATCAAATCATCAAACGGCAAGTTTCCTGCCGCAATATCAAATGTTTCAATACAAAAAGAAAAAATTTGATACTGTGAAGGAGGAAATGGATTTGTGTACTTTGATGTTGGCGCTTGAACTCGGTACTCCTTTAGCACTGGTCCTGATTTTAGTTGCACTGCTTGCAGGCGCAGGCGGCGCATACTTTATGATGAACGGCAAAATTGCCGCCGCAAAACAGGATGGTATTGCTGAAGGCTACGAACAGCGCAAACGCGAAGCGGAATCCGTTGTCGGCAGTGCCGAACAGGAAGCGAAGCGTATTCGCGAATCCGCTGAAAAAGAAGCATCCGACCGCAAAAAGGCAGCGCTCGTAGAGGCGAAGGATGAGATTTTCCGTATGCGCAGTGACGCAGAAAAGGAAATCAAAGACCGCCGCGCCGATATGTCCAGACAGGAGCGCCGCATTCAGCAAAAAGAAGAAAATCTCGACAAGAAAACCGAACATTTCGAGCATAAGGAAGAAGTTCTCCAGCAGAAGCTCCATGCCGCCGAGGAAAAACTCGCAGAGGCAGAAGAAATGAAGCGTTCCGGTGCGGAAGAACTCGAAAAACTCAAGAAAAGCCAGATCGATATGCTCGAACGTATCTCCGAATTCAGCCGCGATCAGGCAAGAGAATATCTCTTGCAGCAAATTGATGCGGATCTGGTTCACGAAAAAGCACTCAAGATCTCCGCATATGAACAGCAAGTCAAGTCCAACTGCGAAGAGATCGCAAGAAGCCACATTTCCCTTGCAATCGCAAAATGTGCTGCGGAACAAGTTTCCGAAGTTGCCGTTTCGGTTGTGCCGCTGCCCAATGACGAAATGAAAGGCAGAATCATCGGCCGCGAGGGACGCAATATCCGTACCATCGAAACCATGACGGGCGTTGACCTCATCATTGATGATACCCCCGAAGCAATTACCCTCTCCTGCTTCGACCCCGTCCGCCGCGAAGTCGCAAGACTCGCACTCGAAAAACTCATCGTGGACGGCAGAATCCATCCCGCAAGCATTGAAGAAAAAGTTGATAAGGCAAGACGCGAAGTCGAAAAGCGCATCAAACAGGAAGGCGAACGCGCAATACTGGAAACCAATGTGCATGGTCTGAATCCTGAACTGACCAAGCTCCTTGGCAGACTGACGTTCCGTACCAGTTACCGCCAGAATGTTCTGAACCACAGCATCGAAGTTGCAGCGCTTGCAGGCAGCCTTGCTACAGAACTTGGTGTGGATGCAAATGTCGCAAGACGCGCAGGTTTGCTCCACGATATCGGTAAAGCCCTGACCGCTGAAATCGAAGGCTCTCACGTTGCCATCGGTGTGGATGTCTGCCGCAGATATCACGAAAGTCAGGAAATTATCCACGCCATCGAAGCGCACCACAACGACGTTGAACCGAAAACGGTCATCGCCTGCATCGTACAGGCAGCAGATGCCATCTCGGCGGCACGTCCGGGCGCAAGAAGCGAAAATCTCGAAAGCTACATCAAGCGTCTTCAGAAGCTCGAAGAAATCTGCACTTCGTATGAAGGCGTTGAGAAATGCTATGCGATTCAGGCGGGCAGAGAAGTCCGTGTCATGGTCAAGCCGGAAATCATTGATGATGAAAAGATGATTCTGGTTGCGCGTGATATTGCAAAGCAGATTGAGGACGAGATGGAATATCCCGGACAAATCAAAGTCAACCTCATTCGTGAAAGCCGCGCTGTGGAAGTCGCAAAATAACAGCATCGAAGTGACAATGCACATGATTTTCGGATCATGTGCATTGCTTTAATCAGAAATTATTAGCAGGAAGGCGATTTTTATGCCAAAGACGATATTTCATACCACAGAAAAATCAAACTTTGTACTGAATATGGACTTGGAAAAGTACCGCAATTTTTGCGCAAAATTCCTTGGCATCATTCTGATGATTGTCGGCGGTTCGGAACTGTTTTGTCAGTTGACGGGTTCCGTCAGCGGCAACTTCGAACAGATGATCGCAGACGGCGGTTTCGGCATGATCCTGGCGCTGCTTTCGATTGTTTTGCGCAGTATTGCGACCATTTTTTCGATGTGCGGCGTATTTGTAATTGTTGCGGTCGTTGTCGGCGGAATGCGTGCGCAGCTTTCGAAAAAACTGTTGCTGGCATATGGTCTGGCGGCGGCTTCGCTGGTCTGGTCGGTGATTTCGCTGTTCAACTCATTCAGCTACAAAGATTCGCTGTTTGGTCAGGACGGCAGAGATGAAGGCTTCTTTGCCATTTTGATTTACATTGCCATGATGCTGCTGGGCAGTATGCTGGGCAAAGAGAAACATCACATTCAGCTCATCAAATGGGTGTTGATTTTCGGCATTGTGAACTGTGTATTCGGCTTGCTGCAAGTTTGTTCGTTCTTTGATTTCACAAATCCGTATCAGTTTATTGAACCGCTGCTGCTGCAAAATGTCAAGCTGCCGTGCGGCATGACGGACAGCCCGATTACTTTTGCGATGCTGCTGGCGATGATTGCCTGCATTGCGATTCCTGCGGCATTATTCTGCAAGGATAAAAAGCTGCGGGTACTGGCGCTGGTCAATGCAGGAATGGATATGCTGCTGATCCTGAAAACGCAGACGCTTGCGGGCATCATTGGTGCAGGTTTGGCACTGGGATTTGCGCTGATACTGGTACTGACGGGACGCAAAAAGGCAGAAGGCAAATCCTTTGTTTTGCTTGGGGCAATGGTTGGTGCGCTGGCAGTTTCGGCGGGATGGGTATATGTCAGCCCATCGCTGAATGGCATTTACCGCACCTCTAACGATGAAAAGCAGGACAACGGATTTCGGCTTTATGATGGCGGCATTATATGGGATGACGGATTTTACCGTTTGGGAACAGAAAGTCCATACAACCCTGCAAAATCGCCTGAATTTGAGATTTCCAGTTCGACTTCGGTCATGCAGTATGCATGGGAAGATGGACTGCGTATCATCAAAAAATACCCGCTTGTCGGCACTGGGCCTGACTGCTACTGGTATATGCAGCTGCATAATTCTATGACGCTTGCATCGAACTTCAATGGTGTAGACAGACCGTACAATGACTGGTTATTTATTGCGGCAACGAGAGGAATTCCGGCGTTGGTGCTGTATATTGCATTGTTGGCGTTTTGTATAGTGACGGGTATACGGCGGCGTAAGGAAACGGGAAGCTGGGTATATCTTTCGGCGTTATTTGCGGTTATTGCGTACACATTGACTTCGATGGTCGGCATATCGGTGCTGACGGTATCGCCGCTGATGTGGATGATGCTGGGTGTACTGATTGGCGTACCGATTGCAGAGGAGCCGAAAAAAGCAACGGAGCCGACGAAGAAAAAGAAGAAATCCTAACCCCCATATCATGAAGATTTCAAAGGGAAATGAAAGCGCATCATGCGCCCTATCATGAGGATTCCAAAGGGAATCATTCCCTTTGGCGAAGTCCAGAGGCAGCGCCTCTGGACGCAAACAGACTGCAAGCAGTCGGCGAAATACCCTTTTCGTCCAAACTAATCAGGAAGGGGCTCCCCCATGCAGCACCCGATTGAAAGACAAAGAGGCAAGAGAACTGGTAATCGTAGTTCTCTTGCCTCTTAATTTATGTCAGGTACGACACGAGGGGAAACCCCTTCCCGATTAAATAAGACGAAAAGGGAATTTCGCGCTCTGCGGAGCGCGACCAAGGGCGCTGCCTCTGGACTCCTCATGATATGACACGTTATCAGGTCGTTGTCGTCGTTTCAGCAGGCGCCGTCGTTTCTGCCGACTCCTCTGTCTCCATTCCATCTACATGATATGCCGTCACTATGAAGCCACCAACATTATCACCCGAAATCTCCGAAAACTTGTCCTTCGGCACCGATACACTCGTCGCGCCCGTCGAAACAGGCACATAGTATATCTCATAATCCGTTTCCCCAACCGTTACTTTCAAATGATTGCCCGAATACGGATACTTCGATTTCAGTTCCTCCAGATATTCCTCCAAACACAGCGAATGCTCATGCATATACTGCGCGTGCGGTACGCCAACATAACGGTAATGCCACTTCAATTCCGACTGCCCCGTTTTCTCATCCTTGCCCGCAGGGAATCTCTGTACATATCCATATTCATGTGCGTGCTCCAAAAACCACGCATAATTGCCATCACCCGTGAACGGCGTGTGACTGCCGTTTGCTTCATTCAGCACCGCCATGTCAATCGTCAAGCCCGTTACACGCTCCGGTATCACCACACTGTACTGTGCCGCCGTCGGCGCATTCATCGTGGAATAAATCATTACATTGCCAAGCTTTGTCGCATTGAAAAATGCATTGAACATATTCACCAGCGAATCCGTTGTTTCTGCCGCAATCGTCAGATTCTTCGATGGCAACCGCAAATGGTCATATGTAAAATCCATGAACGACTTGCTCTCGACATTCCCCTCTGCTGCGTGCGAACTATCTACCAGTACAAGACTGCCCTTGTGCAAATCTTCATTCGCCACAGATACCGTCTTGTATCCACCGGGCGGTGTCGCATTCGCACTCGTAACGACCGTCGTCTGCCATGCAATCGTGGTCGCCGCCGTCAGTACAGTTTCCTTCGGCTTCTCCGTTGTCACACTCTCGCCATCTCCGGACTGCGATTCCCGCGGTTCGTTCGATTCATTCATCACCGTATTCACTACCAGCGGATTCTGCGTATTTTTCCAATCCGCAAATTTTCTGCGCAGATAATCTACACCAAAAATACCTACAATCAGTATCACAAGCAAAAGTATTAAGCTACCGTAATCAACGCGCCGTCTCATAGAAATCGGCTCCTTTCTGTTTTACGTCCTGTCCGTTTGTGCGATTGCCGCAGGCGGCAGCAATTCCGTGACAGCCTTCGTCATTGCCAGCTTGATGGTTTTCAGTTCTGCGGGGCGCGGCTCGGCAGGATTCTCCACCGATACATGAAGCGGCGCTCCGAATGCGATACGCACTTTACTGCGAAAATGCAGCTTTTCTCCTTCGAAATAAACAGAGGTCGGGATAATCGGTACGCCCGTTTGTGCCGCAACCAGTGCCGCACCCGTCTTAAAGCGCCCAAGCGTTCCATCCTTGGAACGTGTGCCTTCCGGAAAAATCAGCGCATTGTCGCCTTTTTTTAACCGTCCGATCAATTCCTGAATCGGCGACAGATCCCCTGCACCGCGGTCTATCGCAATCGCACCCAGTCCGCGCAGAAGCTTCCCGATCCATTTTTTCTCGAATAGTTCTTGTTTCGCCAAAAAACAAAACTGCACTTTCGGCTGGCTCATGCCAATAATGACAGGATCGGCATTGCTGCGGTGATTGCTGACAAACAGACATCCGCCATCCTGCGGCAAATGCTCTTTGCCTTCCACCTCAATGTGGTAACACAGCGGAAAAATCGTGCGAACCACCACCAGTCCGAAGCGATATAACCCGTTCATTGCGCCAATTTCTCCTCCACAATGTGCAGCAGCAGCGCCTCCGATGCATCAAGGTCAATGTCACCCGTATCGGCAAGTACCGCATCCTCCGCCTGTTTCAGCGGCGCGATCGCACGGTTCATGTCCTGTTCATCGCGTTGAATCACGTCTGCCAGCACTTCTTCATAGGTCGGTGCAGAATCGGGCTGTTTCTCTTTCAGTTCCAGAAATCTCCGTTCTGCGCGTTTTTCCGCAGATGCCGTCAGGAAGATCTTCACTTCGGCATCGGGCAGCACCACCGTACCAATATCTCTGCCGTCCATCACCACAGATTGCGTTTTCGCAAGATTCTGCTGTGTTTCCAGCAAAAATGCACGCACCGCAGGAATCGCAGACACTTTCGATGCACCCATCGAAACAGCAGGCGTCCGAATCATGCCCGAAACGTCCTCTCCGTTTGCATAAACACGCTGTTCCTTGTTTTCATCATAGCCGATCGTCACCGAAAGATTCGGCAGCAATGCTGTGATCTCGTCAGCAGTTTCTGCATGATTCTGCTGCATAAAGTACGCAATCGCACGGTACATCGCGCCGGTATCCACATACACATAGCCAAGGCGCTTTGCCAGACGGCGTGCCAACGTACTTTTTCCTGCACCCGCAGGGCCATCAATCGCTACTCTGACTGTTTTCATATTTCCTCCACTTTATAAATACATTCCCGCGGTATGACCCGTGGCAAATGCAATTTGTAGATTATATCCGCCCGTGAACCCGTCCACATCGAGAATTTCACCGGCAAAATACAATCCGCGAATCAATTTGGATTCCATTGTTTTCGGCTGCACTTCACGGACATTCACCCCGCCGCGTGTAATGATCGCCTCTGCAATGGGACGCATTCCCTTGACTGTCAATGGGAACGCTTTCACGGTACTGCCAAGCTGCTGACGCTGTTGCCGTGTCATATCATGGACACGCAAATCGGGAGATAATCCCGCCGCCGCGATCATGACAGGAATCATGGAAGCAGGCAGCAGCTTATGCAGCGCGTTGCCAAGCTCCTTGTTCTGCATTTCTGCGAAATCACGCAGTAATCGTGCATCAAGCTGTTCTGCGGAGAGCGCCGGCTTCATGTCAATGCGCAGACGGTAGGAAGCAGCATCCGCCGCGTCCATGACCGCACTTGCCGAAAGCACCAGCGGCCCCGATACGCCGAAATGGGTAAAGAGCATTTCGCCCTGTTCGCTGAATACCACTTTTTTCTCACGCAAAACCGTCAGATTCACGTTTTTCAGCGAAAGCCCCTGCATCTCCTGCGGTGAGGTTTCCACCGTTTCCAGCGGAATCAGCGAAGGCTGCGGCGGAATGATGGTATGTCCCGCCTGTTTTGCCAGACGATAACCGTCCCCTCTTGAACCTGTGCGCGGATACGATGCGCCGCCTGTTGCCAAAAGCACCGATTCTGCACGATATTCCACGCCATCGGCAATCACGCCGATGCAAGCGCCGTCTGCAATGCACAGCTTTTCCACTCTCGCGTGAACGATTTTCACGCCAGCCGCCTGCATTGCCGCTTTCAGCGCATTCACAATATCTGCCGCACTGTCACTGACAGGAAACACACGCCGTCCGCGTTCGGTTTTCAGCGGCACGCCTTCCTCCTCGAAAAATGCCATGACATCCTGCGGCATTAAATTGGAAAATGCCGAGTATAAAAACCGCGGATTGCGCGGAATATTTGCCGTCAGCGTTTCCAAATCGCAGTCATTTGTGACGTTACAGCGTCCTTTTCCCGTAATGGAAAGCTTATGCCCGATACGGTCATTGCCCTCCAGCAGCAAAACACGCCGTCCCAGCCGTGCTGCTGTGACTGCCGCATAGCAGCCTGCCGCACCGCCGCCAATTATTATCGTATCTGCGTTCATAATTCGGCAAGGGAATGCAATTGCTGAACAGCAGCCTGTCTGCGCATTTGCGTGGCTTCTGCATCGACTGCATAGCCATAATGCGTCTTGACCAGCACATCGCCCGCCTGCACATCGCCCTGAATCCATTCACGCGGCATATTCTGCATCGTCACTTCGCCGCTGTCGGAGGTCGATTCCACAACGGCAACATCGCCTTCAAGTCTGTCAACAATTATCATTCCATTCCCTCCTCTCATCTTCGGCTGCGGCGCATCATAATAATTTCGTTTTTCACCCATATAATGCACCTGAACCTCCAGAAAATCCGGATATCCCGGTTCAGCCTTCAATACCGCATCCTTCTTGTGATAAAAGTTTGCAGTAGCAGCACTGCCCAGCAGCAGCGGTATGGCACCCAAACCGTATAAAAGCATTGGTGCACACAAAAGTGTATGCAGCCACAGATTCTTCTTTTTGCCGCACATATAATACAGCGAAAAATCAAAAAGCGCCAGTGCGATCAGCATCAGCGATACATACTTCTGCACACGCAAAAACGAAATAACAACAAGAATAAACACATAAATAAAACTAATGCACTGAAGCAGGAGTACCGTTTTCTTCATCATTTTCATTCGATAACGATTTGCTTCCGCACTTTTATTATATTCGTCCACTTCCACGGCGATGGAATAGTCATCGTCCTCATAGAGGGACAAAGAGCCATTTTGTATTGCTTCTTCTGTCAGCATTGCAATGCTCCTTTCATAAAAAGCTCGTATATACACTAATATTCTGACCATTCGTCAGAAAGCAGATGCCGCCTTGCAAATCCGTGCGGTAAATGGAACACCCCTTTGCCGAAAGCCGCTGCATACAAGCTGCGGCAGGATGTCCGTAGCTGTTGTCTTTTCCGACCGAAATTACCGCAAATGCGGGACTTGCAGCATCGAGAAATGCGTCAGTCGATGCCCCCGCGCTGCCATGATGTCCACAGCGCAGTACCGTCACAGGAGAAAGCATTCCTGCCTCCAACAATTGCGTTTCTTCTCGCTCCGAGGCGTCGCCCATAATCAAAAATGATGTATTTTCGTATGAAATATGGCAGACAACAGAACAATCATTGAGGTCATCCGCTTGACTGCCATCCACAGTCAGCATCGTCAGCACGGCATCTCCAATCGCAAGTGTATCGCCGCAGTTGGGCGTGCGCACAGAAATTTCCTCCTGTGCAACCGTATCCAGCAAAGCCGAAAAGGTGAATCCCGTCGGCGTTAATTCTTCTGGGAAAGATGGTAAATAAAGCGCATCTGTGTCCATTTGCGTCAGCACTTCCGTCAAGCCGCCGATGTGGTCAGCGTGCGGGTGCGTCACGATGACGGCATCAAGATGAGAAATCCCGTGCGTGCGCATCGTCTGCACAATGCCTGCGCCTTGACCATAGTCGCCACCGTCAATCAAAACAGCCGCAGAATCGCAGTAAACGAGCGTACTGTCGCCCTGCCCGACATCCAGCACACAGACCGCCAGCGTATCGGACGCAAGCGGCGCGGGTTTGCGGCAGGCAAGAACGGTCGCCGTCAGAACAAACGCAGAAACGAGAAAAACAAGAATCAGCCGATACCTTTTCCTTTGGAACCACGCTTGGACGAATTCGCGGTTTTTGCGTTTGCGGATTTCGCGGAGAACGGCTTCGCGTTCGAGGGATTCTTTGTCCTGCAAGCGCCGCCGCCCCCTTTCGCATTGGCAATCGGCTTACCGTGAATCGCTGTCGGCGGCTTCGCGGGAATCAGGCAATTCGGCCCGCCGCCGATCAGGTCTTTGCGTCCTGCCTTCAGAAGTGCCGCACGGATGACAGCATCATTCTCCGGCTTGAAATATTGCAGCAAGGCACGCTGCTGCGCCTTTTCCTGCGCAGTTCGCGGCACATAGATCGGGTTCATCGTGTAAGGATCAATTCCCGTATAAAACATACAGGTAGAAATCGTGCCGGGTGTCGGATAGAAGTCCTGCACCTGTTCGGGATGAATCCCCTCCTGCTTCAAAAAGCACGCAAGTTCGATGGCATCACGCATGGTACTGCCGGGATGCGAACTCATGAGGTACGGCACGAGGTATTGTTCGAGGTTCATACTTTTGGTCAATTCATAAAACCGCTTCTGAAAACGCTTGTACGTTTCAATATGCGGTTTGCCCATAGCGTCCAGTACGGCAGGCGCACAATGTTCCGGTGCAACTTTCAACTGTCCGCTGACATGATAATGCACCAAATCGCGGAAAAAGCTTTCGTCCTTATCTGCCATGAGGTAATCGTAGCGGATGCCGGAACGGATGAACACGCGCTTGACCTTCGGCAGATTCCGCAGTTTCCGCAGCAGGCGCAGATATTCGCCATGTTCTACCACCAGATTTTTGCAGGGCGTTGGGGCAAGGCATTTCCGCCCTTTGCACATTCCATGTTCTGCCTGTTTTTCGCAGGAAGGATGGCGGAAATTGGCAGTCGGGCCGCCGACATCGTGAATATAGCCCTTGAAATCGGGCAATGTCGTCAGCAATTTTGCTTCTTCCAGTACGGATTCTTCACTGCGGGTGGTCATTTTTCGTCCCTGATGCAGTGCAATCGAACAGAAATTGCAGAAGCCGAAACAACCGCGGTTATGGGTAATCGAAAAACGCACTTCCTTGATGGCTGGTACGCCGCCCTCCGCTTCATACATCGGGTGATAAGTGCGTGCATACGGCAAACGGTACACCGCATCCATTTCTTCCTGTGTCAGGGAAATGGTCGGCTGATTCTGCACCAGCATGAGGTCACCGTGGCGCTGAATCACACGTTTGCCGCTGACTTCATCCTGCTGGTCGTACTGAATGCGTGTTGCTTTCGCATATGCCTCTTTTTTCTCGCAAACCTGCGCGAAAGAGGGACATTCCGCACATCCCAGCGGCGTTTTGTCGGGTGTCGTCAGATAGCAAGTGCCGCGTACATCGGTAATTTCCGAAACAGGCACACCATCGCGCAGACGGTTCGCAAGTTCGACAATACTGCGCTCTCCCATGCCGAACATGAGGATATCCGCGCCGCTGTCCACGAGAATGGACGGACGCACGGCATCATCCCAGTAATCGTAATGTGCAAAGCGGCGGAGCGATGCTTCCAGACCGCCGATGAGAATGGGAACATCCCCATAAATTTCGCGTATCTTCTTGCAATACACAATCACGGCACGGTCGGGACGCTTACCCGCCTTGTTGCCTGCGGAATAGGCATCGTCCGAGCGCTTTTTCTTTGCGGCGGTGTAGTGGGCAACCATGCTGTCGATATTACCAGCCGTCACAAGAAAACCGAGCTTCGGTCTGCCAAAGCGCATGAAATCTTCGTTGGTACGCCAATTCGGCTGCGGCAGAATGGCAACGGTGTAACCCTTCGCCGCAAGCACACGGGAAATGATCGCCACACCGAAACTCGGATGGTCTACATAAGCATCGCCTGTGATGTAGACAAAATCGGGCTGATGAATCCCCAGCGCTTCAAGTTCCTCCATGGAAACAGGCAAAAATTCGCTCATGTTTTTCGCATCCTTTCGTTGTTTTCAGTGCAGTGACATCACATAGATCTGACAGGGGTTCGCTTCGTCCCAGATGCTCGGTATGACTTCAAATTCCTGAAATCCGAGTGCCAGATAGAAGCGGTTGGTATCGTCATATTCAGGATAAACACCCATCTTCACGGTTTTCACCTGCATGAACGCATAGCCGCGGGCTTGCGCCTCCTGTTTTGCGGCATCAAACAGCATTCGTCCGATACCCTGCCGATGGTACTGTTTCAGAACACCCGTCACGGCAAGTTCCACGGTCGCTTTGCTTGTTTCTTTCAGGCAAAGGAAACCAATACAGCGCTGATTGGCATATGCACCAAAACAAAGCTGCTGCGTGCATTCACGGATATAGGTTTCTCTGCCTTCCTCCAGCTCGAACCATTCGGGGAGCGCTTCGAGAATTTCCCGCACGACAGCTTGCTTTTCCGCGTTGTCTGTCAACAATTCCACATTCATTGTATTCACCATTTCATCATTCATCAAATCGTCCGCCTTTGGATGCGATGCGCAGTTTCCATTCGGTCATTTCCTGCGGTGAAATCAAGACTTTACGCGGTTTTGCGCCTTCAGACGGCCCAATCACGCCGCGTTCTTCCAGCTCGTCCACAATACGTGCAGCTCTTGCATAGCCGAGTTTCAGACGGCGCTGGAGCGCAGTTGTCGAAAGCTGCCCTGCATCCACAGCATATTCTGCGGCACGGATAATTAATTCTTCATCGCCGCTGAGTTCACTGCCTTCATCCGAACCGATGGACTTTTCACCCTTCGGCACAGGCACATTTTGCTCCACGGCATCCATAATTTCAGCATCGTATTCAGATGCACCGTTGTTTTTGAGGAAATTCGTGACCGCTTCCACTTCGGCATCCGAACAGAAACAGCCCTGTACACGCTTCGGTTCGCGCCAGCCGTTCGGATAGAACAGCAGATCGCCGTTGCCGAGGAGCGTTTCCGCGCCTGTGCAGTCGAGAATAATGCGCGAATCCTGTGAGGATTTGACCGACATACCGATACGGCTCGGCACATTTGCCTTGATCAGACCGGTAATGACATCGACAGTCGGGCGCTGTGTTGCAATAATCAGGTGAATGCCTGCGGCACGCGCCTTCTGTGCAATGCGGATGACCGCCGTTTCGACCTCTTTCGAAGCCGACATCATCAGATCCGCAAACTCATCAATAATAATGAGGATCTGCGGGAGTTTTTTGAGTTCAGGATTGCGTTCTGCAAGGGCATTGTAGCCTTTGAGGTCACGCACGCCGTACTGCGCACAAAGCGCATACCTGCGCTCCATTTCAATGACAGCCCAGTTGAGTGCGCCTGCTGCCTTCTGCGGATTCGTCACAACAGGAATCAGCAGGTGCGGAATGCCGTCATACGGCGCAAATTCGACCACCTTCGGGTCAATCAGCACAAGGCGTACTTCTTCGGGCGATGCATGGTACAGCACACTCATGATAATCGAGTTTGTGCAGACCGATTTACCGGAACCGGTCGTTCCTGCGATGATCATATGCGGCATTTTTGCAATGTCGCCCAGAATGATATCGCCGTCAATATCCTTGCCGACTGCAAAAGTCAGCTTGCTTGCAGATTCCTGAAATGCAGCAGATTCGAGAATATCACGAATCGGCACCATGTCTTTGGTATTGTTTGCGACTTCGACACCGACTGCGGGCTTTCCGGGAATCGGCGCGTCGATACGCACTTTTTCGCCGCCGAGGTTCATGCCGATATCGTCAGCAAGTGCGGTGATTTTCGAGATTTTCACACCAGCCGCCGGCTGAATTTCATAGCGGGTAACGGAAGGACCTCTGCGCATTCCGACAATGCGGACTTCTACGCCGAAGCTTGCCAGCGTATCTTTCAGGCGCTGACTTTTTTCGCGCAGTTCCGTTGATTTCTCCAGACTGTTCGCATTGGTGTCAATATGCGCCAGCAAAGAAAGCGGCGGCGCAATGTACGGGATCGGCTGTTCTTCCTCATAAATGCTTTCGTCCACAGGGATAACATCTTCAGGATTTTCGTCGATTTTCCAAGGCAGAAAATCTGCGAGTGTCGGACGCTTTCCTTCCGCATTCGCAATCATTGCCTGAAGTGCGATTTCTTCTTCGTCCACCGTATTCTGTGCAGTTGCAGCAGGCTGCACCGCAGCAAACGGGTCTTCCTCCGATGTACCCATCGAGAAATGCTTGCCGTTGGTTTCATCTTCATAAATCGGCACATCGACATCGATCTGCGAGAACATATCATGCATCACGGCAAGCTGATTGCCGTCTGCGAGAATTTCAGGCTGACGGCGGCGGCGCGGATGCGGTTTGTGTTCCAGCTTCGGGAAGAACGATACTTCTTCGTCCGAATCCCCCTCGGTATCTTCGCCGTCTTCATTGTCGTTGTCGTCATCATCCTCAAATTCGTCATCATCGTCAAAATCGCCATAACCGTCATCATCATAGAGGTATTCGCCGTGTGTGGCAAGCTTGCCAATGCCGACCCACAGCCAGATGAACGGCTTGCACATAATCTTGAACAGATCGACAACGCCCTTGTTCGTCATCATCATCACAAAGACAAACGCCAGCATCAGCACCACGATTTTCGCGCCGACATAATCAAACAGCGCGATCAGCGGCCATGCCACGACGCCTGAAACGACACCGCCGCCGCGGATCTTCTGTCCTTCATCGTAAAGCTGCACCATCGTTGCCTTGAAGCCTTCTGTCCAGACGGTTTCGCCGAAGTAGATCTGCCACATTCCGCCGCAGACCACCGTCAGCAAAATGCCCCAGATGACTTTTCCAGCCATACGGTCTTCTTTGTTCTGTCCGATGGAAATAGCAAGATAAATCAGCATTCCCGGAAACAGCAGTCTTGCATTGATGCCGAAATATCCCAGCAAATGCTCGTGCATGAATGCCCAGCCTTTTGCGCCGTTGATCCATGCAAACAGCAGTGTCAGCACACCGATCGCAAACATCATGACAGAATAAAAACGATTGCGCTCTTTACGCTGTGCTTCCAGCAAACGCTGTGCCGCACCGACACTGGATGTCGGACGCGGTGGGGTATTCGTCGTTGCCGCCGCCGGGGCAGCAATTGTGATATTGGTCGTACTTCCGCCTTTTTCGTTGTGGTGAACCGTTTTCGTTGCCGCAGGACGCTTTTTGGGTGCACTATTTTTGGGTGCAGACTTTTTCGGCGCAGGTGCGGCAGGTTTCGGATCCGGTGCCGGCGGAGGTGTGGGTTTTGCGGGGGCGGTGGCACGCTTTGCAGTCGTGCGGGTACGCTGCACAGGCGCGGTTGTTTTCTTTTTGCCGCTGCCCGCAGTGTTCTGTGTTTGTGCCATATGGTGTTCCTTTCTTTCAGAGGTATGCGAAACGGATCACTTCCGGAAAATCCAGACACCAAGTGTGAACAGACTTACCAGAAGGGTATAAATCGAGAAAATATGGAAATTATCAGATTTCACAAGCCATTTGACCAGCTTGATTGCGGCGATGCCGACAATGGCAGATACCACAAAGCCGATTGCTGCCGCAGGGACATTCACTTCAAATGCGCCATCCATTGCGTCCATCAGTTCCGAAAGGCAGCCGCCCAGAATAGCGGGAATGCCCAGCACAAACGAATAGCGCACCGCAGTTTCCTTATCAATCCCCGAAAACAGTGCGCCGCTGATGGTCGAACCGGAACGGGAAACGCCCGGGAACAATGCCACACACTGGAACAAACCAATGACCACAGCATCCTTGACTGTCATGTCTGCGGCGGTTTTCTTGTTGTTCTTGACACGGTTTGCAAAGAACAGGATCACGGATGTATAGAGGAAACAAAGCGCAAGGATCGGCAGTCCGATGCTTTCAAAAATGTCCTTGATGAGATAGAACGGCACCAGCAATACCAGAGAGATCATCAGCATGATGATCATGCGGCGGTCGGCATTCATGGTTGACCACTTGAATTTTCCTGTAAACACATCTTTGACCAGTACGAAAAATTCCTTTATCAATGCCCAGATGGTATCCCAGAAGGCAATAAACACAGCAACCAGTGTTCCAAGGTGCAGAATCACCAGCAGGAATGTTCCCTCCTCCACAGACTGCCCTGTGAGTGCCTGATAAAGCCGCAGGTGTCCTGAACTGGAAACGGGCAGAAATTCTGTTAAACCTTGAATAATCGCCTGAACGATCGCATCGAAAATTGACATAAATTGCCTCCTGAATTTTGGTTGATACTATTATAATATGCACGTTTGCGGCGGTAAACCGCACCTGTGCATACGGATACTTTTATATCATATCATATTTTCGGCAGGCTGTCAAGAATTGCATTTCATTTTCCAGCAAAATGTCTGTTCGCAGGCGGTTTTCCATGCGGCATTTTGCTGATGGGACGCATTATGTAAAGATTTGATGTCAAAAATTCTTCCTATTTCCAGAATTCTGTCATGAATGCCAAAAAGTGATGGCATATTTTATGTAATGCACAAAATGATAGACAAAATTCTTTTTTTCTTCTCAAAAGTGTTGATTTTTTGAAAGACTTGGTGTATAATAGAAATTATGGAAATCTATACCGTATGCGGAGGAATACCATATGCAAGTTGACTTGATCTCTTCATCTAAATCGGGTACCAAAGAGGTACACGCCACGTTCGACGGCAAGCATACCGCCTGCCACATAAATCTTACCAAAGCCGATAATATCGGAAAATTCACCTCCATCGGTCAGATGAATGACATTATGCAGATTACCTGTCAGAAATGCAAAAATAATACTGCTCGTGCCATCATCCGCGAATCCAATAAAGAAATGAAGCAGATGCTGAAGGAAGAACAGAAGATGCTGAAACGGGAACAGCAGTTGGGCGGCAAACGCCAGCAGCCGCAGCAAGAACAAGCTGCCCCTGCACCGGATCGCAATGCTTCCCCGATTCAGGCACCCGCTTCCCATACATCCTCGAATGCAGACAATGGGTACGTGCCGCCTTCTGTCCGTAAATATCAGCAGAATGCGCCGATCGATACCCCTGCGCCTGAAGCACCGGCACCATCCAATGAATTTGTTGTCCCGACTGCACCGCAGTATGGCAACCCGCCCGCTGCACCGGCTGCACCACAGCCTGCAAATAACGATGTGCTTTCGCAGTTCGGCATTCCGGCTGTTCCCACTGCGCCGCAGTATGGCAATCAGCCCGCTGCACCGGCTGCACCACAGCCTGCAAATAACGATGTGCTTTCGCAGTTCGGCATTCCGGCTGTTCCCACTGCACCGCAGTATGGCAATCAGCCCGCTGCATCGGCTGCACCCCAGCCGACGGGCGGCGATATCCTTTCGCAGTTTGCACTGCCAAATGTTCCGACCGCACCGCCTGCACCGCAGCCTTACACACCACCTGCTGCACCCCAGCCAACGGGCGGCGATATCCTTTCGCAGTTTGCACTGCCAAATGTACCGACCGCACCGCCTGCACCGCAGCCTTACACACCACCTGCTGCACCCCAGCCGACGGGCGGCGATATCCTTTCGCAGTTTGCACTGCCAAATGTTCCGACCGCACCGCCTGCACCGCAGCCTTACACACCACCTTCCGCACCCCAGCCGATGGGCGGCGATGTGCTTTCACAGTTTGCACTGCCAACTGTGCCAACAGTACCGACCGTTCCTACTGTACCGCAGGCACCTGCCGCAAACGATTTTCTGTCACAGTTTGCACCTTCCAATAACGTCCCGTCCGATCTGGATTCTTCGGAAGGTACAATTATGCCTTCGCCCATTTCGGCAGACGATGTGCTGTCACAATTTGCAATTCCCACAAGCAACAGTTTCGATGCAGCCAAAGACGCAGATGATATTCTCTCCCAGTTCTCCATTGCTGCACCGACCTCAATGCCAAGTGATGCATACCCCGATCTGACTGTTCCGGAACTGCCGCCGCAGCCGAGTCTGGATTCTTCGATGCCGTCCAGCAGTCCCGATGAACTGTTTGCAAACTTCTCGTCGCTCAATCAGAATAAGTCTGCATCCAACTTCGATTCGCTTGCAAACAGCCTGTTTGATGAAAACAGCCAGCGCAGCGATACGATGCAGCCTTCTGCTTTCCGCAGCGGTGAGAATGAAGTGGTCGATGTACAGACAACCCCTGTTTCCGCAGGATATGATCCATATGCCAGATCTGCGGCATCACAAAGTTCGGATAATACCGATGATATCTTCGTCATGCCGGGACAATCGTCAGGCGGCAATTCTGTCCCTGAAATTTCCAACGTCATGACGGCATCGCCTTCAAACAGCGCGGCACCTTCTTCCATGCAGCAGCCTGAACTCAATACGGTTCCGACAGCACCCACCTCTGCACTGCCGGAAGTACCGGAACTTGTTTCCGTGCCGACTTCTTTGCCGCAGATGAATATTCCGCAGATGCCCGTTCCGCCTCAGCAGCCTATGAGTTATCCGCAGCAGCCAAGTATGCTCCAGCCGCAGATGCCCTTCCCGCAGATGGGTTATCCGCAGATGGGTTATCCGCAGCCGATGATGGGCAATCCGTTTGCACAGCCGATCGGCAATCCGTATATCAACAACAATCCGTTTGCAGTACCGAAGCCTGTAGAACCGCCCAAGCCCAATACGCCTACGCCACTGTTCGTTGGATATAGCGCAGACGGCAGACAGTTGTTCCAGACCTATGATGAATTCGGCAAACCAATTCCCATCAATGAAGCGGTTTACAGCGTTCCGCCGCAGCAGCCTGAAAATCCGTTTGTAAATGCAGCAAAGGGCATCGGCATTACACCCGGAATGCAGCAGGGCGGCGCACCCGTCCTCGAAGTCGATGACATGATGGCAGCATTCGGCATTGAGAATACGAAAAAGCAAACCGAAAATGTCAACGAAAAGCCCATCAACTTCACCGAGTTCAAGATGCCTGCCAAGAAAAAGGCAAACAGCAGCGACAATATTCCCAAATCCGCAAGACCTGATTCCACGCCATCGAACGAGCCGATTTCTGCGGCAGAAGCAAAGCGCCGCAAGAAGCTCGACCGCATCAACAAAGAATTCAACAAGAATCTCGAAGCACGCGGCATCGACCCGACCAATGGTACTTTTGTCGGCAGAAAAAAATAATTTTCACAAATCCATAAACAGCAGCGGTATTTCTCCATCTGCGAGAAATACCGCTTTTGCTAGATTGAACATTCAAGGAGTATATTATGAACGATTCACCTGAAACAATAATTGAACCACAGCCAGAAGTGCCAAACCCATATGAACAGCCTTCTGAAACGCCAACGGAGGATCATGCCGAGAACACACGCAAAGCACGCCGTGCATATGGCAGAACGATATGCAATATTGCCATTTTCTCCGTTGCTGCTACTCTTTTCGCATATCTTATCCTTTTTATCGGAACGCTGATATTTGGCAAGCCGATAGAGGAGTTCTCTACGAATGAGCATTACGGCTGTACATTTTTTGCGATGTACGCCATTGCATTTCCGCTGTATCTGCTGATTTCCAAACCAATGGAAAAAGCACCGCCGCAGCCGCAGAAATGTTCCTTTGGCAAACTGTTGCTCTATTGGCTGATTGCATATTCGACTTCCATTGTATTCAACATGATTGGAACGTTCCTCACCATGTTTGTTGCGATATTCAGCGGTTTCAACGCATCGGATTACACGGTTGCCACGAAAATCGTCGGTGATCGTTCGTGGGTTGTTACAGTAGCAGCAGTTGTCGGAGCGCCGATCATTGAAGAACTGATCATGCGAAAAGTCTTTATTGACCGTGTCAGAAAATATGGTGAAATCAAGGCAATGCTGATGTCAGGTATTCTGTTCGGACTGTTGCACGGCAATTTCACGCAGCTTTTCTACACGGCACCGATGGGCATGGTTCTGGCGTATGTATATATGCGCACAGGAAAAATTCGCAATACGATATTTATTCACTGTATCACGAATATTCTGGGCAGTGTCGTGCCGCAGTTCTTATTCCGCAACATTGATTTCAATGCATATTTGGAAGCGGTACAGAATATGGATTCGACTTATTTGATGGAGCATATGTCCGAGTACTTTCCGCTGTTGGTGTGGGTTGGAATCATCCTGTGCGTAGTAATTGGCGGTGCGATTACGACGATTGTATTGCTTGCGTCGAAGAAAATGCATTTTGACGCACCGGAAGCACCGATCAACAAGGGAAAGCATTTTTCGGTATCCGTATTGAATTATGGAATGCTATTGATGCTGGTGGTATCCGCAGTAGATTTTGTAAGAAGTGTTCTATAACGCAGAGCCACGCACATCCCGCGCCTCACCATGAGTAGTACAGGGGCAGCGGCCCCGGTCGCCCACCGGACTCGGGGAAAC
>JAZUJW010000043.1:0-24052 GCA_045642925.1 Oscillospiraceae bacterium
ACTAAGTCAAGCGTGTCCGACCTGCTTCCGCAGATGCTGGCTTTCTGGGTATAAACTTCGGTAAACTGCGCCAAAGTATTATTAGGTGCAATAGATAATTAATATTACGCTTATCCCCTGCCGCATCATCATTTGTCAGGAACGAAAGCAAGTGTACAAATGACATTACAAAATCGCGTAAAAAACCATTCTGTAATGCTACAAAAAGGAAAAATCTAAGAATATTGTGTATGTCGGAGCAAGAACCTCACTTGCACGGACTCTGAAACAAACTTTGCCGATGTAGACCTGCACTTCATTTGGATGCGAACGTATTGTTGTGGAAGTGAATGAGCTTTTATGCCGCAAAAGACGCTTTACAGTGAGTATGAGTGTGGGATGCTGGTGGCCGGGCAGCAGCCGTTTTTGCTGCCTGCCCGTGCTGCCGGTCTGCCACGCTCATAAGGGCTTGCGTCAATTGGACTATGGAATACAGGACTATTTTCGTGGCAAAATAGTAGATTCATGTCCAAGATTTTGTCCGCACCCCCAACGCACCCCCGGTTTGAGAGCAAGGCGTGGCTGATGCAGACGTGAACAGAGAGTTACGCAGGTGAGTTATCAGAACATCTGAGATCCTGGCTTATCCCGAAGAGGGGAGACATATGTCATCATATATTCTATCTAACAACAACGAGCAGCCTGCACGAAATATGCAAGCTGCTCGTTGTTTATAGGATAAAGTAATTTTGTTTCTTGCGCTGTCTACTTGACAAGGGGCAGATTCACAAAGAACAAAACAGCCATTTCAAACAATCAGTGTACAGATACTGCACAAGACTGGCTGAATTTGTTATCTTTGGATTTGATTGTCAGAATCGTGCTGCCTGCGGAAACACCAGTGATTGTACCATTGGAAATGCTGGCAACTTTACTGTTATCTACAGTCCATGTAAAGTCTGAAGCAGAATATCCTGTCGGATAGCTTGTCACATTGACTGTGAACTTTTCGCCAACGCCAATGCTTACATATGTAGTATCCAGACTGATAGAACCGGATGCTACGACTGTTGTGCCAACAGCGGACGAAGCTTCTTCTTCGCTCATTTCGTTCAAAATATATGAACTTTTGCCGAACAGAAGCGGCTTCGCGTGCAAATTAGAACCATCATCCTGACCATTATCCTTTTTTGCTTCCGCCATTGCTTCACTTGCCGTGCGGTGACCAGTCTTGATGAAGAACAGGAATTTCTTTTCTTCTGCGAGATATTCCGCAAAACTCTTGATCATCGAAGTGTTATATGTGGTATAAATCGAATCAGAATTACCGATGTACAAATCACAGTTCTTGTTCAGGAAGCTGTTTGCAAGTACGCCGTCTTTGCCGCTAAAGCAGGTGCCAAGATAAATCAAAGAACCGCTGAGGTCGCCGCAGTAGGCATCAACGAATTTATAGGTAAATGCATAAACATTGCCGCAGAGAACCACTCTGTCTTCCACCAGATCCTGAGAAGAAAGCGTACCGGAAGCAGAAGTATGTCCTGTCAGAATATAGGAATGAAGCTTTTCATCGTATCCGCCATGACCATGCCAAAGAACGATCTGGTTGGATGTGAAGCTTCTGACTGTATTCAGTGTTACACTGCCGTCATCCAGATTGCTGGTAAAATTCACGTTGTCAAATGCATTATCCAGTGCGGTCGCACCTTGATCCGGCATTGCCATATTAGCGGAAACGTTTGCTGGATATCCTGCTTTACATGGCTGACAAGTCCAGACTGTGATATCTCTGTCGCAATGACCTTGGTCATATCCGGCAAGCTGTAGATCCTGAATATAGGTAATACCACTGCTCAGCTTTGCGACAAGGTTGTTATTGGAGTTCACGCGATATTCAACGATTTCTCCGGAAAGCTGCAATTCATCTGCAACTGCACGCAGCTTTTCGATTGCTTCATCCTGTTTCTCTTTCGGAACATTTCCTTCTGCATCCATCAAATCCGAAATAGATGCTTCCAGGGTTGAACCTGTTTGCTCGGAAGCCTTCAGATCTTCTTCGGAAATGGGATCAAAGAAACGAATCGAAGTCGGGTCGGTTTCATAGTCGCCGATTTTGATGGAATATTCCTTCTGGGCTTCCTCTGCCACATTCGGAACATAACGGCATCCATAAATGCCATCGCCTGCGACTCTGTCGCCGTGAGAGCCATCATCGTACAAATCAGCAATCTTGGAATGCGTATCGTCATACAGTCCGACTTCGGCTTCTCCAGCGATATCTTCTTCATTCAATGCTGTTTCAAACAGCACGCCATCTTCATCGCCGATGGTCTTATAGGCAGTATCCGCTGAAATGCCGTGTTCTTCCACAACAGTAGCAGGGGTTGCCTGTGCGACTTGTTCAGCCGTATTGGACGATGAAGTGCCGTTGAAAAAGCTCTCTGCATCGCATCCTGTCATAGACAGCAAGGTGATAACAGACAGACAGACTGAAATTTTTTGTGTCTTCATTTGAATATAACCTCTCTTTATTGTGATTGCTTTCTCTTATTTCGGCAATACTGCACCAAGATGACGGACAAGCTGCAAGCAGATGTGCCGTCAAACCGTCAGGCGTGCTTTGTACAGTGCTGCCATAAGGCAAGAACATCCTGTGATTCTCCCGATTGGAGTTGTCTTATCTGAGAACGCAGAGCTTTTCATCTATTGGCTTTCGCAAACGAAATGCAGAACAATACTTCCGGCAATTTTCTGTTCAAACTGCTTTTCAATGTCTGCATTCCGATTATTCTCATGTTCATAGCGCCATTCATGCGCTTTATTCTAAAGTCAGTGATGCAGTCAGGTACTGCTTTCCGCATCGGATTTCGGGTAGAAGCTTGTCAGATAGCTGTAAAAATCAGGCTGGAGCTGAATGACCTTCTGCGAATCTCCCTGCTTCATCAATGCATAATCCGTAACATAGTTGTCAACCGTCAAAATGGTACCATCGCTCATCGAAACGACTTCATGCTCCTGAAAATAGGAGTCGATATAGTATTCAGTACCGATATCTGCTGCATGATAATAGTCAGTGATCTTCTGCTTTTCCTCGTCAGTCAAATCAACTTCTTTTGCATCGACGACCAGTTTGGTGCAGACCACAGATGCATCCGGCTGAGCTGGCGTTCCGGAAACGGATGAAGAAGCACCGGATTGACCTGTACAGCCGCACAACAGCAGCAACGGGGCGAATAGTCCAAACAGTTGTTTTTTCATAGAATGGTTTCTCCTTTTATTCAGCACAGCGCTGAATGAATATGACGATATCAATTATTTGCTGAAATATCCTGCACCGCTCTGATATCAGAAAGCGGTGCAGGCACACGAAAAAGGATTATTGCGGTTTCTTGATAGCTGCCACGTTCTGTGAAGCAACACGCTCTACGATCTCAACCGGATCAGCGATGTTCTGTTCCAGATAGTTCGCAACCTTAACCAGGTAAGCTTCATACTTCTCAAGCTCCGGCTTCAGTGCCTCGAATTTATCGCGCATCTCATCAGCACTTTCTGCAATGAAGGTGTTTTCTGTGCTCTTGATCTTCGATGCGACATCTTCGAGGTTATTTTTCATCTGACCGGCAATCTCTCTGATCTGCTGTGCGCAATCGCGGATCATCTCGGAATTTGCAAAAAGCTGTTTTGAACTTGCCATGATATTCTCTCCTTTATCTTAATATGAATTAAAATGTTACTTGACTGGAAGCACTGCGGCTATCCTGCATACGTGCATCATGTGCATTTGCGGTGTTGCGGAGGAAGGTTGCGTACTCGCCGATTACCTCGCGCATAGACTCGAAAATCGGTCTCTGGTTGTCTGCGACGGTGCGGAATGCATCAGCATCTTCACCCTTCCAGTTCACTGCAAGATCGGATTCGATCAGGGTATAGAGCGAAGTATAGATCTTTGCAAATTCATCGCCGAGACCATCGAGCTGTGTTGCAGTCGCCAAGACAGCGTCTGTGCCTTCTCTGAAATCAATAACGTTTGCCATTTGGATTCCTCCTGAAAGTTTTTATTTTCAAAGCACTCTCGCTTTGATGTATTTATTATAACACAATTCAATTTTTGCAGTTTCAAAAAAGTCTGCGCTTAATATTTTAGTTATTTTAGAATGGCAAAGCACAAAAAGCATACGGAAATACGTTCTTTTCAATATACGAAAAAATTTTTTGCTGTTTTTCACCATCTTTATTGCTGTTCGATACCATTTTGTTTGCTGTTTTTTAGCCATGTTTTCCGGCTTTATTGCTGTTCGTTACCATTTTGTTTGCTGTTTTTAGTCACGTTTTCCGGCGCATTTTACCCGAAACGGTGAAAAACAGTTTCCGCATTCTGATTGCGAATGACAACACCATCACGCGCTGTCACTTTGGGGGTATCATTGTTCAATGTGAAGAATCCATGTTCAGCAAGTCCTTCGCCCAGCCAGATGCCGGACGCATCGAACCATTCGCGGTGATTTTCCACATCAAACCCACTTAAATCAGAAATATCATCGAGATCCTTTATCAAATGGAAGAATGCACCGCGTGAACCATTCATCATCTGCGGCGTATCCAGAATAATATAATGGTAATGGATCTCCGGCAGCTGTGTGACGATACTTTTAAAGTTCATAATTGTAACATTGGTTTTGTCTGCTGCACAGGTATTCTGGAAAAACGGAATAATTACATATATCGGCGGCTCATCCGTTTTCATGGAATAAGTGCCGTCTGTATTCTTTTGCAGCAGCTCGCAGCGCCGTTCTGCCTCTGCTTTATATATCCGATTCCATTCCGTCAATTCTTCGACAGAACCGAAACAGGTATAGCGGCTGCCTTCGTGCTGTAATGCACCGGATGCATCTATCACAACCGTTTGTATTGATTCATCTGTTGAAAGCATATCCGCAAGCTGTTGTGCAAATGCTTGCAGTGTTTTCGGTTCGGCAGCCGAAACGAAAGTCAGATATTTGTCAGTGAAATCATAGCAATTGTAGTTGCCATTCAGATAGCCAAGCGGGATATTTGCAGCAGTATACGGTGCAGTCGGCGGCGTCATCGCAATATCAGGCTGAATCGGCTCAAAAGGCGCTGCTTCCGGCTGTTCTGCAGCCGAAGGGGCTGAAAGATAAGAAACCGCATGGAAATGGTCGCCTCGTTCTGTCACTGCCTTACAGAGTGCCTTGATTTCCTTTCCGGCATCCTGATCCAAAACATTGTCTTCATCCTCATCATGTAAAATGATGTCAAAGATATCGGCAGTCTGGAATTTATAGGTGATTTCTTCTTCTTTGATAATGCCGCTGCCCGGACATTCCGAAGGCGTGATACCGCCCGTTCTTCCCAGAATACTGACATAATCCGAACTGTCATTCATTCGGAACATGAAGGTCTGCTGGATATACTGCCGCAGACGATAATTGATGTTTGTTGCAGCCGTTCCGATTACAAGATAGACACCGCGCTTGATACCTTCTCGTGCAATATACATCAAGGTATTGACAGCTGCATCACCGCATTTTTCATAAAATTCAGTATAATTATTCACCAGCAGTACAATGCGCGGAAGCATTTCTGCACCACTATGCTTGCAGTATTCGGTATATTCGCCGCGGTAAGCAGAGAACAGTTTGCTGCGTCGGATGATTTCATTTCGGATTCCTTCGATGATGATGGCGGCATCGCTGTCCTGTTCTGTTGTAACAACATCGCCAACGTGCGGCGCGTCCTGATATGCCTTCAAAAATCCTGCATCGAAATCAATAATGTATAGATTGACCTGTTCGGAATGATACCCGAAAATCAGTGAATAAATCAATGTAATGAAAAACATATCCAGTCCGCTTCCGACAGCACCGAAAACAAGCAGATTGCCATTCTCCGAGAATGAGATCTTCATGATTTCCTGAATACGGTTATAAAGGTCATCACGCTTTCCAATGATCGGCTCCAGCGGAACCAGACCGCTGACCGCACGCACATCGGCTTCCTCATATAGCGCACGGATAGAAAGCTTCGCGGGAAGCGGTTCCAGCCAGAGCGGACGAATGGTCATATCCTTCGCAGATTCGATCAGATACTCTCTGACTGCGATCAACTGTGATACAATATGCTGTCCCTCAGCCGCACATACTACCGGCTTATGGCTCTTTTCGTATACGGCTGTGCCTGTGTTGCTAATGACTTCTACGGAACCAATATCATTGCGGACAAAGCCATCTGATTCAATATAATCTGCACCGCACCATGCAGACTGCGCCATACTGAACACTTCATTATATCCAACCTGAAAATAGAATCGTCCTGTTGTGGAGATCTCCGCTGCATCGGGACAGTGGATCACAGCACGGCTGTCTTCTTTTTCCTGCACTTTCAGACAGATTTTAAAGCGAGAGTTACTCCAGATCTGCGGACTGACAACCGAATCCGGCTTTTGGGTTGCGAGAATCAGGTGAATGCCAAGACTGCGTCCGATACGCGCAGCACTGACAAGCAGATCCATGAAATCGGTTCTGTCCGCTTTCAGCTCCGCGAACTCATCGCAGACAATGAACAAATGCGGAAGGCTTTCCAAATCAGCACCCTGACGGCGAAGCTGCTGATACTTATATATGTCCATCGTACCTTCTTCAGATAGCCGACGCGCCTTTTTGAAAAGCTTCTGCCGTCTTTTCAGTTCCGTTTCTATGGAGATGCAGGCACGCTCAATCGTTGCACCATCGAGGTTTGTTACAGTACCGACGATATGCGGCAATTTATGCTGCACTTCGACGCTCTTTCCGTTGATGATCTCCTCACGGACATCATTAAATGCATCTGCAAGTCCGCCGCCCTTGTAGTCAACAATCACAAATGCAACTTCTTCCGGACTGTAATTGACGGCAAGGGACAAAATAATTGTAATGATGCTCTCACTTTTTCCGGAACCGGTTGTTCCGGCAATCAAGCCATGCGGTCCATGATATTTTTCATGCATATCAATGCAGAAAATATCGCCGGATGGTGCAATGCCGATTTCGGTTTTCAGTGATTTGATCGGATTGTTTTCCTGCCAGCGCATCGGGCTGTTGAGATGCTGTACATTGGAAACGTGGAACATATCAAGGAACGTCAGCATCTTCGGGAGTTGGTTCTTTTCTGTACTGATATCCAGTCGGATATTGGAAAGTGTATGCAAATACGGCTCGAAATTTTTCGTCACCTGATAAGGAACAAAGTCTGTGATACGATTCTCAGCACGCTGATAGAGTTTACCGCTGCCCTCTGCCAGTTCCACGATCATATCAGAATCGCTGTAATTATACATTCCGAATGCAGTCAGCAAACTCATGCCGAGCGTTTTGCGCTGCCGAAGCAGTACGGGTAAAATATCAATGCTTTCCAGTTTTTTCTTGTCCGTCGCAATGACCAGAATTTTCGGGAACACATCTTCCTTGCGGCTGGTGCGGTTGTCGAGTTCTTTTTCCAGTTCGTGCGTCAGTTCCTTGATATCATCCTCTGTACAGGCGACATATCGGAAGGTACTGTCCGCATTCCATGTATGCGGCACCCAGCGGACATAATCCATTTTATCTGCATCGTTTTCATCATATACAAATATCAGCTTCAGTTCATCATAGGAATACAGCGCAGTCAACTGCACGACCATACTCCGAAGCAGTTCAAAGGCACTCTCTTTGGAGCCATTGATGCCGCAGATACAGCCGCCATTTAGTGAAACAGAAACAGGTACATTCTCAAGCATTCGTTTCTCACTTGCGAACTGCATCATGTCATAGCGCAGATTATCTTTAAAAAATGTATCTACGTTTTCTGTATATTTCACCTGCACGGCGGATTCCTGATTGCCGATGCCCAGCACGACACACAGAAAATCTTCATCCCAGATGCTCTTGCTCCAGAGCATACGGTCATGTAACAGCACACGGGACATACATTCATCCAGTCCAAGATTTTTTTTGCAGAGATAATCCTTCTCCTGATCCTTCATCACATCAACTGCGTCACGTAGCTGCATGATGTATTCCTGATATTCTTTGATACGTGTTTCTTCTGCTTCCGCTTTGAGTTTCGCTGTACGTTTTTTGATGATAGTGGGCCAGAAAAGCGAAGAGAGTACCATACTGCCTGCCATAATGAAAGACGGCACAATGTTGGAGAAATTCGTGTGACGATAGTATGCGGCAACTGCCGAATATCCTGCAATCAGAACAGTTGCAGTACTCATGCTGATGGAAGAACCCATGGAAAGCAAAATGGATGGTTCATTCGTCTTGTTTGGCTGTTCAGGCGGCAACAGTTCAACAACGGGAAAATCAGGCTTGGCATCGCCAAGGTCAATCGTGCGATAGAAATACTGTATCGGCTCATTGTTTTTATTTTCGGAAGGACGGACAAATTTCGGAAATTGAACTGCCATCAGCCAGTTGGCACGTACAGCACGTTCAAACGGAATATTCGCGGCGATGAAATCCGAACAGATGACAAATTTATATCCCACCAGAAATACGACGTCCCCGACAGCGAGCTGTGTACGTGTGTGTGGCGCGATTTTCCGATGATTGAGATAAGTACCGTTACGGCTTCCGCCGTCCTCTGCATACCAGATGCCGTTCTGACGGGAAATGACAGCGTGTTTTCCGGAAATGTACAGATCATCCAGTATGATATCCCTGTCCGGATCACTTCCGATACGGATTTCATAATCCTGTCCGGCAGTGGGTTTCGCGCAGAACTTGACAAATCGGTTCTTCTCATCACAAATTGTGTCGATGATCAGCGTACACTCCATGCCGTTGACCATCAACGTCAGCACGTCCTCATTGTCGATCTCAACTCGTGGAAGAATAGTACCATTTTCGTCCATGATTTGATACTGTTCTCCGCCGGTAATCATCCAGCGCTGATTGATGCCGTCAATGATAATATCTTCCGTCAAATTCGGAATGCTATGCCGAATTTTATAGTGACCGGTTTTTTTATCTGGCAGAACGGTCGTATTGACATACTCGTTCTGCAAAAATGTAACTAAGAGCATAGTTTTATCCTCAGTATTCTGTTTTTTGCAACACGAAACGGAACAGATGTACCGCCAAGCCGTCAGGCGTGCTTTGTGCGGTGCTGCCTCAAGCACTCCAGTGCGTTTTTCCGCGGTGTTGCGTTATATAAACATCAGGCTGGAACGATTGCAGATTCCGAGTTCGCGCAGTGTCATATCCTGCGGCAAACTTTCACCCTGTTCCCGAAAACAAAGCACATTGTTTTCACTGCTGCTGTAAAAGCCTTTTGCGATCTCTGCAAACAGTTCCGATAGTACGTCTGTTACATCATGGACATACATAGTATCCGGCAGACGAAGCTCGTAAGTCATTCCATTTACCGGAAGAAAGACCTGAACAATGATCTTATTCATTTGATTTGCTTCCTTTTCTTCTTTGTCAGTTTCGGATAGTCCAGCCAGCGAATGCGCACAAGCAGACCGATAAATACATGGTAGCTGAAGTTTTCCAGGTCGGCATCTGTAAGCGCAGAACCATTGGAATGACAATATTCCCAGTTCAGCACATCAGAAAGTTCGTTCATATCCCGTTCATACGGCTCGATGATGCGTCTTGTAAGCGCACGGTCTGTTTTCATGACTTCATCATATGTCGGAAGTTCCGGCGTGCAGCCGATCAGTGTCCGTACACTGATCGTGTCGGCATTTTTCTTAAAATAGTTCATCTTTTTGTGTTCGGAAACCTTTTTGAGAAAATAATAGCTGTTTGGATTTCGCTTCAGATTGATACGGAACAGCTTTTCCGGATAAGGCATGACCGGCATTGTTTTCATGATTGCGAAAAATTCTTCAGTAAATGTGAAATAGATGAAATTGTTCCGAATCTTTGTTTCACTGCATAGACGGATATCCTGCATACTTTGCTCACGGTTCGATGATTTCTGAAAATCCAGATGCATATTCGACAGTGTTTTCAGATCCAAACCGATCTGCTTTTTGACTTCCGTGCTGTTTTTCAGCTCGCAAAGGCGCATATATTCTTCAACGGAAAGCATGATTGTCCGTTCTTTTGAACCGCTCTCCGTGAACTTTATCATCAGCGCATCTGCTAAGCGATGTGTCGTTGTCTTCAAACCGCCGCCAAGCGTTGAAAAATTATAAAGCAGGATGCGCAGATTATCTTTTTCAATGGAAACCGTATCGTCAGCATTCGGTGCCTGTTCAGATGGCAACTTCGTTGTTTTGAGGGTTGCCAGCTTATTCATTGCAGAAGACTGCCGCATCACGCGGAACATATTTCCCGAAACAGCATGAACCTGCACATCCGGCGAAAGAACTTGACCAACGGCAGAAGAATTGCCGTCAATTCCCTCTTTGTATTTCATTCCTGCCCCCCTTCATGAAGCAGCAGCATTGCAGGATCCACAAACGAAGTGCGAAAAATCGTGAGATCTTTCAGGCAATCTTGCAGTCTGTTGATGGCATTCTCAGAAAATTCCATATTTTTCAGGTCGATTGGACGGAATACCGTTTGGACAATCTCCTGCTTTCTCTGGAGTACGGCGCCTTCTCCGGTCAACTCTTGCAGCAGATCTTCTTGTTGCTGATTGAATTCGGAAATCTGATCTGTGATGCCTTCCACGTCCGTGCAGAATACAGTAAAGCCCTGCATATCCAACTGCACCGCAAGCAATTTAAACAGTGTGTTATATGCAGATTGATGTCGGAGTCCTTCCAGAAGCAAGTCATTCCGAAAATACTCCATCTTTTCTGCCATTTCTGCTGAATGCTCCAGACTCATCATCTCCTGAAAACAGTCCAGATCCGGTTCAACGAAATAATCATTTGCATCCAGACATTTCGGTCGGCAAGGAAAACTATCCGCCACCAGCGCGACACCACGCCGTCTGGCAATCATGCCCGGAGGAGGCATTTCACGAAACTGTCGTTCTGTCATGATCATTGGAAGCATCTCCAGTGTATAACGAGCGTGCTCAATCTGCTGTGCCTGTGTCATGTACATGAGAAGCCTGCAAAAACCATTCTGTGCCTGTTGATTATAGGCATTGGAGATTGCCTGTGCATAACGGATATAATTCTGAAGTGCCAGATAGCATTCCAGCGTTTCCGCATCTTCCAGCGTACTGATCTTCGCTGTTAATGCATCCAGTATTGTCTGTTCTATTGGGATGCTGTCCGTTTCATTCGCAATTCCGAGCTGATGCTGATAGCGGCGGATGTCATTTTCAAGAATCAGTCTGCCGAGTTCATCACCCGATACGGTTTCTGCTTGCAGCAAGCGTTCAATTTCTTTTGACTGCATACATTCCCTCCTGATTTGTTATGTAATGAAAACAGCGGAAACGACACAGCATGATTCGTAGTTTCCGCCTGTTTTCATTTTTTTGCATATACGATGTGAAAGGCAGTACCAAATGTCTATATGCAGTGTTTCCCGAATGGTATTGCCTTAGAATTCGTTCTTTTTTCTTTTGGTTTTACGGATGCCGAAGAATGCGCCGATCCCAATGCCTGCCGCGAGAACAGATGCGCCAACAATCTTTACCCATGCTTTATGCACCGCATAAAGTACGACATTTTCAGTCACAAGAAGATTGGTATACTCCTGTTTCGTGATATTGCCGGCAAGATCTGTCAGCTCAATGATGATTCCGCGGGAGGTGTTCGATGCATTCATTGCAAAGGTGAAACTTGTATCGGAAAGTCCGAGCAATCCTTCATCCTTTTTCTCAAGCAGGATCTCATTGTTCGTTGTTTTCACACAGATTCCGCGCAGCGGTTCATTGACATTGATACGGAATTCTTTCTGAGAGGTACGGAATTCAGCACGGTCAAAGAGGTCATCACAGACAAATTCCGGCATATGTGTATCCACCGTGAAGTCAAGTTCTGCGCCTCGGTTCGTACTGACATTCGCATTTCCCGCTTCATCCGTTGTGCTGATCGTAATTTTGTAATCCAGATCCTGCGAAAAATTGTCAGCATTGATCGTGTATTTGTACTCATAACCGGATTGATCCGAAAGCTGAACCGGCTCTGATACGTTGAAGTCATCGTTCGTCAGCTGCACTGTCGAAGAACCTTTATCGACAACAACAATGATTTCCGAGCCTTTTGCGTGTCGATCGACATTTCGCTCGAAGATTTCAATATTCTGCGCTGCGGAAAGATGCTGCTTGTTGATCTTCTCATAGTCTGTCACAATAAACACTGAACCGAAACGATTGATAGTAAACTCTGCGGTTTGTGTGGTTGTTCTTCCGGCAAGGTCTTCTGCTGTGACTGTCAGTTGATATGCTCCGTCAAAAGCTTCCTCATGTGGGAAATCGTCAAAGCGGAAACTGCGTGTCTTGCCGGAATCAAGCGATTCCCATTGTCCTGAGATCGTCTGATTGCCTTCGGAAACAGCAAAGGTGAAACCATTTGTATTATCATCCGCTTTGAATGCACATTCTTTTCCGTTTCTGGTCAGTTTCAGTGTGCAGTCTGCAAAATTGGCATCAGATGCTTTGATGAGCGGTGCAACACTGTCCTTGTTTGCTGCGCTGAATCCTGAAATCTCGACAGTCGGATTGATCTTGTCGATCACAAATTCAGCAGTGTTGGTTGCCGATGCATTGCCTGCCATATCTGTAACAGATGCTGCAACGGTATAATGCTGATTTTCATTAAACTTGTCCGCAGGAATCGTCAGAATATGAACATTGTTCTGCTCGTTCTTCCATGCGTTTGCTTCCACCGCATAATTCTGACCGTTGATCATCACAACTGCCCTTGCGGGATCAAAATTCTGTTCGGTCACCGTAAAGACAGCGCTGACCGCCTCGCTGATATATGGCTGCTTTTTCGGATCTATCACACCGCCGCTCTTTGTCCGGAAGGTGAGTTCTGCCTTCGGAATCGTTTTATCAATAATAAATTCGCCGGAGTTGAAAGGCGTATCGGTCACGTTGCCGGCAAGGTCGGTGCAGTCCACCGTCAGCGAATAAACACCATCAGCATTATAGACATACTGCTTTGTATGCAAATAGTGGTCAGTGTTTTCGGGTGAATTCGGGTCTGCGGTAAATCCGTTGTCTACAGCGCCATTGACCGTCGGAGAAGCGAAATTTCGCTCAGCGATCGCAACATTTGCTGTAATGTCATGATTATAGTAGGTTGTTTGCTGCGATGCAGCCAAGCCGCCGACTGTAATTTGCGGCTTCTGCTTGTCAATACTGAAGCTGACTGCATCTTCAGAGATATTTCCGGAGTTATCTTCAATGCGCAGACGGATAAAGTCAGCATTTGCATCTTTGGTGATCATCAGTTCGGCTGTGGCACTCATTGCAAGATTTCGCTCTTTTTGTTCGACTGTCCATGTGCCCCCGATTACCTCACCATTCCGGTCAATCTCGACGCTCTGCCAGCCTTCGGTATCCGAAGTAGACCATTCGATACGGCGAATACCGGAAAAGCTGTCTTCAACAGTCAGCTTTGCTATTACATCCGTATTGTATAACAGCAAACCGTTAACATCACGCTTATCTGTCTGCGGAAGCGCAATATTCAGGTGCACATTCATCTCATGACGCGACTCATTTTCGGATGCGAATCCGTCTGTGAAAAATTGTTCGGAGTTGTTCCGCACATTGTCTGCTGTCCATGCGGCAACATCGCCCTTGAAGCCTTCAGGGAGAACAAAATATGCAATGCGGCTGCCATCCGCGCTTGTTTCCAGTTGTGCATCAGACTGCGTCATGACCTCTTGATAGAGTGTTCCATCCGACCGATACAGTGCGCATGATACATATTGGATGCCAGCACTTGCGCCATGATCATCGCGCACCGTTACTTGCAGAACTGTATCCTGCTGCGAGAAATGTCCGAAGCGTTCTGCAAGCTGTTCCACAATATAATCCGGATGTGAAGATTCAAAAGACCTTGCATCGGTAAAATTGAATGCGGATACATAAGGTTTCGATACATCCTTATACACAGTTTCCGTATCCTGCGAAAGATTCCCTGCATTGTCTTTTACGCGCATCTGAAAGTCCGCCTGTCCATCCTCTGCCGTATCAGTGATCAGACTGTAATCATGGGATATTGTTTTTTCTTCCAGTGTGCTGTAGTCTTGGAAGATTCTATCATTGGAGTTACTGTTTTTCTGGATGCGCTTATAATCTACTTCTGCAATGCCGGAATCCGAATCGGATACGGAATATGTTACTGTTACATCACCGCTGTACCACTTTTCACCTTTTTCATTGATGAAAAGATCCGGTCCCTCTACAATTGGTTTCGGAAGAACAGGCGCTTTGTTTTCAAGCATGATCAGTGTTTGCTCTTTGTCCGAAAGCAAGCTTTCACTCACATAAGTATGCCCGACCATGTCCGTAACCTGAATGGTGACCACATCGGATACACAGCTTTCTTTCGGAAGGGTGTTCGGAATACGAAAATCAGCAATTGTTTGCTGTTTTTGTTCATCGAAAGTGATATTACCACGATATTCCGTACCTGCAAATGTCAGCAGCGCTTCCTGAATGCCGGAACTCGGTGTATTATCATCAGTATCGGAAATACGCACGCGAATGTGAATCGGTGCAGACGAGAACACGCCAAATAAGGTGCTTGCAATCGGATTTTCAATATGATGTGTTTCAGCAGAAAAATGTGTATCCGCAGAAGGTTTTGTATTGTCAATATAAATTGTCTGCGAAGCGGATTCGCTCCGATTTCCTGCACGGTCATAAGAACGCATTTCGACAGTGAGTACGCCGGAATCTCTCAGGCGGAACAACTCCTCTGTCAGCGGAATCTTAATGTCACTATTTCCTGCACAACAAATATACGGAGAGAAGTTCTGGCTGTCATCTGCATCCTGTTCGAAGGTCATGTAGAACTTTCCCGCTGCAAGCTTTTCTGCCAGTGCTTCATCGGAAAGTACCCCTGCTTCAATCAATTCCAGTAAATTGACCGTATACCACTCGCTGTCATTGATTTTAAATTCCAGTTTACTCAATTCGGAACGGATCAAGCCTTCATCTGCTGCGGAAATTGGCATATTCAGATAATTCTGATACCATCTTCGATTCCACATCCGGTCAAAGAAATCTGCTTCACGCAGTTCCGAAAATTGTGGAACGGACGGGGAAATAAAATCCGTCATGACCGAAATCGCCTCTTCAAGCGAATCCACCGGAATATCTTTGTCCGCTTTCCGCGCATAATAATAGGTACTGCTGTTTCCTGCATAGTCCTCAATGGTAATTGCAACAACACCACACCGATTGCTGTTATCACCGCTAAATGTCATCTGATGATTCCAGTCTTTGGCATTGATATTGTTCACTTCCTGCGGTTTCCGGTCAGCATACTGCATCCTTACGGAAAAGATACCGGATGCCTCTGTTCCATCCGTAATATCCGCATGAACCACAAGTTCCTTGCCTGCATCCGTTTTCAGGACACGCTCGCCGTTCATGCCATCCGTCAGTCCGTCAATCGTGACAGCAGTGACAGTCGGGGCAGCCGTATCTATCTGAACATTCACGTTCAATGTTTCGCTTTGGAGTCCGCAGTAATCTTCAGCCGAAATAGACAGTGTCTTAGAAAAATAAGTCATTGTGCTGTCTTTCAGGAACAGGACAACATCAAATTTTCCGCTGAACGAATCGTCATCATTCAGAACAGGTGTCAGCTTGATGTCGTATGGGACGGTCTCGGATGACAATGAAAGATCATCCGACAAGCTATCCTCTGCCTGAATCAGGTTCGATAGGCTGCTCATAGAACCGTTGACCCAGCCGCCTTCCGGTTTTTTTAAGACATAATCGCCGATGTGCAGTTCTTTAATTGATTCGAGATCCGTGTTCAGATTGATATTCCGCAATGCCTCCTGATCTTCATCGGACTGTGACATTTCACCTTCGTCATCACTGACCTGTAAGCTGAATGTAAAAGAATCTGTGTTCGACCAGCCGTTCGGATAACTGTTCTCGACATTCGTGATAATCGGTGCCTGATGGTCAACATAGATATAGAATGGTTCAAATCCTTCAATGGCACACGGTGATTCGGACAGTGTATTATCCAGAATCGTTTGAACACGCAGATATTTCAGGTTTGCGACTTCGTCTGCGCCATAAGACATCGTCAGACGATATCTTTTTGGTGCATCGGCTTCTTCATTCGGGATTTCAAAGAAAGATGCCTGATAAGTGTTCTGGTCGCTGCCTACCATCAGTACGGTAATATTGTTCAGGTCGCTTTCAACGGAAAAAGCTTTTTTGAAATCCCATGTCATTACATGAACATTTCTGTTGACCTGTGAAGCGGCAAAAAACTCGGATTTCAGTTGTCTGACGACTGTGATGTTCTGCGTACTTCCGACTTTCCGATAGAGAACATCTGCATTTTCGGCAGCTCCTTTTTCCCAAACAAGATAATCCTTGGTTTCATAAGATTGTCCGCTGCTTAGTTTGGTGAAAACATCATTCCAGGTTAAATCGACAGTGTCGTCTTTTATGCCGCCATTTCGATTGACAGTGTATGAAGCAAGATAGTAGTCGATTCCGTCCCGCTTCATCAGATATGGAATCTGAATTTGATTGTTACTTTGCAGTACTTTCACTTTTTCAGTTTCTTCACTGTTTTCGAACTTCACATTCAGCTCAAACACATTCGGCAGCGCTGTGATGCTGAGTTTGATGTTCGTTTGTTTCTGCGTGCCCAGTGTCAGGAGATCATATTTCAGTTCAGGCAGAAGTTCCTTCAGTTTCATGACCTGTTCCGTCTTATCGTAAAACTGACAAATTTTCTGGTTGTGATTCTCTGCCTGAATTACTGCACCTTTGGACTCATTCAAAGCAGATTGGAATTTGAGTTCTATCTGATTGTTATTCAGTTCAGACCATTTGAATGACTGCGGTACGTAGGTTGTATTGATGGAAGAATCCGTTTGAACAGAAAGAGTGATGATACAATCTTTCAGCTGATAGATTGTGTGACCGCCGACCGAAATGCTGTCTTTGGAAAGCTTTACTGTATCAGAAACTGCAACGCCGTCCTCAGACTTTCCATTCAGCCGCTTGATCGGTTCAAGATAGTAGCCCGTATCGGCTGTAAACAAATTTTCTGCAAGCTTGATGCCGTACTGCACATACAGTTCGGTATCATTGTACAGTAAAACCGCTTCACCATCTTTCCATGTGTAGTTCATCGAATATTTGCAGCCTTTTTCCGTTTCAAACCGACAAAAAACCTTTTCGCAGGAGATGATCTGCTTGGTTGTACTGATCGCAAACTGACAATAGTATTTATGGTCAGACGTCAGGGACAAGGCAGTTGGAAATGCTTCTTCAAGAATTTCCTTTGCAGCATCCGTATCATAGGTTTTGTATGTGATTACGATTTTCTCAGGAACATTATCCTTTTTTTCGCACTTCAGTTCGATTCCATAGAAGACACCCTCTAGTTGTTTGGCATTCAGTGCGTTCTGAATCTCTTCGCGCACTGCATCGGCAATGTGGTTTTTCGTGTCATTTACGGATCCGATTTTCTCCAGATCGCCGAACGAAAAAGAGTATTCCGTCTTGATTGTCTGTTCCTGCGGTGCGGGGGTTGTGGATGTTGTTGTTGTGGTGGTGGTGGTTTTAGGGGTCGTGGTTTGACTCAAAGTTGTGGTAGATACATCAGATGAATCAGATATGGTTGTAGAACTCGGAACAACAGTTGTGGTTTCAGATGTGAGAGAGGTAACGGTCTGCGAAGTCGTTACAAGGGGTTCATCACTTGTTGTTGTCATGACTGGTTCGTCATTTGTATCCTGTTGTGTCAGGAAAGTATGGGATGCGCTCGGAGCGACAGATGCCTTTTTCAATACTGCATCTGTGATTTCCGCTGCAAGAACTGCTGTCGGCGTTGGATTTGCAGCAAACAAAACGGAAACCGCAACAGCAAAGGCTGCCGTTCTTTTCCAATTGTTCCTTGTTTTACTCATGTTCTTTTCCTCACTTATCTTCTTTCTTCCGATTGATGATCAAAATCACTATACACGCTCCGATTACAATGCCAATCAGAATCAGCGGCAATGCAATCGGCATTCCATTTTTCTGCGGTTCTGTTTCTTCTTTGGATGTTTCATCCGTGCCTACGCTTGTCGGGGATGTTGTTTGCGGTTCTGTCTGTGAATTCGTTGTCACGGCAGTCGTTTTCGAAACTGAAGTTTCGGTTGTGGCTGCTTTGGATGTCGTTGTTCTCTCTGTTGTCGAAGAAACCGTAGTGTCTGTGGAAACCGATGTCGTTTCTGAAGATTCGGTTTCTTCCGCTGGATTCGGTTCGGAGGATTCATCGGGCTGCGTTACCTGCACGTACGGCTGAATCAGTTCGGATGGTGGTTCCGTCTGTGCGGGCGGCACCACTGTATCGGATACGATTCGGATTCCGCCTGAAGCAAGTTCCGTAAAATAGGATTCACCATAGCTCGCCTCATCGGTGTCGACCGAGGTTTCGTACAGATATGCTTCCTGATAAGAACGCAGAATGCGGACGCTGAAAAAGTCACCCGGCTGCACCACATCGGGCAAATATACATCGACTGTGATGACTTCGCCGCTGAGTGAAAGCGGCTCATCCTCGATGACGGCAATATTGCAGGCAGCAAAATTCGGATTTTCACCGGAGCCGAGCGAAAAACTCAACCCGCCCGCACGGGATAGTTCCGGACAAGGCACTGCGATATGACCTGCATATGTCAGTGTGGAATCCTTCTCCAGTACAATCCGCATATTCCGAAACGGTGGAAGATTTTCTGCGCAGACCTTTAACTCCACAAGTCTGTCCGCCGGAACTTCCTCCATCGTATATTCCTTTGTTTCGATTGATAAGCGCATATCCTGCGGCGGTGTTTCTGCCGCTGCATTCAGAGGCGTGATCGTTGATAAAAACAGCATTACAGCTGCCGCACATGAAATCAGTTTATTCATTCGGCATTCCTTTCCGTTGTGAAACGATACATTGTGACACCGCAGCGGGATCTCCGCCAAGGACAACGATATTTTCTGTAATAACAAATTGAGGTTCAGAATTAGCCGCTTCCGAATGAACGCGGCGGGAAGAAACCAGCAGCGTTCCGGTGCCATTGCGTGCCTGCTGTCGTTTTCCTGTTTCCACAAGCAGTGTTTCGGTACGCTGTTCCTGCGGCGCAGAACTGTAGACAGGCTCCGGATGGACGGAAGCAGCAGTTGGTGTTTCTGCCTCAAACTGCTTTTTTTCAGTCGGTATCGTTTTCTCAGCAGGGGAGTGTGGTTCATCGTCAGAAATACTTTCGATTTCTTTCGCGTGAGTGGGAGCGAAATATTCCTGTTCTTCACCCTGTTTCACGGCTTTTCTGCGGTTTCGTTCTGTCCGTATCAAAGAGATCAGCTCGAAGCGAACCGAGCAGAAAATTGCTGCAATCAGAAGCAAGATGCCGATAATCAGAAGAATCACGGCGAGTTTATGCAATAGTTCTGAATTCATCCGTGTTCCTCCTTAATCTGCGTATGCCATCGAAAGCTTGAGCCGCACTGCATCAACATCCATCGTTTCTGCAATGCGAATCGAATAAACATTTGTATATGTGAGCAAACCATCCTTGTATAGTTGACTGTCAATTGTATCAAGAATAGCTTCCTGTTCGGACTGTTTGACACCGATTTGTCGAAACTTCGCAGAGTAGCGCGAGATAAAAGTGCAGAGTGTCTGGCAGACGCGCGCACCGACAACCTCATTCGTATCGTTCACAAATTCAGCCATCTGTTTGAGGCTGTTCCACATATTCTGATAGAATTCTTTGTCATCCGTTCCTTCGCGTTCTTTCCGGTCAATCTCAATGTAGAATTGTCCGATACTGCGGAAAATAGAAGCACGGGCATATACTTCGGGTTCCGCTGCAGCAAATGCTTCGCTCTCTACTGCCTTCTCAAACCATTCATATGACACAGTGATCCGATTCTTCTCAAGTTCACTTTCACTCAGTTCAGCGCCTTCCGTGTGCGGATCGTAATAGAGCCAGTAAGCATTTCCGATTTCATACATAATCCGCCCATAGTCACTGTCTGTCGGTGCAAGATCACTGCGGCACTTGATCTCATTGATGATGAAGTTATCTTCCTTGCTGTCTAGTTTTTCATCTTGTGTAAAGCTGTTGATGAGCTTTGTGTAAATACCATCTCGATTTTTGTGGTCGATCTGTAACGCCGCATCATACTGACCTGCGCTGAAATACTGTGCGTATCGTTCACTGTCTGCATTATCTTTTACAGAATTGGAAAGAAATGCACAGATTCCTGCACCGGAAATACAAACGACTGCGCCTATATAAAATGCTGTGATCAGCCGCAAGTGAAAATTCTTTTCAATATGCATCAGGTCTTTATAGACTGCTTCACAGGATTTATAACGCGCATTCGGATCATCCTGCACACATTTTAAGATGATGCGTTTGATTTCTGCATTGATATTTTTATCAAACCGAAATCGTTCGGCGGCAGTCAGAACACGGGATGTATCCGAAACACACATCGGTCGTCTGCCGGTAATCATGTGATAGAAGGTCGCGCCGATATTGAAAATATCCGTTCGTTCATTCAGTCTGCCCTCACGGTATTGCTCCGGCGCAGCATATTCAGGCGTATATCCGCGTGTTACGCCTGCTTCATTTCGCACAGCGGTACCAAAGTCGATAAACTTCAGCTTCACGGTATGTTTTTTTTGTTTATCCCATGACGTATCCGAACGGATGACCATAATATTTTCCGGCTTCATGTCGCTATGAACACGACCGGTACTGTGGAAAAAAGTCAGAAACTGACAAATCTGCTTTGCACTTTCCAAAAACGTCTCATAAGGCATCGCACCGGCTTGAAGCGTTTTATCCATTGTTTCGCCATCCAGATAGTCCTGCACAATATAGAACTTATCTCCGATCTCAAAACGGTGAATGATATTCGGCAAAAAGCCGTAAGACGTATCTCTTTCGTACAATTCACGAATCAGCTGTGATTCCAGCTTTGCCATATCGTAGACATCCGGATTGGCTTTGCTGATTTCCTTAATTGCACGAGTCGCACGTTCCGCCTGCAAATCATATGCCTTATATACCACGGAAGTGCCACCGGTTCCGGCAATTTTTTCAATTTCGTAACGGTTTGCGAGTAAATTCATGCGACACCGTTCTCCTTTGTGAATTTCACTGCTGCTGACGTAATATTGTCACTTTCCTGCCGACTGAGATTTAACTCTGTCAAATAAGAAAGACTGTGGTGCAGCGCATCGGCATCCGCATTGGCAGAAGGCGCAAGTACCTGCCGAATCTCATCTTCAGAGATCAGTTTTCGGAAACCATCCGAGCAAAGCAGGTAGATGCAGCCATCCTTCGGTTCAAGAATGCTGTAGTCATATGCACGCTCCACTAACCCGGCGCCAATACAGTTCGTGATCTGATTCTGACGACTGTCTGTTCGTGCAGATTCCGCCGTCAGAATACCACGGTGCAGTTCTTCTGCAATCACAGAATGGTCAACTGTCAGAACCTCTGCTTCACTGTCTGATAACCGATATAGCCGTGTATCCCCAACGTGAGCAACCAAAAGGTAATTTTTCAGCGGATCCAACAGCATGGAGGTGAATGTTGTACCCAAATCACCAAGTTGTTTTCCGGCAAGATTCAGATCATCATTGATACGATGCAATAAATCGTCAAGACTGCTTCGGATCTCCAGTACACCAGCGTCGGCTTTCACGAACTGCGCAAACTGACCTGCAAACCATGAAGCCGCTTCGGAAATCGTGTAGGAACTGGCGTGTTCTCCGCAAGATAGTCCGCCCATGCCATCGCAGACAGCGGCGAAGAAAATTTCCCTTTCCTGAAATTGTGCGGTCTGGATCAGAAGGGCATCCTGATTTGCATTCCGTCTTCCTTTTGTTGTAACATATGAATATTGAAACATCACACACTCCTGTTCAGCTTTCGATTCGGAAACAGAAGCGTTCACCGTTTACATCCAGTACACAGCCGGAAAAAATCTTCAATTTCGTACCGGCTGCAATGCTGACCGACTGAAAGCAAAGCGATTCACAGAAATGATTCTCCGCAAATACTTCCTGCCGATTCATAAGTGTTTCAATGGAAAGAACCAATCCACGCAATTCATCGCACTGGAACGGGAAGCTATAGATCACAATTTCACTGCCGTCTGTTTCGCGCTTCAGATAAGCGAGCGGACGTTCTGAATGCCGCTTCTGTGAAACAGCATAAGTCGATGCATTTCGGTTTGTGGCTTCTGTCCGCACTTCCCTCTGATCATTCATGTGGAATACATAACGAAATTCATCAAACAGAAGCAAATCGCCCTCCTGAAGCTGAATGCGGCTGACGCTCTGCGGATTATGATTCAGGAAAGTACCGTTTGAGGAATGATCACAAATGAAATAGATGCCATTCTCGTATGTAATTTCGGCATGAAAGCCGGAAACGGTTGCTTCAGGGATCACAAGGTCATTATTTTCATTTCTGCCAATGCGGAACACGGAACCATTGATTGGAAATACATTGCCATACATATCTGTCAGGGATGCACAGGTGCTTTTGCGGATAAATGTTCCGCCGCTGTTTTGGTTTCGGTGCGGTTCTGCATAATTCTGTTTCGCCATACTGACAGTCACTTCCGGACGAACAGAGGGTGTCGGCAAATCGGAAAGCTGACCGTGAATCGGATAGTTCTCCGACTGCTGTCTGGCAGAATCAGAAAACATTTTTTCAATTTCCAGATCCGCCTCCATGCCGGAACGATTCATTTGATTCTCATGAAAGAAATGAAGCAGCGAATCCGGAGAAAAAGACATTGCATTTTTCCTGCCCCGTCTGCCTTTGTTCATCATATAAGGTGCTAAAAAGGTTTCATACTTCTGCATATAATTGCCGTCCGTGATGATGATATGCCGTGCCTTTTTATGAATCCGAATCAAACAGGCATCAATTCCATCACCGATATAGTGCGGATTTTTCACCGGGACATATGCCATCAGTACCTTTTTCTGTACATTATGATAGTACATATACTTCAATGAACAAACCAGATTATCCATCGAAAGAAACGACTTTTTACAAAAGGAAGCGATTCGCTGAATCCCTGCAATAATCTCAAAATACTGTTCTTGCGTCAGTTCCGTTTTCAGATACTCCGAAAGCGCAGTCAAGCCGCTGACATCAAAGCATATCTTGTTGACAGAAGCAGTTTTCGTACACTGAAATGGGACAAAATACTCACGGAATTCAGGCTTTACAAGCATTTGTACCTGCGTATAATTAATTTCTTCCTTTTTTCCGATTTTATAATTAACATATGTTTTATTCTCAGAATACACTGTTTTGAATGCGAATACTTTACTGATAGGTTTCAACCTTCGCAGCCTCCTCTTTCGGCAGCAGCGTACGTTTCTGCGGCATCTCAATACCAGCAGTTTGCGCAATGCTACCAATAAAATCACCTCATAATAAATCTATTTTAGTATATCATATTCGATTCTTCTTGTCAATAGGTTTATATTTTCATATATTTGCGTTTCTTCATCTGCCTTATATAGGTAACTGCCCCACACAGATTGAACTGCGTAGGGCAGACTGTTTCCTTGCTTTTTTGCTTACTATATGATATAGTGTCGCCACTTTATCGTCAATTATCGTCATTTATCGTCAAGTGATGCCAAATCACCGAAAAACTGGCACTTTTGACGGTAGAAAATCTCAAAATCACGATATAATGGAAAATCCAAAAAAACGCAAATTTATTGAATTTTGGTAGAAACTTGGTAGAAGCCAACTGAATGTAAGGTTGGTAGAAACTTGGTAGATAACCAAAAGCAACCGTAAAACGGTAGAAAGTCTGTTGACAACCAAACTGAATAATGGAAAATAGCGGATGGTGTTTCGTATTGAAGCGCTGTCCGCTATTTTTATGTCCAAAATTGAATATCGTACTACGCTTCTCAGAAATGAGGAGC
>JAZUJW010000044.1:0-42949 GCA_045642925.1 Oscillospiraceae bacterium
CACCGCACAAAGCACGCCTTACGGCTTGGCGGCACATCTACTTGCAGATTTTCCGCCATCTTGCACAGAAATTCTTTGCTGGGCGTCAGCCCAGCGGCATCATTTCTGTACAATCTGACGAAAAATCTGACTGCGTATCTGCACCACCAGCTCTGTGCGGTGTTGCCTTTAATTTCGCTTCGCGTGCATAACCACCTTTGTCAGGACAACATAAAGATTTCATCGGGAAGCATCGGATATCACCTTTAAACCGACTTCCGATTCTTCTTCACATACGCGATATTGGCTCTGTTGTAGCCCAGACGTGTGTGCGGCGCCGCCTTCTTGATTTCTGCCAGCAGCGCATGAGATTCCTCTATCGTCGCTCGGAACGGATAAAAGAACGAATCACCATAACAGTCCTTCACAACAAGCGCCAGTCTGCCACGACTCACCTGTACAGGATATACCATCAGCACAGATGAAAGTGGTACGAAACTTTCCATGTTATCTTTATTCAAAATAAACTGTTTCGTCAAAATTGCACTGACATTTTCGCTGACAACCTCATTCTGTTCAGACGAGAGCTGTTCGGCAATTTTCTCCGGTGTGCCATATTTCCGAAATACCTTGCATTTGTCAATATGCATCAGCGTTTTGCAGCGAGTGCTCACTCCCTGAAACGTATACAGACTCAATGCTCCGCCCATAATCAGTGCCATGATGACAAATCGAACATCATTTTTGCCCGTAAGCAAATATATACTTACGCCAGCCATCGCAATGCCCAGCACCAGCAAAAAGGCAAATTCAACCATTTCACGAATATACGTTTTTCTAACTGCTTTCCGAATCAAATCTCCTGTATATTTTGTAGTACTACCAGCCATAACAGTCCCTCCTTTTCTTTCACAATAAATGGCCGCAGCCTTCAGACTCTTTTCTGATTTGCTTCTACATACTTCAGATTTTCGCCGTTATAACCAAACTTGACACGCTCAGAACGCTGTGCGATCGCATTGCAGATGGTATTCAGTTCTTCTGAATTCTTCGAGTTGCGAATCGAGATCGGGTACTCGAATTTATCACCGTACTCATCATGAATGCTTATCGCCACACTGTCTTTCACGCCGTTGGTGCTGTGCTCATATTTATATGCCAGCAGCACTGCTTCCAGCGGCACAAATGTTTCGAAATCATTCGTTTTCATAATGAAATCATCCGTCAGAACCAACCGCTTGGAATCCATCAGGCGATTGCCTGCACTTGCGGAAATACGGGATGCAATTTCTTCCGGCGTACCGTATTTTTTGAATACACGGCAGTGACGGAGGTCTTTCAGGCATTCTGCGTTTTTCTTGATCATCACGATGCCAATCGCACACAGCACCACGCAAATGATCGCGCCAACCGCACCTGAACCATAATCATGGTTGACGCGGATCGCAATGACACTGTATACAAGCGCACCCAATCCAATCAAAATCAGCAGAATCAAAAGAGCAATCGTTCTCTTTTTCTTTTTTCGAATTTGTGTCAGAATATCATCCGCAGTGATAATTTGTAAATCAACCATGTTTTTCTCCCATCAAGCCTGCGTTGATGTCAAGCCCAGCTTTTCATCAATGGCTTTCAGAATTTCAAGGAATTTTGGTTCGCGTGTCAGGTCATATGCAACACGGTAGAACAATCCTTCGAGTTCCGGTCTGCCATATTCATGTGCCGATTCTCCAAGCTGAATCGCAAGATTCACGATGCTGTCGCAGGGAGGCGGCTCTAAGCCGTACTTCTCGTAATTATCGAGAATCTGTCCATGTGTCGGCGGTGTGAATTTCTGTCCGAGCGCCTTCATGTGCTTCACAGCATCCTGCAATTCCAGTTCCACGGCTTTGCTCGGATTGAAACGCACGCTCTCGAAGTAGAAAATCGCGGCATCATTGAGTTCGCCAATCATATTGCAATAATAGCCGAAATTGCAAAGGGTTCTGCCGATGCGGTCTGCGGAGGTGCAGACGCGCAGGGTATCCTTGCAGACATTCAGCAGTTGTTCGGGCGCATTGCCGAACTTGCAGATCTCTGCGAGTTCAAAGCGGACATCCGCATTCACAGGATTGAATTTAATGGCACGCTCCACGGTTTTTGCCGCAAGCGGCACTTTATGCTGATTCAGCAGAACATAGCCGTACAGTGTCAGGTAATGTGCAAAGTCAAACGGTGCGCGTTCGAATTCCTTGACAGTCGGGTACATTTCACGGAACAGGTGATATTCGAACGGGTTGCGGAAACTGTACCATTTGGTATCGGTTTCTTCAAAGTTGACGCGGATGGCTTCGGAAATCAGTGACAGAATGCGTTCTGCCTCATCGAGATCGTCATGCTGAATGGCTTCCTGCGCGTTGTGGAACGCCTTGTCCATGCGCACACCGTCCACAAAGGTTGCCTCCCGCATATACTGCTGTTTTTCGGGCGGCAGAAGCTGGTAGGCACGGTCTGCAAGGGCAGAAACCAATTCTTCCGCATTTTCTTCCTTTTTGTATTCGTTGGCAATCTCGTAAATGCGGTGAACATCTGCGACACTGTCCCCTGTCAGCTCCGCCTCCACCTTTTTCATCAGTTCTTCAACGGTCATGTTTATATCCCTCTCATTTCATGGTTCTGCCATCGCGGTACCAATGGCAAGCGGCACAGAATTACTTCTCGTCCGCAATCGTTGCAATCGCGAGCACGTCCAGATCCGCCTTTGCAATCGGGGACGGACAGCCGCTCATGAGTTCTCTTGCGTTCTGCACCTTCGGGAAGGCGACCACGTCACGCAGGCTCTCTGCCTCGGCAAGCGTCATGGTCAAGCGGTCAAGACCGATGCCCAGACCGCCGTGAGGCGGTGCGCCGTACTTATATGCCTGCACAAGGAAGCCGAATTTTGCTTCGATTTCTTCTTCGGTCAGACCAAGGGATTCGAACATCTTCTGCTGGAGTTCGTAATCGGTAATACGAATCGAACCGGAGCAAAGTTCCGTGCCGTTGAGGACAAGGTCATACGCCTTTGCAAAGACCTTTTCGGGTGCACTGTCAAGATATTGCAGGCACTCGTCCAGCGGCATCGTGAACGGATGGTGCATTGCAAGCCATTCGCCTGTTTCCTCGTCCTTTTCGAAGAACGGGAACTGGGTGATCCAGAGGAAGTTGAACTGTCCCTTCGGAATCAGGTCAAGCTGTTTTGCCACCTGAATACGCAGTGCGCCCAAAACAGGCAGCGTGACAGAAGTTTTGTCTGCGATAATCAGCACGACATCGCCCTGCTCCGCATGGACAGCTTCCATCATTGCGTTCAGTTCGCCCTCTTTGAGGAACTTGCCGAAGGAGCAAGCAGGTTCTGCATCTACCCAGCGGACATATGCCATGCCCTTTGCGCCGATGCCCTTGACCATTTCGGTCAGCTTGTCGATCTCTTTGCGGGTAAGCGTTTTTGCAGCATTCTTTGCAACGATGCAGCGTACCGTGCCGCCTGCTGCAAGTGCATTCGCAAAGACAGGGAATTCACAGTTTTTCCCGACTTCCGACAAATCCTGCAATTCCATCTCATAACGGGTATCAGGCTTGTCCGAACCATAGCGGTTCATGGCTTCGGTATAAGTCAGTCTTTGCAGCGGGACGTTCAGTTCCTTGCCCATGACATCATGCCACAGGCGAATCAGGAAACCTTCTGTGATGTCCAGAATATCATCCACATCCACAAAGGACATTTCAAGGTCGATCTGGGTAAATTCCGGCTGACGGTCTGCACGCAGATCCTCATCGCGGAAGCATCTTGCAAGCTGAATGTAGCGGTCATAGCCTGCCACCATCAGCAATTGCTTGTAAATCTGCGGCGACTGCGGCAGCGCATAGAATTCGCCGTGGTGTACACGGGAAGGCACGAGATAATCTCTTGCACCTTCGGGGGTAGACTTCATCATCATCGGCGTTTCGATTTCCAAAAAGCCGTTTTCATAGAAATACTGTCTTGCACACTGCGCGATTTTATGACGCAGAATCAGATTCTGCTGAAGCGGTGCGCGGCGCAGGTCGAGATAGCGGTATTTGAGGCGCAGTTCTTCGTTGACCTTGGTTTCGGGGGTGATTTCAAAGGGAGGCGTTTGTGCCTTGGCAAGAATGCGCAGTTCAGTGACGTAAATCTCGACATGACCTGTCGGAATCTTGTCATTCTTGCTTTCGCGCTCACGCACTTCGCCTTTCGCCATTACCACATATTCACTGCGGCAGGATGCGGCTTTCTCAAACACGGCGCGGTCGGTCGTATCATCAAAGGTAAGCTGTACAACGCCCGTGCGGTCGCGCAGCACGATAAAAATGATACCGCCCTTGTCACGAATCGTATCGCAGAAGCCGCCGACTGTGACAGTCTGACCTGCTTCCAATACCTCGCCGCAGTAATGCGTGCGCTTCAATCCCTGCATATTGTCCATAATGTTTGTAGTTCCTCCTAAATTACAGCCTTTCGGCAATAGTATTCTGATATATCGTAACGGGGCTGTGCCCCTTTGGAATCCCATGATAAGAAAATGTCTTCACATCAGCGTTTCCCTCTGACACGCGGCAGAAAAATGCGGTGGATGAACCATCCGAGTTTTCCAAGCACGTTATCATAGCAGAAAAAGACCACATTGGCAAGCAAAACAAGTGCCAGAAGCATCCATACGCCGTCATCGTCAAAGGTCGGCAAGCCCAGCACATAGACCGTCATCCAGTAATCGAGCACCAGAAAGCCGTTATACAGCACATAGCGCCAGAGTGTTTGCAGAAATTTCGGTTTCAGGCGCGAACCGAACGGTCGCAGCAGCGGATAGTACCCGAAAAACAGAATGAACATCAGGGAGGCTTCTTTGTCATACGTCACCACCAGCGAAAGCAGACTGACCGCAAGATAGGTCAGGAATGCCCATGCTGTGGATACCTCCTCCACCAGAATCATCAGAAAAATGCCTGCCGCCATTGGTGCGGCGATATACAAAACAGGAATCACACCTGTCAGAAACATGGTCATCAGGCAGATGCCTGCCACCACGCCGCCCAGTGCCACGCGGTAGCTTTGGCGGGAAGCGAGATTTCTTTCCATTGTTGATACTCTCTTTCCGAAGCATATCACAGTTCAAGTATATTATACGATATTTTCGCCCCGCTGTCAAGTAATTTCGCAAAGGAATCCCCCCTCACAGGCGAAAAATCACAAACATTTCGTCATTTTCCCGCTTCGACAAAATTCGCAGGCAATCTGCGCTACAATAGCACTATCAGGTTCTCCGCGCCGTACAAGCCGCGCCCTGTACCGCATTTGCAAATGGTCTGATGTCAAGCGTGCTTCATGATGCGGCAGATGCAGACAGCACCCTGCCGCACCGCCCGTTTGACATTTTCCATGCTGCTGACACATAGAAAGGATGAAATCTTTGTGGTAGAACTCAAGACCGAACCTCAGAAACTCACTGCCGTTCTCAGCGGTGAACTCGACCATCATCATGCCAAAGAAATACGGGAAACCGTAGACTTTGCCGTGCAGGAACAGCTTCCGCAAACGCTTGTGCTGGATTTTACCCGCGTGACGTTTATGGACAGTTCCGGCATCGGTCTGATTATGGGACGTTCGCATCTCATGGAAGAATACGGCGGGGTGTTGGAAATCCTCAATCCCTCCCCGCAAATCCGAAAAGTGCTGCGGCTTTCCGGCATGGACAGGCTTGCCGTTGTCCGGACTGCCTGCGGCGGAAAGGTGTAAAACACATGAACAGCATCAATGAATTGAAATGTACATTCCCTGCGCGCTCTGAAAATGAGGGATTTGCCCGCACGATCGTCTGTGCATTTGCGGCACAGCTCAACCCGACCGTAGAAGAACTTGCAGACCTGCGCACGGCGGTTTCCGAAGCGGTCACCAATGCCATTGTCCATGCCTACCGCAATTTGCCAAACGGCATGATTGCCGTGACGGTACGGTTACTGCCGAATCATGTGATATACGTTCGAATCTCGGACAAAGGCTGCGGCATTGCGGACATTTCACAGGCGATGCAGCCGCTATATTCCAGTGCGCCCGCGGAAGAACGTGCAGGCTTAGGCTTTACGGTGATGGAAAGCTTCACAGACAAGCTGACAGTGCATTCCCGTCCTGACCATGGCACGACTGTCATTATGCGAAAGAAAATTGCTTATGCAGACGGGAATTAATGCAGAGGAGCATCTGGGGCTGGTACATCTTTGTGCGGGGCGGTTTCGCAGCCGCGGCATTGAATATGAGGAATTATATTCAGCGGGATGTCTTGGGCTTGTCAAGGCGGCGAAGGCATTTGACGCATCCCGCGGAGTCTGTTTTTCGACCTATGCGGTACCTGTCATTATGGGGGAGATGCGGCGGTTATTTCGGGATGGCGGCGCGGTACGCATCGGGCGGCGGTTGAAGGAGCTTTCGGTGCGGGCGGCGCAGACAGCGGAGCAATTGCGGCAGCAAAACGGTACAGAGCCGACCATTTCGATGTTAGCGGAAGCGATGGGCATTGCGGAGGCGGAGGCAGCGGAAGCACTTTGTGCGTCACAGCCGACGGTATCCTTGACGGCATTCACGGAGGAGGGAGAAGCGCAGATGGATGTACCTGTGCCGTCGCCGGAGGATGCGTTGCAGGACAAAATGGCGCTGGGGCAGGTAATGGCGTTATTGGAGGAGCGGGACAGGACAATGATTCTGCTGCGGTATCGGAAGGGGCTGACGCAGGCGGCAGTGGCGAAGGAGCTGGGGATGACGCAGGTACAGGTATCGCGGCGTGAGAAGAAGGTATTATTGTTTATGCGGGAGCAATTACTAACATAACCAAAATGAATGCGACTAATATATTGAAAAGTATCCGTAACTATCTGGCTGTGCACGCGAAGCGAAATTAAAGGCAACACCGCACAAAGCACGCCTTACGGCTTGGCGGCACATCTGCTTGCAAATTTTCCGCCATCTTGCACAGAAATTCCTTGCCGGTCGTCAGCCCAGCGGCGTCATTTCTGTACAATCTGACGAAAAATTTGACTGGTCAAACTCGTTTGACCATACGCATCCTGTACCACCAGCTCTGTGCGGTGTTGCCTAAAATTTTCTTCACGCTCTTGACAAATCCAATATTCTATGCTATAATCATCCCATTATTTTATGAAAGGAAGGTGAACCTCATGTTCTTCATCAGTTATCAATCCTCTGACAACTCCATATTCAATCATCGGAATTACAGGGTTCGCCTGCATCTGTCATCTGCCGTACTCTAATCCATTGTACACCTACACGATACAGTCATGCGCTTCTGCTTTCCGCAGAGGCGCATTTTTTTATGCAGGCAACCCACCAACAGAAAGGATATCTTATGCTCGAATTAAACGGAAAATATGCAAATGCAAAGGTCTTTACCGATAACATCGAACCCGACGCTATCACCCAGATCATCACCCTTTGCAATCAACCCCTCGCCGACGGCGCTTCCATCCGCATCATGCCTGACGTCCACGCAGGCGCCGGCTGCACCATCGGCACTACCATGACCATCACCAATAAGGTCATCCCCAATCTCGTCGGCGTTGACATCGGCTGCGGTATGGAAACCGTCCGCCTGAAAGAAAAACATATCGAACTGCAAAAACTCGATAAACTCATCTACGCCGCCATCCCCTCCGGCTTCGCAATCCGTTCGAAACCGCACCACTACCTCAGCAAAATCGACCTCTCACAACTCTACTGCGCCAATCATATCAACCTCTGCCGCGCAGAATGCAGCATCGGTACACTCGGCGGCGGCAACCACTTCATCGAAGCAGACCGCGGCAGCGATGGATGCATCTACATCGTCATTCACTCCGGTTCCCGTCATCTCGGCGTGGAAGTCGCCCGCTATTACCAGAACGAAGCCTACAATCGCCTGAACGGCAGCGATGAAGTCGACCGGAAAGCCCTCATCGCCGAACTCAAAGCCGCAGGCAAAACCTCCCAGATCGAAACCGAACTCCGTAAACTGAAAAATACAAAACGTACCAGCGTCCCAAAACAGCTTGCTTACTGCGAAAATGACCTTCTCGAACAGTATTTGCACGATATGCGCATCGTACAGCAGTTCGCAGCACTGAACCGTCAGGCAATGATGCAGGAAATCATCAAAGGCATGGGACTGCGCGTTGCCGACCAGTTCGCCACCATCCACAACTACATCGACCTAGACCACATGATCCTGCGGAAAGGCGCGGTTTCTGCACAGGCAGGCGAACAACTCCTCATCCCCGTCAATATGCGTGACGGCAGCCTGCTTTGTATCGGAAAAGGCAATCCCGACTGGAATTTCTCCGCCCCGCATGGTGCAGGCAGACTGCTTTCCCGCCATGCTGCAAAAGAATCATTCACCGTCTGCGAATTCAAAAAGCAAATGGCTGGCATTTATACCACTTCCGTCAATGCACAGACCTTGGATGAATGCCCGATGGCGTACAAACCAATGGAAGAAATCATGGCAAATATCGCAGATACAGCAGAAATCGTGGATGTCATCCGCCCCGTCTATAACTTCAAAGCGGGAGAGGAGGCATGAACCGTGCAGCCGAAATTTGTGCCATATGAAAAATGCAGCAAGAAAGCAAAAAAACGAATCGACGCGAAAAAACGCGGCGACTGGAACGGTGTCAACCCCGTCACCCGCATTGTTGACACTTCAAAGAAAATCTATCAGCGAAAACCAAAATATCCGCAGAATTACGATGAATAACCACACGAAAGGAACGCTCACCATATGGATCACAAAAACTTATCTGTTTTCATCAGCCTGATTCTGCGCCACAAGCCCGAAGTCATCGGCATTTCGCTCGATGCACACGGCTGGGCAGATGTACAGGCACTTCTCCGCGGCATCAACCAAAGCGGAAAATATCACATCACAATGGAAATACTGGAAGAAATCGTCCGCACCGACAACAAACAGCGCTACCGCTTCAATGACGACAAAACCTGCATCCGTGCCAATCAGGGGCATTCCGTAAAGGTCGATGTCGAATTGCAATGTACCGCACCGCCCGACATCCTCTTTCACGGCACAGGCGAAAAATATGCCGCCGCCATCCGCAAGGAAGGCTTGAAGCCGCAAAGCCGCCTGTATGTGCATCTTTCTAAGGATATTGCCACCGCCCGCATGGTCGGTGCACGGCACGGCAAACCGCACATTTTTCTCGTCCATGCAAAAGAAATGGCAGAAAATGGATGCAAATTCTACCTTTCTGAAAACGGCGTGTGGCTGACCGATACTGTGCCGCCCGCTTTCCTCGAAGAATACACGGACGAAATTCTGTGCTGATTTTGTGAAATCTTCAAAAAGGCTTGCTTTTTTGCGCGAACTGTGATAAAATAAAGTGGAACACCATCGGGCGGATTCTGCCCTGATGGTGAATCCCAGATTAAAACGGAGGACTAGTCCAATGCCAGAAGAAAATAACCAGAACGAGCAGTCCACTGCGCCTGCTCCCAAGCCGATGCAGCCCATTACCAATCCCGTCCTCGTGGATGCCATGGCAACCTTCAAGCTTGACCTTACCAACTCGGTCAACGAAAGAGCTTTTCTGGAAGCTGCCATTAACGCAAAATACCTCATCCCTGCAATGATCGAACGTCCTGTCGAAGCACCCGCCGACGGCGAAGAGATCCCGACACGCATCGCATTCCAGATGATGAGCAATCCCAAGGGCGAAAAATTCATGCCTGCGTTTACAGACGAAATCGAACTGCGCAAGAACCGCAAGCCGGGCGAACGCTTCCAGGTCGCTGTCATGAGCTTCATGGATCTCTATCGCTTCGTCAAGAACAATGAGCCGATCTTCGGCGTAGTCATCAACCCGTTCGGCAGCAATCTCTGCCTCATCCGCCGTCAGGTCATCGCCATCGGTGATGCGGGCTGCGATCTGGATGCCGTCATTGCAGCAAATGCAAAGCAGCAGCAGATGCGCATTACCCCGCAGCAGCCTACCAATCCGCTGGGTGCAGCTTCCAACAGCCGCGAACAGCAGCAGGCTGCGATTCGTCAGGCAATGGCTGACATGGAAGCCGCAAAGACCGAATCCACAGAAGAAGCAAAGCCCGTCATTACGGACGAGCTGCTGAATGCCGTCAAGGGCTGCCTCAAAAAGCAGAAAGCAGCCAAGAAGGCATATCTGCGTGAAGAATCTGAAAGCGGCGAACGCTTCCTGCTGGTTGCCATTGACGCAGACGACAACGCTGACATCGAGGAGATCGGCAACACCATCTCCACTGAATGTGCAGATTATTCCGATTTGCCCTTCGAGTGCGTTGCTGCCGGCAACATCCGCGCAAAGGAACTGGTTGGGGCAGAAAAGCCGTTCTACGAGAAGAAGCGCTTTGGCATCTTCTGAAAACGGCATCTCACCTTGGTTCTCACAGTGCGGATCCGTACTGTCCGCACTGCCTGGATCCTCTGCTTCTGTACCAAAGCAGGGTAAATTTCAAAGGGGGAATTTCACATGAAAAGCAAACACCTGCTGTCGCTCGGTATTGCGGCAGCGCTCACCATCAGTGCCACAGCAGCACTGTCCGGTGACCTCAAAACCCTCAATGTGACCACAGCATCCGCAGCCGATGACTGCAACGATGACTGGCTTCACGCAGAGGGCAGCCGCCTTTATGATGCACAGGGCAATGAAGTCTGGCTGACCGGTGCAAACTGGTTCGGCTTCAACTGTTCCGAAAACTGCGCTCACGGTCTGTATGCCGCAGACGTGGACGATTTCCTTTCGGGCGTTGCCGACCACGGCATCAATATCATCCGCTTCCCCATCTCCTCGGAACTGATCCTTTCGTGGATGGAGGGTTCTCCGAACAAGGTCAGCTCCGTGCAGGCAGGTCTTTCTCCTGCAAAGGATGAAGTCGGAGAAGACGGCAGCATCACGCCCGCAGGTTCGTATGTCAAGATCAACCCTGACTTCTGTCTGGAAGACGGCAAGACCATCAAAAACAGCATGGAGATTTTCGACATCATCATGCAGAAGTGCAAGAAGTATGGTCTGAAGGCATTCATCGACATTCACAGCCCTGATGCAAACAATTCAGGTCACAACTACGAACTCTGGTATGGCAAAGCAGGCATCACCACCGACCTCTGGATCGAAACACTGGCATGGCTGGCAGAAAAATATGCCAACGATGACACGCTGATCGGCTACGACCTCAAAAACGAGCCGCACGGCAAGCGTGAATATGATGCCACCTGCCCCAATACCATTGCAAAATGGGACGGCACAAAGGACGAGAACAACTGGGCATATGCCGCAACACGCTGCGCAAATGCCATTCTGAAAGTCAACCCGAATGCCCTGATTTTCATTGAAGGTGTTGAACAGTATCCGAAGCTCGAAAAGGGCGCAACCTATGATACACCTGATATCTTCAATGCACCCGCAGACCAGTCGCCGTGGCACGGTGCATGGTGGGGCGGCAACCTCCGCGGTGTCAAGGACTTCCCTGTCACACCTGACAGCGGCACATCGCAGATCGTTTACTCTCCGCATGACTACGGCCCTTCCGTTTACGACCAGACATGGTTCGCAAAGGACTTCACCACGCAGACCTTGCTGGATGATTACTGGTACGACACATGGGCATACATCAATGACCAGGACATTGCTCCCCTGCTGATCGGTGAATGGGGCGGTCACATGGACGGCGGCAAGAACCAGCACTGGATGGAACTTCTCCGCGACTATATGATCGAGCATCACATCAATCATACCTTCTGGTGCCTGAACCCGAACTCGGGTGACACAGGTGGTTTGCTGAGCCACGACTTCATGACCTGGGACAAAGACAAGTATGGTCTGATGGAAGAATCCCTCTGGCAGACAAAGTCCTCCGGCAAATACATCGGTCTTGACCACCAGACACCGCTCGGAAAGAACGGCTTGTCCCTGAGCGAATATTACAGCAGCTACGCTTCTTCGGAAGGCAGTAACCTGGACGGCGGCAAGGGCGGTTCGAATCCCGGTTCGACAAAACCTGTACAGACCGGTAAAACAGAGCCGACTACCACCACAACAGTCGTAACGACCACCGAAAAGCCTGCAACGACCACGCCGGAAGCGACAACTGCAACGACCAAGGAGAGCATCCCGACACAAACCACACCGACACAGACCACGTCGAATTCGACAGAGCTGAAGGCTACACTTTGGGGCGATGCGGACTGTAACGGTTCTGTGGATATCACGGATGTCATTCTTCTGAGCCGTTACACGAATGAAGACCGTGAAGTGAACGTCACAGAACAAGGTCTTGCGAACAGCTATGTGCTTGGTAATGACACGATTTCGACGAAAGATGTCACACAGATTATTCTGTACATTGCAAAGCTGATTCCGTCGCTTGACCCGAACGCATAAAACCAGAAACGCACAAGAAAATATGAGGCGTCCAAAGGAACACATTCCCTTTGGACGCCTCAAAAAATACCCCGACCTGAAAAGTCGGGGATTTTTCATACAACAAGCGGTTTGGATCATATTTCGGAAGGCGGAGTATACAGGCTCGTGTCATGCAAGCCGTAACCCATTGCGATGTCCGAATTCCAGTTGCCCATGTATGCATTATAATCATCAACAGTAATTGCAATCGGATAAGAGCCGGGATATACACCATGTACCGTACCAACGCCCAAACAACCGCCGCCGATACGGAACGAAATCTTATCCATCAGTCGAACATCATTGAAATATTCTGTAATACGAGAATAGAGAATATTTGTCAAATCATCAGCAGTATCATGCGGTGAATTCTCCAGGCTTAATCCTTTCTGCGCATAGATTGTCGAGCCGGACACCTGTGAAAAATCGCCTGCAATCAATTCATTATTTAAATCAGCTTGCTCCATTTCCACAAGTCCGGTATTCACCGCATTGAAAAAATTCTTGCAATCTGCGTTGTTTGATGTGATTTTAGAACGCTTGACATAACCCAAAATCATAGGAACAAGAATTCCGGCAAGCACACCAATAATGGCTAATACAACAATCAACTCAATCAGTGTAAAGCCTTTTTTTCTCATAACCCAAAACCCTTTCTACTGAAAAAATAAAAACAGGAAATGCCCCCATTACTGGGGGCATTTGTGTACAGTTTTCAAACTATTCGTTACTGATTACAAGAGCAGCAATCGAATACTCTCTGAACACTTTGTAAGAATTAACTAATTGCATAAGCCAGAGCGTCAGCGGAAGAAGCATAACCAGTATTATGAACGGTAGGAGTATTGTACTCATCAACAGTCATTGCTCTCGGATAAGAACCAGGATAAACACCGTTTCTAACGCCAACTCCAGTGCAAGCACCATCAGTGATTGCATAAGAGAAATCTGCAACCTTCGTAATATCGCTGAAATAAGTAAATACCTTCTTCTGAAGATCATCACTTGCACTTGCTGTCCAGCCAGAACCATTAATGCTTGTTACCGATTGGGTAGAAGGCAGAGCCTTGTCTTCAGTATCCATATCAACCAGTGCAGTGTTCATTGCATTGTAGATGGACTTAGCGGTGGTGTTAGCAGTAGTGATCTTGGACTTCTTAACATAACCCAGCATTGCAGGAACCAGGATAGCAGCCAGAACACCGATGATAGCGATAACAACGATCAGCTCGATAAGAGTAAAACCTTTCTTTTTCATGATAAAACCTCCTCAAAATGTTTGTGCTTGTTTTACAAGCTAATTTAGTTTTTTTCAGAGTCCGTAGGAACTCACCCGACGTCAAGGTGTTTCCCTGTTCTCTATGGTCTTAGTATATCACATTCGTTTTGAATTGTCAAGAGATTTCGATTCTTTTTCGAGAATGTGAACAAACTTTTACGAAAACCGTTTTTTGGGGCTTATTTTCACAATCGTTTTCGCTGTTTTGCACAAATTTTGTAACCGTTTTGTAACCTTTAGGCCTTCAAAATGAGGATTTCTCCCTGTTAAAAGCTATTTTGTTCACAGATGAGCCTAAAAAATCCTCAAATATTTCTCTGAAAATTCAATTGGATATTGTTTGAAAATCACGCAATCAAGCGGATTTTTGTAATTTTTCTCTTGAATATTACAATCAGTTTAAGAATCGCCTATCCGTCATAACATTTAGCGTATTCACAATTCTGTTCATGATTTTGTAAACAAGCTGTACACACCAAAATTCCCTCTGCAATTCCAAAAAACAAAGCCCCTCCGATTCACGGAGAGGCTTTGCAGAGCGTTTTCTTTAGCCAACGACACCATCACGGGTGATAACGGACTGACCGCCCATAGCCGTCAGATAACGGTAGAATTCGGTCTTATCCTGACATTTTTCAAGTGCATCGACCTCATTGACGGTATTGTTCTTGACCAGACGTGCAAGCTCCTGGTCAAGGCACATCATGCCATGTGCTTTACCAGCCTGAATGCTGGAATAGATCAGGTGGATCTTACCTTCACGAATCATTGCGGAGATAGCGTCCGTAACGGCAAGAATTTCCATTGCAGCAATACGGCCTGTGCCATTCTTCAAAGGCAGCAGGGTTTGCGATACAACGCCGACCAGAACGTTTGCAAGCTGGGTACGGATCTGTACCTGCTGGTGTTCAGGATACACGTCGATGATACGGTTGATGGTATCAGGTGCAGACGTGGTATGCAAGGTCGAGAATACCAAGTGACCGGTTTCAGCAGCGGTAATTGCAGCCTGAATCGTTTCGAAGTCACGCATTTCGCCGACGAGGATAACGTCAGGGTCTTCACGAAGGGCAGCACGCAGTGCCATTGCGAAGTCAGGCACGTCCGAACCGACCTCACGCTGGTTGACCATGCAGCGCTTGTGCTCGTGTACATATTCGATCGGGTCTTCGATGGTAATGACGTGTGCGCTCTTGTTGCAGTTAACATAGTCGATCATACCGGCAAGCGTGGTAGATTTACCGGAACCCGTAGGGCCGGTGATCAGCACCAAGCCACGCGGACGCATTGCGAACTCTGCCATGACAGGAGGCATATAGAGGTCATCCAATGTCGGGATATCATTACGCAGCAAACGGATAGCGATTGCAACGTGGTCACGCTGGAAGAAGATATTGCAGCGGTGACGGAAGCCTGCACGGGTCACATAAGAAAAGTCCGTGTCGATACGCTTCGTGACGTTCTGACGCTGACGCTCGTTGGTCATCTGTTCAACGATCTCAGCAATCATTTCATCCGTCATTTCAGGGTAGCTGGACATCTTACGGAGCTGACCGTGAAGACGTACTACGGGGTTGATGCCGACCGTAAAATGCAAGTCGGAACAGCCCAGGGAACGGACATCGTCCAGAATCTTATTGATAACAATAGTAGGCATGAGGGTTTCCTCCATTCATTCCTTTTAGTTGGGATATTATACAGCGTATGTAACACGGACAAGTTCGTCCATGGAGGTCACACCCTGCTGTACGAGGTCGGATACGTTGTCACGAAGCAGCTTTGTACCATTCTGACGAGCGAGGTTCTCAATCGCTTCCTTACCGGCATTGTTCGCAATCAGCGTAGAAATACCGGACGAGCACTGAATGATCTCGTGAATAGCGGTACGACCATGGTAGCCGTTACCACACTCAGAACAGCCGACTGCATCATAGACAGGTACGGAGTGGTCAAGATGCATGAGCTTGTTTTCCTCAGGGGTAGACATTCTCTGCTTTCTGCACTTCGGGCAGAGAACCTTAACCAGACGCTGAGCAACTACGCCGATGAGCGAAGAAGCAACCATGTAAGAAGGAATACCCATGTCGACCAGACGGACGATGGTAGAAGCTGCGTCGTTGGTATGCAATGTGGAGAGAACCAAGTGACCTGTGATAGCAGCACGGATACCGATTTCGGCGGTCTCACCGTCACGCATTTCACCGATCATGATGACATCCGGGTCTTGACGCAAAATAGAGCGCAGAGCCGCAGAGAATGTCATACCGGATTTTACGTTTACCTGGCACTGGTTAATGCCTTCCATCTGTTTTTCCACAGGGTCCTCAACCGTGACGACGTTCACGTCAGGTCTTGCAATTGCACCGAGGGCTGCATACAATGTAGTAGACTTACCGGAACCGGTAGGGCCTGTTACAAGGATAACGCCGTGCGGGCACTTGATCATGGAACAGAACAGTTCGTAGTTGTAATCGGACATACCCAGATCCTGAAGTCTACGAGTCTTGATAGCACCCGTAGAAAGGATACGGATAACGATCTTTTCGCCGTGAACCATCGGAAGTGAAGATACACGGACGTCGAGCGGAATGCCGTCAACGGTCTGAGAGAAACGACCGTCCTGCGGGATACGCTTTTCAGCAATGTTCATACCGGAAATCAGCTTCAGACGAGTTGCAAGCTGGTTCTGAACGTTACTGGAAACATTCATCAATGTTACAAGGTCGCCGTTGACACGGACGCGGATCTGCGTATACTTTTCAAACGGCTCGATATGAATATCCGTTGCTTCCATACGGAAAGCGTTTTCAACGATCTGCGTTGCCAGCTTAACGATAGGAGCACTTTCGACACGGTCTTTCGACTCGTCGTCTTCCTCAATAATAGGTCCGCCGACACTGTCAATATCACCGAGATCGGACATCTGATATGCTTTACCGATAGCCTTTTTAATAGCGTTACGGGTTGCAAGAACAGGTACGGTATCGTAGCCCGTTTTAACCTTAATATCTTCGAGAATATTAAAGTTGACGGGGTCATCCGTTGCGACTGTCAAACGACGACCTGTCATGCTGAACGCAATGACGCAATTACGCTCTGCCAAATCCTGCGGAACCTTACGAGCGATTTCGCCGTCGATCTCGATTGTATTGAGATCAACATACGGAATCTGCAACTTGCCGGAGAGTGCCTGTGCGAACTTCACGTCAGACATGAAGCCCATCTCGACCAGAACATCACCGAAACGCTTGTTGCCGTTCGATTCATGCTGCTTTTGCAGAACCTGCTGCAATTGCTGCGGTGTGATGTGACCCTCTTCGACGAGGTAGTCACCGATACGGATGTTTCTCATACTCAACCTCCAAAAAATTAACTTGCAAAATTTGCTTTTCTGTGTTAGAATAACAGTACAAACCATAAAGGAGGTACCGCTATGTACCAAAAATTACATCTCGCTGCGATGATGCTCGCAGCACCCGCGGGATTTGACGACTGGAAATACATGGACCTTGGGTTCTTTTTGTTCGCCATCCCTGTGGCATTTCTTTACGGCATCTGCATCGGAAGCTTTTTGAATGTAGTTATCATTCGTCTGCCGCTGAATGAATCGCTGATCAAGCGTTCATCGCACTGCATGACCTGTGGCACGAAAATTCGCGTCATAGATTTGATACCTGTATTCTCATGGCTCTTTCTGAAGGGCAGATGCCATAGCTGCGGTGAAAAGATATCGCCGCGTTACCCGATCGTTGAAAGCCTGACAGGACTGCTGTTTGTAGCAGACTTTCTGGTGTTCGGCCTCAACTGGAACATGGTGATCATGTGTTTGTTCACCGCTGTGCTGATTGTCGTCGGATTCATGGACTGGGATACACAGGAAATGGATATGCGTGTACTTGCAGTCATTGTCCTGCTTGCCATCCCCAACTACTTCCTGACGGAAGTGACCATTGTGGAACGGCTGATTGGTGCAGGCGCTGTAGGCGGGTTGTTCTTCCTGATCGGGGAACTTTCCAGACCATACGCCAAAAAGAAAACCGGTGAAGATGTTCGGGGCATTGAACTTGGCGATACCATTCTGATGACTTTCTCCGGATTGCTGCTTGGTTGGAAAGCCATGATACCTGCCTTATTCATCGGCATTCTTTTTGCCGCAGTGTTCGGCTTGATCCTGAAAAAAATAACAGGAAATTCGAAATTTGCGTTTGGACCTTATCTTTGTGCAGGACTCCTGCTTGGAGCAATGTTCGGTGAAACCATCACAGACTGGTACATCTCAAGACTTCCGCAGCCTGAAACCGTTACCTACTATTCAAATGCGATTCTTGGAATGCTCTGCAAATGAAAATGAAATAAGAGAAAGAAAGGCAGTCGGCAACACCGGCTGCCTTTCTTTTAACTCTAGGAATTCAATTTAGGTGGTAGTAGTTGGAGTACCGTGGAGCGAAACATAATCCGGCAAATCATAGATGGTATCCGGCACGGTGAAGATGAAGTAGAAGCCGTCAAAATTTGCAAGGTCAGGAACGGCATTGGAATGAATTGCCTGACAACGTGGAATTGCACCTTTTGTCGTAGCACCAGCGCCGCCTGCAATTTCGATTGCATAGTAGTTTGCAGGAGCATTTTCGTCACCGGTGATGAACTCATTCGTACTCGGATTATAGCCGCTGCCGCAAAGAACCTTGTAGTCACTGCCGATTGTACGGTAGTTGTCTTTTGCATCAAGCACATTCTTCATCTTGAAGGAACAGGTCATAGAACCAAAAACATCATACTCAGTAGAAGACGAAGTTGCAGCGGGTTCGCGTACACAACCGCCATTTACCTTATCACGAACGATACGGGTTTGGGTGACGTTAATGGTAAAGTTCTGCGGGGAAAATGCTGCACCGGCAGCACGGTTATTATCGCCAAGTGTAAATCTGTAATCGCACTGTCCGTACAATGCCTGATTCACGTACCAAGGCTGGGAACCGCTTGAAGCTGTTGGCTTTTCAACAGAAGCCCAGTTGTGAATATCACCGGTACCGGAATAGGAGCCTCTCGGCATTTTGTAAGTAAACAACGTGATTTTTCCGGCATTCTTCTGTGCAGAAGCATAATCTGCGGGAACTTCAATGGCACTCAGATCAGTATCGGAAGTTCTGACTGTATTATCGAACACCAAAACATAGATGTCACCATAGCAGTCTGTCACCTTACGACCTCTGAAGAAATCATCGTAGAACGAATGCACATTGTCTTCGAGTTCTGCACTCGGGAGATCCATGGTGGCCGATGAATACGGATTAAAATTCTCATAGACACGAACTCTGTCCGCGTATTTCAGATTGCCTTCAACACAGCGCTTGATATTATCCAGACAAGCGGTCGTATCTTCATACTGTGATGAACGGACAAAGAATTTTGAAACCGGATCCAAAAGCTGCACGGCGCTGAACATAATAACTGAGAAGATCGCAACAACAATGATCATCTCAACCAGGGTAAAACCCTTTAGCTTTTTACGCATTGCGGAATCCTCCTTTCAAAATCATCTTAAGAATCCTCTTCTGGCGCAGAAGGTTCCGGACCAGCCATACCACTCACCATGTGCGGCTCATTTACGCCATCGGTTTCGAAGGATGCAACCTTCATGAAGTTGTCTTCATCCGTTACCTTATTGTGAATGCAGTAAACAAAGGTCACTTCACCAGTACCGACTTCCAGATTCTTCCACAGCGATGGTTCCAGACCAGCATAAAACGCCGGATCTGTGTACTTCGTTGCTGGGGTAGTGCTCTTATTATACAAATACACATCGCCGGTAATGACATACTGGAATGTCAGCTTATAATACTGCAAGTTCGGATTCACATCGGACTCAACAACGGTTACTGCGGAATGATTGGTGATAATAGGATCCGAAGCAGGATTGCTGGGATCGCCGATCATAAAGTTGAACAAAGGATAAGAACCACCTGCCGATGGATCAATATCCACATCATAATGAGTCGGAATGCTGGAATCAAGAACGCCATTGGTGTCAATAATATCAATACTTGTGATTCTCTGAATATCCAGATCTTCAACAGGAATATTGGCAGTCAAATCAAGCGAAACATCAATGCCCTGGAATTCTTTCACGGGTTCAACATAATTGGAATCGAAAACCATGAACATATAATTGACATTCTGCTTGTTATTCGCATTCGGGAAACCGCCAATCCACATTCTTGGGTATTCAGCAAGCGTGGGATCCGGTGCAGAAGACTTATTGTTTTTCAGGAGCGTTTTCAGAGAAAGCGGTGTTCCTGTCCAATCAATCGTGATATTATCAACATTCAGATTGGTAAAGTCGGTGGGCGGTGCAGAAGGGTCAAGACTTGCACCGGCATCGGCGTATCGCTGCTGAAAGGACAGGCGCTTGTTGACATCAGAGGAGGTCTTCAGTGTTGCATTTACGCAAAGCATGATTTCTGTCAGGAGAAGTGCGAGAACCGCATACACAGCAATCGACGCAATGACTTCTACCAGCGTAATACCTTTTGCTTTTTTACGCATATGAATCTCTCCTTTCATTAATGTGCACCAAGGTGGTCACTGTTAAAGTTGCTGCCCTGCTGACCAAAGTTCGGGCTCTGACCGTTTGAAGCATTGCTTTCATCATAAACTGTACTCGGTGTAATCTGTGTGCCGGTTGAAGGACGGTTTTCATCAGCCAGGTATACAACAGAGGAACAGTTCTTTCCACGGAAAGCTTCCAGCAACATGACACCATAGCAGTTGGTAGCACATGTTCCCGGCGATTCAAATGCCGTTGGCAATGTGCAGTACTCACGATAATAGACTTTCGTATTACCATTTTGTGCATCCGGCTGAATCGTGCTTTCCGGCATGATAACCGTAGCATTCAGACACAACTGGTTCACAAAGCGATAGTTAACACCTTTTTCACCATAGATGATGACATTCGGCATCAGTTCGAATTTGTACTTCATATCATCGCCAAGAGAATCATAGCCAGCGGTGCCGGGATATGTCGGGCTGCTGACAACACTGACACTGTTCGCTTTGTACTGCGGCCACAAACCGGTACATACAATGCTCAGCTTATCAACTGCCTGTGTACCTGCAAACGATTCTTCGAACATGAAGATTACTTCTCCGCGTCCTGCATAACCGTTCATAGATACATAAGGAGTACCTGTTGCAGAATTCAGGGTATATTTTGCTGTATTATTGACAAGGATGTTCACCAGTTCATCCATTGGCTTGCCGCGCAGGAATACTACAAGCGGGGCACCATCATGATAACCTTCGACAGAAGGATCAACAAAGATGAAATTCTCTCCGCCCGGCTTCATTTCTCTCATATCAAGAACGCAGCTGTGTGTAATATAGTAGCTGTTAGTACCGATCTGGAAGTTTGCTTCCTTACCATTGATGTCATGTGCGTAGCAGGTCGTTTGCTGCTTCAGATGCGGAAGAGTATTTTTGTCGTAGACTTTGAGAGGAGCGCCTTCAATACGCTCAACAGTCTTCAGAAACGCTGCGGCATTATCATAATATGCAATGTCACCGAGTCTCACCTCATTGTCTGCGCCAGTACCGGGAACGATATCAATTTTGAAAATCGGCTTTGTTACAACCCCGTTTTCAGGATTGGTTGGAGTTGTATACGGTACATAATACAGTGTCTGTGTAGATGCCTCAACGATTTCTTCGATACCCCAGTTATGACCAGCACACTGGCTCTCGTAAATTCTTCTGTCAGTTGCAGCATAAACTTCACCAATTGCTTTTGCAACAACAGAACGATCTGTGCTCTTGATATCCCAACGATAGTAACGTTCGCAAACCTCATCCAAACGACTCTCAAACGGGAAGTAGGACAAATCGAACATACTATTGTTCAGATTTTCATACGCATCGTTTTCTTCATCATAATACTTTTCCATTCTGGAAACGTAATCAGTAGGATAATTTCTGCGGGCATCATAATCGGACATACTGCGTACAGTTACGCCAGTCGGTACAGTACCCTCAATTGCATCACAGTAAATTGTGCTGCCGGCATTCATCTTCAATTGATTATTGATTCTCAGAGTACCTGCACATACAATATTTCCGTTCACCTGTGTATAGCCATTAGCATTCTGACCAATTTCCAGAGAACCGGTAGGGTTGGTATATACGATGCTGCCTTCTACAGTCGTACCATTTTGTGCACCATACACCAATCTGCCGTTTGCAGAGAAGATATTGCCCATGTTGTCATATTCACCATATGCAGTCTTGTGAATATTGGCATTGGTAAATGTCACAATTTTGGATTCGCCTGAACCACCGGGAATAATAGAATCAGTATCGGACTCATACAGGAAAATATCGCCATATGCGGATATTTTTGCTTGGCCAGACAATGCCTTGATACTACCTGCATAGGTATTAACCGGAACCCAGCCAATCTCCTGATTATTATAGTTCTTTACACCAAGCTGAAGTCTGTCATTGACATAAATCGTACCATCTACAAAGACATAATTACAGTTATTGGCAAAAATACCATCAGGATAACCTGCATCCGCAAGTGTATAAGTGGACAAAAAGGAAGTTTCACCATTATAGATTGCAATGTTTCCATAATAGGAAACACCTTCACCCAGTTTCTGAAAAGCATAATGGTTTTCCGTTTTTCTTCTGTAGTTACCGATTGAAATGACATCACCAACAGATGCACCGTAGTTAATCATTTCTGTAAAAGTATCAACATCGGTGTTATAATTCATTCTGCCAACCGGCAGCGACTGCAAACCGGAAGAATACGGACCGAATACAGCAAGGTTGTTACCACTCTGGTTCACATTTGCATCGAACTTTGAGAACATGGTAACAGCTTTCATCAATTCGCTCGGATAAATCGAACCAGGAACTGTAGTGGTATTTTCCTGATAATTATAGCGCTTATGTGTTGCACTATAATTGTTTCTGTTTGCAAGATCATCCGGATCAAAATCGGTACGGCTATCATAGATGTAGTTACAGACCTGCGCAGTAGCAGACTGCATACCTGTACCGACCACTGCTTCCGCCGTGATTTTCCAAGCCGGCTTGGACTGTACCTGCTGGGTCTGGTTATCCCAGAAGTACACATCATCAATCTTTTCAACAGTACACTGAACACTTCCGTCTCTCAGACGCAATGTGTTCACTGTTCCATTATCAGGGAAATTGACTGTAACAGTCTGTGGATTACCAATTGTTACAGTTTTTACCCAATCATAAAATGGTGCATCCGGATTTACATCCGTTGTACTGCGGTCTTCATAGTTGTAGGCGTAGTTGGTCAGTACATCGAGTGCCGCCTGCGCCGCATACTGTGCCTGCGTTTCAAAATATGAATAATACGTGCGTCGGTGTGTTGATGTCGCAAGCACAAGGGTTGACATCAGGAATACAACCATTACCATCATTACAGCAACGATCGTAAATAGGACTGTACCCTTTACTTTTCCTTTCTTCACGTTTTCTTTCATAAGTATCCACCTTTCGCTATGGGCAAACCTTTCCTCACTGAGGAAAGGCCTGCCAACATATACAATTGTGTATTTCGGGTTTACGTACTTTGCAGAAAGCCCATTGCTTATGGATACTGACACGCCTGACGCTTCATCATTCAATTTCACGTACACGCTTCAGCTTTGGGGTACTTCTGCAATTTTTGCTTGTTCGAGGAATTGCTTAACTCTTTTTCCATTCTTTACCATCCCAAATCTTTTCATCATATTCATCGCCAACCTGAGATTCAACCTCAGTCGGACCCTGAACATAATAACGATCGAATGTGATGGTAACATCGGAGTAGCCTGGAATTTCTGCGCTCATATCGCGGATCTTCACAGTCTTTTCCTTATCTTTGTCTTCTTCCTCTTTCTTGTCTTCTTCCGGATTCAACGGCTTGTGGAATTCAGGATCTTTTACGATGATTGATCTGATGATCATTGCTTCTTTGTTTGTATCAGCAAATGATTTGACAGCATCAAAGAAGTCTACCATGTCCTCACGGTCAATGCACATGGTGAATGTTGCTGAGCTGCATCCAATATTTTCGGCAGGCTGGGAAGAACGAAGTGCATAGTCAAACATCAATTCTTCTGTTGCTTTTGCCAGAGAACCATCGAAATCGGCCAGTTCATAAAGTTCATAGCTCAAGGTTCTCGGCATATAGCAATAGTAGCTGATGGTAGACACTTCCGGATTATTGAATGTCTGCGTAGCATTCTGAATGACCTTATCACCGCTCAGCTTCTCTTGCGTAAAGAAGTTTTCACCCAGAAATGCATCCAGTTCTTCAGAGGTCAAAATCTTTTCGCAGAAATTTTCTGCCATTACTGCGGACTTTTCGCGTTTTTCCAAAATTGCAGTACGCTTGATATTAATGCTCTTGAACTCATTGAGCTGCTGTGTCCATTTTTCCTGTACATCAGCCAATTCAGTTTTACTCTTCTGGAGTGCCTGATATGCGGGTTTGATCAGTGCAAAGAAGCCCAGAAGCAAAATAGCGATTGCACAAACAACAATCAATACAACTCTTTCACGATAATTCAGTTTCATTTTGCTACCTCCGCTTCAGTGCCATTGTCCTTAACACCCAGATAATCCTGCATATCGTCACCCTTCATAATGACATCGAATGTGAAATTCACAGCAGGGACAGATTCAGCCACTTTCTTTTCATCGGTTTTTTCTTCAATCACATTGCCATCTTCATCAACAGTCTGCTTTGTTTCCTTCTGAATGCCGATCATTTCTGCATCACCAACAGACCAGCCGTTGTATGAAACATTGTATACTTCAGGATTCTTTTTGAAAGCTTCCATCAGTTTTGCAGGGTATATTTGCCACGGAATATCCTGCATATTGACGCTCAAGCCAAATGTATAGACACCATCAACATAAGACAAATTAAGAATGTCTACGAGTTTTCTGATTGTCTTTTCATCGTTGACATCATCCGTATCCGCCTGACCGCTGTATTTGATGTCCTTGTTTGCGTATACTTCCTTCACAACATCATAAATGGTGTTTTCGATTTTGTTATAGGATTCCTTGCTCAGATACGGACGGCTGATGTATGCACCATTTGCAGCTTCCAGATTCGTATAGTAGCTGCTGACCTGTGTATTCAGTGCTGTCAGTGTTTCGAGCTGTGCCTTCAGTTGCTGGCAATATTCGCTCTCCTGCTTTTCATTAATCTCCTTGATGTCACTTCTGATGACACCGTTTCTGATCTTCAGGACTGCAAAGACACCCAGAACCAAAACCAGGCAAATACCAACGATTGCAAGCAGCAGAATGACATAACTGGAGTCGGATTTGATTCTGTTGTTGTTAACAGTATCGGTTTCCAGAAGGTTGATGTGCTCTGTTTCCTTGTTACGCTTGAACATTGCACCGATGGCATTTGCATAGGTTGCAAATTCCACATTTTCAATGCCGTGGATCTGGGGTGGTGCATTGATCGTGCTGGTACGAATGTTCATCTTTTCCAGTTCATTCGTCAGACGAACATACTCATGCGTATCACCATAGAAGATGACATTCTCGATCATGTCGCTGTCTGGCTTACTCTTCTGGAACTGGAGCATACGGAAGACGTTTTCGTTGACTGCTTCAAATACGTAGTCAGCGGAGTCATCATAGTCCTCAGCGGAAATGGAAGCGAAACGGGAGAAGGAGAGCTGACCTTTTTCATAGAGGTTCAGCGAGATGAAGTTGTTGTCGATCTGAACAGCCAGCAACGGCATCTTAGCTTTGACTTTCGTGTCCGCAAGCAAAACCTTTGTGATACAGTTGCAGCCGATCATGACAGAACGCAGCGGGATGTTCAGCATATTGAACACACGCTTGTAGGAGTCAACGACTTCATACGGACAAGCTGTTGCCAGAATCTTCAGTGCGTTTTCCTGCTGGTCGGAATCACCAACGATGATGTAGGATACAGAATAGGATTCATCAATACCAAGTGCTGCCTGCATCTCTGCACGCACCATTTTCATGAATTCCTGTTCCTTGGCTGTTTTCTGGATATGCAGTTCCTTGAAAATGGTCATGTTGGAGGAGATGCTGACGATTGCATCCTTGTCAATCATTTTATTGGTACGCAATACCTGATTGATCATGGTTGCAAGTTTTGCCACGTCACGGACGTGTCCGTTGACAATGACTTCCTCAGCAAGGTTCAGAGTCGCAGCAGAATTGATACGAATTTTGCCGTTGTTCTCAGAGCCCTTAATAATCCGTATATTTCGGTCGGTAATGTCAAATGAAAGCATTTACGATTTCCACCTCTCTAATTATTTCCGAGAAATTCAATTGAGTGCGGCGGCGTAACGACCGCCGCACAGAAAGCCATTTGATCTTTGCCCTCGCACGGGCCGAATGGATTACTCGATGTTGCCGATCGAGTCGTACAGTGCAGGGAAGAATGCTGCGCAGACCAAACCGATAACGACACCCATGACGATGAGCATGACAGGTTCGAGCAAAGCACACAAACGCTTAACGGACGAATCTGCTTCTTCATCGTAATACTCAGCGGTTTTTGCCAGGATGTCATCCAGTGCGCCGGCTTCTTCACCGACAAAGATGATAGAACAGAACATCGAATCAAAGATGTCAGCTCTCTGAATTGAAGAACTCAGCGTTTCACCACTCTTGACCTCGTCCACGATGTCGCGGAATTTCAAGGTGATGTAACTATTGTTCAATGTATCCGCAGAACGCTTCAGACATTCAACCATTGGCAGACCGGAAGAATACAGGGAAGACATGGTCTGCGCAAAACGTGCGGTGTAGATCTTGACGACCAGTTTGCCGAAGCCCGGTCCCTTGATAATGAAGCGATCCCATTTCAAGCGGACATCCGGAAGCTTCAAGGCATAAATCGCAACGAAAATCAGCGCTGCTATAAGCGGGACGATTATATACCAATATGATGTCAGGAAATTACCGATATTGACCATGACCTTTGTCAGTGCGGGCATATCATCCGGATTATCATAGAGGTCTGTAAAGGTCGGCATGATGAACACGAATACGCCGATGACAACGCCAACAGTCAGAATTGCAAGGATAATCGGGTAAATCATTGCACTCTTAATGGTGTTTGCGATTTTGTTCTGGTTCGCGTAGTAATCGCTCAAACGCTGCATGATGATGTCCAGAGAACCGGAAGCTTCACCTGCGCCGACCATTGAAGTGAACAATGTGGGGAAGACGCTGCCGTGTACTTCCAGTGCATCGGAGAAAGATTCACCTTTTTGCACGTTTTCATAAACATCGCGCCATACGTTTCGAGCAGCTTCGCTCTCCTGCTCTTTGCAGAGAATGTCCAGTGCCTTTACAAGCGTCAGACCTGATGTCAACATTGCTGCAAGCTGACGGGTACAGAAAGCCAAATCCTTTGTCTTGAACTTTTTAATGGTTTTGGCATCGGTACGCCGCTCTTTGTAGCTGCTGACGTGCATTCCCTTTTCTCTGATTTTTGCCAGAAATTCCTGCTCATCTTCCGCAGTCATAACGCCCTGACGGACATTGCCCATCGCGTCTTTGGCTGTGTAAGCATAACTTGGCATAAAACCACCTCCTGCAAGCTTTTTGTTTTTCGGTTTCGATGAGCGAACCGAAGCCGAGTGTTTCCGTGTGTATCATTGGCTTTTTCCCGCTTTCCCCGTATCGTCCTACGGTCAAAAGGGCACAAATAGCCACACTACGAACCATACATATTATATCATAGTTTTTTTTTGAATGCAACAGTTTTTTAGCCAAAAATTCAGCATAATTTTTAGACGTTTCGCCAATCATTCCCTGAATTCTTTGGACACAGCTGCCATAGACTGCTTGATGATCACCCTGCCGGGGATCACATGACGGGCAGCAGATTTTTGTGGATTTGCAAGTCTTGCCAGCAACAGAGTTACTGCCGTATGTGCCATTTCTGTCAGATCCACCTCTACTGTGGTGATTGCCGGCACACACATATCTGATACAGTATAATTGTCATATCCCGTGACGGAAATATCCTGTGGAACACGGAAGCCCAAGCGCTTGAGTTCGCCAATCACGCGGAATGCCGTTTCATCGCAGTTGCAGACAAATGCGGTCGGCATATCCTCCATTGGAAATGCAAACTGACTGAACACCGTGCCGTCCGTCAGTCTGTCATCCAGCACCCATTTTTCATTCTGCTTCAGACCGTTTTCCATCATGCATTTGACATAGCCAAGGTAGCGGTCATGGATGCTGCTGGTTGCCGTGACCGTACCGATGAACCCGATTTTTTTATGTCCGAGTCTGACCAGGCGGTCGGTCATCAGATAGCTGTCATAGTAATTATCGGAAATGACAGCATCTATTTCGCTGTGCTTATCGTAAAAATCGAGAAACAGCAGCGGAATGTGCGCATCTGCCAGGTGGTCGAGATAAGGTCTGGAGAGCTGTCCGACTACGATCACGCCGCGTACTTGCCGTTCAAGGATCATATGCGGGAGGATGCAGTCTTTTTCGTCTGCCACAGACACGCTTTCATAGACGGAATATAGATTGCAGTGCGTTAATTCTTTCGAAACGCCTGCCGTCAGAAACCAATAGAAAGTACCTCTGACACCCGCAAACCGTTCACTCGTCAGAATGCCGATACTCCCGCTTTCGATTTCCGGATTCGCGGCAGGTTTTCGCGGAATACGCGGTGCAGATGGACGATACCCTAGCTGTGAAGCACGTTCCCGAATCTTACGGCGCATTTCATCGCTGACACCGCCGCGATCATTGAGTGCGTTGGAAACCGTCACCACACTGACACCGATCTCTTTTGCGATATCGGACATTCGAACGCCGTTCTTCACGATTTTCCCTCCTCCTTTCCGTTATAGAATCATACTGTCAATACTGCCATTGTTGCCTGATACTATTATATATAGTATCATAATTTTGAAATGGAGCACCAACCACAAAAATATTCTCGATACCACTGGATTATTATGTTTTATTATACCACATTCCTTCAATTTTGTAAATACCTGTCGAAAAAAAACTTTCCGTATAATTTTATTGTCTCATCTTTTAGTTTTAAGTTTAGTGATATAATATCCCGCCTGTTAAGCGGTATTTTACCTCTGATATCATATGACTCTTTGTTGATTTTTCTTATTTGTATATTTTGCTCAAAAACAGACTTCATTTTTCTACATTTCCAATTTGCCTATATATAACGCTATGCATTTGTATTTGTTTCACAAGTCTTTTCTTTTTTCATTCCATAATCTTTGTTCGCTTTACCACTTGCGTTTCCGTTGGAAACAGTGTATGATTGAAATAGTTGTTATATGTGATAACGACATACAGAAAAAGAAGATTTGAAACTGAGGTATTCCTATGAAAAACAAACATCATCCTGCTTTGCTTGCCACAGTCCTTCTTGCGCTTTTATCCTTAAGCGGCTGCGACAGCAAAACTTCGGAAGAAGAACCTTCGGCGGAATTTACGCCCACTGTTTCTTCCTCTGAAACCACCGTCACCACAATTGCAACAAAACCCCGCGACATCGAAGAAATCGTCGGGGCTGCACCGGGGGATGCAATTCTTGCAGTCGTGGACGAACAATGGTATGTACAGTATTGGGGCAATCCCACTGACCTGCTTGCCTATGACGCAGGCATCGCCACCATTCATGGTAACGGATACTACACCGTCAGCGTCAATGCTGCCACCAAAGGCTGTTCCTATGAACTGACCGGCGATACCAATGGCACTTTTCTTTGCAATGGCATTGATTTAATGATGATTCAGGTCATCAACGGCGAAAAACTCTTTCCCGATATGGCAATTGAAATTACGGAGATTCGCGTAGACGGCAAGAAGATTGAACTTGCTGCCCAGAATTATACCTACTCCGAGGACGGCTCCGAACTTCGCGCTCCCATTTACAGCCGGATGTTCAATGGTGAAATTCCGGATGGCGCTCATGATGCAAAAGGCTTCATCGCTTCCAACGACACCGAACATTCTGCCTGCATCGTCAATCCCGATGACTTCGCAGAATGGCAAAAACTGGAAGTCGATTTCATTGTTTCAGGCTGCGGAGAAGTCACAACCGCCCCCACTGACACCAGCACATCCGCCATATTCACCACGGTCACAACCTGAATCCCAAAGGTACGCAGAGAGAACGCTGCGTACCTTTTTTTGGACGGCAGGATTTTCTGCTTGCATTTTCCATGCAACTATGTTATAATAGTGCAGTGAGACATTGGTGCTTTTCGGCAGCACAATATCGGCAGTGCTGCCCATACGAAAGGAGTTTCGAAATGAAAAAGCATTCCAAGCTGTTTGCCGCATTGCTTTCGGCAGCAGCAGCCTGCTGCATGATGCAGACCACTGCATATGCCGCAACCATTGATGATGTATGCAATGCCCTGCGGGATATCGGCATTCCCGAAGCACAGGTGCAAAGCTGCATGAACTACTACTATTCCTGTCCACATGACGAAAATGGTGTCTACGACCCCACCGGTGCTTATCAGACCTACGATACGCTGGTGGAACTGGTTTATATTATGCAGGATTCCATTCGGGAACGATTGAACGCGATGTTCCCCTCTGCCCCTGCGACCACCACAACAGCACCCGCTGCACCTGCTGCAAACGAAACCACCGCCGCGGCTGCACCCACAGGCACCGACACATCTGCGGCAACAAACACACCCACAGCCACCACTGCAGCACCGTTGGCAGAAACCACAATGCCCGCCACCACCCAAAAGCCGTTCATCAACATGACCTATGAAGAAAAATGTGCGTATATTTCCAGTCTTTCCGAAGAAGAACGCACTGACTTCATCAACAACCTCTCCGTTGCTGAACGCAACAGTCTTATCAAACAGCTCCCGACCGATGAAAAAGCTGCCATCGCACAGGATTTTGTCGATTTGATGAAGGAATTCGGTTTGATGCTGACTGTTGACGATATTGACAATCTCGATATTTCTGTACACGATGCCGAAGGCAATCTCGTAGACTCCTCCAGCATCGGTATCAGCATTGACGACACCGGCTGGAATCTGACGGCGCCGCTGGTCATTTCTGTTTCGGCGCTGCTGCTGTCTGTCGGTGGTCTGACATGGCTGGCATTCCATGCACAGGGCACGCCCCGCAAGAAGGAGGCAGAGTAATGCCCGAATCCAACGAAAACACATCCCGCAGTGCCGCATCTGTCATTGCCGCATTTGCAGCGCCGCTTCTGCTGACACTGCTTGCGGCAGGCATCCTTCTGCTTGGCTTCACCCTCGCACCAACCCATTCCTTGCAGAAATATCTCAATCTGGCTTTTATGGATGACCTCAAAATTCAGTCGCCTTCTTCCGGATTAAACATTGTCCAGAAGGAAATCCCGACTGAACCCGAACAGTCGCAGACGTTCACCGAAGGAAAAGTCATCACGCCGAAATTCGGAGAACAGTACGCCGTGCTGGAATGCAAGAACATTTCGCTCAAAGTCGGCGTATACTTCGGTTCGAACGCTGAACTGCTGGCACTTGGTGCTTGTCAGTCCTCCAACTCTGCCATTCTCGGCATGAAGGGCAATACCGTCATTGATGCGCACGTCAACACATTTTTCTCGAATCTGCACGAAATCGAAGTCGGCGACACGGTGACGCTTTACACGGAGTACGGCAAATTCACGTATGAAGCCGCTGAACTGATCTCATTCGACAAATCCAACAAATACTATCTTGCCCCAACAGATGATGAAGTGCTGACGCTTTACACCTGCAAGGCAGAGGTTCTGGGCAATTCGGATGAACGCATTGGTGCACGGTGCCGTCTTGTTTCGAAAGAATTCTACGAAGCGGCAGAGTGAGAAGGAGTATCAAATTGAAAAAAGCAATCCAATATCTATTCAGCGTGCTTCTTTCGCTGCTGCTGATTTTTTCGCTGCTTGGAACCGCAGGCACACTGCTGCTGGACAAGAAAGCGCTGAATCCCGATACCTGCAAAGAACTGATTCGCACGCAAAATCTTCCAAGCCGTATTTCTACTTCGATGAATGCATATTTTACACAGCAGGAAAATACGACAGGTATTACCGCAAAAACGTATGAAAACAGCATTGCACCGCTGCAACTGGAAAAGCTGATGACGGCTTACATTGAAAACGGCTTTGCATATTTAAACGGTGAAGCGGAAACCATCGGCATTACAGCGGATTTTTCTGCGATGGAGAAAGACCTCACGGACTTCTTCAACCAATATGCAGAGGACAATCACTGCGCAAAGGATGCAGTATTTGAGAAAGCGCTGGCAGATTCCATTGCCTCTGCGGAAGAATCTATTCTGATTTCAACAGATGTATTCCGTTTTATGACGCTGGATGACGCAGGCGTCATGGCAAAGGCGAAAAAGGTCATGCCGTATATTCCCAAGCTGGAAATCGCGTGCATTGCGGCAGATGTCATTTTGCTGGCTTTGCTGATTCTGGTACATCGCAAGGCATTGCGCGGAAGCATTTACTGGCTGGCAAATGCGATTTTTGGAGCATCCGTGATTCTGGTGATCCCGACAGCATGGATCAACTATACGAACTGGTTTGACCGATTCGCGGTGAAATCGGAACAGATTTTTGCGGCGGTAACAGGCTACCTATATGGAATGACGAATGCGGCAATGACGGTTGGCATCTGCGGCATCGTGCTTGCAGTTCTGCTGTGGATCTTGCAGGCATTCATGGCATCCCGCACAAAGCGAAATGAAAGTAACGCATCTACTAAAGACGCCAAAGCGCATTGAGTCCCCATTGCAACCCCCGACAGAAACAAAGAGAGGCAAGAGGAAGGTTTGATACCATCCTCTTGCCTCATTTTCTTTTCAGGGAACACCCTTTCTGATTCATTCGCACGAAATAATCGTATTTGCGTAATCAGACGAAGTGCATCACTTGAATTCGGTCACGATTTTCCGCTTCGCAAGCGGCGGCGTGTATGTCCAGCTATCCATGTGCCCGCCTTCATAAAAATACCGCATCTGCGGCGGCGCACAACTCTCATCAAATACATCCACGATTGCCAGCTTGATTTTCATGCGCTCCGGTACGATATTTTTAATGTATACACTCGCGTGCTGTCCCACTCGAATCCCACTGCGCAAATCGGCAAGCCCTGCCAGATTCGGCGAAAGTTCTACAAATATCCCATAATCCTCCACCGAACGGATGATGCCCGCAACCGTTTCCCCTGCCTGAAAACACGCCGCATTTTCTTCCCATGTCCCAAGCAGTTCCTTATGCGTCAGCAGTACCCTGCCGTTCTCAAAGCCCTTCACGACAACTTTTATTTCCTGCCCAATTCGAAAACGGTCTGCGGGGTGCGAAATGCGCGAAACCGATATCGCATCAATCGGTATCAGTGACGGCACACCGCACCCAATGTCTACAAAACATCCAAACGGCGCAAGATGCGTCACCCGCGCAGGAATCACATCTCCTGCACGAAGCTGCCGAATGTATCCATCCCGACATTGCTCCTGCTGCATTCGTCGTGACAAAATCGCAATCGGCATCCCGCTTTCATCCCGTTCAATTCGCATCACTGAAAAACATACCGGCTTGTTTACACGGGAAATCAACGCAATGTCGCGCGTTGTCCCCTCACAAATGCCCAGTGCGCCCTCTGCACGCGGTATCAATCCGCGCATACACGGCAAATCCACATGAAGATTATGCGCGCCGTCACAGACACGCACACGCGCCTCCAGACGCTGTCCATTCAGCATTGCTTCCCGCAAAGACGCTTCTGAGCGCAGTGCATTGGTATTCTGCGTAGATTCCAGCAGACTGCCCTCAGGGAGAAAACAGCTCATAGCATTCATTTTTTGTCCTCCTATCACTTTTGTTCAGGTGTTTTTTGAGCCAAGCGGACATTCGTGCAGGCATCATCTGTACCGCACTTTGCCGCTTCTATACTGTATGCACGAGAACGGAAAAATATGACAATCGGACAAATATTTTTTTCCGGAATAATTACCGCACGGCAAAGCTCCGGAAGCCGTACTTCGTGAGGTTGACACCCGTCATGTACTGATAGACTTCCACAATCGGTGCCGCATTCAGATACAGACCTTTTTCTGCATCGTAGCCGTGCGAACGGTCTTCCGCCAATGTGCAGGCAGGAAGCATATCCACATCACCATGAGCGCCTGTCATGATGGAAAACATTTCCGCCCAAAGCGGCTGCTGCGGATGCTTCCCTTTGCGCAGGTCATCCAGATAGTCCTTGACGCGCATCGAATATCCATGCTGATTCATTGCCAGCACGGTCAGATATGCGGCAAGCGTTTTCTGCACGGATGCGACATTTTTTGCATGGTCATTCTTGTAGGCATCGCTCATGCGCTGAAAAATAAACAATTCTCCGATGGCATTCGAAAGACGGTCAAGCGTTTCATACGTCATATCCAGCACAATGCCTCTGCCTGTAATGATGGTGAAAAAGCTTTCGAGGTAGCCCAACAGCAACCCTTCTGCAATTACCATATTGCCGAGATTTTCCTTTTCGATGCGTTCAGAGAAGGCGATCTGGTCAAAGCCGTCCAGTTGTTCCAGCAATCGCTTTGCAGATTTACTTTTGATTTGAAATTCCATTTTTTCCTCCGAGATAACAGTTTGGATTCTTATGCATACAAAATGCGCAGGTTTTCGAAAAAGCCTGCGCAAATGATATCTTTGTTATGCTTCCAATGCGGGAAGTTCACGCTTCACAGGCTCGTCATGCAGTTCCATCGGATTGTGATGGAATGTCGGGATCAATTCCGCCAGCAGCGCAACCGTTTCCTCCGCATCATTCTCCGTAGCCGCATTTCGCAGCGTGTTCAGCTTCTCCATGAAGGTCAGCTGGTCGATCTTCAACTGATTGCCGATGAAGATTTTCTTGTTGGAGGTACTCCGCAAGCCTTCCTCATCCATCAACAGTTCCTCAAACAGCTTCTCGCCCGGACGCAGTCCTGTAAACCGAATTTCGACATCCTTATACGGCACTTTGCCATACATCCGGATCAGATTCTCTGCCAGTGTCGTGATTTTCACAGGTTCGCCCATGTCCAGCACGAAAATCTCGCCGCCGTGTGCCATCGCACCTGCCTGCAAAACCAGCGATACTGCTTCCGGAATCGTCATGAAATAACGAATAATATCAGGATGCGTCACCGTCACAGGAAGTCCCTGTTCGATCTGCTTTTTGAACAGCGGAATCACAGAACCGTTCGAACCAAGGACATTACCAAAACGTGTTGTCACAAATTCCGTATCCGTCTTGCTTTGCGCCATATACTGCACGATCATTTCGCAGCAGCGTTTCGATGCACCCATGACATTGGTCGGATTGACAGCCTTATCCGTCGAAATCATGACGAACTTGCGGACATGATAGAAGTCCGCCAGCGTTGCAACATTGAATGTACCAAGAATATTGTTCTTGATGGCTTCCATCGGGGAATGTTCCATCAGCGGAACGTGCTTGTGTGCCGCGGCATGGAATACCAGGTCAGGACGATAGGTGCGGAAAATTTCATCCATCCGGTGATAGTCACGCACCGATGCGATCAGCGTGATAAGATTCAGCTTATCGCCGTACTTCATCACAAGTTCCTGCTGAATGTCGTAGGCATTGTTCTCGTAGATGTCCACAATGATGACCTGTGCAGGTTCATAGAGAGCGATTTGCCGTACCAATTCCGAACCGATGCTTCCGCCGCCGCCTGTTACCATACATACTTTTCCGCGAATCAGCGCATGAATATCATCTTTGTCGAAAGTGATCGGTTCTCTGCCAAGCAAACCTTCCACGCTGATATCATGAACCTGCGAAAGCAAATTCTGCTTTCCCGGCTCATCCCCAAGCACAAGCTGGGAAATGAACGGCAATACTTTCAGCGGCAGTGCCGTTGCATTGCAGATTGACAAGATGCGCTTGCGGTCAGCTTCTTCACTGGAAGGGATCGCAAAAATAATCATGTCGATCTTTTCACGAATGCAAATCGTCTGGATATCAGCCGTCGTACCCATCACTTTCACGCCGCAGATGGAATTGCCGCCAAGTGAAAGGTCATCATCGACCAGCGCAACAGGCAGATAGTGATATGCAGGATGGCTTGCATCCATCTTTGCATTTTCAATGTCTGTCAGAAGCATTTTTGCGGCAGTGCCCGCACCAACGACCAGCACACGGGTATATCCTGCATCATTCGTATTCGTCTGCTCTGATGACAGAAACGCACAGCGGAACATCCGTCGGAACAGGCAGGTCGCACTGCATCCAAGCAGCATATCAATTGCCCAGAATGCAAGTCCCATGGGTTTGCCCGCCAACAGCAAAAGTGCAGCTGCCAGCACTGCACCGCCGCAGACTCCATAGATGCAAAGGAGATAATCTGAACGGGAAGCGTGCCGCCAAAGCTTTGCATATGCGCCCATGATCCACAGCATCATCACACACAGGACTGTTGCTGCACAGGAACCCAGCGCCACAGTGTACGCGCTGACATTTTCCCGAAAGAGCATCAGCAAAAACTGCGACAGAATACCGCTCACAAAGAGCATCCCCATGTCCGCAAGCATCAGAATGACCTTGCGGCGATTGATACGATACATGAAAACCAAACCCCTTTTACGTATTCTTTTCCCTTTTAGGCAACACCGCACAAAGCACGCCTGACGGCTTGGCGGCACATCTGTACCACCAGCTCTGTGCGGTGTTGCCTTAAATCTCTCTCAATATTATCATTTTGCAAAACGCAAAATGCCCCAAACAGTATTATAGCATGAACCTTCTGGTATTTCAATGCCATTTCCAAAATTCGGTTTATTTTGTCCGCGCACAGCAGAAACAACAAATTTCAACTGCAATTTTTATTTACTTTTACTAAATACATTATGCTTGTGCGTACGAAATCATTTCCTTGAGGATATCTGTTGCCGCACCAAGCCCCAGTTTACTCGTGTTGAGAACCATATGGTAGTTCGAACGAGCACCCCAGTCAGAACCTGTGTAATAATTATAGTGGCGGCGGCGGGCTTTGTCATGTTTCTGTACAATGGAAAGCGCCTTGTCAGCACTTACCCCATATTCTTCCACTGCACGCTTCACACGATAGTCAAGGTCTGCGGTGATAAACACAGAAAACAGATTCGGATTGTCACGCAGAATGTAATCCGCACATCTGCCGACAAAAATAGCGGTCGGGTGTTCCTGTGCCAATGTCGTGATGATCTTACTTTGTGTCAGGAAAACGAAATCCTGCGGGATCGCTTCCACATCGCCCGGCTGATAGAACGGAGAATACGCACCTGTGACCGCGATATTAAACAGGAACGAATTGGTCATACGCTCCTCATTCTCCTGAATGAACTCTGCGGAGTAGCCACATTTGTCCGCGGTCATGTCGATCAGTTTGCGGTCGTATACGGGAATATCCTGATAGAAGTCGGAAAGACGCTGCGCAATTTCTCTGCCGCCGCTTCCGTATTCGCGGCTAATGGTCAAAATAATAGACATAGAATCACCTTACCTTTCATTTTCCGGAATTATTAAGCAACGCACTGTAAAAAATCAATAAAAACGAACATTTTTCGATGCGCATTTTCATTAAGTTTATTATATCAGATTTCAAAGGCTTTGTCAATGGAATTTTTTGCACAGAAATACAAGGTTTTTACGAAATCGTGAACAGTGTTGTATGGAAAGCGAACGATGACTGCTTCCCGAATTCGCACCGTTTCGGCAGTTTTCGCATACATTATGATATTCCATGCGGCACATCGCCGCAAATACAAAGGAGTGGTCATTATGACAGATTCCGTCAAACAACTGCACATTCTGGCAATGGGCGGCGACCTGCGCCAGCTTGCAGCGGCACGCGCACTGGCAAAGCGCCATCGCGTCACGCTGTGCGGCTTTTCTCAAGATACCACAGAATGGGATACACAATTACAGAATGTGTGTCGACCGCAGGCGTGTCAAGAACAGGCAGATGTTCTTTTGCTGCCGATGCCCGTCACGCAGGACGGCACATTGCTGTATGCGCCTTACAGTGCCAATGCCATCCCTTTGACGGATATTCTCCCGTGCTGTGCGCCGAATGGCATCGTGCTGGGCGGACGCTTCGGTGCAGCACAGCAGGAAATGCTGCAAGCGGCAAACATTCCGTTCGAAGATTATTCTCTGCGGGAAGAATTCGCCGTGCGTAATGCCGTGCCGACCGCAGAAGGGGCGATTCAGCTTGCTTTGCAGGAATTGCCTGTGACACTGCACCGTCTGCCGTGCCTGATTCTCGGTGCGGGACGCATCAGTCTTGCCTTGCAAAGCCGTCTGCGGGCGCTTGGCGCAGAAGTGACCGTTGCGGCAAGGCGGTGTTCCGACCTTGCGCGGGCGCAGTGTCAGGAGGGGAAACCGCTGCTTTTTTGTTTTCCCGAATTGTTTTGCATTCATACAAAAATATTTTTTAGCACAAATGCACACCTGTCCTCTGTACGCGGACAGCTTTTCTCTTTTGAAATTGATTATTTTTTACGTTTCTGCATTGATTTTGCAGAATAAGACGGGATTCTACATGGAATCGCACAAAAATACAGTCCATTGTTGTGCATCTTTACCCCTTGATTTTTTATTGTAAAAGTAGTAGAATTATTAAAGTGTGGCATTGTGGCATCCTCATACCTGCTGTGCGTTCGTCCATAATGCCATTTTTGATAAGATGCACAGCACACCCTCTCCCCATGCCCCGCGCGTTCGCAGGGCACGGCAATGCATTTCCTGCATTGCCCCCTATTCCTACTACCCCATTCTCACTATAAAGGAGGAAACGGTTTCATGAGCAAGAAAATTGCTACAATCCCGTTCCAGGGAACCCCGCAGCAGGAGCAGGAGCTTCTCGCTGTCATCGCTGAACTCAAGGACCAGCAGGGATGCCTGATGCCGATCATGCAGAAGGCACAGGACATCTACGGCTATCTCCCGATCGAAGTTCAGACCATCATTGCGGAACAGCTGAACATTCCGCTGGAGAAGGTTTACGGCGTTGCCACCTTCTATGCGCAGTTCACGCTCTCTCCGAAGGGCAAATACCGTATTTCCGTATGCCTCGGTACTGCCTGCTATGTCAAGGGCTCGGGCAGAGTGCTCGAACTGCTTGAGGAAAAACTCGGCATCGGTGTCGGCGAAATTACTCCCGACGGCAAATTCTCTCTGGATGATTGCCGCTGCGTCGGCGCTTGCGGTCTGGCACCTGTATTCATGATCAATGATGATGTTTACGGCAGACTGCTCGGCAAACCCGAAGAAATCGATGAGATTCTCGCAAAGTATGCTGACTAATTTCTGAGCAATTCCAAAAACTTAGGAGGTTTATCTATGAAAACACTGCAAGACCTCGCTGAAATCAGAGAAAAAATGCGCAAGGAAGTTGCACTTCGTACAGGCGAAGATGCTGCTTCCAAGTATGACAAGCAGGTTCTGGTTTGCGGCGGTACGGGCTGTACTTCTTCAGGCTCTATGAAGGTCATCGCAAAGCTCGAGGAAGAGCTTGCTGCGAATGGTCTGACTGATAAAATTCAGGTCGTCAAGACAGGCTGCTTTGGTCTGTGCGCACTCGGCCCGATCATGATCGTTTATCCGGAAGGCACTTTCTACTCCAAGGTGAACGTGGACGAGATCCCGCGCATCGTCAAGGAGCATTTCATGGAAGGCAACCCTGTCAAGGAATTCCTGTATCAGGAAACCGTGACAGAAGAAGGCATCAAGCCTCTGAACGATACTGCTTTCTATAAGAAACAGCATCGTCTGGCACTCCGCAACTGCGGCGTGATCAACCCTGAAAATATTGACGAGTACATCGGCCGTCAGGGCTACGAAGCACTCGGCAAGGTTCTCACCACCATGTCTCAGGATGACGTTATCAAGGAGATCCTCGACAGCGGTCTGCGCGGCAGAGGCGGCGGCGGATTCCCGACCGGTATGAAGTGGAAGCTCGCAAAGAACCTCGTTCCCGATGCTGACATGAAGTACGTCTGCTGCAACGCCGATGAGGGCGACCCCGGTGCATTTATGGACCGTTCCATCCTCGAAGGCGACCCGCACGTTGTTCTCGAAGCAATGGCAATTGCAGGTTATGCAATCGGTGCAAAGCAGGGCTACATCTACGTTCGTGCTGAGTACCCCATCGCTGTTGAGCGTCTGCGCATCGCAATCAAGCAGGCTCGTGAAGCCGGTATGCTCGGTCAGAACATCTTCGGCACTGACTTCTGCTTCGACATTGACCTCCGCCTCGGCGCCGGTGCATTCGTCTGCGGCGAAGAAACTGCCCTCATGACCTCTATCGAAGGCAACCGCGGTGAGCCTCGTCCCCGTCCTCCTTTCCCTGCTGAGAAAGGTCTGTTCCGCAAGCCGACCATCCTCAACAACGTTGAAACCTATGCGAACATCCCGCAGATCATCCTGAACGGCGCTTCCTGGTTCACCACCATGGGTACCGAGAAGTCCAAGGGTACAAAGGTATTCGCAGTCGGCGGCAAGATCAACAACACCGGTCTGGTCGAGATCCCCATGGGCACCACGCTGCGCACCGTTGTCGAGGAGATCGGCGGCGGCATCCCGAACGGCAAGAAGTTCAAGGCTGCACAGACAGGCGGCCCTTCCGGCGGATGCATTCCTGCTGAACATTTCGATATCAAGATCGACTATGATAACCTCATCGCAATCGGTTCCATGATGGGTTCCGGCGGTCTGATCGTTCTCGACGAGGACAACTGCATGGTCGATATCGCAAAGTTCTTCCTCCAGTTCACTGTTGACGAGTCCTGTGGTAAGTGCACACCTTGCCGTATCGGTACCAAGAGAATGTACGAAATTCTCGAAAAGATCACCAACGGCAACGGCACGCTCGAAGACCTCGACAAACTCGAAGAACTCTGCAACTACATCAAGGCAAACTCTCTCTGCGGTCTCGGACAGACAGCTCCGAACCCTGTTCTCTCCACCCTCCGTTATTTCCGCGATGAGTACATTGCACACATCGTTGAGAAGCGCTGCCCGGCAGGCGTTTGCAAGTCGCTGCTGCACTTCGAAATTGATCAGGATAAGTGCATCGGCTGCGGAATGTGCGCTAAGCAGTGCCCCGCAGAAGCAATCAGCAGAACCGACTACACCGCTGAAGGTCACAAGCTCGCTTCGATGGCAATTGACACCACGAAGTGCGTGAAGTGCGGTGCCTGCATGAGCAAGTGTAAGTTCGGCGCGATCAGCAAGAAATAAGGAGGCTTCACAGCATGAGTGATATGGTAAATGTAAAGATTAACGGTCAGGCTGTTGCAGTTCCGAAGGGTTCTACAATTCTCGAAGCCGCCCGTGCAGCAGGTGTGACCATCCCCACCCTCTGCTACCTGAAAGACATCAACGAGATCGGCGCTTGCCGTATGTGCGTTGTCGAAGCACAGGAAATGCGCGGCCCTGCTCTTGGCCCGAAGAGAATCGTGGCTGCCTGCGTATATCCTGTCACCGAGGGTATGGAAGTATTCACCAATTCCCCGAAGGTACTGGATTCCCGCAAGAAGACCATGGAGCTGATCCTCTCCAACCACGAGAGAAACTGCCTCTCCTGCGTCAGAAGCAAGAACTGCGAACTCCAGAAGCTCGCAAATGAGCTTGGCATCGAAGATGCAGGCTACTACGATGGTGCAAAGAACGAGTACGCCATCGACGAAACCGCTCCGCATATGTTCCGCGACAACAACAAGTGCATTCTGTGCCGCCGCTGCTCCGCAGTCTGCGAAAAGGTACAGGGCATTGGTGTCATCGGCGCAAATGACCGTGGTTTCTCCACCCACATTGGTTCCGCATTCGAAAAAGGTCTGGGCGCAACTGCCTGCGTATCCTGCGGTCAGTGCATCAATGTCTGCCCGACAGGCGCACTCTCTGAAAAGAGCTTCATCGACGAAGTGCTCGCAGCAATCGCTGATCCCAGCAAGCACGTTGTTGTACAGACTGCTCCCGCAGTCCGTGCAGGTCTGGGCGAATGCTTCGGTCTGCCCATCGGCACCAATGTCGAAGGCAAGATGGTTGCAGCACTCAAGCGTCTGGGCTTTGATTTCGTATTCGACACCAACTTCACCGCTGACCTGACCATTCTGGAAGAAGGTACAGAACTTCTGGAGCGCGTACAGAACAAGGGCGTTCTCCCGATGATCACTTCCTGCTCTCCCGGCTGGATCAAGTTCTGCGAACACTACTATCCTGATCTGATTCCGAACCTCTCCACCTGCAAGAGTCCGCAGCAGATGTTCGGTGCAGTCACCAAGACCTACTTCGCAGAGAAGATGGGTTGGGATCCGAAGGATATCGTTTCCGTTTCCATCATGCCCTGCACCGCGAAGAAATTCGAGATGGGCAGAGAGAATCAGTCCGCAGCAGGTGTTCCTGACATCGACTTCGCACTGACCACCCGTGAGCTTGGCAGAATGATCGACCGTGCAGGTCTGAACTTCACCGAGCTGCCTGACGAAAAGTTTGACGATCCGCTGGGCATTTTCACCGGCGCTGGTGTTATTTTCGGTGCAACGGGCGGTGTTATGGAAGCAGCACTGCGTTTTGCAGTAGAGAAGATTTCCGGCGAAGTTCTGCCTGCTGAGAAGCTCGACTTCAAGGAAGTTCGCGGAACGGAAGCAATCAAGGAAGCAAGCTACACTGTTGGCGCACTGACTGTTAAGGTTGCAGTTGTCAGCGGTCTGGCAAATGCTCGCAAGCTGATGGACAAGGTACGTGCTGGCGAAGCAGATTACACCTTCATCGAAGTCATGGGCTGCCCTGGCGGCTGTGTCAACGGTGGTGGTCAGCCGATTCAGCCGGCATCTGTCCGCAACTTCACAGACATCCGTGCACTTCGTGCAAAGGTGTTGTATGATGAAGATGCAGCACTGCCGATGCGCAAGTCGCAGGACAACCCGGCAGTCAAGGCACTTTATGATGAGTATCTTGGTGAAGTGGGCGGTCACAAGGCACACGAGATTCTGCACACTTCCTATGTTGCACGCAAAGTGAATTTCTAATAGTACCAAAAAGAAGACAGTCTGCTCTCTGATGAGGGCAGGCTGTTTTTGCATACAGAAGTCGGAGGCCAAGCGGTCTTAGGAAGACAAAT